>CAUPWH010000001.1:0-564645 GCA_963515045.1 uncultured Candidatus Saccharibacteria bacterium | reverse complement strand
TCTGCTTGATGGTTTTTCCGGCCAGTACGCCAGTAGTGCTGACGGCGACGGGAACTTTAGAATCAGCGGTTGAGTTGTTGCCAAGAATACCAAGATAACCGTTACCCCAACAATATACATTATTATCAGGAGCTATGGCGCAGGTATGAAGTCCGCCAGCTGATATCTGATTGGCAGACATAAACCTCTCCTTATTCTCCACCCCCACTCGCACTCGAAAACTAGCACCAGCCTGCGGCAGTGTCGCTGCCGTATTATCAGCCGCCAACTGCGCACCAGGAGTAGCACTACTCGACGATTGATACAGGCGATAATTAGCCTGATCAACCTTTACTTGCGACGATGACGCTGTCGGCATTAGCGCCTCAGTCGGGCGAGTTAACCATTGCACCGCCACAATAACACCAATACCCAGCACTAACAGACAGACCGCGACATACACCAAAACCGTCCGTTTGTGTCGTATTCTCAACCCAAATTGCTCGCTATCACTCTCCACTTTTACATAACCTCGCTCGCCAATAAAGCTAAAGCAGTTTATGTTACTATTTTAGCATAAGCAATATACAGGCTCAATGACTTGAACTAGATAATTTGACTGCCAAACTTCGCTAAAATCGCCATAATTATCAGCGCCGCCACCGATGCCAATACTAGCGTATCGTAACCCTGATCGACAAACCGTCGCAACCCGCGGTGTTCAATAATTTTGTTCAAAACATTGTGCCTGGTTAGTCCATAAAAAATCAGCAACATACCTGCGTCCAGCGTCAAACACCACGGACACAACGCACCAATCTCAACATAACTCATATAGAACATCCAACCGGCAAACAGCAGACCAGCCACTGCGCCAAGCTGCGCGCCCCACATAAACCATTTCGGAAACTTCGCTCCCGCCAGCAGCGCCACAGCAATCGTCACCATCACTGGCAGCGTCATCATACCGATAAAACTACTAGGAAAGCCCAGTAGTGCCGCCGACCAATGGTTCGCCACCGCCGAACAACTCATCGCCGCGTTCAAGTCGCAGTTCAGCACGGCATGCGAGTTTTTAGCGAGCGTCAGCGATTCAATCGACAACACAAAAGAAGCCAACAGTCCCAAGCCACTGCCAACCAGCATCAATAGCGCTGCCAATTGCCGGCGCTTTGCTTCTTTACCTGGCAGCCGCTTGCGCAACTTTTCAAACATAAAAACTTACCTCGCTAATCGTCGGCAGCGGCAGCCCGCGCCACATATTTTGCATCTGGCTATCAGCACTCAGCGCGATAATCGTTGGGTACTCAACGATATCGTACGTCCGGCAAAAATCACTGCCCTCAGCCGAATCTGGGTCAATTTCCTCAATCGTGTGCCCCGTCTGCCGATTAAAGTCATGTAAAAAATCCATAACTTTACGCGCATAATCGCTTTCTGTCCTATACACGACAACTACTCGCATGATTCCTGCCCTTTCTGGCGGCGCTGTTCCAATATTTTGACGAAATCATCCAGCGTTTCAAACTTCTGAAACACGCTGGCAAAACGTACGTACGCCACCTCGTTACGCTTCGCTAATTCATCCAGCACGAACTCGCCGATCTGCCGCGACGGCACTTCTGAGGCGCCCAGCGCATACAGTTTATCTTCAACCGCCGTGATAATCGACTCGACTTCCTCGTCAGATTTAAGGAATTTACCGACCGACTGGCGCACCGCATGCGCGAGCTTAACTCGATCAAATAGTTCACGACTACCGTTTTTCTTGATCACAATGAGGTTTGGCTTTTCCACGCGTTCATACGTAGTGAAACGCCGTCCATCCGGCGTCTCGCGGCGGCGGCGAATCGCCACGCCATCAGAAACCTCTCGCGACTCGATCACGCGGCTGTCTCCGATATTAAAACTCGCCATATTTAGTCCTCATTCTTCTTACGCCGCCGCAAAAATGCCGGCGTATCATCATCTTCCTCGTTTGGAACACTGTCCGGATCCGGCATGGCGTCCCACATACTAACTTCATTATCAGCAGCAAACTCCTCCGCGGCTTTTTCTCTGTCAAGTTCCAAATCGATATCTTTAACCACGTTTTCGTCAACCTCAGGCACTGCTGGCTGCGGCGCAGGATTATCCACGCTTAAGCTTGTCTCGTCTTGCTGGAACGATTCGCTATCAAAACCTGTGGCAATCACCGTGATTACCAACTCATCTTCCATCTCCGGCTTCAGCGTTGCGCCAAAAATGATATTAGCGCTTGGACTGACCGCTCCGGTAATAATCTCAGCCGCCTCCTGAATCTCCGCCATGCTCATATCGTAGCCGCCGGTGACATTAAACAGCACGCCTTTTGCACCGTCAATCGATACTTCAATTAGCGGGCTTTCGATAGCTTGCTGGGCTGCTTGAACTGCCCGGTCGTCGCCGCTCGCCCGTCCAATACCCATCAACGCTGAACCAGCCTTGCTCATAATCGCTTTTACGTCAGCAAAGTCAAGGTTAATCAAGCCATGCTCAGTTATCAACTCTGATATCCCCTGCACACCTTGGCGCAGCACATCATCAGCAATCTTAAACGTCTCCAGTAGCGGCGTCCGCCGATCAATTGTCTGAAGTAAACGGTCATTTGGAATAGTAATCAAGGTATCAACCTGCCGCCCAAGCCGCGAAATCGCCCAATCAGCATTAATCCGCCGCTTCTCGCCCTCAAAACTAAACGGCCGCGTCGCCACGCCAACTACCAAAATCCCCAGTTCGCGCGCCACTTCTGCCACCACATGACCAGCACCAGAACCAGTGCCGCCGCCAGCGCCAATTGTTACGAACACCATATCCGCGCCCTCAAGCGCTTTCTTAATCTCCTCGCGCGATTCGTTAGCTGCCGCCTCGCCAACTGTCGGATCAGCACCAGCCCCCAAACCGTTCGTCGTATTATATCCCAGATGAATCTTAACGTCAGCTTTCGAATTGTGCAGCGCCTGAGCATCAGTATTCATGGCGATAAATTGCACGCCAGTTAATCCCGCATCTTTCATCCGGTTTATAGCAGAACCGCCAGCACCGCCGATTCCAACGACTTTAATACTGGCAAATGTTTGAACTTCACTTGGTTGTACTTGCGGCATCTATTTCCCTCTCTCTAATTCTTACATCAGTATAGCATTTTTTCAACCGATATATCAAAACTTACTTAAACTTAGCAAAAATACCTCTTAAAAATCCGCCTGCTTTTTCCGCTGCTTTTTTAGCATTCTGAGGTGATTTCGCGTACGATACACCGCTTGCCGCATCGATCAGCATCAGTCCGGCTGCCGCCGAGAATTCCGGTCCTTTTATTTCATTGCTAGCACCGCCGTACTCAGACGGCTTGCCCAGCCTAGCTGCCACGCCCAGTTGTTCTTTAGTGAAATCAACCAAGCCTTTCGTATTAGCACCGCCGCCAGTCAAAACCGCACCGCTCGGCAGCTTGCCGGCTCGACCTGCTTTTTTCAACTCCTTAGCTACCGCCTCAAAGATCTCCTCATACCTCGCGCCGACAATTTCATCAATCTCGCTCTGCTCAAACGAGTATGTTTTTTTCTCGTGCTTAGTTTCCACTTTGCCTAATTTCTTGCCGCCAAACCGCGCATGCGCCAATTTTACCGACTCGGCAATCTCCGGATCAGTTCTTAGTCCAATTGCCAAATCATTAGTCACGTTTTGGCCGCCCAGAGGGATTACCGACAAATATTGCAAATCGCCCTCTTCAAACACCGCGACGCCAGTCGTTGCCGCACCGATATCCAATACCGCCACGCCATTCTCGCGCTGGTTTTCTGTTAGTACTGCTTGCGCGCTCGCTAGCACTGCTGGAACAACCGAAGAAACCTCAACTTTAGCCATTTCCGCCAATTTTTGCAGATTAGTAATATGCGGCAGTAGCCCTGACACAACATTTGCTTTAATTTCCAGCCTCGTACCAGTCATGCCGATCGGGTCTTTAATATTATCCTGTCCGTCCAGCCGATAAGAATGCGCTACAATTTCCAGAATTTCCCGGTTCTGCGCTACTTTGCCAGTCGTTGCCATATCTTCCAGGCGCACAATATCCTCAGGCGTCACTTCATTATCAGTCGTACCAACTGTAATCATTCCGTCGGCTTTAGTACTTGTTAAATGCGATCCATTGACGCTCAGCACTGCCGTCTTTACCTGGTGGCCGCTCATACGTTCTGCTGCCCCCAAAGCCATATCAATCGCTTCCGCCGGGCCCGCCAGATTAGTTACTGTACCTTTTCGCATACCGCTATTTGGCGCCGTTCCTACGCCGACAATTTTTGGCGCATCGCCATCCGCGTCAATATAACCAATGACGCAGCGTACGTTTTTCGTACCAACATCAATTCCTACAGCATATCGAGATTGTTCTTGCATACAGGCTTAATTATACAGGTTATGGCTATACTTTTGCAAGTAAATCATAGCCTCGTCAAAATCTCCGCGCCAGTTTCAGTAATTAGCACGGTATGTTCAAAATGCGCCCCCAAACTGCCATCTTTCAGACTAATCGTCCAGCCGTCGTCCTCGGTAACAATTTTCTCACTGCCGAGGCTAGCCATCGGCTCAATAGCAATCGTGTCACCTGCGTGCAGCACTGGCCCGGTACCGCGGCGGCCATAATTTGGAATCTCTGGGCTCATGTGCATTTCTAACCCCACGCCGTGGCCAACCAGCTCGCGAATGATACCCAATTTGGCTTTCTTCAATACCGCTTCCACGCCCGCCGAAATATCGCCAACGCGCGTTCCCTCGCCAGAAATCGCATCAATTCCGGCATATAAACTCTGTTCCGTCGCGTGCAGCAAATGTTTTTTAGCGCCGCGCGGCTCTTCGTCAATCACCATAGTAAACGCGCTATCCGTTTTCATGCCATGGTAGCCAATCACCAGGTCAAAACTCACCACGTCGCCCTTCTCAAACACATATTCTGTCGGGAACGAGTGCACTAATTGCTCATTAGTCGACACGCAAATCACCCCTGGGAATTTCACCTCATCCGTCAAATACGTCGCTTCAGCGCCAAAATCCTTGATGCGCTCGGCCACAAACTCATTAACATCCAGCTCGCTCATGCCAGCCGTTACCCGCTGGCGCAATTCATCATAAATCGTCGCCAACATCCGCCCGCATTCGCGCATATCCTTCATCTGCTGCGGCGTTTTTTCGCCAGTAATTAAAGTTGGCATGCGTAAGCCGCCTCTTCATAAATCCGATCATGCACCTCGCCAGCTGTCCCGACACCATCCAGATGAACAATCCTGACACCCGCCTCAGCAAAAATCCCCAACACCGGATACATTTTTTGTCGATAAATCGTCATCCGCCGGGCAATTGCCTCTGGCGTGTCCTCCAAACGGCCGCGCTTTTCTAGCCGCCGCATAATCTCTGCCTCTGGTACTTCCAGTGAAATCACCGTATCAATTTTCTCATTCATCCGCGCCATGTAATCATCCAGCCATGCCGCCTGTTCCTTCGTCCGCGGAAAACCGTCAACGATAATGTTTGAATATTTTTTATCGCGCGCATCCTGCACCGCCTGCTCAAACACCTGATAAATTAACTCATTACTAGCCAATTCGCCTGAACGCAAAATATCAATCACCGCCGGATCATTACTTCGGCGCAGCATCTCGCCGGTCGATAACCATTTCCAACCCTGGCGCGCCGCCAGCATCTGCCCCTGCATACTTTTACCAGCCCCCGGCGGCCCAAATAATAAGATCATCCCTTGCTCCTCTTTCTGTGTTGTTATTGTTTTACTAGCGTTTCTTTGGTAATTTTCGCGATCAGTGCGCCATCAGCCGCATTGCCAGCTTTAGCCTTCACTGCGCCAATCACCTGGCCCATTTGCTGCATCGTCGCATCCAAATCAGCAACCGCTACCTCGACCATTGCCCGAATCTCGTCCTCGCTCAGCTGTTTAGGCAAAAATTCTTGTAAAATTGCCGCCTCTTTCTCCTCTGGCTCAGCCAATTCTGCCCGGCCATTTGCCCGGTACAACTCGGCGCTTTCCTTGCGTTTTTTAACTTCGCGGGCAACTACCTTCTCAACTTCTGTATCACTTAAGCCTTCGTCGCGCTTACCCAAAGCTACTTCCTCATTAAGAATTGCCGCTTTCAAATTACGCAATACATCGCCTCGAAAACGATGCCGCCCTAGAAGAGCGGCTTTCATTTCCTCAGCAATACGCGCTTTCAGCGCCGGCATTAACGCGCCGCTCCCAAACGCATTCTGGCTGTTTTCTCAGCTCGGCGCTCGCGGCGAATAATCGCTTTCTTACGGCGCTCAGTCTTGGAAATAGGCTTCGCAAACCGCATCACCGACTTTGCCCGCGCAAGAACACCGCTCTGTAAAACCCTACGGTTGAAACGACGAATAATATTTTCGTTCGCCTCTTTCTGATCTCTACGTGTAACTTGAACCATACTTTCGCCATTATAACAGATGAGGAGGTTATTTTGCAACTATTAATACGCAAAAAACTGTTTAGCTTGTCTAAAAACAATCATTTTATCTCCGATCTTCGTCCATTGTTATATTCGTATTTTATGATAGAATAAACAGTATGTCATTTGAGAAAAGGTCTAAAGGAAAACCCGGCGGAGAAAAAACCGAAGAAGTAGTACACGAGCTAGCACGAGTTAAACGCGCCAGAAGGGTTATGGACGAGATATGCAGAGCTGCACATCAGACTGATGAAAAATCAAAAGAAAAACGGCTAAAAGAACGAGTAGAGTCTCTTGATATAACTAGGGCAGTTCCTTTAAAGCCTCATATTTACGCTTTATGGCTTTATTGGTATATAATTGACGGTGGTAAAATTACACACCAGGAAGAATACAATTTTCCACAATCAGAATATGAACCTGGAGATAAAAATTATTATACCCAGCCTATAGGCTGGGTGCCTGGAGAAAACATACAAAATCCCACTGTTCCAATTAGCTATGATCCCGATGCCTTAACTATCATGCACTTTTCATGCACTTTTCCGACTTGAATACAATTAAAGCTGCCCCAGAACAACACCTTGAACATACAACATTATTAACACTGTGCATACACCCATCAGAATCCGACAGGCTACAAGCCTTAACAAACAGACCAGAGCAGGTACGATCATACTCAGACACATCAGATATATTAGCCGGAATAGCAGGCATCAGCTTAGATGAAGGCACAGAAGAAGTTATAAAACAAAGAGAATAATTACATAAGCTCTCATTGCGTAGACTATCTAGGTAGCGATTTCTCTTACAACAACTGTATATTTAGCAACCGCCCCTCAACCGTCCGCATTGCAAACTAATCATTACTTGTCTAGATGCAGGCTTGCAAAAATATGTACTAGTGCTATAATAAAAATATGGAGAGATTTGAGGATTCCAATGAACAGCACGCTTTAGGCGATGGCAATAATAATGATGGCTTATGGGCGAAACTATCCCCCGGCTATAAAGTACAACGCTACCTCGCTCAAGTTGCAGAAAAACAAGCTGCTGAGGCGAAGATGCGGGAACAGGAGGAGCGAAAGTGGAAAGAAAGGTCTATGAAGGAAAAGAGAATGCGTTCCGCATTCCTGGAGTACACGCAGGCTGTTCATACTAAACCAGAGTTATATGCACTGTGGCTGTATACATATATAAATCAGGATGGCGAAATAACACACCCATATAACTATAATATGCCAAATTCGCAACTGTGGGTTCCTACTATGTCAAACCAGTCTGACGAGCTCCCTTCGGTGCCATGCGGGCATGGATCAAACAGCCTTAATATTCTCCATTTGCCCGATCTTGCCCCAATTGATACTTCAGGCGATGTTGGACATTCTACAATTTGCACGTTGCAACTTGATCCGGATAGCCAGCTTGGACTAAAAGCCACCACAAATCATCCATATTTTGTTGCTTCATACGCTAACATCACTGGTCTACTTAGAGGCGTAGAAGGTAATTTTAAACCTAGACGCATACGTAAACAACTAGAGCAACTTGCCTCAAACCGACCAGACCGACGATTAACAACAGAAGATTTACCACATTAGTCCTGTCTTGAGTAAGACGCGCAGACATGACTATCCAAATATTATCACCCGTATTAGCTAGATTATGATCGATATTTGATCAGACTGAGTCGGATTAATTGATAGTCCGACAACCTACTAAATTTCAATAGACCGCAACAACATGCAGCAACTTTCCTTCAACCGTCCGCGCTCCCTGCCATTCGTTAATAGTCGGCTGAAACCACGCCGCCACCTCATCGCCTGGCTCATGGAAAAATTCCTCTGGCGCATTAAATGCCAGCATCTGTAATACTTTACCATTTTTATCGCGCAGCGCTAATTTAACGTGTTGCCCGTCCGCGCCCATTCGCCGCGCGCTCAGCACGCTCGCTGTGGTAATTTTTAATACTGGCTCTGGGTTGCCATTGCCAAACGGCTCCATTTTCGCCAAATTCTCCACCAATTCCTCATTAATTTCCGAAAAATCATCAATTTCTACATCAGCTCGTGGCAATAAATATCGCTCTTGGTTTGTGAGTTGCAGCGAATCATAAAACTCATTCACGCGCTGACGAAAATCGTTAATTCTCTCAGTCTCCAGCGTCACGCCTGCCGCCGCTCCATGCCCGCCGCCTTTGATGATAATATCGTCCGCTGCCCGCACGGCATCTGCCGCTGAAAAATCGCCAAAACTGCGCGCCGAACCCGTCGCTTCCTCGCCGCGCTCGCCAATGATAAACACCGGCTTTTTATATTTTTCCACCAATTTCGACGCCACAATGCCGATAACGCCGTGATTCCAACCATCACTACTTACCACCAGCACCGGGTCATCAGCCAACCCCTCGGCTTGTACGCACGCTTCCTCAAAAATCGCGTCCTGAATTCCACGTCGCTTAGTATTTAATTCCTCTAGCTTCTCACTCGCCTCCAGTGCCGCCAGCCCGTCGTGCGCCGTTAGCATATCTAGTGCGTGCTGCGCCGTCTCCAGCCGACCCGCCGCATTCATCCGCGGCCCCAAACCAAACCCCAAATGCCTAGCATTGACCTGCTCTGGTTCAATGCCCGCTACTACCATCAACGCCTTCAATCCTGGGCGTTGTTGTTTTTTCAACACCTCCAAACCCCAGTACACATTTGCCCGATTTTCATCAGCCAACGTCACGATGTCGCACACCGTCCCCAATGCCACCAAATCCAGCAGCCATTTTTCATAGCCATCAGGCAGTCCATCCAGTTCAGTCTGCAGTGCCTGCACTAACTTGAACGCCACGCCCGCACCGCACAAATCACGAAACGGATAGCTGTGTCCTGGAAATTTCGGATTCACCGCTGCCACGCTTGGTGGCGGCGTTTCGGCCACGTTGTGATGATCTGTCACCACCGTATCAATCCCCAGGCTAGCGGCATATGCAATTTCCGCATGACACAGACTACCGGTATCCACCGTCACGATCAAATCTGCACCCATATCGCGCACCTTATCCACCGCGCCCATAGTCATGCCATAGCCCTCGACAAACCGATTTGGGATGAAAGCGTCGACGTCCTCAAAGCCAAACTTACCAAACGCATCCAGTAGCAGCGCCGTGGCGCTCAACCCATCAATATCATAATCACCATAAATGACGATTTTTTCGCCCTGTTCCCGCGCCTGTTTCAGCCGCGCCACCGCCTTCTTCATATCTGGCAGTAAGAATGGGTCATGCTTCACCGCCGTATAATCGGGCTGCAAAAAAGCCTGGCGCGCTGCCCGCGTCGTCAGGCCTCGCGCTGTCAAAATCTGCTCAAATAATGTCATCAATCTCTATCAGCCGAACCGTGCCTCGGCCGTGCTGCATGCTGCTGCGACTTAATCACCATGCTCTGTAATTCTTTGAAAATCGGGAATTGCTTGTTCGTAAAGTATGCCCGCGAATTGCCCTGCTTCTCGCTCCTCAAGAAGCCAACTTTTTCCAGTCGCTTGAGCTCGCGCTGAATATTACCGGGATCTTCCTTAATCAGCTTCGCCAATCCGCGTACGTGCGTATGAAAATCGGGATACTTAGCGTACACAACTACGATTTTACGCCGCACCCTAGATGTAATAAAAACGTCAAGCATTTCCTCCCTTATTCCCTTTCGCTACCACTCAGTGTATCACAATTTTACAACACCCGGCAACCTATTTATTGCCAATTTAGAATAACTTGATTAATTTTCTTCACCGTCTCCTCCTTTGATGGCAGCGTATTATCATCATAATAATGGTTTGTTCCCATAAAATTCTCCTTAACGTCCAAAATATGCATTTCATCAACTGTCATATGCAGCCTATCCACTGCTGCTATACCGCAAAACGGCACCGCAATCACCAATTTCTCAATTCGAACCGACTTTAAAAAACTCAGCGCCACATCCAGCGGCGATAAATTGTCGCCAAGTCCATCGCTCGCTAAAATCACCGTCCGGTCTTTTAATAGTCTTTTATCAATAATACCGCCGTCGCCAAGCAATCGGTTAATCCGCTGATGCGCCTCGCGCTTTTTTTCCTCCAAATAACCGTGAAATTCGCCGGTATATTCGTTAATTTCGCCGTCAGAAAACTGGCTGTTATAAGTAAACTGTCCTGACTGCGACACCGCGCCGAAACTCAATCCTTCGCCAGGAATATCTATTTCCTCGCTCAGAAGCATCATCAGCACGCAGTGCAGCTTGACAGCAATTTGCTCGCCCACCAGCACGCCGCCCTCGCCAAGCGCCACCACTGCGCAGTTTTCGTAGCGATATTTTTCCAGCACTTGGTCTGCCAGCTCAGCGCCAGCTTGCGAACGACTCTCAAAATACATATGCTTATTTTAGCATCTTTTTGGCTATATAATGGGTATATGTATTTTTATCTGGTTTCGCCTATTAAAATTGTCCGAGCGCATGATTATTCGTTTACCTATTCCTCGGAAGATAAACTGCCGCCTGGAACAATCGTTACTATTGAAGTTGGAAAAAATCATTTGGCTGGTGTCGTTTTACAAGAAGTTAGACAGCCAGATTTTACAGTAAAACCAATTGATTCGGTCGTTGAAAAAAGCCCTTTGCCCTTGCCGCTTGTCCAAACAGCACTATGGATGAGCAGCTATTACGCAACGCACCTGGCAACTGTCTGGCAAACCATTTTACCCAGCGGTTTAACAAAAAACCGGCGCCTCACCCCTGATAAAATCACGTCAAACGCTCCGTCAAATAGAATAAAAAAAGTATTCACCAAAGACCAGCAGGCCGCTCTACAAACGATTGAAACCATGCTCAGCGGCACGATACTACTGCACGGCATCACTGGTTCCGGGAAAACCTTAGTATATATTGAAGCCGCCAAGCAAGCCTTAAAAGAAGAATTATCATCCATTATTTTAGTCCCGGAAATCGCGTTAACCTCGCAGCTGGTATCGGAATTTTCTAAACACTTTCCAAAAATCATCCTAACCCATTCAAAGCAAACCGAAGCCCAAAGACACGCTGCCTGGAAAGAAATTATCAGCTCAAATGATCCGGTAATCGTTATCGGGCCGCGTTCGGCATTGTTTGCTCCCGTTCAGCAACTCGGTCTTATCGTCATTGACGAATGCCACGAGCCCAGCTTCAAGCAAGAACAGTCGCCGCGCTACTCAGCCTTGCGTGCCGCTTCCATTCTCGCTCGCCAGCATAACGCCAAACTAATTCTCGGCAGCGCCACCCCAGCAGTCGCCGATTATTACCTTGCCAAACATTCTAATAGCGCCATAGCCTCCATGACCGCCCCCGCCCGCACCGACGCCGTCAAACCAAACATCACGCTCGTCGATATGACCAAACGCCAAAACTTTTCAGAACATCAATTTTTATCAAATCCATTATTACAATCCTTGCGGCTGGCGCTGAAAAACAACCGCCAAACACTCATCTTCCATAATCGCCGCGGCACCGCTGCTGTCACACTGTGCGAAAGCTGCGGCTGGCAAGCTGGCTGTCCGCGCTGTTTCGTGCCGTTAACCTTACACGCGGATAAGCACCAGTTATCCTGCCATATTTGCAGCTTCTCAACCAGCGTCCCCACCAGCTGCCCAGAATGCCATAATGCCGACATTATCCATAAAGGCATCGGCACCAAGCGTATTGAATCCGAGTTGAAAAAGCTATTTTTGAACAAAAGAATTGTTCGTTTTGACGGCGATTCCACCCCTGAAGAGACAGTTGATACCCAATATGACAAATTAAAAAACGGCGACATTGATATCATCATTGGCACTCAAGTCATCGCCAAAGGATTAGATTTACCAAACCTTGGCGTCGTCGGCGTTGTCCAGGCGGATGCCGGGTTATTGCTGCCTGACTACGCCGCCGCCGAACGCACATTTCAACTCCTGGCCCAAGTCGTCGGCCGCGTCGGCAGATCTCATAAATCAACCGAGGTTATTGTCCAAACCTATCATCCGTCGCACCCGTCCATAGTTGACGGCCTGCGCCAAAATTACGCAGACTTTTACAAACGCACAATCGCCCAGCGTAAAAAAACCAACTTTCCGCCTTTTGTTTATTTATTAAAATTAACCTGCACCTATAAAACTGAAAAATCCGCCGTTAATAATTCTCAAAAAATCGCCCAGTTATTAAAAACCAAATCGCCAGATATAGAAATCCTGGGACCAACGCCAGCTTTTTACGAACGAGTCCGCGACACATACCGCTGGCAGATTATCGTGAAAAGTCCGCAGCGCCGCCAACTAATCAATTTGATAAAATACATACCGCCGGCACATTGGCAGTATGAACTCGACCCTATCAGTTTGCTGTAATTTCTGATATAATATTACGAATGACGAAAGACGATATTATAGCCCTGCCAAATCCGCACCTGCGAAAAAAATCAACCAGAATTCATGTCATCACCGACGATATCATAAAACTCTCTGACGACATGATAGCCGCAGCTCTTGATTGGGAAGATTCCCGGCCGCACGAAATCAGTGCAGCGCTGGCAGCAGTTCAGATTGACGCGCTTAAGCGTCTAGTCATCGTTCGTAGTGATTTTGACAACAAATCAACCCGCGAATTTATGACCCTGATCAATCCCGAAGTTGTTAAGTATGAAGGCGAAATCGTTGCTGATTACGAAGGCTGCCTCAGCGTCCAGCATATTTACGGTAAAGTTCCCCGCCACACCAAAGTCCGCATAAAAGCAATGGACTTGGACGGCAACGAAGTGCGCTTCAAGGCCGAAGGATTTTTAGCGCGGGTGCTTCAGCACGAAATTGACCATTGCAACGGCAAGGTCTTCATCGACCACATTAAAGATAAAACCGACGCTTTTTACACGCTCGACGAGAAAGGCGAGCTGCAACCGCTTGATTATGCCAGCGAAATTGCCGAAAATAGCGTTCTTTGGGACTGAAGAATATAGCTTAGACGTCCTGCGGGCGCTTGTTGATAATAAGTTTTCTATTACCTGCGTCATCACCAAACCGGATTCAAAGCGCGGCCGCGGACACAGACTTGTTGAACCGCCCGTTAAAACATTTGCCAAAGAACACCACATACCTGTCTTACAGCCGCAAAAAGTTAGCGAAATTGCCAGCTATATTAAAGATTTGCAGCCAATCGCTGGCATTCTGGTAGCATACGGAAAAATCATCCCCCAAAGTATAATTGACTTATTTTCTCCGGGAATTATCAACGTTCACCCATCGCTACTACCGAAATATCGCGGACCATCGCCGATAGAATCAGCCATCATCAATAGAGACAACGAGACTGGCATATCCATCATGAAACTGGACGCTAAGATGGATGCCGGGCCAATATACGCCCAAATCCATAAAAAATTATCCGGCACAGAAACGAAACCGCAGCTTTATAACGAGTTATTTAACAGCGGCAGCGACTTGCTGATCACCATTCTGCCAGAAATAATGTCGGGAACACTAACCCCCAAAGCACAAAATGACGCCGACGCTACCTACTGCAAACTGCTTACCAAAGAGCTATCTTATATCAACCCGCAAACAATGACTGCCGCTGAAGCCGATGCCCAGGTTAGAGCTTACCTAGGATTTCCGCGCAGCCGGCTTAAAATTAATGACACAGAACTCATAATCACCAAAGCACACGCTGGTGCTAGTTCGCTTTCACCGCTTGACGTGCAGTGCACTGACGGCAATTGGCTTATTATCGACGAGCTTATCGCCCCAGCCAGCGGCAAAAAAATGACCGCAGAGGCATTTCTCCGCGGCCATCAAGGCTAAGTCTACTGGCTAACTAAGCAGCTAAATCAAAGTCGCCTTGACCTTGTTGAGTCTGCTGCGGCGCTGAAGGCGCGCCTGCGCCGCCTAAAATAGCATCGCGGTGAGCAACAATCTCCTTCTTCAGTTCGTCCATCACCGCCGCCACGACATCGCGATAATCCGGACGATTCACTTCCAGCCACTTCGTGGCAGCAAACTCATCCTTCAGGCGCGGATCGTTTGGATCGGCTTTAGTTGCCTGCACCAGCCTCTGGAACATCTTGTCTTGCTGGTAATTCGGCGCATATTTAGCTAAAAAATTATCGACTGCATTTGGTTTTTTATCAATGATATCCGCAAACTCATCCAACTGGGCGTCACTCATACCCTGGCTCAGCCGTTCGCCAACACGCATCTCCAGTTCGCTGTAAATGTGCTGTAAAAACGGCTTGCGCTGCTCCTCTGGCAACTGATCCAGCCCTAGTTCTTTTAAGAATTCTTCGTTTAGTTGAAACATTTAATACCTTACCTCTTTAGTACTAATTTATATGGTATCATTATAGCAGTTTTGCATGTAAATCGCCAAAATATAAAACTACAGGCCGTCGCTATCAGCCATCTCGTTGACTTGAGAAAGTGTAGATCCCAAATCATTCATCACCTTTATAGCTGACTCTCGAATTATCCTTTCGACGTTAATATTCTTTTCTTTGAACCAAGAAAAGAGAGCGAATTGCTGAATTATTTTATCGTCTGTAGTATTATTTTGCCTGCCCAACTGTTGTATAGCCAAAAATTCTTTGCTTTCACGAAACTGTGCGTTTGTGCGAGTCGCTACACTCAAAGCTAAACTTTCGTCGCCGTCAATCAAACGCTCAATTTCTTCTGATTGCTTCTCACTAATCGCTCCGGCAATCCTCTCTTTAAACTCAGACTCCATTCTACCGGCAGCAATTTTACGCAGTCTCTCCATTTGTTCTGCCGGCAAAGCGTCAAATCCAGCTTGCTGCAGGAATTCGTCAGTAATTTCAAACATTTTTATTTCTCCTTTTTTATTTTTATTAAAGATTCATATTTTCCAATGCCCAATCAATTGCACCGTTCACATATTCAGGATTATCATTACCACCCACTGTCATACCAATTTCACCATTTCCAACCTGTGGAAAATCAACCGAGAAGCCCTGTCCTCTGAGCCAATCGCCAACCTGATATAAAGTAGAAGTGGCTTTTTCAGAACCAATCGACGGATTATTCGCTAAATGATCCCACGGCCAAGATGTATCTGATGATATCGTGGGAGCCTCTGTCATAGGAGTTCCCGTCATAGGGTTTTCTGCTATGTTATGTCTTGAACTTGTCATCCCTAAATCATCAGTCTTGTCTTCTAGGGGTGGTTTAGGAGGTTCTGAAGAGTCACTAGGAGTACCTTCCGGAGAGAAGAATCTATCATGCGCCCAATGACCAGCTGCAAATCCTATTGCTCCACCAGTCGCAAAGCCTAATGCATACCTAGCCATTGCGCCTTTGGATGCATCTCTAGAGGCCTCTTGGCGTATCTCTGAGTCCATCTGGCTCATTTCCAAGCCGCTTCCAACCATTGCTCCAATCATTTCCCATGACTTCAGTGGCCTCTTTGTCTCGTTGCCGTCTTTATCTCTATCTCCAACTGTCCATCCGTTATTCGCGGCACTTTCAATGAATTCTTGCTTCTCCTCATCTGTCAATGATCGGTCGTCCTCGCTTTGAGCTTCCAATGTAGCCTCGCGGGCAGCAGCGCCGATACCAGCACTAAGCAAAGCACCACCAGCCGCTACCGGCAGCATACCTAGCATCGAGAAACCTGCCAACCCCGTTGCTCCACCAGCAGCCAAACCAGACGCAACACCAGAAACAGTACTTCTTTTATTGTGTAAACTGCCTATCGTTATCTTGCCTTCATCCTCTCCGCTAGTAAACAGACGACCGATCTTTGCCACAAGCTTACGAAATGGTGAACGCTCTTCCTGGCGCTTATTAAGTTCAACCTCAGCCTCTCTCTCCACTTGATCAAGCTTCTCAACCACCGCAAGAGCTATCGACTGAATAGCAGCTTTCCTCGCCTGCTCATAATCTGTCTCTTTCTCATCTTTCTTTTCGTCAGCTTGCCCTTCTTCAGCCTCATCAAATTCATCGCCAAGATATTTCTGACGCAGCATCTCTTCATACGGATCAAGACCTTCTGGATTGCTTTTATCTGAGGATTTGGTTTTCTTCTTATCTACAGAGAATTTTCCGTCAATTGTCTTAATACTATCAGCCTCTTGTCGATAAACAAGCGCTGTAAGGGCGGTTGTCAACTCTCTGCGGGCCTCTTCCATAGCCACCCTGCGTTTCGCGCCGCCAAACCAATTCTTGAAAAAGCCCTCCTCATAATTTATCTTTGCTTCTACAAATTTACGCCGCGCCTCATCTGCCTGCTTTTCAAGAGTCTTAGCACTAACATGCTCTTTATCACCAGGCTGTTGTTTTTTGTCATCTTTTGCAGTTTCGGTTTTATCAACAGGTTTAGCATTATTAAGAAGATTTTCTAGAACACGAGCTGCCCCATATCTCTTAGCTCCTGATATGTTCTTGTCATTTACCACTTTCTCCAAAGCACCGATTCTAGCCTGTGTATCTTTATCAATTGTATCGTCATTGTCCTTCTGAGGCTGAATAGACTCCACATATTCTTCAACACGCATCCCACCTTCGGCGGCAGCACTGGCAAGTTCTGAATATCTACGACCAGCCGCTACACTAAACCTACGAAAATCAAGATCACTAATACTGTCTTCAAGTAGACCCTGTTTAACAAGCTTATCTTTAATTTCGTCAACCCCGTCGGAAACTACAATTGCGTCGGCATAAGCTAGAGCATCCTTATCAGACACGGTAGTCACATTATCTGTATCGTCAATATTACTCCTTCCACCGTTAAAGACATCACTTGCTGCACGTCTTCCTAAATTAAAACGAGCCCACACTCTTCGCAATCTTTCTTTCAGACCCGGTCTGTGATCTTCTTCTGTACGCTGACGCTCCGCAGTCTGATTTAAGAAATCGTTAAACGACGGATCGTCTCCGCTCGTTTCGGACGCTGCATCCTGAGAACGCAAGGGTTTCCAGTCGACGTTTAGAGGAGTACCCCATGCCGGAGTCGCCATATCCCCTACACGACCCTCCCCTGGTCTAGATTGCCCTCTTCTCGCGCCGCTGCCAGGTGTTGTTTCTTTTGATGCCATGTGGTGGTTCCTTTCTTAGAAAATACTTTTCTTAAAGATTTATGTTAGTATGCTATCATACAGTGTACAAAATGTCAAGCTTTTTGCTTAGCTTAACCACTTTTACCAAATCCGAACCACAAATGCTTTATTTACCCCAGCAAGCTACAGTGTCTTCTTCACCAATTCCCGCGTGAAGAATTCCAGTTTGTCGCCAATTTCCAGGGTAATCTTTTTCTTAGTTTTCAGGCTCAAACCGCACATTTCGCCCTCAAAGACTTCCTTAGCTTCCTGCTGTTGGCGCTGAACAGACGAGACTTCCACCTCGGCAATTTGCTCCTTACCGCGTTTTACTCGCGCCAGCAGCCCTTTCGCCACCTTACCGCGTTTTACTTCGCCTCCAGCGATTATTTCCTCGCGCATCGTCCTAAACACGCCTTTTACTTCCAATTCGCCAATTTCTGTCTCGACAACCTCTGGCGCCAGCAGCGCTTCCATTGAATCTTTCGCATCGTCCAATAGCTCGTAAATCACCTTAAAAATCCGCACTTCCACGTGTTCGCGCGCCGCCAATCGCTTGACCGCCGGCGGAAGATCGACATTAAACCCGTAAATTACCGTATTCTCGCCTACCGCCAAGTGAATATCATTCTCAGAAATATTACCCACGCCCGTACCAACGACATGCAGCTCAACTTCGCCGCCCGTATCAATCAGCTTCAAGCTATCCACCACCGACGTCACCGAACCCTGGACATCAGCCTTAATAATCACATTAAACTCCTCGGCATCAAGTTTCTGATTCATCATTTTTAGGATGTCCGCGCCGGTAATATTAGTAGTAGCTGCCATTTTTTCCTGCTCAATTTTCGCTTTTTGCGCCAAATTGCGCGCCTCTTTCTCGCTCTTAGCAATACCAAATCCATCGCCAAACTGCGGCAATTCCTTAAATCCAGTCACGTTGACTGGCGTACTCGGACCAGCATCTTTAACCGTCTTACCGCGGAAATCCTGAAGCGTCCTAACTCGTCCGTAAGCTGTCCCAGCAACCAAATAATGCCCCGGCCGCAAATGTCCGTTTTCCACCAGCAGCCCGACCACCGCGCCGCGCCCGGTTTCCATGTGCGCCTCAATCACCAAGCCTTCGGCCGGCACATCCTCATCCGCCCGCAAATCTTCCATGTCTGCCACCAGTAGCACCATATCCAGCAGCTTATCCAAATTCTGGCCAGTTTTAGCGCTGACTTCCACCATCACCGTATCGCCGCCCCACTCCTCAGGATTGAGGCCATGTTCAGACGCCAGCTGCGTTTTTACCAGCTGCGGATTAGCGGTATCTTTATCAATTTTATTGATCGCCACCACGATTTTCGCATTAGCCGAACGCGCAAATCGAATCGCCTCGACTGTCTGCGGCTTGACACCGTCATCCGCCGCTACTACGATGATCACCACATCAGTTAGCACCGCGCCGTGTTGCCGCAACGCCGCAAACGCCTCATGTCCCGGTGTATCCAACAGCGTAATCATCCGCCCGTTGCGCTTTGCCTGGTAAGCGCTAATATGCTGTGTTATTCCGCCAGCCTCACCCTCGACCGTCTTTTTATCTAAAATTGCATCCAATAAGCTCGTCTTGCCATGATCGACATGCCCCATCACCGCCACAATTGGCGGACGCGGCACTGCCTTGTCCGACAACTTCCGTGTGTGATGATGGATTTCTGCAGCAGCCGCCTTGCGCTTCAGCTGCACATCCAAACCCAACTCCTCGACCACGATCTGCGCCGTCTCAAAGTCCAATCGCTGGTTAATCGTCGCCGCAATTCCGTTCTTAAACAACTCGCCAATCAGCGTAGTTACCGACAATCCCAGAGTTTCAGCCAATTCGCCAACCGTTACCGAATCCGCAATATTGACGATTTTTTCTGCCATAGTAAGCTCCTCTCACCTCTGGGCGTAGCTACGCTTCAGGGGATTTGTATTATTTTTTCTTTGACTTGCCAAGCGAAAGAGAGATCTTGCGGTTTTCTTTATCAATATCCAAAACCGTAAATTCTTTACGCTCGTTCAAGGTGAACACCTTTTCAGGATCCGTCCCATCGCCGCCAAGCTCTGACACGTGAACCAGCGCCTCAACTGCCGGGCTAAGCTGCACAAACGCGCCAAACGGCGTAATGCGAGTTACCGTTCCCTCAACTTTATCGCCAGGCTTAAATTGCTCGACCTCATCCAACCAAGGATCTTTAGTCAATTGCTTCATACTCAAGCTCAGCCGCTCCTTATCAATCGCGATAATCTTCGCCTTGACCGTCTGACCAACCTTCACGTAATCGGCTGGATTGTTAACACGCTCCCAGCTGATTTCCGAAATATGAATCAGCCCTTCAATTCCTTCAACATTAACGAATACACCAAAGTCGACAACACCAGTCACCACGCCTTCAACTGTATCGCCAATCGCCATCTTCTGGAATCGCTCCGCCAAACCTTCTTTTACCGCCTCTTTTTCAGAAAAGATAAGTTTGTTTGTCTTACGATCAGCGTCCAAGATTCGTACCTTAATGTCTTTATTTACCAAAGTATTAAGACGCTGCAAAATCTCGTCCTTATCGCTTGAACCGACGCGCGGATAATGTTCTGCTGACAGCTGCGATACCGGTAAGAAGCCGCGAATACCCTCGTATTCCACCAGCATACCGCCGCGATTAGCATCGTAAGGCACTACTGTAATAATCTCGCCCGTTTCAAGCTTAGCAAAGACCTCGTCCCAGCCGCGATCCTTGGCAGCTTTACGCAGCGACAGCAGCGAATAGCCGTTGTCCAGTTCTGGGTCAACCACGCTAGCGACAACTTCGTCGCCTACAGTATAATTTTTTGAAAAACCAACTTCGCGGCGCGGTACTAAACCAACACCCAAAGGTCCTAAATCGATCAAAACCTCGTGTTTTCTAACCGACAACACAGTTCCGTTAACCATGTCGCCAGCAGCAATTTGCTTTATATTATCACCTGCTTGCGCCAGCAGGTCGTCCATTGTAATTTTGGCATTTGCCATAAGTCTTCCTAAAGACCCCTTCCTTAAAATTGATATTGTTTCCTAGAGACAGCATGAAAAACTTCCCTATAGATCAATAGTAATTGTACCACAACAGATGTAGTTAAGTCAAAATTAGATAACCCGGCGCGACTGAATGTACGCCAAAACGATAAAGGTCAAACCGCCAACCGCCAGAATAGCCGCCACCGATTCAGCCGGGCCGGTTTTTGGCAAGTCCTTATCGTTCGTTTGTACTGCTGGTGTCTGCGGGGTAGCCTGCGTATCAGCTTTCTTTTCCTCTGATTTACTCTCTGTTTTAGTATCCGAACCGCTTATTATAGTAGAGTTGTCACTGCCAGATTTGGAGTCGGTATGTTGATCTTTGCTAGTTTCCGTCTTTTGCTCCGAATTGCCGCCTGATTTATTTTCCGTTTTAGCGTCTTTACTGTCTTTAGTATCTTTACTGCTCTTATTGTCTTTATTATCAGATTTATTATCTGCCGCGACCAATTCGCTTGAAATCGGCGGATTCTGTTGATCGCTTAACGAATGACGCGCGCCGTACAACACCGCCAAAGCTGCCGCTGCTAGCACAGCACCAACCACCACAAATGTTCCGACAGCTCCTCGTTGATTATTTCTATTCATTGCCTGCTTCTCCAAACTCAAATTTTCTTTATTATATCATGATAGCCCGCAATCAGTAAAGAGCTATGATATAATCCAATTATGATAGTTGCCGTAGATACTGGAGGAACGAAGACGCTCGTCGCCCGCTTTAATGATAACGGGCAGCCCGAACAAATCATAAAATTCCCAACGCCGAAAGATATTGAACAATATATCCAGCGCGTTACCGATCAAATACACTTAATTTCAGGCGATTCCGCTACTACGTTATCTGTCGCTCTGCCAGGCGTTGTCCATGACGGAGTTGCTGTTTGGTGCCAAAATCTCAATTGGCAAAACGTACCCATCCGGCAGCTTTTTGCAAAAAACTTCCCCAATGCCAATATTATAGTTGCCAACGACGCTAACATGGCTGGACTCGCTAGTATGCACCGCTTGGACAAGTTACCTCGCTGCGGATTGTACATCACGATCGGTACCGGTATCGGCACTTCCCTGATCTTAAACGGCGTACTAGATAAATCCTTAAACGATTGCGAGGGCGGGCATATGATGCTGTCGTATGGCGGACGCACCCTATCCTGGGAACAAATTGCAGCTGGACGAGTGTTTTATGAACTATTCGGCGAATTATCGAAAGAAACCTCCCTGAAAGTTTGGTCAGAAATCGCTAAGAGAATTAGCGTCGGACTGCAACCGCTCATCGCTTTTACTCAGCCAGATGTCATCGTAATCGGCGGCAGTATTGGTTCGTTTGTCCCCTATTTTACCGATATATTAAGCGGTTTGCTAGCAGAAAACCTACCAGCCGCCATAGCCGTACCGAAAATCGCTAGCGCGCCGAAGCCGGAAGAAATTGTACTATATGGATGCTATGACAATGCTCTGGCCTACTCTCGCCAAAATTAAACGAGATTTTCCGGATATTACCTTTAAAAAAAGCGATGTTTTTTCATGGTCTCCGAAAACACAAACAGTTTTTTATAAAAACCTGCGGCAAAAAAACGATTTTGCCCAATTGCTGCATGAAATCGCCCACGCCAAACTGCAGCACGAATCCTACCAGCGGGATATTACGTTAATTGATATGGAGCGATCAGCCTGGGAATATGCCGTAGACACGCTTGCTCCCGCATACAATCTGCCGCTGCAAATGAACGACGACATCGTCCAAGATTCGCTGGATAGTTACCGCGACTGGCTGCACTCACGCAGTATTTGTCCAAATTGTGAAGCAGTCGGTATGGAAATTGCTAAACACCGCTACCGCTGTCTTCAGTGTCATAGCGAATGGCGCGTCAACGAGGCTCGCTCCTGCGAACTCCGTCGCTACCGCAGATGAATAACCCTCTTTGCAAAGAGGGTTATTTTATATTATCACGCTCGGGCGTTAGAACTACGCAACTAGCGTTACATCATCTTGGGTTGCTGATTGCGCGGCTGACGCGGCTGTTGCCGATACAGCCGCCGTTGCTGTCGCCTTGCGCCGGCGAGAAATTTTTCCGCCCTTTGCACCAGCAATTCGCGCCAAAGCCGGATTAGCCGCAAAACCGCCGGTCTTGCCATTCTTACCGCCCTTTGCGCCAATTTTCGCGTAAAAGTTTGGATCACGCGCTAAGTTTTTCTTCGCAGCCTTCAGACCGCCGGCTTTTGTTCCTGCCATGAGTTTTCCTCCGTATTAAAAAAGATTTCCACATAAAATTATGCAGAAACCCTCACCTTTATATATCACACATGATATGTGTTATAGTCTTATGTTATCATACTGCTCATACTTTGTCAATATTTACATAAGCGCTCTTTCATTGTGAATAAAATATTGCATTCTGCCTCTCTGTTAGCTATACTAAGTATTGTCGGCAACATCATGCTGGCTACCTACTGGAACTTTAGAAATCGTAGTTCCACCACAAATACAATTCTCGTTTTCTGCGAGATTCGAGAATAGAGAAAATAACGCTCTTTCAGGGGCGTTATTTTATTTGCTATAATTACAGTATGCTAGTCAAATTTAAGATGAAGAAGAAAGACTGGACTGGAATATTTCTGACAGCCCGCGTCCAAAGGTTGTATAAAGAGTACGAGGATAATATCGTCTCTGGCCTTGAAACGGCTTCTGGACTATCATTTCGCAGAGGGTTTACTATTGTAGTAAGCGATATAACTGGCGATCATTACAAGTGGTTTACCAGATCAGGCATTGACAGAAAAAAGGCGACACTAATTGAGATAGACGCATCAGCAGTAATCGGCGACGATTTTATTCTTTGGATACTCATCGCGCAGATTGGATATAGATTGCTTAGTCAGCATCATATTTATCCGCCAACCGTAGAAGATGAGGAAGTCTTAAGCGAGGAATGGGGTCGACTGATATATTCATTTTTACTTGAAGCAGTGGAGACAGCCTTTGGTAGCCAGCGTGCCAAAGCTATAATAAAAGATGGAACAAAATACGGTTTGAGACCTGGTACAACCAAAGCATGGAAATGGGCAGCAAGTATGACACCGAAGCAGCGCAAAGCAGCTTGGAATAAACTTAAAAAGACTCACTCCCATTAGCAGCACCATGAGCGTCATTAAATGAAAATGACAAAAAACTAATAGCAATTTTATCTCGTAGAACCAATATGTAAAATAAAAACCATCCTATTCGGATGGTCTCTATATAATTCGGCACCGTGCTAGTTTCCCACTAAAAGCAGTATAATCGCCGCTGGGGAGCTTAACTTCTGTGTTCGGGATGAGAACAGGTGTTTCCTCCTCGCCATGGGCACCGAAGGAGGGGGTTTAAAGCGCTTGGTTCCACATATACTCGCGTGGTGGGCCAAACCCCTTTCTTCGATGTCCAGTTTACTGCACGGAATTGATTTTTAATTGACCGGCGCTCGTTGAAAAGCACCAATTACTAGTCAAGTCTACCTTATCCGCGAGCGTTATGCAAGCATAAACGCTAGCAGACAAGGACATAAAAAGGCAATGGGACTATTAGTACGCTTTAGCTCCATGCATTGCTACACTTCCACCTTGCGCCTATCAAACAGATAGTCTTTCTGTGTCCTCATAGGGAAACCTTATCTTGAGGTTAGTTTCGCGCTTAATATGCTTTCAGCGCTTATCTAGTCCGCACATAGCTACTCGACAATGCAGCAGGTGGCCACAATCGATACACCAGAGGTGCGTCCGCCCCGGTCCTCTCGTACTAGGGGTAGATCCTCTCAAGTTTCCTATCGTCCATACCGGATATAAACCGAACTGTCTCACGACGTTCTGAACCCAGCTCGCGTACCACTTTAATCGGCGAACAGCCGAACCCTTGGAAGGTGCTCCCCCTCCAGGATGTGATGAGCCGACATCGAGGTGCCAAACAGCGCCGTCTATGTGAACTATTGGGCGCTATAAGCCTGTTATCCCCAGGGTAACTTTTATCCGTTTGCGCTGTCGATCCCACATTCATGTACAAATGTACGTACAGCGGATCACTTGCTCCGACTTTCGTCTCTGATTGGAATGTACTCCTCACAGTCAAGCTGGCTTGTGCGCATACACTATCACTTCGATTTCCATCCGAAGTTAGCCAACCTTTGAACGCCTCCGCTACTCTTTAGGAGGCAACCGCCCCAGTTAAACTACCCACCATACACGGTCCGCTAACCGGATAACGGTCAGCGTGAGAACACAATCACAACAAGGGTGGTATTTCACTTGGTGACTCCACAAATACTGGCGTATCTGCTTCAATATCTCCCACCTATGCTACACATGTTGAAACCGTATTCAATGTAAAGCTGTAGTAAAGCTCCATGGGGTCTTTTCGTCCTGGTACGGACAGACGGCATCTTTACCGCCAATGCACTTTCACCGAGTCCTTCGCTGAGACAGTGCCCACATGATTACTCCATTCGTGCGGGTCAGAACTTACCTGACAAGGAATTTCGCTACCTTAGGACGGTTATAGTTACCGCCGCCGTTCACCGGGGCTTCAGTTTGCACCGTGAAGCACTCCCCTTAACCTTCCGGCACCGGGCAGGAGTCAGCCCCTATACATCCACTTTCGTGTTAGCAGAGACCTGTGTTTTTGATAAACAGTTCCGTGGGCTCTTTTGCTGCGGCCCCCACATCGTTAGATACAAGAGGTTCGCGTTCAAAGAGCAATTTGTTTGCTCGTGTCTCAGAAAATTCGTTTTGTGATTAAAAATGTACTCTTTAACCTATTATTCACTGAGTGAACGCGGCTGATATCCACCGAAGTGGGGGCAGACCTTATCCCGAAGTTACGGTCGCTGTATTGCCGAGTTCCTTAGCGAAGGTTCGCTCGTAAGCCTGAGTCTACTCGACTCGAGCACCTGTGTTGGTTTGCGGTACGGGCGGCTAAGTCCACGCGTACATCTGCTTTTCTAGCCAGGGCTTTCACCAAAATCGCGACTCCGAAGAATCACTTTCACTCCCTTTGCGTTCCCGCTCGGTTGGACGGATAAACCATGAATCCGCTTCGATTACTTCCCCGTGAACAGTGTACAAAACTTAACCGGTTCAGGAATATTAACCTGATGTCCATCGCCTACGCTCTGCGCCTCGGCTTAGGCCCGACTAACCCTGAGATGATTACCATGGCTCAGGAAACCTTGCTCTTACGGCCGAGAGGATTCTCACCTCTCTTATGGTTACTCATTCCAGCATTCTCACTTCCTACCGCTCCACCGAACCTTCCGATTCGACTTCACTGCTGATAGGAACGCTCCTCTACCGCCCATACTAAATGTATAGACCCATATCTTCGGTATAACGTTTTAGCCCCGTTACATTTTCCACGCAAGATCTCTTGACTAGTGAGCTGTTACGCACTCTTTAAATGAATGGCTGCTTCTAAGCCAACATCCTAGCTGTTTAAGAAATCTCACCTTGTTTCCCACTGAACGTTAATTTAGGGACCTTAGATGATGGTCTGGGCTGTTTCCCTTTCGAGCGACGAACTTAGCTCCGCCGTTCTAACTGCCGTGATTCCGCATACGGTATTCGTAGTTTGTTAAGGGTGGGTACAGTTGCCCGCCCCAGTCCTTTACAGAGCTCTACCCCCATGTGCTACTAACACGACGCTAGCCCTAAAGCTATTTCGAGGAGAACCAGCTATCTCCGAGTTCGATTGGCATTTCACCGCTAACCACAAGTCATCCAAACACTTTGCTGCGTATCCTGGTTCGGTCCTTCACTACCTGTTACAGTAGCTTCAACCTGCTCATGGTTAGGTCACCCGGTTTCGGGTCTAATTCCGTACACTAAACGCCCTATTCAGGCTCGCTTTCACTGTGGCTCCGTTAACTAACTTAACCTTGCGCACGAAATTAACTCGCTGGATCGTTCTACAAAAAGCACGCCGTCACCGGACAAGCCGGCTCCGACTCCTTGTAGGCACTAAATTTCAGGATCTATTTCACTCCCCTCCCGGGGTTCTTTTCACCTTTCCATCGCTGTACTAGTTCACTATCGATCGTATATTATATTTAGCCTTGGCTGGTGGTCCAGCCAGATTCAAACAGGGTTTCTCGTGCCCCGTCCTACTCGATAAAACATACATAAGGTCAGCGTCGTTTTCGCGTACACGGCTTTCACGTTCTTTGGCTAGTCATTCAAACTATTCTGCTAACCACGCAGTTTTCTTACCTTACTACCAGTTGATAGCCTGGTATCACAAATCAGATACCTTCAAATTGCTCTGAAGTTCTCTGACTTGGTCATATGTAATATCACAACCCCTTATTAAGTATTCGTCTATCAACTTATTTGCCTAAATAAATAGGCAAAAACTTAAAAGGTTTGGGCTGTTGCGATTTCGCTCGCCACTACTTTCGCAATCGTTATTTACTTTCTCTTCCTCATCCTACTAAGATGTTTCAGTTCAGATGGTTCCCGCTCGCTTGCCTATGTGTTCAGCAAGTGGCAACATGACATGACTCATGCTGGGTTTCCCCATTCGGAAATCCCCGGATCAAAGCTTGTTGACAGCTTCCCGAGGCTTATCGCAGTCTTCCACGTCCTTCTTCGGTAATATACGTCTAGGCATCCATTTAGCGCCCTTGAGTACCTTTTTATGCATTGACTTAACTAGTAGTTGCTACTTTGCAATTACTGTTACCGTCAATTAAAAACTCAATTTCTTTTACTCTCAAATTGTTAATGATCATGCCTCACATTTTGAGTGCACAATAGATTTGTTAAAAACTTAACACATCTGTCTGCATTCAACCAATCATGCTTCACTGCCCTCGCACGTTTTCGCAGTGTATTGCCAGAGGTTCTCCCGAACATTCGCGTAACTAGTAATCAACTATACAGCAGCCGCAGCTGTTTTGCAAGAGTTTTTTCAAAGTTTTTTCGCCTTTTTTGACTCGCTGCGAAAATCCGCGCCAACTGCCTCGGAAATATGAGAAAAACCATCCTTTTTTAATAGCTCCGCCAACCCGCGATTGATCTGCCCAACCAGCTGCGGTCCTTCAAAAAACAACCCAGTAATCAACCCGACCAAGCTCGCACCCGCCTTAATCTTCGCATAGGCATCTTCCGCCGAAAACACCCCGCCCACACCGATAATCGTCAACCTATCACCGTACTTTTTATACGCATAACGAATTAACTCCAGACTGTGCTGGCGCGTCGGCTCGCCGCTCAACCCGCCAAGAGTGTCGTCTGCTAGCGGCTCTTTGATGTCAATTTTACGACGATCCTTCGCCAGATTAGCCACCGTCACACCCTGAATGTTGTGCTGAACGATGACATTCAAAAGAGAATCAAACTGCTTCATATCATACAAATGCGGCATTTTTATCCAGAATGGTATATCCCGCGATATCGTATCAAGCGTTGTTAATAATACATCAAGCGACTGCGCCTCAATAAACGGTTCCTTGCCGGCGTTGGGGCAAGAAATATTAATTTCTACAACACTCGCTAGTTTATGATGAATAATGTATTCCGTTGCCTTTTTTACATCGTTAATAATCGCCCGCTTAGCTGGACGACCATCAGCCTGCTCAATCGTTGTTTTATTTGCTATAACCGCCACTGACACAACCGTCGGCATATTATTCAGTCGCCGCCGATTACGCAGAACATACCGGCTAATTTTCTTAAGTCCATAATTTGGCATGCCAGCATGAACCACCACCGACTTGGTCTGCGGCAAGCGATGAAACCACGGCCGCCGATTCCCCTTCCTCGACTCTAGTGTCACCGACCCACCCGAAGCAAACCCAAAACCAACATCCTCCATCAGCGGCGACAGCTGGATATTTTTATCAAATCCCGCCGACAGACCAACTGGATTATAAAACGTAACGCCATCAATTCTCTGCCGAAGCGACACATCCTCAAAGTTCCACAACTTGCGAATAACCCAGCGAGCAGGCGGCAGCACCTGCGCCATACGACCGCAAAAAACAATCAGCTTATGGGTGAAGTCTGGCGTTAATAGGAATAGTATTGGCTTGATAAAGCGCCTATACATATACGTAAGTTTATCACGCCTCGTATGATCTATCCAAGAAACAATTTGACTGTCTTCTCTGATTAGCGAGCAGCTGATCAAGAACAGGGAAAGTCTTACCTGGCTTAAAACAATCATCGCCTAATATCGAACGCACAACAACTAAGCTATTTTGACTGCGGTGCAGCGACTTTTTATTATCTTCAAGCCAATTCTGCAAAGCTAGCCGCTCACCAGATCTGTCAGTACCTTTTATCTCCCGCTTAGTGTCATCCACTTGCCGTTCACGTCGCTCCACACATCCGACCATTCGCTGCTCATTAATATGCTGCGACAGCGGCAAACTTGGATTGTCTTTTGCAATATCAAGGAACACAAGAAGCTGTGCAGCTCTTCTCTTTCTATCGCAAAGCTGCCAGTGCTGAGCAACTTCTAAGGATGGCGCGCTCCCGAGCGCGAAGTCTGTATCACAATGATGAACTACATGGAAAGAGTCCAAAAGCTCCTCCCAGGTCACGTAGTCACCCAGTCTAGCCCACACAGCGTCCGGCGGCACGTTTCTAGCGCCGCTATGCGGACTAATTTCAGGTATAGTTCTTACTTTCCAAAAATCTCCACCGTATCTAGAAATTATATTCTGGATATCCTCCGGATTTTGCCCTCCTGTTGCAACTGCATACGACAACAAACGAGACGAGCGACCATTTCCGTCCATAAATGGATGAACGCCTACGACACTAATTGCAGCAACTACTGACGCATAATCAAGAGCTTGCTGATCATCATATTTCGTATTGTTTAATATATCCTTTACAGCATCCCATGTTGCATGCAAAAGTTTCGGCTTATCGTCATAATTAGGCGGAAGCAACGTACCAGTTACTACATCATACCCATCAAAAGGATACTCTATCGCCTCTCCTGTCTCCGTAATCTGCCGAATCCTCTGGAGCATGCTAATAAAATTATCGCTACTGACCCGCGATAAATAATCGCGTCTTATGGTAGGGTCTTCTGGAATTTCAGCTTGGAAGTAGCTTAGCAAGTCAGTTGCGTGCTCTGTCGAATGTTCGCCAATGTTTGGAGATAGATTCTCTCTCGTCATGTCTATGATTATACACATTTTTTATTATTTGTCAATAATATTATAAAGAATTACCACCCCCACAATACTCTCTAGCCATACCTTAACTGCAAACTTTTAAGGCAAACTTACATGTTAAACTTCTAATCACGATATCTCAGTAATTGTTTCACTCTACCAAATAAGCTTTCTGCGGCCACCCTGGACGTATCAACAACGATAGCCTCGCCAGGAGCTTTTAGACTATCGCCAAAAGTCATCCGCGCCTCTATTTCATCTGGCGCCATACCTCTTTGTTCAAGCCTATGGCGTCTAGTGGCATCATCACATTCCAGATGAAGCCATTTCATATTGCAGCCACACATAGAAAATACCATTCTTGCAATTTGGGTTGACACCGGAGAAGAACAAAAACCATTTTTCTTCAGTAAATCCACTTGTTTACGCGGAGAGCCATAGTATACGCCAATTTCTGGCATATAGGCGAACTCCAAACCCAAAGAACCCTCTATATACAACCCTTGACGAAAATTGTCCTTAAACTGCTCTTCATTGAGAAAAACACCGTGAGTACCCGGCACCTCGCCTGGTCGAGGCGGCCTTGTTGTGTGCGTAGGTATATACGTATACCCGCCGGCAATAGCCTGCTCTACAAGCGTAGTTTTACCCGACGCCGAAGCTCCTGTAACTATAAAAGAAGGTAAATCACAAATCCTATCCATTTTAGCTCCTACAAGAATAGTTATTATAATATCCCAACTATCAATTCCAACAAAAACTATTTGGTGGGCGACAAGGGACTCGAACCCCTGACCCTCTCGGTGTAAACGAGATGCTCTAGCCAACTGAGCTAGTCGCCCTTATTAAAAAACACAGCGGGTAATAAATAACCCTCCAAAAGTTCATTATATCGCTTTATTCAATATAATGACGTTATGGTGGGCGATGAGGGACTTGAACCTCCGACCTCGTCATTATCAGTGACGCGCTCTAACCAGCTGAGCTAATCGCCCTCGCACTCTGTCTTGGTGGAGTGCCGCGGACGTAAGCCCGCTTCACCCCATATGGTGGAGACACAGGGACTCGAACCCTGGACCCCCTGCTTGCAAAGCAGGTGCTCTAGCCAACTGAGCTATGTCCCCATTGCCAAGACTTTTTCCATTGTACCGTATCTTTTTCGTTATGACAAGTGTATAATAGTGTATATGTTATACGAATTCAGTGTTCAATCATTTTTTGTCGGCGTACTAATATTAATCGCAGGCGCTCTTGGCGTCATCTATCACCAAAAGCTTGCCGACAACCTAGCTGACGGTCTCAACAGCTACGATAAATTCAAATTTTGGGGATTGATAGTCTGCGGCATCGGCGTCGCGGTCATGCTAAGCCTGCACACCATTCCGCTCAACTGGATTGTTCAGTCTGTATTTAGTAACGGCGTACGGTAAGATTTTTCTGTCAACGTAACCTTTCCAATCTTATCCGGATCAATTAATTATTCGCCCTTACCAGGCATAATTCGGTTCGCTCACACCAACTGTCGCTTGCAGCAACTCTTCAGGCGTCATTACCTTCAATCCGCCATATACTGGATCCTGAAAATTAGGATATGGATCAATGTAGTAAATAAGTGCCACATCTGTGCCGTCTGGCGTCGCAATATAGCCAGCGCCAGCAACATTGTGCTCGGAATTATTTGCGCCCGGGTATACTTTTGCCGGATTAATCGTATAGTACATTGGATAACCGTCTTTAGTGTTCTTAATAAGCCTTTGCTTAAATAGTTCAATCGTTTTCTGATCGACTGTTTTTACCGTTTCTAGCCGATAGCCCGCTTGACCTGCTTGCGGCAGCTCGTAACCAAACATATGTTTATTCAAAACTCTTATCGCATCGCGATTATGGGTCCCAAATGGCTCATAGGTTCCCATTTCCTGAGCCAATATCGTCTGATCTGCTGCAATATTTCGAGCAGACAACATCATACTCACTGTTGTTGGCGCGCAAAAGTACCATTTTTGCTGAAGTTGCGGTTTTATATCGAGCTTATACCTTGCACCGATAGCCACGCCATGCAAATTTTCGGCAGAACTCTCCTGTTTCTGAGCTGATTTTGGCGATCTTTCCGGCTGATTTTCTGATGGTTTTTGCTTATTTTTCATTGCCGAATCGATTAGTTTCTTTGAGTTTTTATCTGATTCCGGCTTAGTTTCATTAGCTTCAGGATGATTATTTTTGTTGTATTTAGGAGAATAATTCATAAATAAAATCAGCAGACTGGCGATTAGAGCGACAATAATAATCGACGCTAATACAACTAACTTCTTGCGCTCCGTCTTGAACGTCATAATTATACTATAACAAAAAAGTCCCTTGGCGGGACTTTTCTATTTAACAACTTGATTGTGCAATTCATCAATCGGCTTATCGTAGAGAAGGTTTTGAACTTTGTCTCGTCCAAGAAGGACTATTGTAAATATGTAAGCTCAGCATATTTACGAGACCGACCTAGCTCAACTTGTGATTACTCGACAAGCTGACATCTATTCTCCCTAGAAAGGAGGTAATCCATCCGCACCTTCCGGTACGGATACCTTGTTACGACTTAACCCCAATCATGCCCCCCACCTTAGGCCGACGAATCGGACTTCGGGTGTTGGTCACTTTCATGGCTTGACGGGCGGTGTGTACAAGACCCGGGAACGTATTCACCGCAGTTTGCTGACCTGCGATTACTAGCGATTCCGACTTCATGGAGGCGAGTTTCAGCCTCCAATCCGAACTGGGACTAGCTTTGATGCGATTTGCTTCACCTCGCGGCTTCGCTGCGCATTGTACTAGCCATTGTATTACGTTTCTAGCCCAGGACGTAAGGGAAATACTGACCTGACATCATCCCCTCCTTCCTCCCCGTTACCGGGGCAGTCTGAATAGAAAAATACAACTATTCACAAGGGTTGCGCTCGTTGAAGGACTTAACCTAACATCTCACGACACGAGCTGACGACGGCCATGCATCACCTGTCACAGGGTTCCAAAAGGCACAGTCTACTTTCATAGACCTTCCCTGGATGTCAAGCCCTGGTAAGGTTCTTCGGTTATCATCGAATTAAAGAACATAATCCACCGCTTGTGCGGGTCCCCGTCAATTCCTTTATGTTTTAGCCTTGCGGCCGTACTCCACAGGCGGGATACTTAACGCGTTAGCTTCGCTACTGAAGGGGTCGATACCTCCAACAGCTAGTATCCATCGTTTACGGCGTGGACTACCTGGGTATCTAATCCAGTTCGCTCCCCACGCTTTCGTGCCTTAGCGTCAGAAATGGTCCAGTAACCTGCCTACGCCATTGGTGTTCCTTCTAATATCTACGGATTTCACTCCTACACTAGAAATTCCAGTTACCTCTACCACTCTCGAGTTTAACAGTTTGAATAATAGTCTGTATGGTTGAGCCACCAGGTTTCACTATTCACTTACTAAACCGCCTACGCAACTCTTTACGCCCAGTCACTCCGGATAATGCTTGCACCCTACGTATGACCGCGGCTGCTGGCACGTAGTTAGCCGGTGCTTATTCATGAGTTACCGTCATATTCTTCACTCATAAAAGAAGTTTACAACCCGAAGGCCTTCATCCTTCACGCGGCGTTGCTCCATCAGGCTTTCGCCCATTGTGGAAGATTCCTCACTGCTGCCTCCCGTAGGAGTCTGGACCGTGTCTCAGTTCCAGTCTGGCTGATCATCCTCTCAGACCAGCTATGGATCGTCGGCTTGGTAGGCCATTACCCTACCAACTACCTAATCCAACGCAGGCTTCTCCCAAAGCGGATAAATCCTTTAATCCGAAGACCATATGCGGTATTAGCTACCCTTTCGGGCAGTTATTCCTCACTTTGGGGCAAATTCCTACGCGTTACTCAGCCGTTCGCCGCTCGCCGACATTCTGCACCATCAATTCGAAATCACCCTAGACACTCACTCCTTTCGAAATGATACGGCTGATCTCCTTCGGAAATCCCCGCGTCCAGGCTTCAAGTTGATAGTGCAGAACTCGCTGCCGCTCGACTTGCATGTGTTAGGCACGCCGCCAGCATTCATCCTGAGCCAGGATCAAACTCTCCGTTAAAAATCTACTTTGTATCAAAGTATTAAGGCTCTACAAAAATATAAACTGACGATGATATTGCACAATCAAATTGTTAAAGTTCATTCTAAGCTGGCCCGAAGCATGATTTGCCTCACTTTACAGATTGTAAACCGTTGCTTAACTCGCACTCCAGCAACCAGACTTAATACCAATCTTACCTCATCTGATTGACTAGGTCAATACATTTTCTCAATTATTTTGTTGCGAAAAATACAACAGCAGCCACAAATATCCCTAAAATTACCCCAGCCGCCACTTCAATAGGCGTATGGCCGTGCGCTACTCGAATACGAGGCAGCGTACTTTTTTGCTCGTCAAGCAATTGATTCAACGTATCGCCTTGTTGCCCCGAAGAAAAACGCACCATTACCGCATCATAAACAATAATCATCGCCAACCAACAACTAATTGCAAACTGCACTGTATCAACTCCATCATACAGCCCAATCGTAGCTGCTAATGCCACCATCGTAGCTGCGTGAGCGCTCGGCATACCGCCTGATAGTAACAAGGAAGAGCGCGGATTTTTATTAAACACTCGGCGGTTGCGGCCCATTAGATGGAAAATATGCTTTGAACCCTGAGCCAGCGCCCAAGCCAGCAAGGGTATCAACAGATACCGCATTAAGCATCCTCGCTCTGTGAACGCTCTTCCATAAGACCAATGGACGAGACTGCATCATTACCATCCAGCCGCATAATCGTCACGCCTTGCGTTGTCCGGCCAAGCAATTTAATATCTTTCAGACTCAGGCGGATTGTCTGACCGTTCTGCGATACTAAAATGGCGTCTGTCATACCCGGATCAATAGTTTGCACCGAAATAATTGGACCAGTTTTCGCCGTAACGACTGCCGCTTTAATACCAACGCCGCCGCGCTTATGGGTTGGGAAATTTGCCGCTTTAGTACGTTTACCAAAGCCTTTCTCGCTAATCACCAGCAGCGTCTGACCGTCACTAGTTACGACATCCATACCGACTACGCAATCATTCGGACGCAGGCGGACGCCGCGGACGCCGCGAGCTGACCGCCCCATCGGCCGCGCATCTTTTTCATTGAAACGAATCGCTTGTCCAGCGGATGTTGAAATAATTACATCATTCTCGCCATTCGTTTTCTTTATCCAACGCAACTCGTCGCCATCATCCAATTTAATCGCGATAAGCCCATTCGTCCGAATATTCGCATAATCTTCCAAAGGAGTCTTCTTAACAGTACCATTCTTAGTTGCCATAAACAGGTAGCCAGTATCTTTAGAGTCCTTCTCGTGCTTAATAATGGCTGTAATTTTTTCCTCTGGCTGTAATTGCAGCAGATTGACCGCCGCTACCCCTTTAGCATTCAAACCGGCAGCTGGTACTTCATAAGCCTTTAAGCGGAAAATACGGCCCTTATTCGTGAAGAATAACAAATAGTCATGCGTACTAGCAGGCACAATTTGCGCAATAATATCCTCTTCTTTGGTTGTCATACCGCGCTTACCTTTACCGCCGCGGTTCTGCTTGCGATAGTCGCTAGCTAGCGTTCGCTTAATATAATTTTCTGTTGTAAGAAGCACAACAGCATCTTCTTCCGGAATCAATTCCTCGTCCGAGAATTTGCCTAATTCATGATTGATAATTTTGCTGCGCCGCTCATCACCGTATTTTTCTTTCATCGCGATCAGTTCTTCCTTAACGACCCGTAAAATCTCATTTTCGTCTGCCAAAATCGCTTCCAATTTACGAATCAATTCGTGCAGCTGTTTTAGCTCGCTTTCAATCTTATCGCGCTCCAGACCCTGCAGACGACGCAGTTGCATCGCCAAAATCGCTGCCGCCTGGATTTCCGACAAACCAAACCGATCCATCAACCGCTTGTCAGCATCGTCGTAACTTTCGCGAATCGTCTTGATTACTTCATCAATATGATCAAGCGCAATCTTTAGCCCCTCCAGAATATGCGCCCGCTCCTTAGCTTTGCGCAACTCAAATTCGGTCCGACGGCGAATCACTCCCTGGCGATGCTTGATAAACTCTGCCAAAATTTCTTTCAAACCCATCACCCTAGGCTGAATACCATTCACTAAGGCTAGTACATTGTAATGAAACGACGTTTGCAGCCCAGTTAGCTTATATAGCTGGTTAAGAATCTTCTTCGGATAAGCATCCTTCTTCAGTTCAACAACGACCCGAACCTTACCGCGGGCGCTTTCATCACGCGCATCAGCGATGTGAGTTATTTTTTTCGCAAGAACCAGCTCTCGAACCTTATCGACAAAATTCTCCTTACTCATACCATACGGCACTTCAGTAATTACAATACTGTAGCGGCCGTTCTTACGTTCCTCAATCGTCGCCACCGCCCGAATTGTCACCGAGCCGCGCCCAGTCTCGTACGCTTGATGCATTGGAGCGCCCCCGTACACTTCCGCACCTGTCGGAAAGTCAGGGCCTTTAATATGCGTTAAAAGCTCATCCAGTGTAATATCAGGATTATCTATTTGCGCCACTGTCGCGTCAACCACTTCGCCAAGATTGTGCGGTGGAATATTGGTCGCCATACCAACAGCAATACCCATTTGCCCGTTTAGCAGAATATTCGGTACGGCAGCCGGCAAAACAACCGGCTCTTTCTCTGTCCCGTCAAAGTTATCACGAAAATCAACCGTTTCTTTCTCAATATCGGACAATAGCTCGCTACCAACTTTATCCATTCGCGCCTCAGTATAACGAGAAGCTGCCGGCTCATCACCATCCATTGAACCGAAGTTACCCTGTCCTTCTACCAGTGTATAGCGCATTTTCCAAGGCTGTGCCAAATTGACCATCGCATCATAAATCGAAGAGTCGCCGTGCGGATGGTAATTACCCATGACCTCGCCGACAATTTTCGCCGACTTTACTGTTGCATGAGGGGCGCGCCAGCCATTCTTATTCATTGCATATAAAATTCGCCGATTCACCGGCTTCAAACCGTCGCGCACGTCCGGTAATGCCCGATCAATAATCACCGACATAGAATACTTTAAGAAAGAGTCTTCCATGACGCTTTCAACTGTCGATTTTTCAATGCCGCGAACTTCTAAATCGTCGTTCATAATTTCCGGCTCTTCTACTATATTCTTATTATCGCTATCCGCCATATCACCTCCTTAAAAGTCCAAGTCTTCCAAATTAACCTTAGCGGCGTTTGTTTGAATAAAACTTTTTCTCAATTCCACGCTATCGCCCATCAGCTTTGTAAATATCGCGTCCGCTCGCTCCGCATCTTCAATATTAACTTTTACTAAAGTCCGATTCTCCGGATTCATCGTTGTTTCCCACAGTTGAGACGCATCCATCTCACCTAGACCCTTAAATCGCTGCTGCGCCGTATAGCCCGCTTGCTTAAACCGCTCGGCATTCTCATCAATCTTTGTACCGGCAGCTTTACGTTCGTTAATTTTTACCGTCAGTATCTCCTCCAGAGCCGCTTCATCATAGACATAATCTATTTTACGATTACTACCAGTTCCTTTGCTCAAGCCGAACAAAGGCGGCTTCGCCAAATAAACATGCCCCGCTTCAATGACCTCAGACATATACCGGAAGAAAAACGTCATAAGAAGAGTTGAGATATGCGCACCATCAACATCGGCATCTGTCATAAAAATTATTTTATCGTAGCGTATACCTCTAATATCAAATTGGTCGCCAATACCAACTCCCATAGCCTTAATTAGCGAAACTATTTCAGCGTTAGCAAACATTTTGTCAAATCTTGCCCGCTCAGTATTTAGCACTTTACCGCGCAGAGGCAAAATTGCTTGAATAGTCGAATCGCGACCGTCTTTAGCCGAACCAGCCGCCGAATTACCCTCGACGATAAACAACTCGCAATCTTTCCGATTACGTGACGAACAGTCGGTTAGTTTAGAAGGCAAGTTCAAACCCTCAAATGCCCCTTTACGAATCACATTATCCCGTGCCGCTCGTGCTGCCTTACGCGCCCGCGCTGCCAAAGTTGCCTTGCCGACCACTTTCTTAGCGGTGGCTGGGTTTTCTTCCAAGTAATACGCAAAATATTCGCTCATTACTTGATCAACATAGCGGCGCATTTCTGGATTACCGAGCTTATTCTTCGTTTGGCCTTCAAACTGCGGGTCTGGCAATTTAACCAGAATAACCGCCGTCAAACCTTCGCGGATATCATCACCCGTCAAATTATCCTCTTTTTCTTTCAATAAACCATTTTTACGCGCATAGTCATTAATAACCCTCGTCAAAGCCGCCCGGAAACCAACCAAATGCGTACCGCCGTCTGGAGTTAACACGTTATTAGCAAACGGCTTAACAGTCTCCGCATACGTATCATTGTATTGTACAGCGATCTCCACCATGCAATCTTCAACCTGCTTTTCTACATAAAAAATATCATCGGACAGTACATCTTTACCGATATTCAAATTTTTAACATAACTCTGAATGCCGCCCTCAAAGTAAAATGCCTTGCGATCTCCCGTACGCTCATCAACAACGGAAGTATATACACCCTTAGTCAGATATGCCTGATGGCGCAGATAATTGACGACCCACTTATAATCAAAATCAACCGTTTCCTTAAAAATAGTAGGATCGGGATAAAATGTAATTGTCGTACCAGTCGTTTCAGACTTGCCAACTGCTTTTACATCAGCTTGCGGAACGCCTGTCGCGTATTCCTGGCGGTACACTTTACCGTTCTTGCGCACCTCAGCAATCATTTTAGTCGAAAGTGCATTAACAACACTAGACCCAACACCATGCAAACCGGACGACACTTTATAGCCGCCGCCGCCGAACTTACCACCAGCATGCAAAATCGTTAGAACCGTCTCCAGCGTACTCTTGCCTGTTTTTGGATGTTTATCAACTGGGATACCGCGCCCATCATCAGCAACTCGAACGCCGCCATCCTTAAGCAAAGTAACCTCAACCCTGGTTGCATAACCAGCAATCGCCTCGTCAATACAGTTATCAGCAATCTCTTTAATAAGATGATGCACGCCGTCATAACCAGTGCTGCCGATATACATGCCCGGACGCTTACGAACTGGCTCCAGTCCTTCCAAAACCTGGATCTGCGAGCCATCATAAACCTGTCCTTTTGTTTGTTTAGCCATATTATTCCCTCGCTATTTCTGAATTATCAGCTCTTTTTCAACCTCTTTATTATACACCAAAATAGATTTCTTCTCAAATTGTTTACTTTATCATAAAGATTATGTTAAACTACATGCAGAGTTTATATAAAAAAACAAAAAGAGGTTTAAATGTTCAAAAAAATAATCTCACGAATACCATATAGCCCTTCAATGATTCACAATCTAGGGTTTTATGCTGGGCGCTTGCGCAAAGAAGAAGCCACCAGAAAAATCGGGCTAGTTTTAACAGTCCTAGCTTTGGTCGTTCAAGCATTTACCGTATTCTCGCCGCCGGAGTCTGCCAATGCCGCTGATTCAAGCGATCTCATTTACGGCGGAATCTCCAACGGATCACAACTTATGGCGCATTACGACGCTAACACTAATAATATTCGCGATTTATATAATCACTTAGGAATTAGTCGGTCTGAGCTGGCGAACGCCACTGGCAATCTCCAAACGTTAAGCAGTAATATAGGAAGTTACTCTTGGGGGTTAACTCCTCATTTTGGCGCAGCCAAGGGCGAAGGCTCTTACGTTGTTAAGACTTCTCAAGGAAGCGCCAGGACATTTTACTACCGTCCGCACAATTTATGGGGCAACTTTACATATAAAGCATTCGTAGGTCAATCAGCTGGGGTCGGCTGGTTTGCCATCATGCTTAATTGCGGCAACCTTATCTTAAAAATTACACCGCCGCCCTACAAATGTCCTCCCGGGCAGATTGGTACTTATCCAAATTGTTCAACACCGCCAGCGCCATGTCCGCAAAACGCCAAATTGGCAAAAAACGATCCGAAATGCCAGCCTTGCCCTGGCGACGCCACGCTTCTAATCAGCGACAGTAAATGTGCAGCCTCTTTTACTCAGTCAAAAACCGCGGTCAATTTAACGCAAAATAACGCAAATGCCGATTCAACCGCTGCAAAATCAGGAGATAGAATCACCTATACGTTATCTGTTAAAAACGGAGGACTTAAGGAAGAGGAGTTTATCTTTAAAGATTACGTTAGCGACGTCCTAGAATATGCAGATATCTTCGACGCTGGCGGCGGAACTCTCTCAGACAATAAAGATGGTAGCGCTGGTAGTAATAATTCAAAAATATTAACTTGGCCAGCAGTAAAAATCAAACCTGGCGAAACCCAGAAAAGAAGTTTCACTATTCAAATTAAAAACACCCTGCCAGCTATGGCTTCTGGAAAAAGCAACCCGACATCATACGACTGTAAGATTGACAACACCTTCGGCAATACTATTAGCACTAAGATAGAGTGCCCTACCCCTAAGGTTGTCGAAAAAACCGTTGCCGAGCTGCCAAAGACCGGACCAGGCGCGAACATGACATTCGCAGGAATTATAGCAGCTGTAGTTGTATATTTTTACGCTCGCTCTCGACAACTGAGCAAAGAAGTAAAGATTATCCGGCATGATATGTCTGCCGGCACAATTTAGGAGAGACAAATGACAGAAAAACTAAAAAGCACTATAGATAACACCGGCGAAGTATTAAAGTCGGCAAGAGAACAATTTACCGACAATATAGAAAAAAGGCTAGAGCGTGCCAGCGAAAAAGAAAAATCCGCAGAAAGCAAAGAAGATATAAGGAACGAAGCTCTAGAAATAGCCAGCAAGCACGAAGCAGCACAGGAGAAGAAAGCCAGGGAGTCTAAAGAAAACAAGAAAGATCAGCCTTCCCTGACGAAAGCCGACGTCGAAGCTTCTTATAAAAAGACCCTGGACAATGTCCAGAAACAATTACCCGCACCTTCGCGCGCTTTCAGTAAGGTTATTCATAACTCGGCAGTTGAAAAAACAAGCGACGCCATTGGTAGCACTATAGCCAGACCTAATTTAATAATTGCTGGCGCCTTGGGAGCAATCGCTTCAATAATTGTTTACCTAATTGCTAAAAAATACGGCTACGTCCTATCCGGTTCAGAAACTATTGTACTTTTCGCAGCCGGATGGTGTATTGGCGCAATCATTGAGTACGGACGAGTTGGCTTAATTAACAAACAAAAAAGATAAACCAGCCGATAATCTACTAATACTAGACTTTTAAATATTAAAAGTAATCGTTTATTCTGCCTGCGCTAAAAATCGTACGCTACGGCAAACTCTATTAGTATTCATTACCTTAATTTAATAGACACTTCTGTGTCGTCGGCATCGTTATCGCGTAAATCTAACCTGTTAACAACTGGCGGACTTTGAGGAATTTTAGCCAGATCAATCCTACCATTTTCCTGACTGCTTATAGAGGCACTATTAGAATTTACAACCGGTTGCTGTGTTTGTATTGAAGCAGGCGCATTATTATATTGCGAAACATTACTGCGTATCGCTTGCGGACTATTATTAATAGTACCAATACCAGCAGGAGAAACCGAAGAGTAAGTAGACGGCGATAAAGAAGCTGGCGCTGATGAAAGCGGCGGCATTGCTGCTGCAGAGTTCATACTGGAAGCCGCAGAGACAGGTGTAGTAGATGGGGTAGCAGCCCCCACTGGCTTAGTGGCAGTACCCACATAAGCAGGACGAGAAGAAGCCGCCGGTCTTCCGCCCAATTGCTGTCTCTTTGCTAACCATTCGTCCAAAAACGACGATCCGCCAGATTTTGCCCCGCCTGTAGAAGCTGGCACGCCACCTGGACGGCCCATCTGTGGTGCTGCGGGTTTATTTGGCTTGCTATCTTTCAATCTGTCGAATATTTCTTTTTCTACAACCGCCCGCGGCTTACCGTACTTAGCCGACGACAATCTCACTAGGGCGTCTCTCAACTGCGTGTTAACCTGCCCCATCGGCGGAATCCAATTCATACTAAACGGCGCCGACGGCACATTATTTATCATTACTGAAGTGATAGACTGAAAATTCGGCAGTTTCGCCAAATCATCGACATCAAATGTCGGCTGAAATTTCTTAACCATCAATTCTGCGTCAGTAATACCGATTCGCCCGGAAATCACCGTACCAACGTTACCGATAATCGCCTCGCGAATCTTATCAGTCAACTGCGTCATAAACTGGTTACCCATAATCAAACTCAGTTTATATTTTCGCGCCTCAGACAAAATTGACTCAAAACTATCCGTCGCAAAGTTTTGAAACTCATCTACATACAAAGAGAAATCGACTCGCTGGTCTTCTGGAATGTCTGCCCGAGCCATTGCTGCCGCCTGAAACTTCATCACAAATATAATACCCAGCAGCCTTGAGTTTAACTCTCCCATCTTACCTTTTGATAGGTTAACCAGCAAAATTTTATTATTATCCATAATATCGCGCAAATTAAACCCAGACTTCGTCTGACCGATAATATTGCGCATAGCATCATTGGAAATAAACGGACCAAACTTTGCCACCACCCAAGAAACAACTTCGCCGGCTTCGTTTGAGCGCTGAGATGCTGGAAATTCTTTCGTCCAAAAATCAATCACTTGCTGATCTTTAACATATTTCAACTTACTTTTTACGAATTCTGGATCAATCAAACACTTTGGCACATCGATAAACGTTCCGCCTTCCGGATCCGCCATCAGCAGCAAGGCACAGTTTCTAAAAATATGCTCCAAACGCGGACCAACAATACCTGTATGACCTGGGTCATACAAACCGTACAACATATTTATGGCCTCTTGCACTAAGAAGTCCTTTTGATCTGGTGTGTCGTATTCAAACATATTAAGCCCGATCGGATTGGTCATATCTGCCGGGTTAAAATAAATAATATCTTCAACTCGTTCTTTCGGAACCTTACCCAGCAAGGACTCGACCAAGTCGCCATGCGGATCAATAAACGCGAACCCGCGCCCATCCATCATGTCTTGATAAGCCATATTTTCCTGCAACACCGACTTACCAACACCCGTCTGTCCAATGATATAAACGTGGCGTCGGCGGTCTTTTGTGCCAATTCTAATAGGCTTCCTTGTCCCCCGGAATTCGTTATAACCGATCAATAACCCTTCATCCAAAACATCAGTCGGTCCATCTACCTGTTTTGACATTTGCCGCTTAACTTGCGATGTAGGAATTGCACCAGCTCCTGGCAAATGAAACAGTGTAGCCATTTCTACGCTATTTAAAATATTACCGCGCACTTCCTGAGGAAAGAATCGCATAATGTACGCTGTGGTCATTTCTTCGACATTCCTCGTTAACGAGAACTTAAACCCGTTATTTCGCGGCGAATCAAACAGTGAAAATGCGGCAATGATATTCTTTAAGAGTGCCTGCGATCTGGCTGCTGTATTTGAGGAGATGACTACGCGAATCAAAACTTCATAAGCCGGATAACGCGCCTTTTCGCTAATTGCATCAACCTCCGCCTGCTCTAGCGCCGTAAGCTGCTTGTCTTCAGGCTTGCTGTCTTTTTCTTTGTCTGACTCTGGCGGCTTCCACAATGCCTCCATAATTTCCCCAACCGCTGCTCCGCCGGCCGCCAAACCAGTTTTTTTACCTTTATTTTTTTTCATATTATCAATATGAGATTCCGAAGACTTTGACCAGCCTTCGCGCGCTGGCCGTATTAAAAACTGCACGCCGATACCATCATCCTTAGTCGCCGACGACAAAGCATTCAATAAAGCCCGCGATGCATCTCGCTTTGACTCCTGATAGGTAGCGATCGGATAGACAAACGATTTTCTTAAATTAAACTCACCCCCGATAGTACCGCTCATTTTGCCGACTTTACTAAATATGTTGGTATCAGTCACTTCTTCAAGCCTAGCCGACGGATAAGCTGCCGCTACTGCCTGGCGAATCACGTCAACTAAAACGAGAGGCACCACAGCATAGTAATGCACCAATCCTCCATGAGCCACTACCTCAAACGACATATGCCGCTGACCATACACTTTACTCTTAAATCCCTTAGTGGCTGTACTGGATACAATATTATACATAACCTGCGCCTGAGATAATATCTCTTCTGTCAGATCTCTCTCATCACGATTAGAATTATCAATATCTTCGCTAGACGGCGGCAGATGAATAAGCAGCGGCACCATCTTCAGTCCGCGTTCATAATTTTTCGCCTCTCGAAGCATTTTACGATACTGAAACACGACCACTGTAACACCAACGGCTATAATAATAGTCACTATAAAGCTTATAATTAAAGGTCCAGCACCCATAAAACCCTACCCATTATTTTGGTTTTGACCCAATACTTTATTATATCTCTTTTTCAAATAATCAGCTTGCAGTTGCGCAATCACCCTGCTGCGCTCGTATGGATCATCCCTAGTTAATGTAATTATCTTCTTTAGTTTTTCAACCCACTCTTTTTCAATAAGATCTTCGTCCGCAGCCGTCAATGGAGTGTCATCGTCCGACGCCACTGTCTGCGTATCATCTTGCACAGGCTGAGAAACAGTAACTACCGGCAAGGCCGTGGGAATAACTGGCTGCTGCTGTGCTACACCAGGATCGGGTCCAGCTTCAACGCCTGTTTGAATTTCTGGAGTTTGAGGCGCCTGCTCTGAGATATGCTCAATACTGCCCGGTATTTGCGGCGGCGCTTCAACACTTTGCCTGACTTGCGGCAATTCTGGATTCATATCTTTATTGTATCATGCCACCGCTTAAAAACATATGGACACTAGTATCTTTTATATACATAAAAGCAGGCTAGCACCTCAAATAACAACAGTAGAATAATCTCAAACAACCCTGCACCGCCGACAGATTGCATTCCTATGTAAATAACCGGCACTAAAGCAACAACCGTAGAATAATAATAGCTCTTGTTATTGCTTGACATATTAGTTAGTTGTATTTGGTTTTTTTCTCTGACAAACCTAGCTGTTATCCTTTGCACCAATACTATAAGTACAAAAAATAAACACACAAAAAATAAATATGCACAAGCAAAAAAAGCCAAAACCCCCAACGGTCCTACCGCAGTTGGATTGGTCATACTTAAAATCAGCGCGGCTATAATCGCCATAGACACGCCAACCGTTACAGCTACTTTAATCCCCATACTCACAATTATACCAAGAGAGCCCGAGCGATAACCTCGCTAAAGCAAATGCAACCATCCGCCGCTTTAAAAATAACTATTGGGCGCGGGCATTCTCGCTATGCTCCATTACCGCTCAAGGCAGTTGACCGCTCCTTATTAAAGGAGCACGTCCTTGTATGGCGTTCCTCATACGCATCCAGTATTTTCATTACCAATACGTTCTGATAAGGATTAACTGGATGCGTACGGTACTATCTCCATACGCGCTTGACGCCAACCAAATGTTGGCGAAGCTTCGGCCACACCATTACGAACTCAAGCAACTATTTGTTGCGAATTTTTTAATGATGCCGTGGCCGAGTTTCCGTCAAATCTTTTACGCTACTATGCGCAAAGACGCCAAGCTTCTGACTAAAATTGTTAATGTATTTTTGCTTTTTGTTTTTGTAAAAGCTTACGTCTATACTAGCACACTCAAACCATTTAGTCAATAGCTTCGACGTGTAACTTAAGCTAATTATTTGTGTTATTATGAGCCTTCGTCATGCTTCTAAAAGGAGAAAATATCCTGCCACCCCAGTAGTGCCCAGCGTCCTCTAACCCAGAATCCAATCCACTATTTTACATGTAGTATTTTTTACCTAGACTTTTTATAAAAATATTGTTGACATAAGCGTTTTTGTGCTATATTATAGGGGTAGCTTCTGAATAAAAAAATTATACAGAAGCCAAAAATAAACAGAACTCGTAAAACTCCACTTTTGAAAACAACCACTACTCGCAGGTGGTTGTTTTTTTGAAATCTACACACTCATCTGGTCCTGTATTTTACCAAATAAAAAAACCAGCCTATTGGCCGGATTTGACATATGTGGTGGAGCTGCCGGGTACTGCCCCCGGGTCCAACTGGTATCATGATATTCGTCTACGAACATAGGCTCATTTAAAAATTTTATAACGTCGCTTGGCTAAAAAATGAGTCGAAAAAACCAAATTTCGTTACGCGGAGAAAGTCCCGCATGTCCGCCGCTTCCGAACATACAGCAAGCAACATATAATATAACACCCTACACATCGGCTGTTGCCACGATATTAGGATGATCGCCAAAAAACTAAGCAGCGATAGCGACCGGCTGAGCAACTTTGAACGAATCAAAGAATGCAGCAACACGATCTTTCAAAGATGTTCTTGCATCTAAAATCATACGTTACGCGTATCGTCGGCTCGCAGAATATCTTGATAAAGTCCAATTGTCGAAAGCTATATCAGCCCCGCACATCTACCCACTATTATAGCACGCTATATTTTAAAAGACTAAGCATGTATGGTTTAATAAAATCATGGTAAGTAAAGTACAGTCAGCCACTCCATACGGATTTCACGGTCAAATGATTGACATTGAAGGAGACATATCACGAGGCTTACCTGGAATGCAAATAGTTGGACTTGGCAATAAAGCAATTGACGAATCTCGCGACCGAGTACGCGGCGCTATCAAAAACTCATCCTTAGATTTTCCAAAAGGTAAAATAGTCATAAACCTAGCACCAGCCGAACTGCCTAAAGACGGGTCTCAGTTTGACTTGCCAATAGCCTTAACTATCCTATGTTTAGGCGGATTGTTGTCTCAAAACGACTTAGACGACGCCCTGTTTGCTGGCGAGCTGGCTCTGGATGGTAGCCTACGGCCTATCAGGTCTGCTATCATCACGGCTGAAATCGCTAAAAAGTACGAAATTCATACCGTGTATGTTCCGTCTCAAAATGCCAATCAAGCAGCTCTGGTTTCAGGAGTAGAAATAATACCCGTAGATAATCTAAAATCGTTATTTCTTCATCTAAAAAAAGAAAGGGTCATACAACCCGTCAGCAAAACTAAGCTTAGCCACTCAAAAACACCAAAAGACAATATATCCCTTGATCACATATACGGACAAGAGCAAGCTAAACGAGCAATCCAAATAGCAGTGGCCGGGAGACACAATCTGCTTCTTTCCGGACCGCCAGGGTCAGGTAAGACTATGCTCGCCCGCGCATTAAAAAATTTACTACCGCCCCTCAACCAGGATGAGATTATTGAAGTAACTAAATTGCACAATCTTGGAGATCGTAACATTACAAATAACACCATCACCGAACGGCCCTTTAGGTCGCCGCATCACACTGCCAGTCGAGCCTCCATTATCGGCGGCGGATCCAGAATACAGCCCGGAGAGATTAGTCTCGCTCATCGCGGCGTTCTGTTTTTAGACGAATTCCTGGAGTATCCGCGATCAATACTCGAATCGCTGCGACAACCACTTGAAGACCGCGAAATAACCATTAGCCGTGCAAAAGGAAAATTTAAATTCCCTGCAGACTTTATACTTATCGCCACAATGAACCCATGTCCCTGCGGATTCTTAGGCGATACAGAAAAGCAATGCACCTGCTCTCAGTCCCAAATACTAAACTACCAGAAAAAACTATCCGGACCACTACTGGACAGAATCGATCTTACCGTGTCTGTATCCAGAGTTCCTCATGAGCAATTAGCGATAAAAAACCTGTCGTTAAAATCACAACACACCAATATTCAGTCTTTAATAAAAAAAGCACATAACCTTCAACACCTCCGTTATAATTGTAGCACTAGTTACAACAGCAATATAAATAACACTGATGTTGATAAATATACATCATTATCAAATAAGGCTCAATCTTTCCTCATTTCGGCAAGTAAAAAACTAGATTTGAGCGCCCGCAGCTATTTCAAAATCATCAAAGTCGCTAGAACTATTGCCGACCTGGAAGGCAGCCGCACTATTGAAGTCCCCCATGTCGCCGAAAGCCTTCAGTATCGCCAAATCGCCGCAAATTGAATAAGACATATTGAAAAGGCTCTCTATCTCTGTTACAATGACCAGTGGAATTAATCTAAAAATTGCTTCGAAGGAGAGCTGAAGATCACTAAATCAATTCGTATCAACGGAGAAATCCGTGCCCGAGAACTGCGGGTCGTCGGCTCAGATGGCGAACAGCTCGGAATTATGCCGCTTCGCGACGCGCTTCGTGCGGCCGAGGAAGCTGGACTAGACCTTGTTGAAATTTCACCAAATGCCAATCCGCCTGTTGCTAAGGTCATCGACTGGGGTAAATACCAGTATCAAAAGATGAAGGATCAGCAAAGAAATCGGCGTTCGGCAAAATCTGGCGACTTGAAACAAATGCGCTTTGGACTGAAGATTGGCGCTGGCGACCTAGAGGTCAAGCTAAAGAAGATTCGTAAATTCCTGGAAGGCGGACATAAAGTGCGCATACAGGTTGTTTACAAAGGTCGCGAGATGGCACACAAAGAGATAGGCTATGAGTTGATCAACAAAATCATGAAACATCTCGAAGAAGAAGCAATATTAGAGCAAAAACCTCAGATGGCTGGTCGCAATCTGAGCGTAGTAATAAGGAGTAAATAATGCCGAAACTAAAGACCCACAAAGGTACTGCGAAGCGCATTAAGCTGACCAGCACCGGCAAATTGACTCGCCAACGCGCGTTTGGCGGTCACTTTCTGGCTAAAAAGTCAAAAAGTCGAAAGCGCGCTATCAATACAACAGCAAAAGTAACCGGCTCAATGGCAAAGAATGTCCGCCGAGCGATAGGAGCTTAATGACATCATGAGAGTAAAACGAGGAGTCGCTACCCGCGCAAAACATAAAAAGACGCTCAAATTAGCTAAGGGCATGCAGCACAATAGAACCCGTAGCTTCCGCCTGGCAAAGCAAGGCGTCATCCGGGCTTTACAGTACGCTTACCGCGATCGCCGCAATAAAAAACGCGATTTGCGCAGCTTATGGATCACCCGCATTAACGCCGCTGCTCGCCAGGAAGGTACAACATACGGCAAGCTAATTGCAGGATTGAAAGCGAACAATATCGCGCTTGATCGGAAAGTATTAGCAGAACTGGCAGTAAATGAGCCAAAGGCTTTCGCGGACATCGTAAAAGCAGCTTCGTAATTACCCAAGTATACCAATAAAATAACCCTGACTACCCAGTAATCAGGGTTATTTTACGTTGCAGCCTGCCTATAAGCCGGGTTTTGTCGAGAACGATCATCTATCTAGTTTGCTTGTTGCCAAGCAAATCAAGCGGTTATTGATTTACAAGCGGATCACTTTTAGTGTAAATCTCCTTGCAGCCAGCAGGGTTTACCTCTTGTCTGCGTCACCGCAGGCAACTGCGAGCTCTTACCTCGCTCGTTTCACCTTTTCCTTAGTATTTATCAAACACTAAGGTAGTTTCGTTTCTGTGGCACTTTCCCTAGGGTTGCCCCCGGTCGCCGTTAGCGACTGCCGTATCCTTCGCTGCCCGGACTTTCCTCTTAGCGCAGCACGCGCCAAGCGACCGCTCAGCAGACTACCGCTTCATTATACATTAAACTTTCATATAATCCCAAACAAAAACCCTAAGATCCTGCAAATACTTGATATTCCCCGCTTAAACGCAAGGTGGGTGCTCGCAACTTATTACCACGATAATAAATCATTAAAGCTCCCTATCATATGATGTTAGGAAAATCATACGTACCCGCAGACAACTTAGGGCTAGTTCTATTATACACTAAAAATCATCATAAATACATCTAGCATAGCACTGATACAAGCACTCATTACTCGGCCAATTGCACTAGAGAATAGCACAACAAGTAAAAAAACTACCAATGTGCCGTATTGTTCAATTTGCTCCATCAGTCGCCTAGCAGTTTCCGGCGCTAAGGCGTATAACAAGCGAGAACCGTCTAACGGCGGTACAGGCAGCATATTAAACACGAAAAAGCCCAGATTAACGGACACTGTCATTGCTATCACCGATCCAGGAAACGATGACGCGACCAACCCACCGTTACTAACAACACCCATCAAAGCACCAATGCCAAAAGCAAAAAAGGCTATAAAAAGATTAGTCAACGGCCCCGCCAATGCAACCATAGCAGCCCCCCATTCGCCATAACGGACTCTGTTAGGATTGAATGGCACTGGCTTCGCGCCGCCAAACACTGGCCCGCCCAGCAGCGCCATGGTTAACGGCAGAAGAATAGTCATAAATGGGTCAATGTGCTTTAGTGGATTAAGAGTCAGTCGTCCTTCAATCTTTGCAGTATTATCCCCCAAAAAGTATCCCATAAAAGCATGCATAGCCTCATGAACCGTCATAGACAAGAGAATAATAGCAAAAATCATTATGATATTCACAACAGACATCACAGTAAAATTATACCATGATTAACCTACATCTTTATCAGCGTTAAATTCCATAAGACAGCTTCATAAAACAAGTATATCAATGAAGTCTTTACCTAAAATAAAAACACAACCCTACGTGCTGTGTTTACTTAGCAAATCTGCTTCTCTCGACGGAACCGGGTGAGGTGCGCCTCCCCATAACTACGATTGTCCACCACAACAATTCCGTTTTGAATTGGCACCTCACCTATTCCTGGGTGTGATAATATCATACATCCGCCTGGTTTGAGAAGCCCCATCAGTCGTGAAACTGTGGAAAACTGAGGGTTATGATATGGCGGATCAGCAAAGATGATGTCAAACTTCTCTGTTACGCTCATGCTTTCCAGCCAATTCGATATCGTTGTTTTTATTACAATAGATTTTTCATCGACGCCCAAACGATCTATATTTTCGACAATAACACACTGAGCAACTCGGTTGCGCTCCACGAAAATCGCTAACTCGGCGCCACGACTTAAACATTCCAGGCCAATCGCGCCAGAGCCAGCAAAAGCATCCAGCACCCGCGCACCACGCACGGTTTCGCCAAGTGAATTGAACATCGCCGAACGGACCCGTTCGCCCATGGGATGTGTCGTTGAGCCTGGCGGCGTTTGGATAAATCGTCCGCCAAATTCCCCAGCGATGATGCGCACTCTCACCGTTTTGCCTCAAGCTTCCAAACCGACGCTAGCCAGCCCAGCATGACGGCTTTGATGATGATTGGCATCAACTCATGGTTGGTTTGCCACGCCAGATCCGTCGTCCAGCCGTTTTTACCAAAGTTGTCATACATTTTCATGGCCGCCACAGCGTGAACTTGCTCCAGATAGTATTCCCGATAACCCTGCTGCTTGACCTGCAAGATCTCAGCCTCGCTTGGCACAGCGTCCTTAAAGCGCGGATAAGCCACCACGCTTGCCACGCCCGCTTCAAACGCCACATGCATAGTCATCATACCCTTAGCGCCCCAGAATTTCCAATTATTTTTGATGAGCTCGATCCCTGTGTCGCCCTTCATGACATTTTTCTTGAGGATTGAGGTTCGCGTCTCCAAACCTTCGCCACCGCGCAACTCCTGCATGGCCTGCTCCAATGGAAAATGGTGCGCTGGAGTTAGCCCGTCGGTGATGGCATGCGCCATCCAGGCCGCCTCAAACGCCGCTCGCTCGGAATTATTTTTTTGCAGTGCCTTCGCTAGGTTATCAATATGCTGGTCAATCATCTCCAAAAGCGCCGTGTCGTTTGGATCGTCTGGGTTGATGAAATGCCACGGCTCGTCAACGGCTGGACTTTTACGCTTAACGCCGTCAGGGCCGTTTTTACCCTCAAAATGCAGAATATCTTTGACATCAGGAAACTCGCACCAATCAGGCAGCATTGGCGTGAGATGTCGCCTAGCCACTCGATCTATCTTTTGATGAACACCGATAAACCGGCCAGAGCCATCTCTAATTGTTGTTCCTGCATACATATTAATTCAAAACGGTTAATCGCTGATAGCGACTGACGGCACGCGCCAGATGGTTATATTGTAACAAATCCTGCCCTTCTTTGACAAAGCGCTCGGCCTCCGTCTGTGCACGGGCAATCAGCGGCGTGTCGCTCAGCGAGGCAATTTTTAGGTTGAGCGCGCCATGCTGCGCTCGTCCGTAAATCTCACCAGGACCGCGCAATTTCAAGTCAACTTCCGCCAGATAAAAGCCGTCTTGGGATTTCTCAATTTCCTTGAGGCGCTGGCTTGGCTTGTCATGGCTCGACATCATCAGATGACAAAAGCTCTGGTACTGGCCGCGCCCAACCCGCCCGCGCAGCTGATGGAGCTGGCTGAGCCCAAAGTGATCGGCATTTTCGATAAGCATGACCGTGGCGTTCGGCACGTTGACGCCAACTTCCACCACCGTGGTACTGACCAGCATGTCGATGTCGCCGTCCGCGAATTGCTGCATAACCGCGGCTTTTTCCTCTGGCGGCAGTTTACCGTGTAGCAGCCCGACACGGCGATGATGAAACATCGTTTTCGCTAATTTGTGATATTCCGCCTCGACTGACTTTTTGTCATTGTCAGGATTATCATCAATCAACGGGCAAATAACGTAGGCTTGGCGACCCTGAGCCAGTTCATGGTCGATGGTTTCATAAAGCTTCGGCGCTGAGGCTGGCGACCAAATTTTCGTTTCAATCGGCTGACGCCCGGCTGGCAGCTCGTCCAAAATCGAAATATCCAGTTCACCATACAAGGTCAACGCCAAGCTCCGTGGAATCGGCGTGGCGGTCATGCTGAGTAGATGCGGCATGTAGTCTGCCTTTTGCAGCAAGGCTTGCCGCTGCTTGACACCGAACCGATGCTGCTCGTCGATCACCACAAAACCCAGTTTATGGTACGCCACTTTTTCCTGAATCAGCGCGTGCGTGCCAACCACCACGCTAATATTGCCGTTGACTAAATTGTCCAGCAGCTGCCGCCGCTGAGCGCCCTTGACATGTCCCGTTAGCAGCGCCACCGACACGCCAAATGGCGCCAATAGTTCATCCAGCGTCTTGGCGTGCTGAGTCGCCAAAATCTCCGTCGGCGCCATGATGGCCGTCTGAAAGCCAGCCTGCGCTACTTCTGCCGCCACCAGCCCGGCCACCACCGTTTTGCCCGAGCCAACATCGCCCTGCAACAGACGATTCATCGGATACTCGGACTCCAAATCTTGCAAAATCTGCCAGGCGGCGCGGCGCTGCGCGTTGGTTAAGAGAAAAGGCAACTGCTCAACAAATTGCTTGACAACCGGCTGATTGAATGGAATGCGCCAGCCAGTCAACTTGGTTTGTTCTTGCTTATTAAACTGCGCCGCCAAAATCATTTCAAACAACTCTTCAAACGCCAGCCGCTCACGACCGCGGGCAATTTCCTGATGATTTTTCGGTGCGTGGAGGAACTTGACAGCTTCCGCGCGGCTGACTAACTTTTGCCGCTGGACAATGTGCTTTGGCAGCGTTTCGGGCAAAAATTCCATGATGGGGCGGAGGTTTTTCAGCAAATCTTGCACGGTTTTCGGGCGAAGGTTTTTGATGGATTTGTAGACCGGATGAATGTCCGACACGTACTGGGCGTCGGATGTATCGGTTTGTTTGGCGAGTTCGACCGACGGATTGCTGATCTGATAGCTGTTATATTGCATGCCAAATTGACCGGAGAACATGAATTCGGCGTCAGATTTGAGCTGCGATTCGCGGTACGGCTGATTGAACCAAACGGCCTTGACCTTGCCAGAATCATCCGCCAGCACCGCCGTGGTGATCCTCAAACCTCGGCGCACAATGCGCGTGGAAATCGACTCGCAGCGCGCCCGCACTGTCACCTTACCCGGCTGAAGATCAGCGATGTTAACCGCCGCCGAATAATCATCATACGCCCGCGGCAAAAAATCCAAGGCGTCCGCTACCGTCTCTAGACCCGCCGCCGACAGCGCTTGGGCGGTTTTGGGGCCGACGCCTTTGATATGCTTTAATGAAGTCATTGTCAAGACCATCCTGTTCTATTGTAGCTTCCTGTAGTCATAAAGTCCAAAGGTATCCAAACTACAAATCGTGCAGGAAGGACTTTATTTTTACATAACTGAGTCTTGACTAATTAAAGAAATACCTCTACAATACTAGAGATTAGATATTAACCTTAAAGAGAGAGTGAAAATGGCATCACGATGTGAATTGACAGGCAAGGGCAAGCAATACGGACACAACGTTAGCTTTTCTTTGCGCCGAACTAAACGCGTCTTCAAGCCAAATCTTCAGAAAAAGACTTTTGTTGTAAACGGTCAGAAAATTACTATGATTTTAAGCACAAAAGCAATACGGACACTGAAGAAAAAAGGATTGCTGCAACCGCCAGCTGCAAAGGCCGCTTAACTATAAAACCCTGTCGCAATAGACAGGGTTTTTACTAGCCATAATTGCTTACATCTATGTTTTCGATATTTGAACAACAGTTAAGCTATCAGGCAAATCAGCAGGCTTCTTTAATCTCCATTTTAGACCAGCTTCCACAACGTTTGCATTCAATTCTTTCATAAAATCTTCTACACCAGCCTGAGGAACTTCATAATTTATAGATGAATCTGCATAATGAACTGGAATAACCACCTTTGGGTCTAGTTGCCGAACCATAGAAGAAGCACTCACGGCATCTAATGTATAGCCGCTACCTCCTACCGGTATAATTGCAAAATCAACCACACCAATATCTTCAAGCTGATCATCGCTAAGTTTTGGCTGAATATTGCCAATCACCACCCCTCTTACATCGCCGACAGATATCTTATATATCGTAGATTTTTTACCATCAGCATCAGTATCAATATGACGCCGAGCAGGAATACCAGAAATTGCTACATCGCCAACTTCATACTCGCCAGGACCATTGAGTAATAGTCTTGGTGCAGGGTCGGTAACTGCAAATCTATCTTCCGTAGCTACTTCAACACTATCTTTAACCGAAACATTCTTAGCGCCGACAACTGCTAGATTTGGATCAAAAACTACCCGCACCTTCTTTGTAGCAAATACTATAGCATTTGCGCCCTTATATTCTATATCAAACATCCTTACTCCTTTCTCAATATATTTTCCGTATCAATCAATACCGAATGTTTGCCTTCAATGATATCCATTATAAACCTATCCCTAACGCTTAATCGATAGTAAAAATCCTCGTACGACATTACTGAATAATTTAATTCATTATTCTCTACTTTCTCTATTTTCTTAACTAGGCTACCAGCATTTGCCGCTGATATATCGCCCACTAACAGCAAATCTATTTTACCGTCAGCGTCGCCGACCAATTTCCCAGCAGATATTATAACTTTAATGTTAGACATCCTAGATAAGGTCTTCGCCCAAACCTTGCTAGAATCATTACCCTGCAGATTCCTTTTATCGGAAAAAATGACGCTTAGAGGCTCCAAATACCTATAACCTATGTTAGTACTATAGTAAAGTTTATTGTCTATATTATCCGACTGCACGATACCAACAGAAACCATATTAGCCAGCTCCCGGCGAACGGAATTTATCTGCTCGTCAATAAGCCTGGTAATTTCCCGCACGTAAAACGATTTTTCTGGATTGTTCAGAAATAGGTGTAATAATTTTACTCTCGTTTTTGAGCCGAATAACGAATCAATCATCGTTCTATAATTGTACCATAATCTTTACTTGCTCTCCAGTTACCTGCCCTCTAAAATTTGCATCAAGTAACGTTCGCAGCTAGCAAGATCGCCCCAAACAATAAACGGATTTTTTCTGAACCAAGTCATTTGTTTTTTCACCAAGCGCATATCGCTCTTTATAAATTCTTGCAGCATTTCCTTTTCATTTAGTACACATTTTTTATGCTTTTTAATTATTGAATAAATATTGCCTGTCATGGCTTCATTGTTCCAGCCAAATTTATCAGCTACCATTGTAGCTTCATTCACAACGTTGTTTTTTATCATACATTCAGCTCTTTTGGCAATTCGTTCATGTAGTGTTTTTTTCAACGTTGTTATACCAACCACAATAGTATTATTAGGTGGACACTTACTTCTCTCTCCTCTTATACCGCCTCTTTCGATCGTCCGAATTAGATGCCTTTTATTTTGAATATTGTCTGGTAATTTTATGTTGTTTTTTACACAATAATTTTGTAACTCCAAGATATCCATCTTTTGAAGCGTTGTTCTTTTTTCAACAATTGGCAATTCTCCAAATTCAAAATTGAACAATACCGCATCAATATAAAGGCCAGAGCCGCCAGCCAGAATCGGCAAATGCCCCCTTGACCTGATATCGTCGATCTTTGCGTCAGCGTATCTTTTAAAGTCTGCTGCCGTATAACACTTTCCCGGATTTACTAAATCTATCCCCCAATGCACGACACTCTGTCTCTCTTCAATAGACGGTTTAGCCGTACCAATATCCAGACCGCGATAAATCGCGCGCGAGTCGGCTGAGATAATTTCACCATTAAACTTTTTTGCAAGCTTAATACTAAGTCCAGTTTTTCCGCTTGCTGTCGGTCCAACGATTACTATCAACGGTAAAGAATTTTTCATAACTTAGGCCTCCACCGCCGCTCATCAAAATCAATCACCCGATACGATTCGTCGCAAATAATACCATCTTGTTTAAGAAGCTGTCGCTGAGATTCCTGTCCATCAGGAAATCCTGTCGCTAAACCGCCCTTTGCGTTTACCAGACGATGCCATGGCAAGCGAATTGGCCCGCCATGAGCAATCTGCCCAACTTGCCGCGCCGCATACGGATACCCCGCCATAGCCGCTAAATCACCATAAGTAGTCACTTTATCCTCAGGCAACTGCGCCATTAATTCATAAACTTTATCGCGCAGACTAGCTATTGGCAACTCGCTCAATTCCCTGTTCCACCTCTGTCCAATCAGCACAGCGAGCAATACCGCTGCCAGCATCACTTACCGTCCTGCTCCACGGAAAATCGCCAAATAACAAAGCGCAGCCTGGATTCAATGCACTTTCCTCTAATGCCTTATTCAAATGATGCACAGAATCATCAACCAGAACATCAGCTCCTATTTTTCTTAGAGCTTCGTGTTTTGAACCGTACCAGCCAACAAACTCAATCGCATCAAACACTCCAGGCGCATCCCGTTCAATCATCGATTCTGTCATAGGTCTCTCATGCTCTTTTCGAGCGGTTACAACTACCAGCCTGTGTCCTTCTGCACGTAGATTGTTTAGTACGCGGACTGCATTATCATACATTTCTATTTGACGGTACTCTTCGGCGTCTTGCAACATTCCTAATCGCCGCAACAATTCGGCATCACCGACACCCCACCCATCATAATCAGGTTCGTGCTGATGCTCAAAATCAACACTTGCATTAAATTTCTTATTATAGGAGTCTATAAAATATTTTGCCGTCGGAAACAACGTATCGTCACAGTCAACAGCAATGGTTAATTTTCTCATCACTGAACACCTTTAATATAACTAGCCAGTTGATCAATTGAAACCTGCTCCTCGCCGGCGCGAGTACGAACACTAACAATACGCGCTGCTTTATCTTTTGGACCAACAATAATTTGTGTTGGAATTTTTACAACAGTTGCTTCACGAATCTTCTTGCCGATCGATTCATTACGGACATCTGTTGTAAACCTTACATCGTTGTATTTTATAGGCTTCATTAACGTCACCCCTGATAGAATTGTTGTTATTTCTGCAACATAGTCGAGAACTGTGTCGTTAATCGTTAAAATTCGCACTTGCTCTGGAGCCGCCCAGAACGGAAACCAACCACCAGTATGTTCAATAAAAACACTTAAAAAGCGCTCGATTGACCCCAGCAAGGCACAATGGATCATCACAGGTGTTGTAAATTTACCATCACTTTCTGTATATTCTAAACCAAACCGTTGCGGCTGCACAAAGTCTAGCTGCACAGTTGCAACTTGGTGTTCACGACCAATTGCATCAGTCGCCATAAAGTCGACTTTTGGCCCGTAAAAAGCAGCCTCTCCTTCTTGCTCAAAGTAATCCAAGCCGACTTTTTCGACTGCCGATTTCAACTGATTTTGCGCAGAATTCCATAATGAGCGTTCACCCAAATATGCATCAGAATTATCACGATAACTCAGCCGGACTCTTAGTTTCATATCAATCGTACCGTACAGCTCGCGAGCAGCCGACAATAAATTGTTAATCTCATTCTCAATTTGATCCGGACGGCAAAACACATGACTATCGTCTTGAGTTAGCGAACGCACGCGATTTAAGCCACCAAGTTCGCCAGTTTTTTCATCGCGATAATCAGTCGTAGTTTCCAAATAGCGCACCGGCATATCGCGATAGCTTCGCGGCCGCGAAGCAAAAATCTGTGTATGGTGCGGGCAATTCATCGGCTTGAGCGCCATTTCATCGCTCGTTTCTTGGCTTTTAACCAGGAATAGTTCTTCGCCAAACTTTGCCCAGTGACCAGAAGTTTCGTATAAGTCTTTCTTAGTGATGTGCGGTGTCCAGACCTTTTCAAAGCCAAATTTCTGCCGTAGCTGGTTTGAGTATTGAGCCACTACATCGCGCAAAATAGTACCCCGCGGCGTAAACAGCGGCAAGCCGACGCCCACCAGCGGCGAAGTTGTGTATAAATCAAGCTCCTTGCCTAGTTTTCGATGATCGCGCTGCTTAGCTAGCTCCAGATTTTTAAGATAATCATCCAATTCTTTATGGGTCGCGAAAGCTACACCGTATAATCGCTGCATTTGTTGGCGTTTTTCATCGCCGCGCCAGTATGCCCCAGCCACCCGCATCAGCTTGAAAGCACCAACCTTGCCCGTACTATCGGCATGTCCGCCGCGGCACAAGTCGGTATAATCACCCTGCGAGTAGAGAGATACTGTTTTAAGTTTGCTATCTCTATCAGTTACCGAGCCTAAATCCTCGCCAACCAGCTCCTTAGCAACGGTCGTGCCAGACCGCTTGAGATCATTTAGTAACTCAAGTTTAAATACTTGATGATTGTTTTCTGCCCAGGCAATGGCGTCCTCAATCGGCACGTTGCGGCGTTCAAACGGATAATCAGCAGCGATAATTTTCTTCATTTCTTTTTCTATCTTTGGAAAATCATCTTCAGAGATTGTCGCGCCACCAAGGTCAATATCATAATAAAAGCCATCATCAATAGCTGGACCGACACCAAACTTAGCTTGAGGCCATAAATGTTGAACGGCCTGCGCCATAATATGCGCTAAACTATGCCGCATTTCATGTAATTCATCTGTACTCATACGTCATATTATACCATGTCTTGCAATCAATCTCTTTCTCTGATAGAATCAAAAAAGCGGGCGATTAGCTCATTTGGCTAGAGCGCTTCATTGACGTTGAAGAGGTGAGAGGTTCGAATCCTCTATTGCCCACCAATTCAGGTTTTTGTATTTTATGTTTGACTTTTTTACTTGTATATGTTACTATAAACGACATGAGTAATCTTTCTTCGACGCAAGCATCCAAGCAGCTTCCGCAGCGATCGCGAAGCTCCCTGCTTGATAAGACGGTTTTATATTTCGAATATAACGAGAGAATCGCAAAGGTACGCGCAAGACTGCAGAAAAATTCTCGTTCTAAGAAGTAATTACAATACAAAGTTACGCTTATCTTTTTCGCCTGCCTTTAAAAATACGAGGCGCCTTCTTCTTATTCTGACGTTTTTGATCGTTCATATCAATCGTGGTCTTCTCTGTCACATCAAACTTGTCTAAATACTTGCCGAGAATTAAATGCGTATGGGCATTATAGGCCGACATTGAGCTATAAAGAATTGACGTAACAGGCATCAACACCCACTGTAGTAGCATTAATATATTCCGGCGGCGTTTATAGCGCTCTGGGCGCGGCGGTAAAAACCTAAAAGAGGTAAATATTGAAACTACAAGACCTATCATGGCAATCTGCTGCAAAAAACTAACTGTATCTGGCAATTGATGAGCGACCACACTCCTGGCCGCTTCCCTATTGAGCAGCAGCGGCATCCAACCGCCGAAAGCTACCATAACCGAGACGCTAGCTAAGGTTACATGCCCCTCCAATAACCTAATAAACCGCGTAAAGCTTGGCCAGAATGGCGCGCCGCGATTGCGGCTAAAAACAATATTACCAACATACGCTACATCAGAAGAACCATATGACCAACGCCGCAGCTGAATAAATTGCGCCTTTAGCGTCTTTATATAAGTATTGCCTAAAACTGCGTCTTGATAAATCGGGACGTACATAGGCAATACTGCGTAATCGCCCTTAAAGTGAAAATAACTGCGCCAGTACTGATGCCCGTCTTCGACAATTGTACGCGTACTCCAAAAGTTCATTTCAACCAGCGCATCCATCGGCTGGGCATGAGAAGCAAAATTACGCAGCGAATACGGCCGCATAGAACTAATAATATTCCAGAAAGAGTTACCAGTTGCTAGCACCCGCATCGGCGCTGGCACATCCCAAATATTGTTAGTAAACAAGGATATCGGCTGATAAGACAAGTGCTTTCGATTTTCATGGACAATGTATTCATAGGTTAAATAATCGAAATAGTATTTATGCGGCTTATTATCGCAATCCATGGTTGTTACTATCACATTAGAAAAAGCTATCTTCTGCTCTTCCAGATATTTTTTCAGCCATTTTCCTGCGTAAGTTATGTTTCCGCCCTTACCGATAACTTCATTAGGTAAATCTTTAGGGTGTTTGACGATATGGAAAGAATGAAAATATTTGCCATATTTATCCCGAAGGGTTTTAGCAGTTTCCTCAATACCAGCTCCGCCACGTTCCTCGTAAGCAAAAACAATAATTAGGTGTTTTTTATCGTAAGTTGTATCAACAACCGACTTTAAAGCTGGCTCAATAACCTCAATGCTCTCGTTATACGCAGGCATAATCAAAGCATTGTATAAATCTGAAGCTTTTGGGAAAAAGCCATCCTTACTAGTAGACATCAATCGCAGGTTTTCCATGTGCCGCTTATAAAAAATGTTCTTAATTTTACGATTAGATTTTTTTAATTTATCATAGGCTGCCTTAGGGTTATCCAAATCCGCCAAGAGTCTGTTCCAGTCTGTATTTGAGGCCTTCTCCATCATACTGCGTCCGCCGACCACTCGATAGCAAATACCGATAGACCTTACTAAAGTAGATAAAATAATTATCAAAAGGTAAATTGAGGCTAAAAGCGGATTAAAAATCGATAAAACTATCAATAGAATAATTGCCCCGTAGCTAAAAAAACCAGGCAATATTTCAAAAAACCGATACTTTTTAGTCCGTTTTCCAAGAGGAATTTCTAAATCCATCACTACCCCAAAGAAGCAATCTTAATTACCGACCAGGCAAAAATCACCAATATTATCAGCAAACCAAGCGTCAGACACAACACAAACATTGCTAGATCGCGTCTTTTAGCAAGTGCAAGCTTCACGCCCAGCACCGAATGACCAACAGCCATGATTATTGCTAAAACAGCATAGCTAAATAAATCATACCAATAACTTCTGTAAAAATTAGCAACACCATACGCCGTATACCTGGTAATTACCTGAGATTCGTTAGGCTTAATTGCTACTACCAAAAAGACAGCAATAACAACAACTGCAATCAGATTAATAACAATCAAGCCAGTTAGTCCTCTGTCTGCAGCAATAGTTCGTAAGGATTTTTTTATAGTATCGTTCATAAATATGGAGCCGCTGACCAGATTTGAACTGGTGACCTACGCTTTACGAAAGCGCCGCTCTACCAACTGAGCTACAGCGGCATACTCCTAGGAAGATTATACCAAAAGGAGGGTTTTTTTCAACCTGAACGGCTACTTATCAACAGATATGTAGTATTTTACTTTGTTGCTTTTTTTAATACTATCTAGTTGCTTATTAAATACCGTCAAGGGGACTTTAATGTAAGAATAATTCACATTATTACCATCTATAGCATTCAAAACGATAAAGTAATAGCCATCGCCAGACAACGTCTTAACAGGTCCAGTAATTTTTCCTTTCGGCGATTTGAGGGCGGCCTCGGTTAAACCGCCATCAGAGTTATCTTTAGAGATAGAAAGATCAAATACCGGCTGGATTTTATCGCCAAATTCATGAGCAATATCTTTTAGATTTTTGCCTGATTTTACTTTTTTCTGGATTTGCATAACTAGATCTTCTGCTTTTTTATCAATTTTAAACGAAACTTCTTGCTTGAGAACCGTGTACTCCATAGCAGTTGTTAGCTCGCTCATAGTCCAGTGAAGATTATCCTTGACTACAGATTCATAGGCTGCCTCCGAAAGCTTGCTGGCTTCGCGCTGGCGCTGTATTAAGCCCTGGACCTTATCTTTATCAACCGAGATTCCGTTTTCGCGCGCCAGTTTTTTTGCATAAGCAACGTCCAAAGCCTTATCTATAGATTGTTTCTGATAAAACTTAACTTTGTCTTTTTGATCAGACTGGCCTTGATTGTTCAAAATAGTTAACGTGCTGCGATGATACAACAAATAATCCCTATATAAAGCATCTTCGCCGTCAATATTTGCCACCGGCAGCGGAAATATCTTAACAAGCCGATACGAAATATCTCCCGTATCTTTCCAGACATACAACTGCAGCCATCCTAAAGTAACAAAAACTGCTAAAACAGCCAAACTGACAAACGATGTAATCCAAATAAGCCGATGTTTCGTGTATTGTATCGGGTACTTATGCTTACGTCCTGCCGCCAGCACTTTCTCGCGATGCTGCGCCACGGTATCATTAGTAATACGCGATGGCAGCTCTTTTTTAGTTTTATTCCGCTTCAATAACTTCTTCATTATCGTCCCCTTCTTTCTTAGCCGACAACTCAACCGCGTCTTGCAGTTTATTATAGATTTCATCTGGATGTTCGACATTTTTTATTACTAAATCGCCTACGAACGTCTGAATGACTATTGTACCAAATTTAAAGACCTCGCCGCTAAACCCTGGCACATTATAGCTGATATTTTGTATTTTTAACAGGCGTAACTCAATAACATCCTTGCCGAAAAAACCGTGCTGTGTAATTTGGCGAATCCGCTGATCGGTCACAATATAATATGTATAAAACCACATTAAAAAATGGTATAAAAACATAATCAAACCAAACACGAAACTCCCTACGAACACCCATAATAAATTAAGGTTATCTTGCCAGATAAGAAACGGCAGCGCTCCAATTGCCATGGGGATTAAAAGCAAGTAAAACCCCTTTCTCATAGCAATAATATGGCGGCGAAATACAAATAATAGCCGCTCTCCATCTCGCTGGCCATCAAACTGCTTTTCAACCGTACCCTCTGTCATATCTATGGTACCCCGGGCAGGAGTCGAACCTGCAACCTTATCCTTAGGACGGATCTGCTCTATCCAGTTGAGCTACCGAGGCACATACTAATTATACCACGGCAGCCCTCAGGAAAGACCAGTCTAACGCGTAAACTTCTCGTTTAGCATACGGTAATCCATCAGCTCTTCTTTATTAAACCAATGGGCAATTTCTTGAGCAGCTTCCTCTGGATCGCCAGACGCGTGAATCAAATTTGGTACGCCCTTTTGGCACTCATCCGCATACCCAAAACTCATGTGCGAATAATCGCCGCGAATCGTTCCCATATCAGCCGCCTTTGGTTCAGTAGGACCAACAATTTTACGCACTAATTCCACCGCCTCAACGCCCTCAAATACCACAGCAACTACCGGACCGTTCATCATAAAATCAAGCGTGACGTTAAACGTATCTTCGCCGCGGCGAGTCACCATCTTGCCGATATCTTCATAATGACGGTAGTAATGCTCCCGATCTGGCGCTGCCATCTTAACGCCAACCATCTTTAATCCAACGCGTTCAAATCTTTGCAAAATCTCGCCGACAATCCCCCGCTGCACCGCATCGGGCTTGAAAACGACAAGCGTTCTCTCAACGCCGCAATACTTTTTCTTATTATCCGCCATATGACATCTCCTCTGTTAACTTGTTATGCTATATAATATCAGAAATTCGCTAATTTGATAAACTTTACAGCGGCAAGTACAATAAGCATATGTTTATATCAGAAGCGTTAACCGATTTCTTAGAGCATTTAGAGGTTGAAGGCGGCCGCAGTCCAAAAACAATTGCTAATTATCAATTATATTTAGAGCGCTTCATAGATTTTGCTGGCGATATTACTGTTGACAAAATTACATCAGAAGTAATTCGCCGATACAGGCTTTGGCTCAATAGATACAAAAATGAAACGACAAATGAAGAGTTGTCTTTAATCACCCAAAGTTACCACTTGATAGCTCTGCGCGGATTTTTAACCTATTTATCACGCCGGGACATTACATCTTTGGCTGCCGATAAAATCATCTTGCCTAAAACCGCCAGAAAACAAGTTACGTTTTTACAATATGACGAAGTTGTACGAATGATAAATCAAATACCAACCGACACCGAAGCTGGTCTGCGCGATCGAGCAATCGTTGAGTTATTATTTTCCAGCGGTTTGCGAGTCTCGGAGCTGGTAAATTTGAATCGCGACCATATAAACTTATCACGGCGCGAGTTTATGGTACGCGGAAAAGGCCAAAAAGATCGTCCAGTTTTTATTTCAAAGAGCGCCGCCGAACATGTTTCATCATATTTGGATGCCAGGACAGATAGTTTACCAGCCCTATTCTTAAGCTATAGCCGAAGAAATGCCGCACCAAACCTATCAGGAGACTATAGGCGGTTAAGCGCCCGTAGTATTCAGCGAATGATTAGCCAATATGCTCGGTTAGCCGGTATAACAAAACATGTCAGCCCGCACACCATGCGCCATAGTTTTGCCACTGATCTGCTAATGAATGGCGCAGATTTGCGATCCGTTCAGTCGCTACTGGGACATAGTAATATATCTACCACGCAAGTTTACACCCATGTCACCGACCAGCACCTTAAAGATATCCACGAACGGTTTCATAGCGATACTGACTAGGTCTAATAAGGTTTACATTCTCCGTAAGAATGTCCTGAATCAGTTACCGAAAAATCTTTACAGAGGCTATTAAGCAGCTCTATGGCGTTATCTGGATAGGCAAAATCATCGCCAATTTGCAGCCTCGCCTCAACCCGCCTGAACAAATTGCTTGCTCGTCCGGTTGAATCGACTGCTGGCTGCACGCCGTCAAACGACACTATCGAATGTCCGTTTTTTAAGGAAACTTTAACACTAGCTCCCTTATATATTGAATTTAACCGCAAGAATGCATTTGCGCTGGCGCTTCTGGTTATAGTACCGACATTTATAGAAGCCTTACAAGCATACGTGCCAGAAAATCGAAAGCTTTTACTGCAAGTAGTTATACTTACATCGTTATCGTGAGCGTGTCCGTCAGTTGCTCGCGGATGAGCTGAGGCTGTTAATGACGTACCATTTTCCAGCGATGCGCTAGGAATGTCACTTCTCGGTACATACGGGCGCAAGAACATTGTCGAGCCAGTCTTGTCTAATTGTTCTAAATTAAATGATTCGCCGGGATTAATTATTTGGGCGCGCATAAGCGACGGAGTGCTAGCTCCCCACGTACTTTTGTTATATAAAAGACCAGTCATACTGCTTTCGTTCGCCGGAGAAGTGGCGTCTTCCCCAGAATTACCCTCGTCGTCCCTTTTATACCACTCGATTACCACTGTATCAAAATCGCCAGTAGCCCTTAAGGGTATAACTTGCGACTTATCCTCAACGGCCTTATATATAAAATCCTTAGTATTCATGGATATTTTCACACAGGTATAGGCCTGGTCAAACACCTGGCCAGTAGATAGAGTTCCAGATTTAACAATAGTTTCCGTGTCAGAAGCTCCATTCACTACGCCAGATCTTCTGATAACATTACAGGTGTCTCCAAAATTGACCAACGCCTGCGTAGCAGCAGTATTCCCAGTTTGAGCAGCACGCACCACCCGTTTAGCGTCCTCAATGCCTGCCAAAGCAGCGTCGTAAGCGCCTTGCGATAAATTATTGTTTGTCGCCTGCTGCTGATCAAGGATCATTAACTTAATAAAACCAACTGTCAGCACGGTCAATAATAATGTTGCAAAAATCACCGCAAATAGCGACGCCGCACCGCGCTGTTTATGTGTATTAGCCATTTGTCCTCGCAATCGTTTCAAACTTATTTATTGCACAAAATTGTATATTTTCTTCATCATCAGACGGCGGCTTGCATTGCTGGTTAACTGTGTTTATCTCCCCTATCCTATTTGTACCGATCGTCAAACTTATTTTATACAACTCCTCGGCATCATCTCCAGAGGTAATTTTATTAATCTCAAACGAATGAACGCCTAGAGTATCCTCTCCTAATCCTTTTAATAATTCTGTAGAGTCGCTCTTTTTTATCACATACGGATACTTGCTGGCAGATGATTCAGTTTTTCTGCAGAGATTACCGCCAGAGTCAGCCACGCGCACAAAATTAATCGCTTCGCCAGAATCATACTTCACCAAATCCGGCCGGGAAGCTGCATTATCCACAGCATCATTCCAGACATAAGAATAATAACCTAGACAAATCCGACCGCCAGTTTTTCCGGAAGCAGACTTATGTTCAATAATATTCCCCGACATATCTGCCGGATCGGCACCCAAATTAATCTTCTGCGAATTAGCCTGAAGAAAATCGCGGCGAAGATTATCGCTAATATCGCGACCCGCCTGATTGATGCTTCTTAAAATCGTACCTCTGTTGTATAGCTTTCCCGACTGAATTGCTGTGAGGGCAATTGCCAGAAGCAGTACCGACACAAACACCATCGCCAGCATTAGCTCGACGAGCGTAAACCCTTTCTTATCATAACTATGCATCGTTATCATACAACCTCACAATCGTCCCCATAGTCGTTGGCGCTGCACCGCTAGGACCATACCAGCAGGCTTGAATATACGCGTCATAATGCCTACTTCCTTTTGTTAATTGAATAGATACCCCGTACGCCTTGGCGCCTTCAACCTTGGCATAAGTTTCTGGATTTTCATAATGGCTGGCATCGCCTTTTACAATATTTTTTCCGCTGGGACGTAAGAAAAAGCTATTGCGCACATCGCCGCACGAACCGCCGTTGCTGCCAACGACCTGCTGCACTTCGCCAGATCCTTTCAAATTTTCGCGTAAAATATTTTTCCACAGCGAAATATAGGTTGCATCATTACTGCCTGTTTTATCATGAATATAGCGCAGCATTTCTGCTTGCGAATCGATTTGCTGGCGCACTAGAGTAATTTCTAGCGATTGCTGCGCAATTGCCACGCCCTTATTCATAATCGAAATCGCCCCAACAGCAACCATACTAAATATTGTCACAGCGAAAACTACCTCGACAATCGTATCTCCGCGATTAAACATGCGCCTACCCATTGCTGCAGCCTCTCGCATTACCAACAGTTATAGCATCGGCAGATCCGGCACGCCGCGGCAAAAACACCGAAAGACGCTCGCCAGACATCCAGCCGTCATCGTAAACACAAATTTCATTATCAGAGACAGTGCTGTCTGAAAATGCCTTGGAGATACTAGTATTAGAAAAACGACTGTTGAATAATTTTACTTGCAAGCCGCCAGATTCTGGATCACGATACATAAGCACCGAAATATTAGTATTAGAGTTCGCCAATTTAGTTTTAGCACCCCAATTCACTTGATAAGAGACAGATTCGCCAAGCGCATACTTCCAGGACGAACCCGCTTTAGAGTAAAGCCCATAAACTGGATAAGATTGATATCTGTCACCGGCATGATCGCCATCAGCAGCTGTTTCAATATATCTACCCAAAATTACACATTCGGATTGCCCTCGATTCGTATCGCCGCCGCCAATTGGACACTTGCCAAAATTGCGGTCATTTTCCACGTTAATAACTTGCGAATATTGGGAGCGCAAATAATTAGCAAAAGATTGCACAGAATCGCGGTACTGCTGGCGCTGAACAGCAGTACTAGCACCAACCAGCAGGGAAATCGCAAAGAATCCAGAGACAGCCAAAAACAGCGTCACTTCGATAATTGTAAATCCGTCTTGGCGTTTCATAACTTACTCTAATTATAGCATAGGCGGTTTGCTAAAGAATAAATTGATACCAATTCAAAATACTTTCAGAAAACAGCCAGACTATCAAAAATCCAGCGATCAACAATGGACCAAAAGATATCCTGGAATTGCCGCGAAGTTTGCCTGTTAACATTGATGGAAGTACTAAAATCGTACCGATAAGATTGGCAGCAAATAGTGCCGCAAATGCCAGCAGCCAGTTTCCTAAAAACAACGACAACCCCAAGCCAAGCTTAACATCGCCAAAGCCGACCCACGTTTTATCCTCGCCATAACGCGCTTTTGAAAACAAATACAACAGCAAATAAATACCGCTTAGTACGAAAACCGCGCCTAGAAGAGAAGTCAGCGTACTAATAAAATCAGACGATAGGTATAATTTTACGCTAGCGAAAACTGCGCCTAGAACAATAAACGGAATATTAACAATATCTGGCAGTAATAACCACCTCAGGTCGTAAACAAACAAAATTGCCAGCAGCACCAGCGCCGCCAGCCACAAAGCCAGTATCATAATTTGCCAAAAACTAGCAAGCGGCATCGGCCACAGGAAGACCGACAGAGCAAACAGCGCAGCCATGCCAACCTCTAACAAAAATTCCGTCCAGCCGATAAACTTTTTGCAATAGCGGCATTTGCCGCGTAGCGACAACCAACTAACCAGCGGAATCAGATCGTACCACGCCAGCACATGACCGCAAGACAAGCAGCGCGACCGGTCTTTAGATACTTTCTTAATCAACGGGGATAGTTTTTTTAACTCCTTTGCGCTAACTTTTTCGCCAGCCTTTTTATCTTCGACAAGCTGGCGAGCCCGTAAACGCCAAACCTGCGCACCAGCAAAACTGCCGAACGCCGCACCCAATATTCCAATCAGAATCAACCTTACCATAACTAGTATGGTAGCAAAAAATAACAGCCCCGTAAACCGAAGCTGTTATTATATAAATTGACTTTCGCTATTCCTGATTATTGATTATCCTGGCAATAAATACCGCTACCCTCCAGTTTGATACGAACAGCTACGGCGCGCTTCTTCGATCCTGCTGAAGTAAACTCCTCGCCGTTACACTTCGTCTGGGTAGCATATATTATATGCGACGTAGAAGGATTTCCGCTAAACCCTACCGTATAGTTATTACCAGACTGCGGATCGACAAATTCGCCGGAACTCCGTTTCATATAATTATTCAAGAATTTCCCCATAGCATCTTTATCAGCAGATGGCACTCGGCCGCCATTATTTGTTTGGTAACTATTAATTTGCGACATAAAACGCGAAATATCACTGCGCCGCTGGCTATCGCGCTGACCGCGCTGCAAAGCCGGCAGTGCCACAAACACCATCAAAAAGATAAGTCCAGCAATCGCTAAGACTAAAACAACTTCGATGATAGTAAATCCTTTTTTGTTCTGTTGAGTGATCATGAAAATTTCCACCTTTCTATGATCTTTTTTATTAATTTACGCTTAACGCTTACGTTTATGATACACATAAAAGCCAAATTTGTCTATATATGTATATTATTAACCAGGCTGTAAATAGGAAATAGAATCGCCCCAACCATAAGAGCCGCCACCAAGGCTAAGAATACCATTAAGATCGGCTCAATTGCTGTTGAAATTGCACGGATTTCTTCGTCCAATTCGTTTTCGTAGACTTGGGCAGTCTTACCCATCATTTCGTCAATTTTACCCGACTGTTCGCCAATTTTAATCATTTGCGGCACCATAACCAAGAAATAATCCTCATTTTTCAAGGCAGTAGAAAGCGCCTTGCCACCCTTCACCTTATCCGCTGCTCGATGAATACTCTGCTTAATTACCACATTATTAACTGCGTCGCTGGTAATTTTTAGCATATCCAGCATCGGCACGCCGGTACTTAATAGTGTCTGCCCTGTCCGCGTAAACCGCGCCATATACAGTTTGCGAAACATCCCCTTAAAAAGCGGTATATTAAGCTTAAGCGTATCCTTAGCCTTGATACCAGGTTCAGTTTTCAGATACTGAACTAAAAAGTAAATTCCCACGCCACCAATTAGTAAAAGTATCCACCAAAAATTAGTAAAGAAATTAGCCGTTCCAACCATAATGAGCGTTGGCAGCGGCAAGTCTTTATTCAAATCGTCATACAGCTGCTCAACCTGCGGCACCACCGTCAGGAGCATAAAAGCCACCACCATAATGATAACTATTAAAACAATAATCGGATAGGTCATCGCACCGCGAATCTTACTTATCATAGCGGCGTCTTTTTCTTGCTGAGCAGACAAACGCTTCAACGCCTCGTCCATCGTTCCCGAAGCTTCGCCTGCTGAAACTAGCGCAATATAAACTTTATCAAAAACTTCCGGATGCTTGCCGAAAGCATCAGACAGCGATTTCCCGCCTTCAACATCAGACAAAACCTCCTGAGCAATTTCCCGCATTTTTTTGTTAGCCGTTTGTTCCTGAACTGTATTTAAGCTCTGAGCTAGCGGCAGACCAGCGCCAATCAGCGTCGCCAGCTGGCGCGTAAAAATGATTTTATCTTTACTGGTAATTCTATTCGACCAGCGCGCGAAAAAACCCGCTTTTTCGTCCTGCAACTCAATTTTTAACGGCGCAAAACCCTGTTCGGTAAGCAACTTGGCAGCAGCATTCTCGCTTTCTGCCTGAACAGTTGATTTGACAATTTTATTATTAGCGCTATCTCTGGCTTCATACGTATATTTTTTCATATATTACCCCCTCATCAAACGCTCAAACTCCGTTAAATCAACCGCAAACTCGCGAGCGCTGTCATACGTAATTGTACCGTTTTGTACCAAATTAACCAAAGTTCTGTCCATCGTCTGCATTCCTTGGTCAGCACCAGTCTGGATCACCGCGTCTAACTGGTGCGACTTACCTTCGCGAATAATATTACGGACTGCCGGGTTGGCAATTAACACTTCCGCCGCCACAACTCGTCCGCCGCCAATTGACGGTACTAATCGCTGCGAACAAATTGCCATCAGAATATTCGATAACTGCGCGCGGATCTGCGGCTGCTGATGCGGTGGAAAAACGTCAATCATACGATCAACCGATTGTGCTGCCGAGTTGGTGTGCAACGTCGCGAACACTAAGTGCCCGGTTTCAGCAATGGTAATCGCCGCCGAAATCGTCTCGAGGTCGCGCATCTCGCCGATCAACACCACGTCCGGGTCTTGGCGAAGGCTGGAGCGCAGCGCCGCCGAGAATGAATAGGTGTCATAATGAACCTCGCGCTGCACCACTACCGATTTTTTCGACTTGTGCGTAAACTCAATCGGGTCTTCAATAGTAATGATATGCTGCGATTTTTCAGAGTTAATCTTATCAACCAGCGCCGCCAAAGTTGTCGACTTACCCGAGCCAGTCGGCCCAGTCACCAGTACCAAACCACGTGGAAAGTCCGCAAAGGTATTAACAACTGGCGGCATACCTAGCTCGGTTGCCGACTTAATCTCGTTTGGAATCAAACGCAAAGCCGCTGCCAAATTGCCGCGTTCATGAAAGGCGTTCACTCGGAATCGCCCTAACGTACCGAAGGCAAACGAAAAGTCAAATTCCTTATCTTTTAGCAAAATCTGGCGCTGATCTTCGTCAAGAATCTGAAACACCAGCCGTTCTACCGCAGGCTCGTCCAACGGCTGGGTTCCCGCAGCCGGCATTAGCGACCCGTCAATCCTTAGCATCGGCGGCAAGCCAACCTGAATATGAAGGTCTGAAGCCCGCTTCTTTACCACTTCTTCTAGTAAAATCTCAATTCGTAATTCTTGATTATTCATATTTCCTCCTTTTATGCGGTGTCCGCCGCTACTCTATTTACTTCTTCTAATGTTGTTATACCGTTTAATGCCTTTAGATATCCGTCCTGGCGCATCGTAATCATTCCCTGTTGAATTGCTGCTTTTTGGATTTCAGCAGTCGTTGCCCGCCTAACGATTAAATTCTGAATTTCCTCCGTTACGTCCATCACTTCATATAAACCAGCCCGTCCAGAATAACCATGCGGCGTTTGCGGCGCATCCCGGCCTTTTGCTAATATAAACGAGCTTTGGTTTGCTAACGGCAAGCTGTCATAGCCCAAATCCTGAGAAAACGCTGCCACTTGCTCTTTAGTCTGCGGCAATAAATGCCCGACCGTACTCCGAATGGTTTGCGTCTCTAATGGCGACGACTGATACAGATCGCGGCGTTTAGCAACTCGCCGCACTAGGCGCTGGCCAATAATAGTATTCACCGTACTGGCAATTAAAAACGGCTCAATTCCCATATCCAATAACCGCGGTAAGACACCAGAAGCCGAATTGGTATGAAGCGTCGAAAATACCAAATGTCCTGTCAATGCAGCCTGAACCGCCAAATTAGCGGTTTCACCATCGCGGATCTCGCCGACCATTACAATATCCGGATCTTGGCGTAAAATTGACCTTAATCCTGACGCAAACGTCAAACCAACTTCTGCATTGACTTGAATCTGATTAACACCATCAATTTTATACTCAACCGGATCTTCCAGCGTCACAATATTAACCGTATCGTCTTTAATTTCCTTAATTAACGCATAAAGGCTAGTCGATTTTCCCGAACCGGTCGGTCCCGACGTTAAGATCATGCCGTTTGGACGCTTAATTCCCTTGCGAATAGCCCTTAAAGCACGCCCGGCATAACCCATATCCTCCAAGTTAAACGAATTGCCAGTCTTATCCAATAAGCGAATCACTACCTGCTCGCCCCAAACGACCGGCGAAATTGCAATACGCAAGTCAACTTCTTTTCCAGCCACGCTAACCGCGAACTGGCCGTCTTGCGGAATGCGATGTTCATCAATTTTCAGATTAGATAAGATCTTAATACGACTAACTAGCGCCGGCTCAATACTCTTCGGCAGCTGCATAATCTCGCGCAGTACGCCGTCAACGCGGCAGCGAATCTTCAAAGCTTTTTCTAGCGGTTCAATATGAACGTCAGAAGCATGGCTTTTAACAGCGTATTCCAAGATCGTCGACAATGCCCGAGAAATCGGCGAATCCTGAACAATAGTCTTAATATCGCTCGTCTCTGACCGCATCTCTTCCTGTGATGCCTGCGCCGCCATATTAACAGTTGATAGGTCAGTTTTATACTGGTCTAATACATGGCGGACACTTTCTTCCGAGGCCATGAATACTTTAAGCGGACGCTGAATCCGGTTTGACAAGTAATCAACGGCCTGGACGTTATTGGCATCAATCATCGCCACCGCCAGGCGGTTTTGCACCTCAGCCAGCGGCACAGCCATAAATCGTTCGGCAATATCGGATGGTAGCAACGACAAAATATCCTGGCTGATCATGCTGTTTTCCAGGTTCACATATGGCACGCCAGACACCTGCGCCACGGCATGAACTAACAATTCGTTATCTAAAACCCCCTCGTCAGCCAATAAACTGAACAGCGGCTTATTTATATCGGCTGCCCGTTTTACAGCAGCATCAATAACCGGCTTTTCAATCAGTCCCTCGTCAACAAGCAGCTTTATCAACTTGTCCTGAATATCATCCGTAAGTAAGGCCATACGCTACGTCCCCTCCCTAATTGGCAGCATTCTGACCCACAAACACCTCGACAGTTGGATTTATTGCATTACTATTAAAGACAGCTTGGCTCGGCTTCTCTACGTCTGAAGATATCTCCCGTATAGTTTGGACTTCAACGCCTTTTTCCGGAACTTTCAAAAACGATATATTCGACGCCGCCAGATAACCAATGCCGACGCCCAGTCCAGCTATTAAAACAATCATAGCAATATCTGTTTTTTTCATGGTTTTACCACCTTCTTTTCTAAATGTATTTTTTGCGCAGGCTCATAATAGGCAACCCCCTGGATCGTCAGACTCAACTTGTCCTCGCTAGTATGAATTTCAAACGATTTGAGTTCAATAACACGAATTGACCGCTCAAACTTCGTTAATAATTCCCGTAACTTGTCGGCCGATCCGCTAACTTCTAATGAAAAATGTAACGTATTTGACGAATCTGCTGACTCAGAATTGTTGCCCTCTGACTCCTCCCCCTGACTATTCGGCGACGTCACCGATAAGTTATCCAACGTCAAGCCCTCAACAGTATCAACAAATTTATTCTTAATCGAAGCTCCAAAAGCATCGGCATTAGGATTATCTGGCAAGGCGTCCAAAACCGTTTGCAGGGCGCTATTCTCGCTATTAGCCTTCACGGAATTAAGAGCTGAATTTGTCTCTAGCACGCGCACATTCTTCTTTAATTCATCTACCGATTCTAAGTTCTTATCCAATCTGAAAATTGTACTCTGCTTCTCAATAATAACTTTTGAATGAAATACGATTTGCTGAATCAAAAAGATACTAATAACTAAAGCGATTCCCGCCAAAAACGCTGCACCAGCAACAAATACAAACATCGTTTTTCTTGAAGAATCAATTTGCTGCCGCTTGCGGACTGCTACATCTTTATTATTGGCTGACATACGCTATTTATTCTCCTTGTCTGAAGATTTTTTTGTCGCCTCTTTCTTAAATAAACTATCTGGAATACTCTGGCGCGAATCAGTCACATCAACCTTAGACGTTGGAGTTACGATAGAGACGCTGCCATCACGAGAAACTCCTAAAAGCTCATCCGGATAATTAAATGAGAATGAGAACTGTAAAACTTTCTTTCCTTCAGAGTTTTCGCCGAAACTAGTATTGCCATCTTGGACATTCTCTGCCAAAGAAACCTCCGACGACTTACCGCCAGTGACCTTAATTTTTGTTTTCAATATGGTCTTCTTCAGAGTTTCCAAAGCACTATATCCATTCGCTGCCGTCCCTTCCAAAGTAATCGTCTTCGCTTCAGGGTCTAGTTTGACCGTCGAAAAACTAATGTCATTAGGCGCAGGCGGATTCACAGCAGAAACCACATCAAACACCCGGGAGTTTATTTTCTTAGAATCGTGCTGTGAGGTAATTTTACTTAATTGGTTTTGGATTGTTACAACTTTATTTAAGTCCGTAATAGACGACAATTTATTGCCTTTATCTTTTATGCTGCCGTTTTGCACAGCCTCCGCTGCAATCTGTCCGCCAAATATTACCGCCAGCGCAACGACTGCCGCCACTGAAGCGCTGCCAACCAAAAACGATACCGATACAACACGATTACGAATCGACCGTGCGCGCAGCAAATCTCTCTTAACGCTTGGTATAAGATTTATCTCAATCATGACGAATTACTCCTTTGAGCCAATCCGACAGCTGTTGCAAACTCCGATGCTATCGGCGCTAGTTGCTGCTGATCTGCTTGCGACACTTGAACTTTCTGCCATGGGTCTGCTACTGCAGACTGAATGCCAGATTTCGTCGTTACATAATTATCAAGTTGCGGAATGGCCGAACCGAAACCTGACAATAAGATTCCCGGCACTGAAATATTTGGATATCTGGTTTGGAAGAATTTCACCGATTTCACCAACTCAGAAGCAAAATTGTCTAAAGTTGGATCTATTGCTCGCAGTACTTGACCGTCTAGTCGATCAGCTGCCAACCCAAACTTTAAGATAAACTGCCGTGCTTGATCATCCTGAATGCTTAGATTTTGAACAGCGGCACGCACTAGCGACGATAGCCCTGTTGGAATTGTACGAATGAGCCTCGGCACGCCGCCATAAACCACCGCCAAATCAGTTGAACTTTCCCCCATGTCAAGTATCAACCGGGCATCCTGAATATCTGACGGGGCTAAAGCTCGAACCATAGCGATCGGATCCGGCTCTTCTGCTATGACGTTAAAACCCAATCCCTCTACTAATTCTAATCTTTCCTCAGCATACGTCTTAGCCGCACTGGTCAGTAAAATCTCGTATTTATCCGTCTCCCGCAAGCTGTCGCCAAGCAGCGCCCAATCAACCTCCGCCTCGTCAAGCGACATTGGTATATATTGATCAATCTGATACTTCATCATCGCCTTCAGCTCCTGATCTGGAACTTTCGGCACATCAATTACGGTAGAAAATGTTTTACTTGAAGGCAAACCTACCGCTACATTAGACGTTTTTATGCCAGCTTGCCCAACGGCAGTCGTGATAGCCTCGCCTAAGCGGCGCTTTGACTCTGGAGAATCACCGCCGACAAGTTTCGCGTCAACAGGCGTATAGCCGTAATGAGCCAGATTCCAGCCCGTACCAGAACGCGACAACTGAACCACCCGCACTGCATTCGTGCCGATATCTAGTCCGAAGAAGTCGCCCAACCCTTTTGCTAATTTCATAACCGATTCTAATTATATACATTAGCGGTTTAATTTGCAAACAATTTTTAATATCTTGGCGGTAATTCCTTAACATTCATCGTACGAATCGCACCAGAACCACGATAATTGTTATAGGCCCAAATATAAGCATCGGCTCGCAGGTTCAAAACCTCAGCTGGAGTACCCGGATGCATATTATCATCATTTCTAGCAGGACTGGAATGACGACCGCCGTATGTACGCCGTAAAAACAAACTGCCCGCCATAATTGGACCATTTACCCGCAGCTGCTTATCGCACTGGCTAGACGACAACCCGCTCAACCACGACGTCATATTTACTATACTGCCGCACGTACTAACATAACCTTTGTCGCGAGTTATTAGCCATGCATTCACCTCTGAAACGTCTGGCTCTATAATTATGTTTTCAGCATAGATAATTAGCTGCGGCAGGCGAGTTGTATCGCTCGTTGCTTCATACAATAAATTGCCAGAGACTTTTACGGTACCGCTAGACCTAATAACAACACTTTTCCCAGTACCCAGCGTTGTTCCAGACAACGTGACGTTGCCAGCCATGTACTCCCCGGTCGATAAGTTATTAACATCCACCGAGCCAGAGATACGTCCTCTATTGCCGCGCACCGACGGAGTAGTAAAACCGCCTAAAACTAAAGAGTTTTTCGTAAAATTGCCAAACGTTGGCGTATTTGCAAACGTTAATTTGTTATAGCCTGCTGTACTAACGCCATCCCTGCCGGCATGCCCAGAAGATAATCCAGCCCCAGAAGATGAAATAACCTTATCTTTCGCGGCAATTCCATACTCGCCCCATGACCCATACGTACTCTGATACGTGCGATCCATCGTATATGTCATAGCTATATTATCAATCAATAATCCCATATGCGTCCAGTCAGACTTAATGTAAAAATCAATGACATTGCCTTCGCTTTTTAATACTGTTCCTGGCTTCATGTCTGCATTGAAATATGAAGAGGCATTCCAACCAGGCTGCGCCCAAACTGTGTTTTTATACTTACCATATGGACACATTGTACACTCCTGAGCATTGACATCCATCTCGTGTCCATTTATCTTAACTCTTATCAAATTATCCACTGCCCCAGAGAACTTCAATGTTAAATTCTTTGCATTCTTCAGCTCGCCTAATTTCACGTTTTTTAAGCGGAATACATATATATTTCCATAGTCTGAAATCCTATCGCCAGGCACGCCAATAATAGATCCTGGGTCGGGTCGACCTCTAAAATTAGTATGCTGTCCGTATATATTCAAACCTATCCATTTGGCGCCGCTTGAAGTTCTCATCCAAGGTCCGCGTTGACAAAGCCCGCTATGATCCTCAGATGTCAGAATATCTCCTAAAATACCAACATACCCTGCAGGAGGAGGCGACCAAGAACAAGTATAATTACCAACCATATTGCCGCGCTGCATAATTACTCTCGCCTGATATTCCGTTTTTAGACTGCTAGCATCGTCTCTGCAGGGTGGCAACCAGGCAGGACTGTTACTTTGGTTGTATGCTTTTTGATTACCGCTGCCACCCTTATAATCCTGAGAACAAATAATAGACCAATGAGGATCTTTAGAATCATCTTTCAAAGTATTGTTATTGTTGTCAATACCAGTCTTCCATAAGCCTGAAGATTGTAGAACTGATGCATCAACCACGTGCTCCGTTTCTGATCTCATGTTTTTCTGCACGGTAATACTTGTAATTGCTTCCTTGTTTGTTCTTGCATCGCCGCCCCAAACCTGGACTTTAGGTTTTTTGCTGACAAACACACATTTTGAATTTGAGTACCGGAAAATGTTTTCCCCGACAGTTCTATTATATGAGCTAACCATCGACACGTAGCATACTTTATCGCCGCTTTGCAAAATTAAATCAGACACATCATCAGAAGTATTTCCTAAGAATTCAGTCATCGCGCCAGATGCCAGCTGTTCATTATTACTCGACAAGCTCAAGCTCTTACAGCTATTAGGATTAAACCTGCCGCCAGCTATGCTCTGAACAATCGCGCAGACATCATTGCCATTATTCACCGGCCGGCTAACACCGTCTCCCGAAGACGGAACCCCAACATGCGAAGATTCTGCTTTTATAACATAGCGGGCTACTGCATATTTTTTAGTATTAGTATCAGCTTTTGTCGGACCATTATTCTGAACGCTCGCCCTAATACCGCTGATCTCTTTTGCCTCTTCGTCTATCTTCTCTGAGTCAACACCCACAGACGGTACTAAATTGTAATCATAAAGAACGTTTGCACAAGCATAGCCAGATTGAGCATGCCCCCAATTTGGCTTATTCCACGCTTCTTTATACCAAGACACTCTCTGGCATATTTTCTTACCCAGATCATCCTGAGTTACCCTATACGTGAACATATCGCCGCTAGTTTTATCTCGCATATAGAACCACTTGCCATTATTTACGCCTCTAGACTTGTTCTTATCTATTTTGGAGAAATAGCTCCCGCCAATCTGGCTGTCATTAGGCCATCTTTTCTCCTGTTCAACGCCTGTATTAACACTCTCATTCATATCTGCCGTAGTATTCTTTAACCCATGACGCCAGCTAATAATGTCTCCTGGCTTCGCAGTTAAGGCATTAGAACCCTGACGCCAAGTAGCGCCATCATCTTTAGTGATATGAGATTGCCCATCAATCGTCCATAGACCAGGTTTTTTCTTAATCGTTACATAAATATCTTGCCATTCAGCAGAGCCGTCGTCGTCAGACGGACAAGCCCTAGCATCAAACCATCCGTGAAGACTTACACACCTGCTGTATGTCTCCCTTTTATAAAAAGCAAATTGTCTATACATACGTATATGAAACGTCTTAACGCCACCCGGAGGAACACTACTTATATCTAACTTGAACTTTATAACACTCTGTCCATAGTCGTTTGCCTGATCGGTAGTCCATTCATAATTGCCAGCATAACCAGTATCTCCTCTATATAGCCAAAGATTACTAGCAACACGTCCTCCGTTAGCCTCAATATAAACATTTTTGGCATATATGCGCCCTCTTTGCGAGTGTGGACCTGGAGATGCTGAGCCTCTTAACTCTAAATCAACAGTATTCTGATTTGGATCTATATCAGGTATGTGGTCGCTAAAATAATTAGTCCCCGGATAACCAGCCCAAAAGGCGCCGCAAATTGACGCTGTACTACTATCATCGCAAATAGCATAAGAAGAATGAGCTTCGCCAGAATTTCTGGCATTAATACATCTTTGTTGATTTATAGCAGAAATAGGACCATAAAAACCGCGGCAATATCGTTCCTCTATGGCAGACGCTGTGTTATTACCGCCGAACACCCCAACAACTGCAGTAAAAAGGATACCGCTAGTTAATACAAACAGGTGTGTTCGTTTCACTTTATCCTCTACCTATACTGCTTTTATCCGTCAATTTATCTATATTATTACTTGTGGCTCCAATTTTATATAACAGACCTGTATCGTTAGATTCATCAATGGATTTTTCAAATGTTTCTTTCAGCTGTTTTATCTGATTTTTATCGTCACCCAGGCTTGCCTGATACAATACTATATAATTACAAACTGGATTCTTATCATAGTCTGCCTTTGATTTTATGTCGCTGACAATACCATCAAACGACTTTTGATCGTATCCGCTGCTTGAATCAATGATCTTTTTAAACTCATCAACCCTGCTTTGCCCGCAAGCCGACTGAGCACTGGATAAAACAACTCCCTGAGACGGACTTTTTATACCAACGTATAAATAACCCGATAGAATAAGTCCAACACAGATAAACATTACAATGGCTGGTATGCTTATAAATATTATCGCCTTATTCTTCATAATACTTATGGTAACCCAGTCATCTATAAATCGCAAGTATTTTGCTATAATAGCTAACATGAGTTTATCTATCGGAATTGTCGGTTTGCCGAATGTTGGCAAATCCACGCTTTTTAATGCTTTAACTAATAATAATATTTTGGCGGCCAATTATCCTTTTGCCACTATCGAGCCAAACACCGGTATCGTGCCGGTACCCGATGAGCGCCTAAACGTCCTCGCCAAAATGTACCACGCCGAGAAAATTACCCCGGCTACCGTGACTTTTGTCGATATTGCCGGGCTAGTCGCCGGCGCCTCCAAAGGCGAAGGCTTAGGCAATAAATTCCTAGCTAACATCCGCCAATGCGACGCCATTGTCCATATCGTCCGCGCTTTTGAAAGCGATGATATCGTTCATGTCGAGAATATTATCAATCCAAAACGCGATATCGATACTATCAATACCGAACTGATTCTGGCTGACTTGCAAACGCTAGAAACTCGCCTAGCTCGCCTCGCCAAAGAGGCCAAAGCCAACCCCAAAGCTAGCGATATCAAAAATCGTTTAGAAGTGCTTGCTGAAAAACTGCGCGCTGGCACGCCAATTAACGAAATCTCCAGCGTTGATCCCGACGATATCGCTGATTTACACCTTTTGACCGCCAAGCCAGTAATTTATGTGTTCAACGTCAATGAAGAAACCCTGGCTAGCGAAGACAAGAAGCAGAGCCTGCGCAATCTCGTGCCACACTCTCGCAGCCTATTCATCTGCGCCAAGCTTGAAGACGAGATTAAAGGCCTTAACCCCAGCGATACGCTTGAACTCTTACAAAGTTATGACGTACCAGAAGACGGACTAACGCAAATGATTCGCGCCGCCTACGATTTACTCGGATTACAAAGCTACTTAACCGCCGGACCGAAAGAAGTCCGTGCCTGGACAATCCACCAGGGCTGGACAGCTCCGCAAGCCGCTGGCGTCATTCACACTGATTTCGAAAAGGGCTTTATCGCCGCCCAAGTTGTTAATTACGGCGATTTAGTCGCTGCCGGCTCAGAGGCTAACGCTCGCGCCGCCGGCAAAATCCGTACCGAGGGCAAAACTTACGTCATGCAGCCAGACGATGTGGTTGAATTTAGATTTAACGTTAGTAAATAATTTAGCATTTAATCGCTTAGATTTGATATAGCTTAGGCCAATTTGCCAGCGAATCACCGGCCAGCCGCATAAGCCGCTAACAACTTCCAGCTTTTCTCAATATATAAAACCGCTCCAAGTTGCCGTGCGCACCTTTTATTTCGCTGTCTGCTTTATCAATAATTATGAAACTAGCACGCGCCCACTGCTCGAACTCGCGCAAGATTGCCCGCCGCACGCCGTCATTCTTGACGACACCGCTGCGAGTCAACTGTTGGCGTTGCGCCTCAAACTGCGGTTTAACCATTGCTACTATCGTTGTATTTTTATCAACGATTTTCGCAACGTGCGGCAAAATTTGCCGCAAGCTAATAAACGACACATCAATCACCACTATATCCGGAATTTCACTTAGCACAAAATCACGAATGTCAGTTTTTTCATACAGCTCAATTCGTTTATTGCCGCGTAAGCTCGGGTGCAGTTGATCAGTGCCAACATCCACGGCGTATACTTTCTTCGCGCCGTGCTGCAACGCAAAATCGGTAAAGCCGCCCGTGCTGCTGCCGACATCCAAAACCGTCTTGCCATGAAAGTCCAAATTAAAAGCTTTCGCTGCGCCCGCTAATTTCAGTCCGGCCCGCGATACGTAACGCTCTAATGCTGCTAATTCAATCGGCGCTGATTCATCAACAAATAACCCCGGCTTGACTGCTGCCCGCCCGCCAACACGCACACGCCCCAACCGAATCCAGTTCTCAGCTTCCGAGCGCGAACCTACCAATCCGCGCGCCAGCATCAATTTATCTAACCGTTGCTTCATTCCTCAATTCTACTATGGATACATAATCCACTCAATGTTGCGGGCCATCGCCTAAAATACCGCACAACCCATAAACTGGCGGTCAGCTTGCTAGCAACAATCCATGAGGTTATTTTTACTACAATTGATGTAAATATGGCATCAATTGTAACGTGGCTTTTTTAACAACGTAGTTATATACACATCGTTGATTATTTTACACTGCCCTTTTGCTGGTATCTTTAACATATCTGCTTTATCTCGCCAGCTACTTTATTCGTATATACTCGCTAAATACTAGCGAATGTAGGATAGTTTCTTTGTATTTTATACAATGTTGTATTTTTATCATCTAATTAAAGCTTTTGTTGTTATTTTTACATATGGTTGTATAAATAACAACGTAATATTATCGTATTTCTCAACCATATCACTCCAAGCACAGTAAGTTTTATCAAAAATAAACAAAACCCCAACTGAACACTTATTTTGCTCAAAACAGCTATGCTTGTCGTTTTTTCATGTCTATTTGCGCCTTCTCAACAAGACAATAAATCCCGACAATCTATCATTTTACATTTGAAACGGCTCAATTTTATCGCAAACACCGCGCAATAAAAAAGCGCCATTCAAGCTTGTTGCTTTACGGCGCTTTTTACTAAATTCGTGCTAGCTTATAGTCATTTTTTACGTTCGCGATATTCACCAGTTGAAGTATCGACGCTAATAATATCTCCCTGCTTAATGAATGCTGGAACTTTTACTACCAATCCTGTTTCCATAGTTGCATCCTTCATAACCGACGAAGTCGTATCGCCTTTAACGACATCTTCCGTATACGTAACTTTCAAATATAAGTTTTTTGGCAATTCTACATTAATAACTTTGCCGTCAAAAAACTGTAAAGTAAGCTCATCGCCTTCCTTCAAAAAGTTGCTGGCATTGTCCACAATATCTGCTGGCAATTCAAACTGCTCAAAGCTTTCTGGATCCATAAAAAAGAAATTACTGCCATCATTATACAGGTACTGAACCGTTTTATTACTCACTTCTGCCATTTCAATTCGTTCTTGTCCTTTGAATGTTTTAGGTATTACGCTACCGTCAATCAAATTCTTCAACTTAACATTTACAATTGATCCGCCGCGGCCCATTACTTTTTGGCTATACTCTACTACTCTATACGGCTTACCGTCAATCTGGCACACCGTACCTTTTTTCAGATCTGTTGGTTGATACATTTTACCTTCCTAACAAAATATCCCGCTGCCAAAATAGAACAGCAGCGAGATATTACCTTAATTTACTATTAATTGTTGGCAACAAATGGCAACAAGCCAAGATGGCGGGCGCGCTTGATCGCTACTGCCAAATTTCGCTGCTGTTTTTCGCTTAGTCCAGTTTTGCCAATTGGCTCAATCTGCCCATAAGCGTTAATATACCGCATTAAAGTCTTGACGTCTTTATAGTCAAAAACTACCGGCGTACTTTTCTTTACTTTTGCCATATAAACTCCTTATTATACTAGAAAGGAATCTCGCTCAAATCAATCGGCTTATCGTCGATCTCTGTCACCGCTTCCTCTCTTTTGCTATTTTTCGGTGCCGCAGAAGCTGCAGAAGAACTGTTATCATTAGCCGGACCGTCCAAAAATGTTACGTCCGTCGCCACGACCTCAATCCTGCTCTGGCGCTTGCCAGTATCCTTATCTTCCCAGCTATCCTGGCGCAAGCGCCCCTGAACAAGTACGCGGCGGCCTTTGTTCAGGTATTGCATAACCAAATCACCCAATTTTTCCCATGCAGTCACATTGAAAAAATCTGCTTGGTCATCCTGAGTCGCCCGGCTCACCGCGATACTAAAACTGACAACATTCTTGCCAGAAGCAGTTGTTCGCTGCTCTGGATCGCGTGTTAACCTGCCGAGCAGAATAACCTGGTTGATACTTCTTGCCATAATTTTACCCTCTCTTTTTAGTTAATAAAATAAACGGCTAATCTTTATCTAACACTTCCTCGGCGGCAGCTTTTTCTGCCTGCTCTTTTTGCTCGCTTAAAGCTTTACGGGTTTTTTCATCAACTTTGACTAACAAATAGCGCAAAACTTCATCAGTAATATTCAAAATATTTGATATCTTAAGCGGCGCATCGCTTGGTAGCTTAACGTCAAAGCAAACATAGATTGCAAAATCTTCCCGCTTTATCTGGTAAGCCAGCTTTTTCTTACCCCAGTTGTCTTCTTTGACAATTTCACCGCCATTACTGGTGATTAAGCCGCGAACCTTATCCAGCGCCGAATCTAAAGTAGACTCTAAATCCGGATGAATAAGAACAGTCAGCTCGTACTCGTTCATATTTCCTCCTTTGGAATCCGTACGGATGGTTACGCTGTCTCACGCAACCTTAGGTTAATATACATAGGTAATTATACACTAAATTAGTGCTGCTTACCAGAGGAAGTCCACCCCATCCAGAAGAACTCGGAATCAGAGTGTCGCTCCTGACTGGCGTAAGTATTCTTCAACAATCGGGTGCGGTTGATGCCCTCCAAAAGCTCTTGCTTTATAAACCTGATTTCTTAGCAGCACTGGGTTAGCCTGCGAAAAAAGCTCAGTTATTACACTATCGTCAACGTTAGCCCCTGCACTAATAAAGCCGTTAAGGCGCGCTAAGAAGAACTCTGGATGTTTAATAAAACGAGAAGCGATCGCATCCATGTCGGCCCCAACCGAAGCAAGAGTCGAAATAAATTCGCTGATTTGACCACCATTCATACGAGACGCAATATAGTCCGCATTCGCCCCAAGTTCAAGAAGCTTGGAGACCTCATCTTTAAAAAGTTTTTCAATACTCATCCTGCTAGCTAATTCATCAATATCGTCAGCAGACCTAAGCACAAAATCAAAATCATCTCCACGATACCTATTTTCTAAAAGCTTATCAACGCGGTCATCGTCATATAAACCAAACCCTTCAATCCTCTCGCCGAACCGCAAAAATACAAGATCGTCCGCTGTTAACTCGCCGCCAGCCTTAACACGATTATCAATCTCTGTTAGCTGTCTCATTTGTTCGACTTTCTTAAAATATTCTCCACCGCCCGGCAGCGTGTTAAGCTTTTCTGCGACAACGTCCAATAATGTATCTTCTACATTTTGCCTGGGTGCAATACCGCGAACTTCGGCAACCTGATTGCCTTCCATGCGAATCGCGACACGCGGCATCGTATCGTTATCATCATTATCAGGCGTGCAATAGACATAAAAGTCTCCTTTTGACAACTGATTCGCCGCAGTATGCGTGCCAGCCGTGCACCAGCCTGTGCCTTTTCCCTGTAGAGATCCAGCGAGCCGCATAGCAGTGCTATTATCTACAGGGCTTTCGTCCGCAGCCTCATACCCTCGTCTAGTACGGCGGCGACTATAATTCGGACTATATTCTCCTTCAATCTGACCATACTTCACCCAAGATCCATCAGTAATCTCACGCAGCTCTGGCGTTAAACCGCCAACTTCGCAGCTGTATATAGCATATGCATACATAGCTGCAAAGTTTCCTCTGTTCAGTAGCTCCGCCATTTGCTTATCTTCAATTTCTTTGCCCTGAATAACACCTTCGCTTACCCTATCATATACATACGATAAAGCTTCAGCATTCAGCTCTGGCCACGGCGCCACGGTAGATTTAGTACGCTTCTTAAATTTGCCGCCTTCTTCGTCAAATTCACCCATCTTTTTGAGCGATTCCCAGACATACACCTTAAACCAATCAGGATAGGAGTGTCCGTTTTCTTTGCTCCGCAAATAGCCAGACCACCTCATTAAACTTTCCTTCTGATCCGCTCGCAGCCTTTTAACATCTTCTTCTTTTTGCCTGTCGGTAAGTTCGAAGTCGCCATAACCGCGTTCACGCGCAATCCGTCTTTGCAATTCAAAATACGACTCCGGCACTTCATCGCGGCGAATCAGCAGACCCTCAATTTCTGCATCAATATATAATTCGCTTGGTTCAGGCTCTTTTGACTCAGGGTTTTTTGTTTTAGGGTTTATGAAATCAGGTTTTATAATACCGAAATAGCCGCTTTCTAGCGTTTCTTTAATTTTTACCTCTTTGTTGCTTAATTTGCTAAGCTCCTGCGGTTCGCCGTTTATTTCAATAAGGCGTAGCGCGCCAGAGGCGAGGTTTTTTTCAAATACCCCCACTAACTTTTCGCCAATTGGCGATGAAGCGATAAATTGCTCTGGTGATTTTTGCTTTGGCCGCGGCACGTAAATTCCTCTTTTAACTCTTATTACTCTAATTTTGTCCTGTCAATACTAGCATACTTTATTATAATTGTCAATAGCCAGACAACATTACTCCACATTTGCAATACCGAACCCTGCTATAGCCATTGCCGCCAGCCAAAGAGTATACTATGATACTAGCATGCGTATCGCCATCCAAGGACAAGCTGGCTCGTTTCATGAACAGGCCGCCCATAAACAATACGGCTTAGATATTGAAATTGTACCTTGCGATACCTTCGGCGATATTTTTAGAACCTACCGCGAAGGCAAGGCTGACGCCATCATTGTAGCCGTCGAAAATACTATTCATGGCACCATTAACGAAGCCTACCGGCAAATTGAAGGCTGCACAGCCCCTATTACCAGTGAAGTTACGCTACGCATTAGCCAAAATTTGATCACTTTGCCAGGCGCGACGCTACCTGGCATTACAAAAGTATATTCGCATCCGGTCGCTTTATCCCAATGCCAAAAATTCCTGCAAGATTTTCTACCGCACGCTTCTCAGATTGAATTCTTTGACACTGCTGGCGCTGTCGAATTTGTCAAACAGCAGCAAAATCCGCAAATTGCGGCAATTGCCAGCGCGGCGGCAGCGGACTTATATAACTTGCCAATTCTACAAACAAACATCCAGAATTCCGACGATAACCTAACCCGTTTCCTTGTCCTTGATCCGAACATGTCACCGAAAAACCCTAACCGCGCCAGCCTAGTCGTAACTACCGCCCATCATGCTGGCAGTTTGGCCGAGGTTCTCCAAATTTTTGCCCGCCAGAATATAAATCTAGCGAGCCTTCATTCTCAACCTATCGCTAGACAACCTTGGAAATATAAATTTTTCCTAACAGTTGATGCGGCAGGAAACCGACTTCATCAGGCTATAGATGAGGTCAGAAGTACTGGACATAATGTCACAATACTCGGCGAGTATGAATCCAGTTGTTAATAATTATTAGTCAAACGCCTACCGCCAAAGGAAACACCAGCATTAAGCAGACGCTTTATATATCTAACTCATCAACACTAGATATCAGGACATCGCGCGGCTTTGATCCGTTCGCGGCACCAATAATACCCCGCTCTTCCATCTCTTCAATAATCCGCGCCGCCCGCTGGTAACCAATCCCCAAACGCGTCTGCAGCATGCTTGTCGAAGCTTTACGCCGCTCAACCACCACGCGTACCGCGTCCTTAAATTTATCATCGCCGCCCTCGGAGAAGTCCATTATCACGCCGCCCTTGCCGTTCAATTGTACCGGCTGCGCCACCACCTCATCGTTATATTGCGGCGCCATCTGCATCCGCAAATGATCAGTTATTTTATTCACTTCATCGTCGGTTACCCACGCGCCCTGGATACGCTTCGGTTTGCTCATGCTTGGCGTATAGAATAACATATCACCCTGGCCCAGCAGCTTTTCAGCGCCCGCCTGATCCAAAATCGTCATACTATCCACCTGGCTAGCAACCGTAAAGGAAATACGCGCTGGCACATTTGCCTTAATCAAACCAGTGATCACATCAACACTCGGGCGCTGCGTCGCCAGCACCAGATGAATACCAACCGCACGGGCCTTCTGCGCCAAGCGAACAATTAGCGCTTCAACATCGCGTTTGGCAATCATCATCAAGTCAGCCATTTCATCCACCACGATCACGATGTACGGCATCGAACCGTCCTCATGCTGCTGGACATTGCCGTTTTCATCAGCGATGGCAATCTTTTTAGCGCGCGACTGCAACTTTTTATTATAATCTCGAATATTGCGAATTTTCTCTGCCGCCAATAATTTATATCGCCGCTCCATCTCGTTAACCGCCCACTTCAGTGCCGAAATCGTCTTTTCCGGTTCGGTAATAACAGGGGTAAGCAGATGCGGAATGTCCTCATACGGCGCCATTTCCACTTGTTTCGGGTCAACCAAAATCAGCTTCATATCGCTTGGGCTATTACGGTAAAGCAGGCTAGATAACAGCGTGTTAATCATCACCGACTTACCTGAACCGGTCTGTCCAGCTATCAACAAGTGCGGCATTTTACCTAGCTCGCCGACCACCACCTGTCCGGAAATATCCTTACCGATAGCAAAGCTAAGCTGTTCGCGGGCAGATTTCCACTGTTTAGAATTGAGTGTGCCGTATAGGCGCACGTCAGCCGCTTTACGATTTGGCACCTCTATACCAACTGCTTTTTGCCCTGGTATCGGCGCTTCGATACGCAAACTCTGCGCTGCCAAATTAAGCGCAATATTGGTCTCCAGCGCCGTAATTCGCGTTAACTTTACGCCGCTTGGCGGTCTTAAGGTGTACTGCGTCACTTTTGGCCCGACGTTAATATCGCCCATTTCCGCGTCAATATTAAACTCCGACAGCGTATCGTGAATAATTTGCGCATTTTGGCGCGTATCGCCAGCATCGGCGCCGCTTTCGTTCCCCTCCAACAACTCCAAGCTTGGCGGCTGCCAGTTTGGATCCCGAGTTGCCACCAAAGCAGTTTGCTCTTCCGTCTTTTCCGGGTGTGGCAGTTGCTTTTTACTACTTTTTAGTAAACTTTTCTTCTCTTTAGCAGTGTCAATAATCGGCACGCCAGCGTTCAGCTTGATGTCGCCCAATTTATCGCCAGACTCGCGCTTTGCCGCCTGTTTCATTACCGAGCGATTCTTATCGTTTTCAGATCTGTCGGTTTTTATCATTTCCCAAACTCTACTGAATACCGTAAATGGCGACGTTTGAGTAATAAACAGCACAGTAATAAAAATTAAGACTAAATAAATTATGGCTGCAATTGCCGAATCAACCATTTGTAGAACGCCCATATTAATTGAATCGCCGACGAAACCGCCAGACTCTGGACGCGACGCGGTTTTTAGCAAACCGAACAAACCAGAAAACCAAACAATCTCCAGAACCGCCGCAAACTTAACAGCTAGCGGCAGCTGATTACCCTCCGCTCGAAAGGTTTCCACCGCCAAATAGATTAGCAAAATCGGCAAAGCATACATCGTATAGCCGACAGCCTGCAGCGACACTGTATCAATCCATTTAAGCACCGGACCGCCAACACCAAACCATGCCACTACCAGCAGCAAAGAAAACAGAATCAGCAACACCGCGCCGACTTGCGACCAAAAACCCGCCGGCAAGCTATGCTGCGGTTTGGTAGGAGCTGCCTTTTTAGCTGCCTTTCGTTTCTTTGCCATACTTATTTATTATACACGTTAATATGCCCGCACGTCATGTCGTTCCCTGGCCTTGGTATCATTCGCCTCGGTGTCTGGCACCTGGCGGCGCGGGAAACGGCGGCGCGGCATAGTTGGCAGAGTCATTTTTGGCTCTGCCGCCGAAGTAGCCGCAGGTTTTTTGCTGCGCACCGGTGTCTTTATGGTAGAGGTACTTGAAGTAGCAGTCGATTTTACCGTTTTCAAACCGCCAACTTCGTTAATTACCGGAATAACGATCGGCGTCCGCCTGGTCTGGTCATATAATATATGGGTAATTTCATCCTTAATTTCTTTCTTTACTACATCAAGGTCGTACTTGCCAGCAAAACTACGTGCTGCCTTCTGTTTCAAGTACTGGCGAATCATATTCATCAATTCCTCGGAATCGCGCAGGTAGATGAAACCGCGGGAAATAATATCCGGGCTGGTCAATAATCGACCCGTGCCGCGTTGCACCGTCAATACCACCACAAACATTCCCTCTTGAGACATATGAATGCGGTCTTTCAATACCACCTCAGACACAATAGCACCCGTATCATCATACATCACGCCACCAGCCTGAATCCGACCGGCTTTCTTAGCTTGCCGCTCAATATCAATTTCAATAATATCGCCAGCGTCGCACACAAAGATGTTCTTCCTAGGAATACCGCACTCTTTTTCTGCCAGCCGAGCATTATAGACCAGCATATGAAATTCGCCGTGAATTGGCATGTAGTATGTTGGGTTCAAGGCGTTAATCAACTTGACGTGGTCATCATAATAACCATGTCCCGACAAGTGCAGCGGCCCAATCCCTGTCAAGTGTGTCTTGCCGTTCTGAATCACATCAGAACCCTCGCGCATTAAGCCATCAACCGTTCGCACCACGTTTTTCTCATTGCCCGGAATCGGATTAGAGCTAAACACCACCACATCAGAGCCTTTAATCTTCATGTATTTATGCGCGCCAGTCGCCATACGGCTCAACACGGCATTAAACTCACCCTGCGAACCAGTACAGACCACGGTGATTTGGCTATCCGGCAGCTTGATGATGTCCTCCATCTTCATGACAGTGTCTTTCGGGATCTTAATAGTTCCTGAACGCAGCGCCACTTCCAAGTTCTGAATCATCGAAAAGCCGGCAAATGCCACCTTGCGGCCGTGTTTATGCGCTTCCTCCAAAATCAATTGCAAGCGGTGCACCTGCGATGAGAAACAGCTCAAAATCACTCGACTGTTACTGAATTTATCCATCACCTGACCAATGGAATATTGAATATCAAACTCAGTGTGGGTGTGCGTACCAGCCGACTCACAGTTGGTCGATTCGTTCATGAACATCAGAACGCCCTCTTTGGACGCCACTTCAGTCATCCGCTTGAGGTCAAACTTCTGACCGTCGACCGGACTCTCCTCAAATCGCCAGTCGCCAGAGTCAATCACCACACCCAACGGCGTCCGAATCACCACCGCCGTTGAATCAGGAATTGAGTGATTAACTCGCACTAACTCCACAGAGAAGTGCTTCGATACTTGAACGATTTCGTGGCTCAATGGATCCATCACCCGAAAGTCCGGCTGAAAATCGGTATCGGCGTCGGCCATCGACTTATCCAGCATACCAATGGTGAATTTTGAACCGTACACCGGCGCTGGAATTCGGTGGATAAAGTGCCGGAAGGAGCCGATGTGATCAAGGTGTCCATGGGTAAACACGTGTGCCTTGATTTTATGTTTATTTTCTTCTAGCCAGGTGATATCTGGCGTGATGTAATTGATGCCTGGATAATCACTGCCCGGAAACAGGAAGCCCATGTCCACAATGATAATTTCATCGTCGTACTCAATGGCGTTCATGTTTTTACCGATACCCATTTCGCCGACGCCGCCGATTGGGATGATCCTTAATTTTGGCTTGCCGCCACGAGTCCGTTTTGGCTGCATTTTGGCGCTAAATTGCTCGCCGCCATAGCCATTATAGACAGACTTATTGACCGGAATATCAATCACGTGCTGCGACGCCCTGAGATTAACATTCTCGCTCGTCCGCCGCTGCGCACGAAACACCTCGCCCTTGCGAGTGGTGGTGTTATTTAATACTGCATTATTACTCTTTTTTGATTGCGGACGCTTTTTAGTATCGTCCTTCTGCGGTGTTGCCAGTCGCCGCTGACCCATATTGTTATACTCCTTTTTTATTACAATAATCTAAAAACCAGGTAGAGAGGTGCTTTTACTCGCTAGAAATCCCTCTCGTTAGTAGCTTTATTTTAGCAAACTGCCCGTATTTTGTCAAAAATGACCCTACGCTAACCAAAATGCCAGCGCCGTTTTCCCAAAGACGCTGGCATTTTCTAAAAGCTTCAAAGAGGATTAATCATCGCCATCCACCGAAGTATGAGCGAATTTTCGCTTGCCGCGGTAGATAAAGAAACCGATCATTAGCAGATTAGCCGCCAGTAAGAATCCAGCTAGTACCCACATGCTATCGCTATAGAACGAACTGCCTAAGCCTCCCGAAATAGCCTGGCGTAACGCCCGAATAGAATAAGTCATCGGCACCAGCGGATTAACCGCCTGGAAAAAGCCATTGGCTGTTTGAATCGGGAATGTTCCCTCGCTCGACCCCAGCTGTAATACTAGTAACACCATCGCTAGGAAGCGTCCTGGATTGTCTAGCACAATTACCAGTAGCGACACGATCGACATATAGACAAACGACGTCAAATAAATCGCCCCGATGAAGTTCACTGGATGATCTGGCACTAGACCCAGGCAGTAAACCATAATCAGCATCAAAATTGTCGCCTGAACGAAAGCCGCCACGCCAGTAACCGAAGCTTTGGCCAGCCACCAGCGAAAGGCGTTTTCTTGCTCGGCAAAAGTCTTGCGAATTGGATAAATAATATTCAGAGCAATCGCCCCGACAAACAAGCTCAGCGACAACACATACGGCGCCAGCGCGTAGCCGTAATTCGGCACGTCGCCCTGTTTGGTCGTTTCCGACTTCACCGGACTGGCCATCTGCTGCTGGGTAGCTGCGCCAGTTGGTTGTATTTTGAGTTGCCGGGAAGCATCTGCTAGCTTCGTAGCCAAAGTATCTGCGCCGTCCGCTAATTGCGACACACCATTCGTTAGTACACCAGAGCGGCTATCTAACAGCCACGCACCGTTCGCTAGTTGTTGGCTGCCAGTTTGCGCCTGCGCCAGACCGTTTGTTAGCGATGACGAGCCAGCCAGCAATTGATTATTCACCGCTCTGACGCTGTTATAACCATTAAGAGCAGTGACTGCATTCGGCGCCAGCTGGTTAACGCCGTTGCTCAGCGTAGAAACACCGGTTTGCAATTGCGCTTGCTGCGTTGACAGACTTTGAGTAAGTGTCTGCAAATCTTTAAGCAGCGCGGCCGCTTGAATACTGATCGTTTGCGTTTTACTAAGTGCCTGAGAAAGCTGGCTAATTTGCGGCAAAGTTATGGTTGTCGAACCGCCAGAAGCTACCGCCTGGCTGCCTAAATCTTTCAACACAACACCTGCCACCGACAAATCAGCTAAAGACGTTTGCATTGTTTGCGCCAGATCTCGTGCTTCACTCTGCACTTTGCTCTGCTGATTAACAAGCGCCGGCGATGGATTATGAACGCTGGTATTTAATTGATTAAGGCCTGCCTGCAACTGTTTCATACCGTTTGTTAACTGCGCAACTTGCGATTCACTTGGCAAACCGTTCGACAATTGCCCCAAGCCCGCTTGCAATTGGCGCGATCCATCGCCGAGCCGCGCTAATCCATTAGCCATCGCCCGCTGATTTACCGCCAATTGCCGGACACCGCCAGTATACGTCTGCGCGCCCGCTTGCAGCTGCATCAAACCACCATGCAGGGTGGACGCACCACCCGCCGCCGTTTCCAGACCACCGCCGAGTTTATCTACATTTTCCAGCACGCCCTTAGCATGCGCCTGAGTAATTTGCTCAGCCACCGACGTTTTGACTTTTTCAGCCGCTTGATTGCTGACCAGTGAACCGATGTAGTTCTTAGCTGGCGTAGTCGTGTAGCGAATCACCGCCTGCTGTGGTTTGTTCTGCGTAATTGACGCCGCTTTTGCCGAAAAATCCGTCGGAAGGGTCACCACCGCATAGAAATGTCCGCTGCTTACGCCGCTATCAGCCTGCTGTTTATTCACAAATTCCCAGCCCAAATCATGGTTATTTTTAAGTTTTTGTTCAACCGATTGCCCGATATTTAACATTTGACCGTTCAGCTGCGCGCCTTTGTCCTCATTGACAAATGCCACCGGCAAGTTTTTCACCTGCCCATATGGATCCCAGATTGAACCCAAGAAAAAACCGCTGTACATAATCGGGATAAAGGAAATGACCGCCATTGACAGCAGTAATATTTTGTTTCTAAAGAGATGCTGCCACTCAGCCTGCACCATATTGACGCGGCGCCTGCTTGACAGCCGCTTTAATTTTTCAACCATGCATTACCTCCTTGACAACGTCTGCTAACGTTACCGTTTTTAGATACTCGCTCCACTTCTCTTGCGCCTCGGAAAAGACTTTTTCAATCATATTCATGCCAATTTCCACCTGGCGAGGCCGCGACGCAAACACTCTTTCGACAATTCCCTGAGGCTGAAAAAACGGCGCTTCGCCTTCAATCGCCAGCACCACATCGTGCAGCGTCACTTGTCCCATTTCCCGCGCCAAAATGAAACCGCCGCCAGCGCCCTGCGTCGAAGTAATCAACCGTGCTACCACCAGCTTGCGGCTAATTTTCTTCAGGTACGTCGGCGATACTGCCATCTTTTCCGCCAAAGCATCATTGGTTATCGGCGCTTTTCGCTGCGGATCAGCTAAAATTGCCATAATACAGCAGGCTTGTTCGACAGCTCCCGATAGTTTCATAAAGTCCTTTCATGAATTAGATATAGTGGATATCGATTATCCACTATACTACACTAGGCTAGCTTTTGCAAGAGTTTAATAAACGAATTGGGAATAAGCCCCGGCTTTTGAGCAAATATCTATAGGTTACCAGCGTGTCAATCTTACGATTCAGGATTATTCTGCTGCACAAACGCCGCCGCCCGCATAAAATCATCAATCAATGTCTGGCGCATGCCGCCGTTATATAACGCTGCTGCCGGATGATACAGTGGAATCACTACAAACTCTAACTCATGCAAACGCACCCGCCGCGGCCTGCCGTGGTCCTGGCTAATCCTTAGGCCAGGAATAAAACCGCCGCCGCTGTGCCGTCCCAATGTTAACACCGCTTTTGGCTGGATAATTTCCAATTGCCGCATCAAATACGGCCAAAACTGGCGCTTTTCTTCTGGCAGCGGGTCGCGGTTATTCGGCGGCCGGTACTTAACGATATTAGTAATATAAACGTCCGGGCGCTGCAAACCAGCTGCCGCCAGCATCTCGTCGAGGAATTTCCCCGCCGCGCCGACGAATGGTTTACCTTGTAAATCTTCGTTCTTACCTGGTGCTTCGCCGATAAATACGATATCAGCATCAGCATTGCCATCGCCCATCACCAGCTGCGTTGCTTGAGCCGCCAATTCCGAACAAATCCTAGCTTCAATAATTTCCGCCGCCAATGCGTCTAATTCAGCTTGCTTATCCATAACTCAATAAAAGCCGCCTCAATTGAGGCGAGGCGGCCATGTTTTCCTTTTACGAATCTTTACCTTTATGTGACAACTCTTCAATCAAATCGTTTACCTCATTCTTGATCTGCGCCTCATCAGTCCGCTTGTCTACCGAATTGGTCCATTTTTTATGCGCCGCTTCAAACTTATCGGAAGCATCTAAGTATTTATCGTAGGCATTTGAATCGTAAGAGTAGCTGCTTGAACTTTTAGCATTCGCATAATCTCTTACTGCTCTCAAATAACTTGCCGCTTCTGTCATCATTTGCTTCGTATCGGTATCGCTGATAGAGATATTCTCAATGTCAGTAATCATTCTATTGATATCTGAAACCGTTGAATAGCTATCAATCTGTAACACCTTAAAATATGTCGGCAACACTTTTTCACTCAGTTCAATTGAAAAATCAATCATTTTATTGAACTTATCGCGCTTAGCGTTTAATTTATCCCATTTTTCTTTTACCTTTTTATCACCGGTAATCGCTTTCATCTTGCTGAGTTTGTCAAATTTTTCATCCAGCGTCTGTTTTGATTTTTTCAGCGAATCGACAGCACTTGAGTTGCTTGTTCCTTTTCCGCTCGACGAAAATAAAGCATATATTTTGTCCGAAATATCTGAGTAGGCGGGGTGTGCTTCATCCAGCACTTTCTGCGCTTCCATATAATCATTTTCTGATGGACCAGAGAACATAATTAAGGACACGACTATCGCTACGATAATCAGAATAAGTCCAACAACTCCGCCGATAACCCCCCATAATAGACCTTTATTCACTCTTTTTGGTGGCATTTGATACGGCGGCATTGGCTGCTGCATCATCGGCTGCATTGGTGCTTGACCGGGCATCGGCGGCTGAGGGCCAGGCATCGGTTGCGGCGGCGTCAATTGCTGCTGCGAATGCCCATACTGCTGAGGTGGGATTGGCGGACCTTGCGGTGGCGCCGGCTGATATGGCACTTGAGGCGGTTGCGGTTGTTCATTCATGAATTTCTCCTTTTTTCTTTTTTATACCAAAAGTATACCAAAAAACGCCCCATCTGGCGAGGCGTTTTTAATAATCATGCTAAAACTGACTACTATTTATTAGCTTTTTCCTCTAGGATATTCTTAAATTCTTTATATGAATCGTCCAACGCTTTCATATCAGTACTTTTTGACATGGATGAAATAAGCGATGATGTGCTTGGATATTTCGGGTATGTCGGATAAGCCGATGAAGTATCTTTACTGCTAAATCTTTTCGCTACGTCTACATAATATTTCTTCAATGCTGAGTAGTATTCTGACATACTCTTAGCAAATTCTGACACCTTTGAGTTGCTCGATTTTTCCATATCCTTCAACGTTTTAGAGCAGTCTTTCATCTTTTCGTCAAATTCTTTAGCTACTTCATCGCCAGTTTTTGTTGTGTAACTCACGCTTACATAAGCTTTGCACACTTTTGCATACTTTCTGTAGGAACTTATACTTTCAGCAGACTCTACTAGCTGTTTCTTACTCTTATTCCATTCGTCAATGTACTTATCATAGGCAGTTTTTAACTCTTTATCTTTAAGAGCTTTGTGCGAATCAATTTTTTTATGATACTCGTCAACTTTTTCTATAGTCTTATCAAGGTTCTTTTTATAATCATCAGGGTCTGAACTCGTACCGCCAGAAACAGCTGACCGATCAAAGCCATTAATCATCGACACCAAGTCTTTATAATCTTCCTTGCTTGGGCCGCCTAAAAAGACAATAGCCAAAATTACTGCTACGACAACTACCACCAGGCCGATTGAACCGCCGATAATCCCCCACAGAGCACCTTTGCTCATTTTTTTCTTTGGCGGCATTTGGTACGGCGGCATACCAGGCTGCACTGGTGCTTGACTGGGCATCGGCGGCTGACCGCCAGGTACTGGCTGCGGCACTGGTTGCTGGACTGGCTGTTGCTTCTGCTGATTGTTACTATTATCCATACTCCTCCTCGTTAACTTCTTCTAGTATATCATTTACAGCCCGATCATCGTCAAGTTGATCTTACCGCGCTCATCAATGCCAGTGATTTTCACGCGAACGGTTTGTCCTTCCTTGACCACATCAGTCACCTTAGCCACGCGGTGATCGGCCAGCTTCGAGATATGCACCATCCCGTCAATCCCCGGCAGAATATTCACGAAGGCCCCGAAATCTTTGATGCTGACCACCTTGCCTTCGTAAATTTTACCAACTTCTGGCTCTTCGACCAGGCTTTTTATCCAGGCAAGTGCCTTCTCAATTGATTCGCCGTTCGGACTGGCGATGGTGATCAAGCCGTCTTCCTTGATGTCGACTTCGGCACCAGTCTCGCTAGTAATCTTGTTAATCACCTCGCCGCCCTTGCCAATGACCGCGCCAATTTTATCCGGATCAATCTTTAGCTTTTCAATCCGCGGTGCGTACGGGCTAAGTGCTTCGCGCGGCGCTGGCAGCACACTCAACATATGCTGCAAAATATGCGCCCGGCCCGCCTTACTCTGCTCAATCGCTTGGCGCAGCACTGTCACCGGCAAACCATGCACTTTCATATCCATCTGCAGCGCCGTGATACCCTTGGCTGTACCGGTCACCTTGAAATCCATATCGCCGGCAAAATCCTCAGCATCGGCAATATCGCTCAGTACGTACGGCGTATCACCGTCCATCATCAGACCCATGGCAATGCCGCTAACCGGCGCCGAGAGAGGCACGCCAGCATCCATCAGCGCCAGACAGCTTGAACAGGTCGCTGCCATCGACGTCGAACCGTTCTGGCTCATAATTTCGGTGACGCTGCGAATAGCGTACGGGAAGTCTTCTTCGCTCGGCAACACCGGCGTCAAGGCCCGTTCCGCCAAGTAGCCGTGGCCAATCTCGCGCCGGCCCGGACTGCCCATCCGCTTAACCTCGCCAACCGTATAACCTGGCGCATTGTAATGATGCATATAGCGCCGCTCGCCGTCGTTAACCTCCATAGTATCAACCAGCTGCGCGTAACTCAGCGGCGCCAAAGTCACAATGTTCATACCCTGCGTCACGCCGCGGGTAAACAAGCTCGAACCGTGTGCTCGTGGCAACAAACCAACCTCTGAGCTGAGCGGGCGGATTTCCGTCAATTTGCGACCGTCTGGACGCATATTATCCTCGACGATACCGCGGCGCACATCTTTGTGCAACGCCAAGGTAAATGCTTCATCGTATTCGTCGCGCACTTCGTCGTATTCCTCAGCGCTCAAGCCCAGCTTTTCGGCCATCGCTTCGTGGAATGCCCAGCGAATCTCATTGACCACCTCGTTGCGCTCTGGATACGGCCGGCGGATTTTCTCGCCCAGCTTGCCATCAACCCATTCGTCAGCCGTCTGCTGAATTGCTTCATCAGGTAAAACTAATTCATATTCTTGCGCAGCTGGCGCCACTTTGGCTGCTAATTCCCGCTGCAAAGCAATCGCTGGCTGCATCATCTGGTGCGCCCAGGCCATCGCATCGACGATCGCCTCTTCTGATACTTCCTTAGCACCAGCTTCCACCATGGTGATGCCACTCTTGATACCCGCCACCACCAAATCCAAATCAGATTGTTCGCGTTCCTCGGGCGTCAAAAAGGCCTTAAACTCGCCATTCACGCGGCCTACCCGCAAGCCCGCTACCGGTCCGTCAAACGGCGTCCCGGTCAGCATCAAGGCACTTGAAGCCGCAATCATCGCCACCACGTCCGGGCGGAAATCCGGATCCATGCTCAGCACCGTCGCCACCACTTGTACTTCTTGGCGATATCCTTTCGGGAACAGCGGCCGAATCGGGCGGTCGATCAACCGGCCGATCAGCACCGCCTCGTCGCTGGGCCGGCCCTCGCGCTTGATAAACCGCGAGCCAGAAATTTTACCCGCCGCATAAAACCGTTCTTCATAATCAATCGACAGCGGGAAATAATCCAACTGCACCGGCCGGCTGCCCACCTGCGCGCTGCCCAGCACCACCGTATCGCCATAGCGCACTAATACACTACCAGTCGTCCGAAAGCCAACCCGATTCACTTCCAGCGTCAACGGCCGGCCGCACAGCTCGGTGGTAACGCTAAAAATCTCCTTGCCGCTCGGGTTAATAATACTCATAAAAGAGCTCCTTTCTTCGCGGCAAGTAACAGGGATGAAAATTCATCTTTGCTAGGCTTGGAAATTCAAAGCCGCGCGCCGCAAATTCTCGTCTCTATCACTTCCGCGTTAACAATAACTGTCTCTATTATAACAAATTTCATGCCAAAATATAAAACTCTCAAACCCTTGAACCGCCAGAAAAATCATCCTCCATCAATCATGTTATACTTTATCTATGTCTCTAAAGCTGAACTATACTAAGAAATCCCGCAAATCCAAAAGTCTGCTTACTGCCATCATAGCCCTGTCTATGATTTTGGCGGGTGGATATATGCTATTTACGATATTAACACCGCTTTTTCAGTCGCAATTTATCGACACAACCAACAACTCTACAACGAAACGCCTGGCGCAAACTCAAACCATCACCGAAAATCGCCTTTATATCCCTAAAATTGACATTAATTTGCCATACCTTGCCGGACCCGCCAGCGTTATGGAACATGGTGCTTGGTGGCGCAAGCCAGAGAACGGCAACCCGAAGGACGGCGGCAATTTTGTTCTATCAGCACATCGTTTTATTATGGGCATGACCCCGCAGCAGACACTCAGAAAGTCGCCGTTTTATAATATCAACCGGCTGGATATCGGCGATAAAATCATCGTTGATTATAACGGCAAGCGCTACGAGTACCTTATCAGCGAAAAACGCAGCGTTAAACCGGAAGCAGTAGAAATCGAGCAACGAACCGCCCAACCGCAACTAACCCTCTATTCCTGCACTTTAGGCGGCGCCAACGACGGTCGCGACGTAATCGTTGCCAAACCAAACGTTAGCCATAAATCAAAAACCCCTTCCGATAAAGGGGTTTAAGCAGTCTAGTTTGCTAAATAGGAATTATTTACGCAAACCTAACTTGGCAACAACTGCTTTGTAACTCTCAAAATCAGTTCGCTCCAAATATTTCAGCAAGCGCTTGCGCTTACCAACCATTTGGACTAAGCCGCGACGCGCCATGAAGTCGTGTTTATTCGCCTTCAAATGCTCCGTGACCTCTTTGATACGAGCCGTCAAAACCGACACCTGAGCCTGCGGGCTGCCGACGTCGTTTTTATTGACCTGAGTCAAAGCAATTGCTTTCGCTTTATTATCTTTGCTAATCATAGCCCTGTCATTATACCAAGCCTAACCTGTAAACGCAACCTAGAACACCTGCGCGTAATTATACGCAGGATTACCGGAAGTAGGAACGCTGGCAGCGATATGACAATCAGCCTTTATCGTAGCAACTCGAGATGATTCGTCGCTAGTAGGACTATTCAGCGAGGCAAAAACTGCCACGCCAGTTACTGCGCCGCTTCCATCTTTGCATTGATACCAAAGAAAAATATCATCTTTATTAGAAGAATTTTTACTTACAGCATCATCCCTATATCCACGCTGAAGATACTGCGGCGCCAAAGAATCTACACTATTTGCCTGGTTAAATTTCCCTTGTCCTGACGGCAAGCTATTATTTTTCGTTTCATACAGCTGCAGAGCATCGCCCGCTGTCTTCACAACGGAACGAATCTTAGAATCCCTGGCACGTTCGGTCATACCCGTATAAGAAACTACCGAAATCGTCGCCAGAATAGCAATAACTGTAACGACAACTAATATTTCAACTATCGTAAAACCCTTATGTTTGCCCATATCCTGATAATACCACTTCACGACAGAATTCCAAAATCCGCCAGCACCTTAGCATTTTTCACGTCATAATCAGCGATTTTAATTCGCCGTAAATTCTGGCAGTAAGCGCCAGTTTTTAATTCTTTGCCAATATCCGCCGCTAAGCTGCGTATGTATGTACCGCTGGAAACATGTGCCCGCAACTTCAAGACTGGATAATCATATCCTATCAATTCTAAAGCATAAATAGTTATTGTCCGCTTGGGGATATCAACCTTTTTACCCGCCCGCGCCAACTGGTATGCTCGCCGACCACTAATTTTTACAGCACTAAACGCCGGCGGTGTCTGTTCTATTTTACCTGTAAACTTTTGAAGAGCTTGCTTAATCTCGCCCTCACCTGGTTTTTTACCAGACACCCTGGACAGCTCTCCCTCTGGATCGCTAGTCGTCGATTCTGCACCAAGGATAATTTCCGCTTCATACCACTTATCCAACTTAGTAAACTCCATAGCCCGGCGGCACATCCGACCCGTAACTATAATCATTAGTCCAGTTGCAAACGGATCTAATGTTCCAGTATGTCCGACTTTGACTTTCTTACCCTCCTGCTTAGACAAGACACGGCGCAAGCGCGCCACCACGCCAAAGCTAGTCATGTCCGGCGGCTTATCAATCAGCAATATTTCATCCATCAACTACTTCTGACCTGGAATTTGAAACTGCGAAGGATTAAAACTTGTACTCTGCGGCGCGGCGGCAGGTTCAGGTGCTACTGGAGCGGAAGGCATACCGCCGCCCAGCGGCGGAACTGGCGGCAAACCAGCCAGCGTTCCTGCTGGTGCTGGCGGTATTGGCGGCAGCGTACTAAAGTCTGGCATTGGCGGCAGTGCTGGCGCAGATGAAGCTGGAGCAGCAGCTTCAAGCTCGGCTAGTGTCGGTGTCGCTGATTTGCTTGCTCTCTGCATTGGCCCCTGAGCAGGCTGCACCGGCGAAGCTGCAGCCGCAGCCGGAGGAGCGGCAGAAAGCGCAGCATCAACCGCCGCCAAAGCAGACTCGCGGTCGTTGGCAGCTGATTGAGCTGGCGCCGGCGACTTGCCAGCTAATTGCGTGGTGTCTTTGGCGATTGCGTCCATAATTGACTCGTCAGACGTAGAGCTTGAAGACGTTTCCGGCGCGCCCATACCAGGCAAAGCAGCTGTTGAAGAATTATTGGCAAACGGATCAATCTTTGGCGGTTCGTCAGATTTGCCCATCGCAGCATTCAGCGGCGTATCGCCAAATGACGGCTCATTCGACCCGATATATTCGCCATGCGTCAAAATTGTCTTATTCTGATTATTTTGCAGCTCTCTTTCCTTATCTTTAGCCGCCTGCTCAGTAGTCGCGTTCAGCGTACCGCCCATCAGCGGCGTACCGTCTATCGGCTCGGGCGTTGAAGCTTTGACGCTGCTCTGTACTGGCGGCAATTTAATCTCTGGAGGTTTTACTAGGGCTGGCTCGTCATCTTCTTTATCATCATTACTAGCAGTCGAATCTGTCTGGCTTGACGCGGCAGAATTATTTACCATCTCAATATTAGCTAGCTTAGTTTGCGTCGATTGTGCCGCTTCATGCCGTTTTTCTTGGATAGTCTGATGTGAAATCTCGTCTAAGCTGCCCTCTTTTTCATGGTTAATCGACAATGCGCCGTCAGCTCTAGCCTGTTCGCTTTCCGAGCTCTTCTTATCTGCGCCCGGTTTTTTCCGGTCCTTCGCTTCTTCTATGGCTTGCGGCCGCTCAGCCCTAGCCTCGCTTTCGGCTATCTTCATCGCCACCAGCTGCTGATTGGCGCCAATCGCCATCAGATTTGCGGCAACTGTCATTACCCTAGATGATGTCAAGTTATTACTGAACCTATTCGTCACCGCCACAATACCAGTTAACAATGCCGTAGCTATCTGCTCATCCAGTGCTGCACTTTGCGTTCTCAGATCGTTAATCAGCTCAACCATCATCTCGCTGACACCACTCGCGCTATCTTCATGCCAATCAACCGACCCCAAACCGCTCTTAACGCCGCCCGCCGTCATAGTTACCACAATCGCGTCATGTAAAATTCGACCGTGCGCTGTCAAGGCAGCGTCGATACGCTCGCTATTCTCGACATTCAACGCCACCACCAGCTCAACATTATAATCTCCCTGCGAAAATTCCAAATCCTTCTCGGAAATCGTCGTGCGGTACGGCGTAATAAAAATCTTTACCGCGTCATCGACCACTTTATACCGCAAATGATCAGCTTTTTCTTTATCTAGCGCAATAATAAAATCGCGCAAACTATTCGCCGTCTGTTCAAACGTCTTATCTGGATTTAAAAACGAAATCGCCGGCGGTACTTCGCCGCTGAACACCGCCGTGGCATGCTTGCCTAGCTTGTTCAAAAAAATCGTCAACGCCAGCGCCGCCGACAGTTCATCAACCGACGGATTAGCGCTAACCGTCACCAAAATATTGGTAACATCCTTGATGCTATCAATTATTCTCTGCTTTGAAGATCCATCAGCCATATTTTTTCCTATTTTTTGTTTTTTTATCTAATTACGACTTGCCTCCACTATACCATAAGCATTACCATAAAGTCAATAGTTTTACCGCCTCTTTACAATTTTGGCTATTTTCTGTATAATTCCTCCTGATTAGCAATAAAAAATTAGAGATTAAATTAACTTTTAAGGAGTACCATGCCAATCATAAAATCCGCCATAAAACGCGCTAAACAAACCGTCAAACGCCGCGAACGCAATATAGGCATTAAAAAAGATATTAAAACTGCCGTTAAAGCTTTCCATGCCAGCCCAAACGCCAAAACACTGGCCAGCGCTCAAAGCGAGCTTGATACCGCTGTAAAAAAGGGTTTGCTTAAGAAAAATACTGCCGCCCGCCGTAAAAGCGCCTTAAGCAAAATTGCCAAAAACGCCGGCGTAAAACTGGAAGCGGCTAAATAATTGCTTTTAACTTAATCCGCTTGGTCTATCTATACGCCTTAAGCGCCATACACCTTTTCAATATAGTCGGTGATTTGCTGTGCTGTAACTTTATTTGGGCAGTAGTTTGAGACCGTCTGCTCGTTAAATACAAGCTTCATAGCCTCCCCGTCTGAGGCTAGCAATCTAGCTATTCTAGTTTTATCATCCTGCAGCAGCGACTTTATTTCTTCCAAAGAAACAGTTCCATCGCCGTCAATTCTATTGGGAGATTCCAGCACAATTCTATCATCGGAGCATGGTTGGCTAGAATCGCGATATTCTCCAGATTTCACCGTTACCCATATACGCGTACCAACATCTGGATCATTTTCACACCCTGTTACGTTTTGATCCACCTCAAACTCGCATCTATCGTCAGACATATGCAGCATAACGCAAGCTTCAGGAGAAAATACTTGCAAATGATTTGGCTTGTTCTTAATACGTTCAAAAATAGAGATGGCAGCCATACGAGCTAAGCTATCAATTTCACCTCTTTCTTCATTAGTCAATTCAATAGATAGCGACGACGGTTCCCGGCGACCGTAATCCGCGGACCGCGGCATGCCGTCACTTCCTTTGTTGGCTTGTCTATGGCAAGCAGCAAGGAAGCCAGACAAACCAACAAATCCAGCTCCTTTCAAAAAATTTCTTCTTGAGCACCCTCCAACATCTTCCATTGGCGGCATTCCATCAATTCCTGGCATTGCTTAACTCCTTTTCCTAAGTCTGCTATTTATAGATATATCATAAAATCAACTAGCGACTTCAGTCAAGATTTTTACTCCCCGCAGCAATCTCAATCAGCGCCGCCTCTATCAATAGCCACGGCGAAGCGCTGGTTGTTTTCATTTGTAAATCCGCGTAGAACAACGCTTTGTTTATCACCGCCAACTGGCTGGAATCAATCTTATTAGCGTAAGAAGATAATTTCTGTAAAACATACGGACTGGTTGAAAAATCCGCTGCAACAGATCCAGTATCATTGCCAGACAATACCAAAGCATTCAAATTGACCGTCTGCGACGCTAATAATCCCATCGTTTGGTATGCGCTTTCTACACCTCCCTCAGCCTCCAAATACGAGATAATTTCATGAATACGGCCAGAATTTCCAGCCAGCGCTGCTGTAAACAGTTCAAAAGCACTTTCCGTTTTCGCCAAAGGCGTTAGTTTATCAAGCAAATCATCGGTAATTTCCCCGGCAAAAGACAATTGTTCAATAAAATTGCTCAAACGCAGCTGATCATAACCCAGACGGTCAATCAATGTTTCCGCCTGCACTGCACTCAGTGTATAGCCTCGTTTCCTCGCCTCGTCGGCACACCACTTCGCCAGCCGCGGTTTTTGCCGTTCATTCAGCGGCGTAAATTCGTAAATTTCAGCATTTTTCCGCAGCCATTTGTATGTTTTCGTACGCTTATCCAACTTATTCTCCAGCAAAACCACCTTAGTACTGCCGCTAACAGTAATTTCGGGCAATTCCGCCCACAGCGCGGCGTTACCGCTCAACTGCGAAATAATTACCGTACGCTCCAGTGCAAACAAAGACTGCCCCTGCATAATATCGCGCAAACTTGTCGCGTCCAGCTGCTCGCCGTCATAACGTTCCGGCGCAGCACCGCCAGCAATCAATGCCGCCAGCTTTTGACGCTTATCAAACTCATTTTCACCGCATAATACGTATAACATTTATCAATAATTATACCGCATATTAATAAAACCCGCCTCGTGATAGGAGACGGGTTTTGTCTGGTTTTTGATGATTAGGACCGTTTATTGTCAACCAGCTTAAGCAACTCTTGCACGTCGCCATTTTTAGCAATTCTTCTAAGTCTAATATTTTGATATAAGCCCACTCAATTTTATCTGAACGCCCTGCCGCTTCCTCATCTCCAAATTCACGATAAATACTATGTGCAAGTTCTTTCATTCTATAATTGTCTGGTTGATCAGTCCATCCAGATTTTAGACTTTGTTCAGCCCCGAGAGCTTTTAGGGCTAGTACACGCGAGAGATATAATTCGGGAGTAATCTCTGGCCGCCATCCAGGCCTCTCAGAAAACTGTTTTTCAAGAAACTCCCTTTCTTCATCTGGTAAATAGCCTGGCTCCATCGCTGCGGAAATTTCTTCCTGTAAATATTTAAACGCAGTAGCAAGTTCTTCTTTTCTTTTTCCGACATCAGGATTCTCATCCCTTACACTATTTTGACCTTGCAAATCCTCCTGAAGCCATTCGACAAAATCAAGCCTCTCTTTAAGAGAAATAGGCTTAGCTCCTTCCCGAAGTTCTTCTTCCCCTATTAGGCTCCAGCGGACTTTTCCATGCCTGTACATAAATCCTAGATGTTTGCCTTTTAGCATTATCTCGTCTTTCTGATCGTCTGAAAAACCTTCGGCAATTATTCTCCTAGCTTCAGCTGCCTTTTTTGGGTCACAAAAATAAGCGCTTAATATTTCGGTGACAGCTGCCTCATGCAACCCAAAATCATCAGCGCTAGCAGCATCCAAAGCATACCGCCTGCCATCAGTCCGATCGCCGATGCGATCTTCTACGAACTTAGCAGTTAATTTCTGTACAGCCTCGGACACATTGTCCTTTATAGATCTCTCTGGATTATAGACATCTTTCAAAAAACCAACACCTTGTCCATCCTGAACCGCAGAACTCAATGTGAACAGCGCCCTAGTAACAGCAAGTCTGTGCGGATCGTGCTTTCTGTCGACGCGATCAGAAACCACATCATGAAATATTCTCCCAATTAATTTAACCTGCTCTTTATGAGATAACGACTCCTGCGAACCCTCCGCCTCGTGATTAGCTGTCTCTACCAGCTGGCTGCTTTCGGGTTCGGAATTTGGAACACTAGTGCTGGATGGTTTTTCGGCTTTGCTCTTTTTCTTTCTGGCTTCACGGTCTGCCATCACCTTATTCACCTTATCTGAATCAAAAAAACTCCCACTTCACATTGCCTTCTGCGTCTATTGAATACACCGGACGCTTCGCCGATAAAGTATCTATCATACGGTCGCCATCCTCGTTAGGGTTATCCACGACATTCTTAATCATGTTCCTTGCTCCGTCAGGATTTCCAATACAAGTTTCATAAAGCTTTTGAGCAAAGAGCACTGTCACCAGACCAGGATAATTTACCGCAGACACCGGATATCGCCTGCCGTCGGAATTTCTGCCATCCAAATGTCTTTTCAACTCTTCCGTCCGATAATCTACCGCTCTTTGCAAATTGTCTTCGGGAGATAGGTCTGGATCAAACGTCTCTTGTAACAGCGGTTCGGTTGATTTTTCATCTCCAAATTGCATAGTAACAATCAGACCATCCAGCATCCGCCCGCATCCCCAAACTCCTCGCGGCATGGGAACTTTTTTGACCACCCTAGCTCCTGATGCCGATTTGCAGTTTTATCGCTATCTAGAGCATCGCTAATACCTCTAAACAGCCTTCTCAGCTCACCATCACGAAGAGGCAACGACGATTCCCGCGAACCCTCCGCCTCGTGATTAGCTGCTTGCTGATTGCTTTCAGGCTGAGGATTCGGAGTGTCGGATGGTTTTTCAGCTACTTTATCATGTGTAGTACGATCCTCCATCATTTCGCTCACTGTATCATCACCGACAATCCTATATTCAATCTGTTCTCGACCATTTTCGTCTGTAAATGTTCTAAACTCTGGACGGAGCGACATAAAGCCGTCCTTCTCTTCTTCTGTCATACCGTTGTTAATAATCGCTCTCATCCCGTCAGCACACTTTTCATCCTCCGACAAAGAGGCAAGATAATTAGCAAACACAGCCATATCCAGCCTTTCAGGAATACGAGACTGTCCACCCCTCATCGGATACCACTTACCATCAGACTCATCTTCGCTCAAACCATCCCTCATAAATTGCGCCGTTAACACCTCCTCGACTGCACGCGTATTTTCTGTAAGAGATTTCTTTGGATCAAATACTTCTCGCACCCCTCCCATAATGAAAGGTGTGAGTTTTGTGTTTCTTTCAATGCCTTCAGACATCCCCTCCAACATCTCCGCAGCAGAACCAACCCGATATCCATATAGATATTTTGCATGTCATCTGCATCATACTCACAACTCAGCAGCTCCAACGCCGAATCAGGCACCAGACCTGCATTGTACGAAAGTATTATGTTAATTTTCTCTCCGTCAGGCATATGAGCAATATAGTCCTCAATTGTTGTTTGCTCTGTACGAAGTCCCTTATCTTGTAGTCACGCCAAAGCGTTGCCGTCCGGATCAATGTGGACAACCTGTTCGCCAAACACATCAGCCATCGTCCTATCGGAACTGCTGCCTGGATAAAGAATAAGCTGATTTGGATCGTCTTGCCAGCCAATACGGTCTATTATCTCGCGCTTTGCTACTTGAAGATGAACCCGAAGTTCCGGTTTGATGCATGCTCCACGCTTTTCCGCTTGCTGCTGAAGATTAGAAATAATATTATCAATACCATCGCCCGAACCCTGCTCGCCGCCACTTTTGTTAGGCTGAGCAACCATGTCAGCCCACGGATTAACGACGCTTCCGCCTGGTAAATCGCTGACTTCTTTACCTCCAGTAATTCCTTGATCAATATGTTTATCCATTTCTCATACCTATATATTCTGTTACTAAATTCTTTATTTGATCTTTAGATAAGCCTAAGATCTTTGCTGATTCAGCAACCCTATATTCATATTCCCCATCACTACCATTGCTAATACAAGCAAGAGACATCACAACCTTAGCGGTAGCTATTGCATCAATACCAGAAACCATCCCTCCAGTCTCCATAAACACTAAATCAAGGAGTTCTTGCGATTCAGCACAGACGCCTTTCACTTTCTCAATAGCAATCCTATCTTCTATAGCCTGCTCTACCTGCTCTGGAAAGATATCTTCACCACCGAATGCTTCATTTAAGAAACTAAACCAGGATGAATCAGGTTCTTCCCCAAGTAATCTTAAGCATGTTGTGATCATATCTTTTTTCTTTAAGGAGTCCATCGTAGAAGAATTAGGGTTTTTCGAATTACCTGTTTGAAGCCCAATTTCCGCAAACGCCAACGTCAGCACCGTTACCTCGCTATTCATCTGATCGGTATATGTCCACAACAACGCCTTATGTAACTTATCTTGCTCCTCATCTGGAAGTTCACTATTATATGCAAGCTGTCTACACCACTGGTAAACTTCTTCCCTTTTACGAGATTGATCTTCCGAAGTATCATATAGTCTCAGTATAGTACTTATTTCGTATTTTTGAAGCAGGTCGTCAAGTCTTGCCATTGTCTCATTTGTTAATAGATCGCAGTGTTCTTGATTTGTTGATAGCGCTGCCCATTCCTGATCTAAATCATCACCAAGCGAATCAGGATTATTATGTGGTGGTTGTTCTACTCCTGTCATATCCAGTAATATACACTACAAATCACTATTTGTCAAACCTCGGCGGTTTCTGGCACACCGGGCACACATGCGTACCACGGCCACCGACTTTTAGCTTGATAATTTCTTGGTCGGGGTGGCGATGGCAAGCCTGGCCTTCGCGGCGAAACACATGAGCAAATGTCAGATAATTTCCTTTTCGACCCTCGGCATCAACGTAATTTTTATCCGTCGAACCGCCCTGATCGATACTGAGTTGCAAAATTTTTCTAAGTTCCGTAAATAATGTATTCAATTGCTGGTCGCTAATATTTTTTATCCGCGTTTGCGGATGTAGCTGTGCCGCCCATAGCGCCTCGTCCGCATAAATATTACCAACCCCAGCGATCACCGCTTGGTCAAGGAAAGCTGGCTTGATCATCGAGTTTTGGCGACGACGAATCCGCTGGATGAAATCCTCGGCGCGCGTCTGGGGATCAAGCGGCTCCGGCCCGACTTTTTGCATGAACGGCAGGTTTTTCACTTCGTCAGTCGGCAACAATTTCACCCAGCCAAATTTGCGCTGGTCGTTAAAAAACAGCCGCGACCCGTCCACAAAATCAATCTGCACCCGCGTCGACCGATCTGGCAGCTCGCCAATCAAACTGTCATTCGGATGCCCGCCAGCAAAATCGTCGATCTCGCGAGCGGTATCCGCAGAAAAATCTTGGACAACTTTACGTGGGTCCCGAGATTTTTTTAGGGATACCCGAGCGCTATGACGAGAGTTTTGACGAAACACCAACTGCCCCGTCATCTTCAAATGCACCACCAGCGAGTAGCGAGTATCCAAATCAATCATCAGCACCTTTGCTCGCCGCCTCACCGCCGTCACGCGCGCACCATATAAAAATTGTTTAACATCAGCCGGCGCATTCGGAAAACTCTTCGGCGAGTCAAACACTGCCACTCGCGCCACCACTCGGTCTGGCAGCAGCTCCGCCAACCCGCGGCGGACTGTCTCGACTTCAGGAAGTTCCGGCATAATTATTACAGCCTAAACGGCGATTCGTCTTGGCCTAAACCAATGCCGCTTGCCATTTTTTTACCATCGGGAATTTGCTTCAGAAACATGTCCAAAATTTCATTAACATTTGCCTGCGCCGAGCCCTTGGATCCGCTGCAATCCGACGTCCATAAGCTCTTGACAACCGAATTATTTTTTATGGTTTCAAATTTATAAATCTTGCCGCTGGCACAGATACCGCGCAAATCGTTTTGTTCTTCAGTTAAATCCTTACCATCCATCATTTTACGTTTATCCAGCGCATAAACCAGTTCCGTATAAGCTTTCGTATTATTATCTAACCTTTTCCGGTCAATTTGATTATCCAAATAACCCTCATACGTTATCATCTCGCGCGAATCCGGCGTGATAGTAATGCTATACGAACGAAAATTCTCGTTCGCCACAATTGGACCGCGCACCGTCAAGCGCACCGATCGGTCGACGCCAGTTGACAATAAAGCGGTTTTTGCGTCCTCAATGTTTGGATTTGGCTGGGGGTTATTAGGAGATCTGCCATCGCCAAACAGCGCCCGGCCGATAGCGATAACCGCCGCGACCGCCACAATAGTAATGATAATAACTAGCAAAATCGGGACGAAGCGAGAGATTGAGTTTCGTGGTTGAGCATATTTCATGGGGTGATTATACCATAATATTAGATTTTTTGCGCTAGTTACCTGACTTGACCTAGGAAAGCTGTGCTATTGCTTGGCAAAACGAACCAGGATACTTATTTTTCAAACGATCGGCCGCTTCTTCAGAGTTCACCCAATGAAGTGTAGTACCCGGCTCGCATGAATGAGGGATTTGGTCTGCTGGCAGCCACACGCAGTAGACAATCAACATCAGGCTCGTCATCATATTACCATACGGTAGCTGCTGGACCGCTCTTGCCACATTCCAAAGCTGCTTTCCGACAACGTGATCAACGCCAATCTCTTCGTTTAGTTCACGCAAAAGTGTAGTTTCTATATCCTCGCCTTGATCAATTCTACCGCCTGGAATGTCCCAATAGTCCTTATTTTTGAGCAGTAAAATTTGATTTTCATCATTTCGGATAATGGCTTTTATTCCGATTTGAAATAACTGCTCTGTCATGTTATGTCTCCTCCCAGTTTTTGCCTGTTTTCACATCAACTTTCAATTGAATTGGTAACTCCGGGCAAACTCCTTCCATTTCCGCGCGCATCATTTCGCCGACCCGCTCGGCGTCTGTTGCCCGGCACTCCACTAAAATTGAGTCGTGAACTTGCAGGACCGGTTCAGCCAGCCCAGCCAATTTGTCCTCCAGTCGAATCATCGCCAGCTTCATCAAATCCGCTTCCGTACCCTGGATTGGCATGTTCATCGCTGCCCGCTCGGCTGCCGAACGCACCATAAAATTGCTCGACTTAACGTCAGGCGTTGGCCGCCGCCGGCCAAAATAGGTCTCAACAAAGCCCTGTTCGCGCGCTTGAACTAAAATTGTATCCAGATATTGGCGGATTGGCTGGCGCACCGCAAAATAGTGTTCAATAAACCGCTTCGCCTCAGTAAAGTTCATACCGGTAGCCGCCGCCAGCCCGTGCGGACTCATACCGTACAGTACGCCAAAGTTGATCACCTTGGCCGCACGCCGCTGTGCTTTCGTCACCTGCTCCATCGGCACACCGTAGGTCTCGGCCGCCGTCTTGGTATGAATATCAACATCGCTATTAAAATCGTCAATCAACTGTTTATCGCCCGCCAGCACCGCCGCCAGTCGCAGTTCAAATTGCGAATAATCCGCGCTGACGAAGACCTTGCCCTGGCTCGGCACAAACGCCTGGCGAATTTTCCGGCCCAATTCCGTTCGCACTGGGATGTTCTGCAAGTTGGGATTGGTGCTGCTCAGCCGCCCGGTACTGGTGACATCTTGGTTGAAAGTGGTGTGAATCCGCCCGTCCCTAGCCACCAACTTCGGCAGCGCTTCAATATAGGTGCTGATCAATTTAGTCAGCTCCCGATACCGCTCAATCAGCTCAATAATCGGGTGTTGCCCGCGCAACTTATCCAGCTCTTTCTGCCCTGTTGAATAGCCAGTTTTGCCTTTTTTAATGCCAGCCGTCGGCAGCTGCAACTTGGTAAATAACACCTCAGACAGCTGCGCTGGACTAGCAGCATTGAACTCGCGCCCGGCCATCGCATACATTTGTTGTTCAAGCTGGCTAACTTCCGCCGCCAGCTCCTGACCCATGTGTTCAAGGAGTGCCGTGTCCAGCTTCATGCCGCGCTTTTCCATCTGAAACAACGGCCAAATCACCGGAAAATCAAACTCACACAGCACCCTAGCAATCTGCTGATGCGTCGCCATATAATCCTGCTGGTGGCGGTAAATCTGGCGTAGTCGCGCCAGCTGCCGCGACGCTGAATTATCCTCAGAAAAATCGCCCGCCAGCGCCATCAAACTACGGTCGCGCCTGAGCGGATCGATCAAAAACGCCGCCTGCCCAACATCCCAGACCTCATGAAAATGCACCGTCACACCGTGAACGTCCAGCGCGTGATACAACCCCTTGACGTCCGCCGCAATCACCACGCCCTGCGCCAACAGCTGCCAAATCGACCAGCCAATTTCACTAACCTTCGCGCGCCACGCCACACCAGGTTTGGAATTAATATACACCGTGTCCGGTTCTAGCAGGTCAATATAGATAATATTTTCCGCCTCAAACAGCGGCTCAGCCGGCAGATTGTCAACACGCGGCAGCTCCAATTCCACTGTCTCCGCCACCTCGTCCACCGCCTGCATCGTTCGTGGCAGCCGCCCAATCAGCGAATGAAACTCCAATTTCCGCAAAATTTCCGCCACCCGAGCAAAGTCGCAGTCGTTAACATCCGCCACTTCCCAGTCCAGCTCCACCGGCGCATCTGTCCAAATCTCCGCCACTTGCTTGGTCAAATACGCCGACTCGCGGCCATTTGCTAGCTTTGTCCGTAAAGCGCCTTTTTGCTCGTCCAAATGTGCATACACTCCGTCCAGTGTGTCATATGCTTGTAATAATTTCACCGCGGTCTTTTCACCAACGCCCGGCACGCCTGGCAAATTGTCGCTGGAATCGCCTTTCAGCGCCTTCAAATCCAAAAACTGGTCCGTCCGAATACCATATTTTTGTTCAAAATATTCCGCCGTAAATTCCTCGATATTCCTCAGGCCGTTTTTCATGGCGTACACTTTAGTGAGGGACGACACCAATTGTAGCGCATCCAAATCCGACGTCAGCAAACACGTCTGCACGCCGCGCGCTTCCGCTTGCCTGGCAAACGCACCCATGATATCATCCGCCTCATAATCATCGAGCTCATACAACGGCCAGCCAAAGGCATCCAGCAGTTCCATTAAAATCGGAATTTGCTGATAAAAATCATCAGGCGCTGGCTTACGACCCGCCTTGTACTCTGGATATAGTTCCCGCCGCTTACGAATGTTGGTACCGCGTTTGTCCCACGCCACCGCCACGTAGTCTGGCTCCAATTTCTTAATCAGCTCAATCGCCAAACTCACAAATCCATACACCCCGCCCGTCGGCGTACCGTCCGCCGTACTCAGCCCCGGCATAGCGTAATACCCTCGGTAAAATACTGATTTTCCGTCGATAACTGCCAAACGCTTCATGTATTTAGTATATCAGGTTTGCTATACTAACAACATGACACAACCACACGCAAAAATCATCGCCCTCGTTGGCCTGGCTGGTAGCGGCAAAAGTTCAGCTGTCGAGTATTTGACGAAAAAGGGCTTCCCGAAAATTTATTTCGGCGGCGTTATTTACAAAGCCATGGACGAGGCTGGTATTGAACCAACTTGGGACAATCAACAAAAATTCCGCGAAGAAATCCGCCAGCGCGAAGGCAAAGATTTCGTTATCAGGCGTGTAATTAAGAACGTTCGCGATTTGATCAATGCCGGGCAAAATAAAATTGTCCTGGACGGCTTATACACTTGGAGCGAGTATAAAATCCTCAAGCACGAATTTCCCGGACAAGTCGTTGTCATCGCCATCGTTACGCCGAAGCATCTGCGTTATCAGCGAATGACAAAACGCCCGGAGCGGCCGATGCAACCGCGCGAAGTCGACCAGCGCGATTGGTCGGAAATTGAAAATCTGGAAAAAGGCGGACCAATTGCTATCGCCGACTATTTCATTATTAACGACAGCGACCTGACCCAACTACACCAAAAAATAGACGCCGTTACCCGCGACACCCATTTTTGTAAAGCACCCGAGCAGTGCTAATTAGTCCAAGTATTCGTAAAGTTTTTTAGCATCTTTATGCTTCCTGAGCTTTGCCAGAGCTTTGGCTTCAATTTGCCGGATCCGTTCGCGCGTCACCGCAAACTCCTGACCAACTTCTTCCAATGTGTGATTCTTGCCATTATCTAGCCCAAACCGCATGCGGACGATTTTTTGCTCGCGATCGCTTAAACTGGATAGCATATCCTGAACCTGCTCTTTTAACAACTGGCTTGTGGCAGAATCTTCCGGAGAAACCGTATCCTCGTCAACGATAAAATCTTGAAGAGCCGACTCGTCATCTTCGCCGTCGCGCCCCACGCTGGCATCCAGAGAAGAAATGTCTTGCTTAATCTTAATGACATATTCAATTTTCTCCGGCTCCATGTCTAGTTCTTTAGACAGTTCCTCAATCGTCGGTTCGCGGTTCAACTCTTGAGTCATTCGCCGCTGCGTACGCAGCAATTTATTAATGGTTTCCACCATATGAACTGGAATACGAATCGTCCGCGCCTGATCGGCAATCGCCCGGGTAATCGCCTGGCGAATCCACCAGGTGGCATACGTCGAAAATTTGAAGCCTTTGTCCGGATCAAACTTCTCGACCGCCCGCAAAAGACCAGTATTTCCTTCCTGAATTAAATCCAAAAAGTCCAAACCGCGCCCCGAATACCGCTTGGCAATTGACACCACCAAACGCATGTTCGCCTCGGCCATCTTATCCTTAGCCTTCTTATCGCCTTCAATAATCCGGCGCGCCAGCTCCATCTCTTCTTCGGCGCTTAGTAGTGGAATTTTACCAATTTCCCTTAAATACAGCCGCACCGAATCGTCCGACACATCATCCAAATATTGACCAGTCGAAAGCGAGGTTAAATCTTCCGATTCTTCCTCGTCTATAGCTGCCGGATCAAAATCCGCATCGTCGTTCAAATTTGCCGGCTTAGTAGTCGTATCGTCGCTCACATTTTCTCCTTAATCAGCTGGTTTAGATTCTGGCGCAAACACTGGGATAAAACCTCGTCGCCTGCCGCCTCAGCTTTCCGCAGCTGGGTTAATAATTGATTCTTTTGGTTTTCGCGATGTTTTATTGTTATTTGCCTGACTAGCCGAGCCATTTCTTCATCCAAGCTTTTCTGCTCCCAATTGGCATAACGACTTTCACTTTTTAACTGTACTATTTTCACATACTGCTCAATTTTTTGCAAGCCTTGAGGGATATTACTTAGGTCAATGTCCAAATTTTCCCGCAAATAGCCAATTAATTGCCGCGCATTGTCATTCTCAAGCATCTCGCCAGAAATCGCCGCCAGCCAGCGCCGCAGTGTTTTTTCGCTTGCTGTCAGACCCGCTAGCATATCCTCAGTTTCATCTTGAACAGGGTGCGGTTTTTCCTTGTCAATTTTAGTTTTTCTTAGCCGCTGATTTACCGTTCTTTCGCCCGCCAGCTTCGCCTTCAAGGCAGTAATCGAGGCGCCAGTTTCTTTAGAAATCACCGTCAAATAATGCTCTTGCTCCACCGGATCTTTCAGGCCGCGCACAATTCTCAGCGCAGTTGTTGAAAATCGCCGCTTGCCCTCAGCCGTCGCCAAATCTTCCATTTCGGCGTGCCGAGCGATCACCCAATCGACGGCTGGCTGCGCCTGCTCAACCGCCGTTTGCCACAAGGCTGGGTCTTTTTGGATCAATTCATCCGGATCTTTTACGTCATCCGGCAAGCTCACCACCTCTAATTCCACGCCAATTTCCTGCGCCAAATTGATGGCCCGCTCCGTTGCACTCACGCCCGCCTGGTCGCCGTCAAACGCCACACGAATTCGCCCCGCCAGCCGGCTCAGCGCCTTCAGATGCTGCAGGGTCATCGCCGTTCCCGCCGTCGCCACCACGTTTTTGACGCCAGCTTGATGGCTGCTAACCACATCCAAATTCCCCTCGACAATCACCGCCGCATCACTCTTACGAATCGCCTCTTTCGCCTGATACAGCCCAAAAATGTGGCGCGATTTATCAAATAGCAATGTCTGTGGCGTATTCAGATACTTTGGCGCACGCGGATCGTCGCGAATAATTCGCCCCGTAAAGCCAACCACCTCGCCACCGCCGTCGCTCAAGGCTACCATCATCCGCCCCCGAAACAGGTCGCCGCCAAACCGATTCACCAGCCCTGCGTCAGCCAGTTCCCGACGCGAAAATCCCCGCTTCTCCAGCGCTTTCGTCAGCGCGTCGCCCTGATCTGGCGCATAGCCAATGATAAAATCACTGATCGTCTGCCGATTCAGCCGCCGTTTTTTCACCGCGTATTCTCGTGCTGCCGAATTTTTCACCAAATTTTGCTGATAAAAATTCGCTGCTAATTTTAGCGCCTCCCGCGCCCGCGCCCGCCGCTTGGCTGTCCGCCCATCACCGCGGGAAAACAAGCTCAAATCCACGCCCGCCTTGCGCGCCAAATGCTCCAGCGACTGGCGAAAATCCATCCCCTCCACCAGCATCACGAACGTAAAAATATCGCCACCCTTACCCGAAGAAAAATCATGCCAAATCTGTTTTTCCGGACTCACCATAAAACTCGGCGTCCGCTCATCAGTGAATGGACTGAGCCCCTTCAGATTACGACCCGCCCGCTTCAGCTGAACATATTCGCCAATTACATCTTCAATATTCAGCCGCGCCCGCACTTCTTCCTTGGCATCATTCATGGTTTTTATTATATCACCCTTTACCTCTGTTACCGTTTGTGCTTAAATAGATACATGTATCCAGATAATTTGAACAATTCTGTTAACCCCCAGCCATCGGGGATAGATTACCTTAATCAAATAGCTACCCCGCCGACAGCCCAAGGTTTTGATCAAAAAACCAAGCTCATTCTTGCTATTATCGGCTTATTCGGCATCGTCAGCTTGGTAGCCATTTTTATAATATCGCAGGGCTCGTCCAGCGCCTCGCCAATTCAAGTTGCTGCCCGCGTAAATAAGCTTCTAACTATCTCTCAGAAATACGATAAAAAATTACAAACCAGCACCATGCAGGCCATCAATATTTCGTTCGTCTCTGTTTTAACTAGCGCCGAAGCTGGACTGGCTGAACCGCTCCAAAATTCCGGTATTGATTATAAGAAGCAGAAAAAAGAAATTTTGAAAATGGAACCTTCGGAAAAAATGGATAAAAAGCTTGAAGACGCCGCTTTAAATGCACAACTCGACTCCATATACGCGCATGAAATGAACGTACAAATTACTGATACGCTTGTGATGATGCAAAAACTGCAAAAAAGCACTAGGTCCAAATCAACCAAAGAATACCTCGTAAAAACAGTCGCTGATCTAAAAAATATTCAAAAACAACTAGAAGAGTTTTTAAAAACTAATTAGTGTTTTCCGCCACCAGCCGATAGCTTAGCCGCGCCAAATCAAAAATTTCCTCATCGCTCAATTGTCCCGAACAGATAATAGTATTCCAGTGCTTCTTATTCAGATGGTACCCCGGCAACACCGTCTCGTACTTCTCGCGGAGATTCTCAGCCAATAGCGGATCGCACTTCAGACTGACCCGCAAGGGCTTCGAGCCCTCCGCCACCAGCGCCACCATCTTCCCCGCACCATCATTACTCTTACCAAATTTATACACCGCAACATCCTCGCCAAATGGATAGTCCAGCCATACGCCGGGCAAACTCAGGATAAACTCTTCAAATTGTTTATGGGTCATGTTCTCAGTATACAATCACAATGTCTTAAGAGCAATTTTCTCAGCAATACCCCGCGTCGCGCCAAATCGACTCGCAGCATTCACCGCCACAGCCGCCATACCGCGAAGCACCGCTCGTGTTCGCGCCCTGAGAACATCTCGCCCAGTCAAGCCCTTTTGTTGATCTCGCTCTGATTGCCGAGCCAACCGAATTGCCCGACCTGCCAATGCCAAACCTCGCTGCTTATCACCTGCCAAGCTTTCAATCATACTCCAGCGAGATGCCATATTTATCTCATACTGATCAACGCTATTCTTTTCAGAGAGCTGATTTACCTTTGCCATGTCCTGCTCGGCCTGCCGCGTCATGAGCCGCGCCTTATCTGCCAACGCTTCATCCCGACGACCATCCACCAATAAATACGCCTTCAACGCAAACACACCAACATACGACGCCGTCGCTGACCGCTCGCGTAGCGTTTCAGCCCCGGGATTCTCGTTAGCTGCCGCATCATGAATATCATATGCCCGATCGATATATTTAAGCGCCGTATCATTTTGACCCAAACGATCACTTACGGCGGCCATGTTGCGATATACCTCCCCTAGCAGCGACTTGTTACCCTCGCCATGTAACTCCTCCATTACCAGCGCTTTCTCACCAAGCCGCACAGCCTCATCAAAATGACCGCACGAAATCTCATTCGTTAGCCCGGTCATATATTGCTGTAACTCAGAACTCATTGCACACATTTCCGTCAACTCCTTTTATCAGGAGATTATCAGATAAGTACACTCTTGTCAAATAACTCAGCGACCATGAATATGCCAGCTGGTAGACCTAGCTCTTCACCTTTTTCAAATAATATTTTAACTCCATAATACTACCGCGAATATCTTCCAGCGCCCGATGATCCTCTGGTTTAGTGAACTTTTTGCCGTATTTACCTTCAAACACCACTTTCCAAGCGCTGACATCCAGCATCCGGTAGTGTAGTCTTTTTGACAACATCGGCCACCACTGATCGATAAACCGCCGATCTTGATGGATTGAATTGCCACCCAGCAAAATCCGCGGCTCGTCCGCAAAATGTTTATCGCAAAACGCCAGCAAATCGCGCTCCACTTCGGCCAGCGGCTTGCCCGAGATATTTTGCTCCTCCAAACCGCGGCGCGCCTCAGGATGTTCGTTCCAAAAGCCAGCATTTCGATTCAGCAATTTACTCAGCTTCTCTGGGTCGTGTTGCACAACTCCCTCATACGTCGCAATCTCCGTAAAATCCCAATCGGTAGCGATCGCTGCCACCTCCAAAATCTCATCGCGCACCGGATCTAGCCCGGTCATCTCCAAATCCATCCATAAAATCTTTTTCGGCTTAAAACTGGCTTTCATGTTTCTATTTTACCACTTCCTTGCAGCGTGCTACACTAAAACCATGACCAAACGTATCCTTCTCAAATTATCCGGCGAGCAGCTCCAGGGCGAGTTCGCCAGCGGCTTTGATCCCGCTCGCGCCCGCTGGATCGCCGAACAAATCAAACCAGCGCTAGAAACCGGCGCCGAAATCGTCATCATGGTTGGCGGCGGCAATTACGTCCGCGGCAACCAAATCATCGGCCACGGCATTCAGCCTGTCTCGGCCCATAATATCGGCATGCTCTCTACCCTAATGAACGCCATCGCCCTGGCTGATGTCTTCAACGATGCTGGCTTGCCAACCCGCGCCCTGTCCACTGTCGAAATCAATCAATTTATCGACCACTACACTTTCCGCCGGGCGCTCAGCCACATTCAAAAAGGCCGCGTAGTCATCGTTGCCTGCGGCACTGGCCGGCCCTTCCTGACCACCGACACCGCCGCCCTGAACCTAGCTTTAGAAATGCAATGCGATGTTGTGATTAAAACAACGAAAGTAGACGGCGTGTACGATAAAGATCCTACCAAATTCCCTGATGCTGCCAAATTTGATCAGCTCAGCTATCACGACGCTCTAACCAACCCTGACATCACCGTCATGGACAAAGCCGCCATCGGTCTGGCTATGGACGAACACATCCCAGTTATCATCTGCGACCTCCTCACCGACGGTAATATCGCCCGAGCCGCTCGCGGCGAGACAGTCGGTACGCTGATTAGTTAGCATTTTTATACCGCCGAGACAAGCCGTCGCAATGACCGCCATTCCGTCAAGCCACGGCCGAACCTCAAAAACGTTAATCTTTTTTCTTGTCTAATTTATCGAGTTTAAACAGGTGTACAATTGCATACACCACAAAGGCCACCGCTAGCAATGTGATCAACGAGCTAATAAACGCCCCGTACAGAAACTCACCCTTACGCCCGGCAATTTCAACGGTAAACGATGCCGCCTGAAGTCCCTGCTGCGAACCAACGATCAGCTGCACCAGCGGATCAATGAATGCCGTCACCAGCTTTTTCACCGTATCGCCAGCTGCCGTACCAATTGCCAAACCAACCGCTAGACCGACTATACCCTGTTCGCGGATAAAATTAACGAAACCGCCCATGTGGCTATCTTTAATTGCCTCGCGGACTACTTTGTTCTCCTTGGCAGACACCGCTTTCACGGCAGCTTTAGCGCTGCTGGCAACCGACTTTTTAGCGGACGCCACGCCGCTGGCTGATAATTTTCCAGCAGTTTTAAGCGGACGTTTTTTAGCAGTAGGCTTCGTCTCCGGGATTTTGTTAGCTGATTTTTTTGCTGATGAAATAGTTTTTACCATTATGTAAACTCCTTTTGATTATGTTTTGATTGTAACATTTTTAATAGCCGGCAGGCTTTAGCTAATTTTCCAGCTCTTAGCTTGCTGGGCGGAAGTCCACGATACAACTTAACCGCTTCTTCCATTAAGTCTGCATCGCCAGTTGCACTAGCCGCTTTCCGCTTGGTATCTGGTAAAAAGAATATGTTTTTTGAAGTATCTCCTCCGACCAGACTTTCGTCCACCGCCATAGCCACCTTGACAGCTTCCCCCCCATGCTGTTTTCTATCAGCTGGCGGCACAGTCTGCCCGCTTCCGCCAAATTATTGCGCGAATCAACATCCAGATAAATGCCCGAAAGATCCTCCATTAAACCAGCTGCCTCTTCCGGACGATGCTGCCGCCGCAAAATCTCCGCATTGTACTCCATCGCCAATAATTTTCTGCCAGGAATTGACGGCAAGCTTATCATTTGTAAAATACTATCGCGAGGATTATCTTGAAACCGCATGTTTGAGCTGGAGAAATTCAACCAGGGTCTTCGATCAACAAACCGTTTCCTGTCAATAGCGGGCGGCAAATGTTTCAATACCTGATTAGTATGCAAGCTGTTTATCGCCCGAAGCTCGCCAGTTTCTAACTGATCCAGCGGATCTGCGCCGCCAACAGCTTCCGTCACTTCGCAATACAATTCCTTTGTCGGCGTGTCCAACATAAATAAACGATTGCTTTCTCTATCAGGCACTATAATTATAGTATGTTGATTCGCGTAAGCGACAAGATGTTCTACGCCAACCCCATCCAAGCACTCGGACGCCGTAATCGTATAACCAAAGCAGTTCGCCATTTCCCTTCCCGCCAGCGTCTCCGCATTAAATACCGGCGTGAAATCACTCGTCGTGGAAAAATCTAACGTTTGCCGTACTAATAGGCCAACGGCTTTTGTCGCTTCAATCTTATCATCAAACGCTTGCGGCGATTGCTGATAATCTGCTTTTATTGTCCGTAACTGTTGCGATTCTAACAACGGTGCGCGTTCCAAATCAGGATCAGCTTCCAGTAGCCTGCTTTTTGGCGTCAACAATTTAGCCGAATATCGTTCGTCCATAACGGCATTATTATATACTAATATAACAGATTTTACAAGCGTTCAGGTGCCACAATCCCCAAAATCGTCAGTCCCGCTTTCAAGATATCAGCATACACCGCCACCAAACCAACGCGGTGCGCTTCTTTATCACTGCCAACAACTTGATTTTTCTCATAGTAGCGGTTAAACTCTTGTGCCAACTCAAACAGATAGGCGCAGACATGATGCGGCTCCAAACTTTCGGTGGCGCGGTTAACCGCCCCCGCATATTCGCTCATTTTCCTGACTAACAACCGGTCTTCGTCAAATAATTCCTTCGGGAACGTGACTGCTTGTTCAGATTTCGCCAAAATACCCCGCGCCCGAGCGTGTGCGTATTGCAGGTAGCTACCGGTGTTACCCGTCAAACTAACCGCGTCATTGATGTCGAATACGACGTCGCTACCGATTTTCACCTTCAAGAATTGATAGCGCAGCGCACCCGCCACCACCTCGTCAGTCGGCTCGCCGCCAGCTTGCTTGATGGCTTTTTTGAATTCGTTGAACAGCCAATCGATAGTGATTACCTCGCCAGTGCGCGAACTCATTTTGCCGGTCGTTAGTTTAACTAGGCCGGTCGCATAATTAAACAATTTGCCTTTCAATTCTGGAATTGCCAGTTCACTAGCGGCGATCACGCCGCGGAAATATGCCGCTTGCTCTTCGCCGTTGACAGTAATCGATAAGTCCAGGTTCGGATAATCTTGATGCTTCAGCTGGATTAACCCCATATCGTGCGCGCCGTACAGCCCATTGCCGTGCGAACCGATAAACACATTGTCAAACGCGCCGTACTGACTGCCCTTGAAAATATACGCGCCGTCTGATTCGGTAAAGACCTCTGGGGTTTTTTCTTTGATCAAGGCCTTGCCTGGCACTTCGGTTTCGCTCTCAACGTAGCGCCGCTCAATTGGAATATTGCCGAGCCGCGCCACATTGGCATCAATTTCATCAAAGCTCCAGGCTTTACAAATCTCGTACACCTGCTTATACAGCGGATCGTCCAACACAAACGACTGCTTGGCCAGCTCATCAATTTCCGCCCGCGCCTCTGGCGATTCCTTAGCTGCCCGCGCCCCTTCAACATACATACGACTCATAAACTCATTGCGCTTGTCAGCCGGAATAGCGTCTAGTTTGCTGACATCACCGTCAATTTCGCGCAAAATCGCCCACATACTCTTGCCGACATGCGTTCCGACATCGCCATGGTAGCTCACCCGGTGTACCGCCGCACCGTCCACCGCCAGTAAGTTCGCCATGGTGTCTGCCAAAATCGAGTTCAACGCGTGGCCGATATGCATGGCCTTAAACGGATTTGGGCAATTGGTTTCAATAACGACCGTCTTGCCTGCACGATTAGTCGCTGGCCGCACTTTCAGCGAATCCAACACTGCTTGGTCGCTTAACGTTATGTTGATGAAACCCGGCCCGGCCACGCTAACCTCGCTAAACTCCTGGCGGCCACGCAGCTCCTCAGCGATCGCCTCGGCAATCTCGCGCGGGTTTTTACCCAAGGGTTTTGCTAACTGCAGCGCCACATTCGTCGCAAAGTCACCAAACTTTGGGTCGGGACGCGTCAACTGTACATCAACCTGCTGTTGATACAGTTTGTCAATTATTTTCTTCAGTGTAATAACACAATCAATCATAGATTTATATTATAACACTTTTGCCAGTTCTAGTCCTCGGTACTGTCAAAGCCTGGTTGGCGATAAGCTGATACTGGCGCGGTATTACGAGCATGTTCCGAACGCAACATTTATATTAAAACAGTTATAATTTGTCAGGAGAGCGTGTACTCCGCTACGCACTTCAGTTATTTTTTGACTCAACAATAAACAGCGGCGTACCTAGCCAATCTCGTTCGCGCTTAGTAGAAGATCCTTCCTTTATAGCATGGAACGCTTCTTTAGGTGTTGGCAATGGTGAATAGATATATCTTACATATTGGGAGGCTGTCATATAGCGTTGATCCCACGCTACACAACTCGATTGATACATCTCACTAACGCCTGGAAAATCCCTGTGACCATTGATCAAATCAGCCTGCACTGAGCTTAGACGATATTGTTTTCCATCAATTTCAAAACAACCGCCAAAACTTTCCGGTAAAGTATCTCCTTCGTTATCGACAAATAGCGATGAAGTGTTTCCATATTTATTTATCCTCTCTACACCAACAAGATTATAACCTCGAGTATTGCGTACTTGATCGGCAGCAATCATATCCATAACGACATCATCAGGGTCCAAGTCGCCTATACCATAACCCTCTCTCTGCTGAAAGTTATACACCCTCTTGAACTCTTCTTCTGTTAGAAAAGCTTTTTTTCTTGGATCAAACCGCCCTTCTCTATCTGTGATGACTTCACCAAATATTGGCTGCTCACCCTCACCAACAGTGTTAACAAAGAATACACCCGCCCTGCGCAGGTATTCACGGCTAAAAACATTATGTCCCCTAACAGGCGTAACACCTCTATGTTCCAAGGAAGCTATTTCATCAGGCATAAGACCTGGTATCCTTACTTCGTCCTCGGTACTATCTCCAAAGGCTTGATGCTCTATGAGAATTCTATAGTATTTCAACATATTCTCTATCTTTTTAGGGTCTACCTTTTCCGCCCCTGGCATTGTCCATGGATATCTATCAGCGGCAATCCTGTCGGATACAGCTCTCTCTAATTCCTCTGGCGCACGCAAAGCTTTGCCGTCAATATCTGCATGAGCACGCATTTCAAGAACCTCTGCAACCCGCTTTCTAGCCAATACCATATTGATTTTTCCATGATGCTCTCGTAAAATTCTCTCATATTCTTCTTCTCTGGCAATAATTGATTCTATTTTTCGTCTTTGACTGTCCGTGTTTGCAGAAGATAGGATACCTCTCAATTTTTCAATTTCCTTGCTTGTCTGAAGCAATTTTTCTGAATTGTCTTCCAACTCGCTCAGGACAGCTTTAACAACCTCTCCGTCTTCAAAATATCTTTCAATAATCTCTACACCTTCATATTCTTCTGAAACAGGCACTAGTAAAGACGCCTCTTCCCGAGCCTTCCATGTTGCCGATTTTTTGCGTTTATCTATAGTTGTTTTATCAACGACTGGTTTACCTCGCTCATCATCCCATACGCATAGCTCTGCAACACCTCGTATATACTCTAGATACTCACCCCAGCTTTCGAAAGCTTGCTCGGTCGTTTCTGTATTCAACTCAGTCGCCTTCTCGTGACTCAGAGTCAAATCATCAATAGACCCACCATCTTCCTCGTCTGGAGACGGTGTGGTATCTGCGAGGCGTATGTTTGGCGATTTTATAGTTTCCGTCATTTGTTTTCTCCTTTTCTTTGTTTTATCATAACAAACAATAGATTATCCCGTAATCTGCATCTTATCCGCCAGTATAACTCTATCAAAAACAACCGCTCTAACCAACAGTAAGCAAATATATCAGTCACGAACGAAATTCAATATGAGCGTATGTAGCGCCACGTTCGTCGCAAAGTCGCCAAACTTCGGGTCAGGGCGCGTTAACTGCCCCGATACATCTTGATCAAAAAGTTTTGTAATAATCTCAGAAATAACTCGTTCCATACTGTTTAGTATAACAGATATAGCCTAAATTACTCCTCGCTCATTTCTTCCAACTGTAACAAACTCATTGAACTTGGGCTAGAGCCTTTGACGTGTTTTAAGACATAGTCCAAAGCTGACATATCGTCGCGGCTCAGCACGCTATTATCATCCAGCTCGCGGATATTGCTTTCTTCAGCCATTTTTATTCCTTTTTATGTTTAGTTTAATATACTATTTAATGATAGCATATGCTTTTTATTTTGTCAATATTATGATGCTAATCCCGAGTCGTAATTCCGATGCATCCAATCCAGCACCACCCCGCCAAGTGTATTTAATATCTCCCGCTGTTTTTGATGGGCTGCTTCCGAAGACGGACCGCTCAAACTGCCCAATACGTCCTTATAGTTCTCAACGTCCTGATCGCTTGGCGTAATCGGCTCGCCAAACACTAGCAACACACCTTTTTTCGTAAGCAACCATGACGGATGAATTTCATTATCATTAAGCTGGGTTGGATTGCGGCGCTGTCCTTCAACCTGCATAAGCGCCGGCAAAATAGCCCGCCCCGTTGACAGTGCCAAATGCGGCACTAATTTGCCTGGCTTGTTTGGCAATTCGCCGTTATTCTCCACGCCGTAGCCAGTCACCGGGTTATGCGCTGCCGTCACAACCGTCAAGCCGCTGTCTGTCATTCTTTGCGTCAGCACATCGTAGTCGCTGCTATTAAACCGCAGCGGATATTTACTTTCACCGCTACTTTCACCGCTAACACCTGGCATATTCTCATAAGCTACTGGGTAAACATTATCCATACCAACAAATTCATATGGTAATCTCTGATGCCAAAGTCTCATATTAGTTTCAGCAACCGGCGCTACAATTTTCCTCATCCGGGCGACGAGGCTGGCAATAGCTGCAACATCGACGTCAGTTAAATGGCTGGTTGCCGCTATAAAGTCATTATCTTCTTCAGTACCTTTAGTCTTTTCAGCTGCTTTAAGCAGATGTTCTTCACCATAAACTTCAGCTGTAACATTACCCAGTAGCGTATTAACCACCATTGACAGCGGAACTCGTAATCGCCGCTGGCTAGGCTCATACAACCCTTCGGCCGCCCCTGTCTTAGCTTGCCAAATGATTCCTTGTATATCTAGAGAACGTGAAAATAGTGTCATAATAGTGTCATTCTACTACCCACTCCCCCAGTTGTCAAAAGCAGCAAAAATGACTTTTATGCATTCTGCATAATATACCATCAGCGCAGCATTCCCTAACCAGGCTGGCATAAATAGCAAAGTAGAATATCTGGCTAAGAATCTCCAGCTAAAATAGCCCGAATCAATCCATCAAATAGCGGATGCGGGCGAAACGGGCGCGACTTAAATTCAGGATGAGCTTGCGTAGCCACGAAATACCGATGATGCGGCGCTTCGATAAATTCCACCAGCTGACCGTCCGGCGATGTGCCGGAAATCACCAAACCGCCCCGCTCAATCGCTTGAACAAAATCTTGATTCACCTCGTAGCGGTGGCGATGCCGCTCAATTACCTCTGTTTTACCATAAATTTTAGCCGCAAGCGAACCAGATTTCAGCACCGCTGGATAATCGCCAAGGCGCATCGTGCCGCCAGTCGACTGCTTGCCCTGCTGGCCGTCCATAATGTACACTACATTCGCGCCAGGCTCAGCACCGAACTCTTCACTGTTAGCATTCGCCACGCCACCCAAACGCGCCGCCGCAATCACCGCCGCCTGTAAACCCAGGCAAATTCCTAGATACGGCTTGTTGTTTTTTATACAATACTCAGCCGCCTTAATCTTGCCCTCCACGCCGCGCGTACCAAAACCACCCGGCACCACGATAGCGTCAACGCTGGCAAAATCAGCTTCGCTGGCTGTCTCAGCGTTAATCCACTTGATAGAAATCTCGCTTTTGTTCGCCCAAGCGGCAGACTTTAGCGCCTCAGTCACCGACAAGTAGGTATCAGAATTATCAATGTATTTAGCCACCAGGCCGACGGTTACTCGCTTGGCATATTCAGTAGTATCGCGCTGAGCTAGACGTTTCCATCGCTGTAAATTTGGCTCCACTGAATTGTCGGTAAATTCGCCCAATAACTTGCCCAAATCACGGTACACCGTCAATGGCACTTCGTATACCGTATCAACATTTGGCATCATAATAATTCCCTCACGGCGCACGCCAGACGAAATAGCAATTTTTTCACCGATACTGCGCGGCGGCTTGTCGTGGCCCTCAGTCCGCACTGCCACCACATCCGGCATAATGCCAAAACCGCGAAGATCCGCCAGCGCATTCTGAGCCGGCTTGGTCTTATACTCGTGCGACGCCTCCAAAAACGGCACGTACACCACGTGCACGAACAGGCAATTTTCCCGCCCCACATCCAGCGCAAAACCGCGGATCGCCTCAATAAAACTCAGGCCTTCGTAGTCGCCGACCGTACCGCCAATTTCCACGATGTGGACGTCGCCCTCGGCCGCCTCGCGGATAGCCGCCTTGATAGAATTAGTCAAATGCGGCACCATCTGTACCGTCTGGCCGCCAAACTTACCAGCCCGCTCATCGGCGATCAAATCGCGCAGCAATCGGCCCGACAGTGTGGTGTTTTTCCGCGTTAGTTCCAAATCCAAAAACCGCTCGTAGTGGCCCAGATCCAAATCAGTCTCAGCGCCATCTTTGGTCACAAAGCACTCGCCGTGTTCTTTCGGATTCAACAGCCCAGCATCAACATTCAGGTATGGATCACACTTTTGTGCCGACACGGCGATACCTTTGGCTTGCAACACCGCACCGATACTGGCGGCCGTAATGCCCTTGCCAACGCCTGACAGCACGCCACCAGTTACGAAAATATACTTCTTTGTCATCACTTCTCCAACATATCAAAAGAGGCGTCAAATCGACACCTCTGTTGTTTTATTCACAACCATCGCAAATCGTCAAACTCGCCGGATCAACGGGCGCAGCGACACTACCATTCGCCCTGGCCTGCTCGTCAGCTACCGCCTGCGCTGCCTGCATCGCCGCATCAATGGCATTCAATTTTTCTTCCAAAGTCATGTCGTCAGAAATAATTTGACTTGCGTTCATTTATCTGTCCTTATCTATATTTAGTAGTGCTAGTGCTTATATTACGCTATATATAGCGCTTATGCAATATAGTGTCGCCAATTTCCTGTTGTGTTTTTTTCATCAAGCTGGCCAATTGGCATGATGTAAATTTGTCTATTTTCCACGCGCGGCATGAAATCGCCCAGCTTGTTGGCATACGCTTCCAAAGCCGCCACCTCTTCTTCCTCTGGTAGCTCTCGCACCTTTGTTGTCAAAAATACAGCACTCTTTTGATCGTTCCACACTACAAATTCCACAACACCGCTGCGGTACGCATTAACGGCATGGCGGGATTGCCGGTCAGAAATCCAAATGATGTTGTCATTTTTATAACGTACAAAGTGGAGCGGCGTGATTAACGGCGTTCTGTCACGATTGACGGTTGCCAAAGCGCCAACTTCAACTGTATCTAAAATATCTGTTGTAATTTTGTCCATGGCAGTTATTTCGTGGTGTTTACTTCGTAGCTAGTATTAGTACTTTCAAAGAAATTGACCAATTCCAGAGTGTCATTTGCCGTAGCCATCCATTTGGCTGGGTTGGCCACGTTGTACTCTGGCTCAAACCCAAGCTCAACCAAGCGGCGGTCAGTCATGTGCATGACGTATTGATTGACATAATCAGCGTTCAAGCCGAGGATTCCCTTTGGTAGCATATCTTTGTTGTACTCTTTTTCTAGCTCCACCGCCTGCAAAATCAAATTGCGAATTTCCTCGGCAAATTCCTGAGTTTGCAGTTCTGGATTTTCGTCCAAGATAGTCAGCAGCAAATTGATACCAAAGGTCAAGTGCAAGTTCTCATCCTTGGTGATCCAGTCCAGTAGCGTACCGACATTGCGCAATAAATTACGCTGACGGAAGCTCATACCAACCATAAAGCCCGAGTAGAACCAGATACCCTCCAGCACAATGTTATACGCCACCAGCGAACGGACAAAATCTTTCTTGCCCTCCAATGTATAGATATCGAGGTTTGGATCGAGCATCACATCCAGGTGCTTGTTCTGGAAGTCTGCCTTGTCAGCTAGCGATTTTTTGCCAAAGCCCGCTGCGTAAATCTCCTCGCGATCAAACGGAAAGGTCTCAATGATGTACTCAAAGGTCATGAAGTGATTAGCCTCTTCCCACATCTGTTTTGACAGATATAACTGCGCTTCAGCGGCGTTGACATATGGGTAAATGCCAAATGCTAGCGATTTGTTTATCAGTAGCTCGTTTGGGTTGAGGTAGCTAATGACGGTTTTGAGCGCATGCTCTTCCTCATCACTGAGTTTTTCAAAATCCGCCAAATCCTGTACCAGCTGCACCTCGTTGGGAAACCAGGTGTTAGCCACTGCTTGGTTGTATAAGTCGTATGCCCACGGGTAACGAATTGGGTGCAAGCTCAGCCCATCGCGTAGTCCTGAGCCTAAAATTCCCTGTTTAGGATGTTGATAATCTGCCATATTATTCTCCTTTTTTAACTTTGGCAAAGCCAAACCCGCGCGTTTTAGCGCCAGTTCGAATCTTCTGTTCTGCTAATTTTTCCACTGAAACCGTGGTCTGCTCTGACTGATGGCGTGGCTTAACGTGCAGGTAATAAGTCGTTTTCAGGCCGCGTCGCCACGCTTCAGAATAAATCTCCACATATTCATCAATATCGCGAGTTTCCAGGTACATATTGCGGCTAATTGCCTGGTCAACCCATTTTTGAGCCCGGGCCGCCACCTCGATAAAGGCGTAGGGACTCAGCTGGAAGCTGGTTTTATACACATCTTTCAGTTTCTGCGGAATAGCATCAATGTGCTGAATATCACCTTGGTTAGCAAAAACCTCTTCCTTGATGTCGTCCCACAAGTTCAATGCCTTGAGGTCACGCACTAAATTATTATTCACCTCCAAAAACTTACCGTTCAGCGTCGAGCGGCTAAAAATCTGAGCAAACTGCGGATCAATCCCCGGCGTCGTACCCGCCACATGACCGATGTTAGCGGTCGGGGCGATAGCCATCAGCGTCGCATTACGCATACCCTTTTTAACTTTCTTGCGTAATTTATCCCAATCTAGCCGGGTTTTGGTATCAATTTTCACCTTAACCTTGCGATTGTTCGACAATTCCGCCACTGTATCAATCGGCAAAACACCCTTACTCCAGCCGCTGCCTTTATATGTCGGATAGCTGCCTAACTTGGCTGCCAAATCCGCCGACTGGTCGATGGCATGGTAGCTGATAAACTCCGTCAATTGATCGATTAACTCATAAGCTTCATTCGATTCATAGCAATAACCGAGTTTTTCCAATACGTCCGAAAAACCCATCATGCCCAGGCCAACAGCTCTCGTCTGCTGATTGGCGTGCATCGCCTCTTTAACTGGCGTCTCAGTAATATCGATCAGATTATCCAATTGTCGAATCGCCGCCCGTGTCGCCTCTTGCAGCCGATCCCAATCCCACGTCTTATCCTCGCACAAAAACGCCGACAGATTGATACTAATTAAATTACAGGTGGCGATATTATCCTTGTCTTGAGGCAAGGTAATCTCCGTACAAAGGTTGGACAAATGAATCGTACCGGTGTTATTATTCAGCGCCCGCACATTGATAGTGTCTTTCCAGGTGAGCCACGGATGGCTAGTAGCTTGCAGACTAGTCAAAATCTGCTTAAATTGCTGACGGGCAGAAATCTTTTCAAAGACCCGCAGTTTACCAGCCTCCGCTAATTTGACATACTCTTTGTAGCGTGCGGAAAATTCCTCACCATACAGCTCTGGCAGATCCGACGTTTCCGCTGGGTCAAACAGATACCAATCTTGGTCTTTTTGCACCCGCTTCATAAATTCATCAGAGATAAATACCGCAGTGTTGGCAAAACGAGTTCGCATATATGGGTCGCCGGAGTTAGAACGCAGATCAATAAACTGCCCAAAATTAAGGTGCCAGTTCTCCATATAAATGGCGGCTGCGCCAGCCTTCTTACCCTTACGGCTAACCGCAAACAGTGCCGTATCAATCATCTTCATAAAGGGAATCGGACCAGTTGATTCGGTGTTAGTGGTTTTAACTGGACTGCCAGCTGCCCGCAATTTAGTAAAACCGATACCGATGCCGCCAGTACCCTTGGCGATAAACATGGTATCACGCACACTCTTGGCAATTGACTCCATATCATCGTCGACATTTAGTAAAAAGCAGTTAGAGAGCTGCGGGAAGGAGCCGCCAGCGTTAACTCTCGTTGAGCCGCCCGGCAGATATTCTAATCGGCTCATGTGTTCATAAAATTCAATCGCGGCCGCAGTCGGGTCTGGTTCATTGTAGCTAAGTCCCATAGCGATACGCATATGAGTAAATTGCGGTGTTTCCAGCGGATCGCCGCTTTGTTTGCGCAAGGCATAGCGGTTTTTATTAGTCATTACACCGAGGTATTTACTGAGATCGTCGCGTTCTGGCCGTAATGCTTCGCCCAATTTTTTCAAATCAAACCGACCGTCACTCATTCGCTCATCAAGCAAACCATCTTTGACCGCCGCTTTAACAAACTTCGGAAACTCCCGCGCGTGCAATTTCTTTAATTCGTCTGCCGTCTCATAATCACCCAAAATACTCTTATAAATAGTCTTTAGTAGCAAGCGGGCTGCGATTTTATCATAATCTGGATCATCCTTAACATTCTGTAGTGTCGTCTGGATGACAGCCTGGTCCAGTTGCTCGGTGGTAATCCCGTCAAATAGCGTCAGCTGCAACTCGGTCGCCACCTGTACCACCTTAGAAACCTGATCTGGTAGCCCATCACAGGCCTTCAAAATCGCCGCATTAATTTTATTGGCATCAAACGGCTCTTTCGTTCCGTCGCGCTTGATGACGTTGATTTGTTGCATGTACCCTCCTTAATTTGCCCTACTAAAAATCAGCCGCCAGTCCCCTATCTGGTGGCCCTACGGAATAATTTGCCTTTTTGTTTATTTATGGGTTCGCTACATATATAGCGTACAACACTAACTATAGCCGCTACATATAGTGTTTTTCAAGACATTTGGTAAATTTTACAACCTATTTTTGCTATAATCAGATACGGTATGAAATTTACCTCAATGCGCGACATCGTTTATTTTCTGGACGAGCTAATTGCTCATCCGCCCAAAAAGCATGATCGGCTGGCATATGTAGCGCATATTTTGGAAACCCTTGGCAGTCCGCAAAATCAAATTCCCGCCATCCACATCGCCGGCACCTCCGGCAAGGGTTCGACTGCTTATTATGCTACCAGTTTACTGAACCGGGCTGGCTATACTACCGGCACGTTAGTGTCGCCGCATATTGCCAGCGTCGCCGAGCGCTCGCTAATCAACGGACAGCCGCTGCCTGAACAAGAATATTTGCACTATTTTCAAGCGTTTGCCAATCTTTACGTAGTACACAGCCTGCATCTATCGTATTTTGAATTTTTGACGATTTTTAGTTTTTGGCTATTTAAGAAAATAGACGTTGATTATATCATAATTGAGGTTGGGATTGGCGGTCGGCTAGATACAACCAACGTGATTTTCCGTTCGCCAACGGTACGCGTCATCACTGATATCGGACTAGACCATACGGAATTATTAGGCAATACTCTGACAGAAATCGCCCAAGAAAAAGCTGGCATTATCCATCAAAGCGATTCAGTCGTGATGAACCGACAAGCTTCTGAGATTGAAACGGTTGTTCGGCAACATGCAGAGTCACAGTTCTCGCAGTTTTCAATTGCTTCGCCAATTATTGACGATTTCCTGAAAATACTGCCGGATTTTCAGCAGCGGAATTGGACATTGGCGTACCGCGCCGTTGAAAAGCGGCTGGCACTAGATAAAAAGCCGCCTCTGTCAAAAGAGGTTCTGGAAAAATCCGTGCATATCACTATTCCCGGACGGTTAGAGAAGCGCAATGTTGATGGAGTTAACATCATATTTGATGTTGCCCATAATCCGCAGAAAATCCGCGCCCTGGTTGATTCATTACGAAAATTGTATCCGGATAAAAAGCCTATATTCGTAGTAGCATTCGGGCAAAATAAGCATTCGTCGCTGGCAGAATCGCTTGCCATAATTGACGGTCTGACGCAACTAACCTACGCCACCACATTTAGCGCCAATTACGGCAAAAACCACCGCAACGTACCGCCAGAAACCATCCAGCACCTCATGAAATCTGCCGTCGAGATTGAACATAATACAGACAAGGCCCTCGCGAAAGCCATCAAAAAAGCTCGGCAACTCGGTACGTACGTCGTTGTTACCGGGTCGTTTTATTTGGTGAGTGAATTCGCGGCAAGCTAAACCGCTACTATAACTAAATTATCTTGTGTTCAATTACGTACTGAATTGCCCGATTAAAAAAAGGACGCATATTAATGTTCTGCAGCTCAGCGACAGACACCCATTTATAATCGCTATGCTCCCAGCTCAACTTCACCGCCGGCGTATTATCCAAACGCGTGACGTATAATAGCTTCGTAACCGACTTATTCTCTTTCTCATCGTATGCAGTCTCGGCGTACGCTAATTGTATTTTTGCCGGATCTAAGTCTATTCCGCATTCTTCTTGCACCTCGCGGATTACCCCCAAATTCTCCGGCTCACCCGCATCCACGATTCCACCCGGCAAATCCGGCTGATACGACCTCTCTGGATATTTTAAGTGTTCGCTCAAAGTCAAAGTTAAAACATTACCATCACCATTGATGATTAGGATTTTTGCAATTGATTCTAATATTGTATTCTGCTTTGGCATGAATTAATCCCTCTGGCGGAAGGACGGGGATTCGAACCCCGGAGACCCCGTGAAGAGCCTACACACTTTCCAGGCGTGCCAGTTCAACCACTCCTGCATCCTTCCGTTACCCGTATTATAACAGAAAATCAGATAGCGGTTGCAACATCGCCTGCTTTTTGTCTATAATAAAAAGCAATGATGAACGATCCTTCAATACGTATTAAGCTTAAGAATGTTACCAAACGCTTTGGGATCGGCGACGCCGAGATTAGCGCCTTGGATAACGTTGATTTGACTGTCAAAAAGGGCGAATTTATCGCCATTATGGGTCCAAGCGGCTGCGGCAAAACGACGCTGCTCAATATGATCGGGCTATTAGACCAGCCGTCTGACGGCGAATATTACCTGGATAATCGGCCGGTTGATTTTTTAACGCCGCGCCAGCGCGCCCAGATTCGCTCCAAACAAATTGGTTTTATTTTTCAGAATTTTAATTTAGTACCGCGGCTAACCGTTATCGACAATGTTGCCCTGCCGCTGACGTACACAGGTCTTGGCAAAATTAAACGATTACAGGAAGCTAGCCGAATATTAAAAACGTTTCATTTGAACGAACGCGAATATTACATGCCGCATCAATTATCCGGCGGCCAAGTGCAGCGCGTCGCTATCGCCCGGGCGCTAGTCAATAGCCCGTCGATTATTCTGGCAGACGAGCCGACTGGTAATTTGGACAGCAAGGCTAGCCACTTGATCATGGAAGAATTGGCGGACATCCATCGCCGCGGCAACACTATTATTATGGTGACGCATAATCCGGAATTAACCAGTTACGCCAGCCGCGTTATTACCATGCTGGACGGGAAAATCGACACCGACGAACACCTGGGCAGGAAAAAATTTACTAAAAAATTGATTGAAGACGATGATAAAGAAAAGAAAGATAAAGACACTAAGCATAAAGGCGAAAGTCATAAAGAAAAGCAGGAAACTGATAAAGAAACCGTAAGCAAGACCGCCAAAGACGATAAAGAAAGTAAACATTCCAAACCAGAAACCAAAAAGACAGAGAAGCCAGAGAAGACCGAAAAGCCAGAGAAAGCGGAGAAACCTGAAAAAGCTGATAAGAAAAAGGAAAAAGAATCGTGAGCATGTTATTAAAGAACCATTTTGAAAACGCCGCTCAGGCCTTGAAAGCTAACCGCGGCCGGACATTTTTGACGATTATCGGCATCACTGTCGGTATCGCCAGTATAACCATGGTATTATCGTTAGCCAGCAGCGTTACCAAACTGTTTGGCGGACAGCAGAATATCAACACTAATGAGCCAGTCGCCATCATCCGGTCCGGCGGACAAAAAACTGGCGCGAACATTTTTACTGAAGCAGACGGATCAACTACAGTCAATACGCTAACCGAGCAAGATGTAAGCGATTTGGGGAAGATTCCCAACCTTAAGACAGCGCCCATCGCTTTTTTACACAGCGAGCTAAAAGCGCGCGACGGTAAAGTTGACACCCAGAAAGCCGCAATAGTCGGCAGCACCGGCTCGTTAAAGTCAATCGCCAACCTGGAAGTTAGCGAAGGTCAGTTCATCGACGAGGCTGACGGCATCATCGTCGGACAGCAATTATCCGTCGACCTATTTGGCACCGATAAATCTATCGGCAACGTCATCAATATCCACGGCCAGCCAGTTACAGTCGCTGGCGTCTTAAAAAACGTCAGCCATCCCGCCAAACATCTTAATGTCGACTTTAATAATGCCGCCATCATGCCGTTGTCTGTCATAAAAAGATTCACTCAGAACACTGCTCAAATCCAGCAAATCGCTGTCGCTGCAGATTCTCGTGAACAACTACAGTCTGGTCTTTCTGAAGCCGAGAAAATACTGCATAAAAACCACGACGGCAATAATGATTACCGCATCCTTACTGGTAATGAAATAAACGAGAGTAAAAGCAACTTAGTCAATTTACTGTCATTCGTGATGGCTGTTATCGGCGGCGTATCACTGATAGTTGGCGGTGTCGGTATTATGAATATTATGCTAGTTAATGTCGCTGAACGCCGGCGCGAAGTAGGAATTCGCCGCGCTGTGGGCGCTACCGGCCAGCACATCATCAATCAGTTCGTCATTGAATCGGCAATCGTCGGTCTACTGGGCGGCATCATCGGTTATATCTTAGGCCTTTGCGGCGCTTATATAGTTGGCGCTTATTTATCGTTTACGCCATATATTTATTGGCAAACTATTGTAATAACAATCTTCCTATCGCTGCTTATCGGCATCATCGCTGGTCTATATCCAGCCTTCCGCGCCACCAAGCGCGACCCTATTGAATCGCTTCGGTATTAAACTCTCTGCCCAGAGCAGTAAATTCTCTGAGCAACGAAGTGGAAGCAGATCAAACTGCCGCACTTAATAGAGCCAACTGGCTTAAGAATTGAGCTAATCGCTAACTCAGTTCTTGCTTTAACCGCTCAACCAGTGCTACTGGGCCAGGATTAACACCGTTTAATATAGCGGTATAAATACTAGCAGCGTCTGCCAGCACCAAACCCCAAAGCAACTGCCTCATCAGCGTCTCGCCGGCGAGCTCCACTACATATGCCTTCGGACGCTTGCCGCTCAGCAGACGGTCGCTTAATTCCATACGCTCGCGAATCCTCGGCCGCTCTAAGCTGCTTCGAAGGTCAAAAATCGCGAACGGCTTTTCTACTGGATGCGACGACCAGCCGATAAACTCATTGTGATTAAACTCTGGATACTGGTTGGAAAAAGCCAGATTCTTCGCCGATTCGTTCCAGCTGATTTTCCATTTATATGCCAGCGGCCAGGTTAATTCCCCAGCAAAAAACTCTGGTGTTTTACCGATTACCATTTTAGCAATCTGTTTCGCGTAATTATGCGCCTCGGGGACGTCTGCCGCCCAGCCAGCCGCTTCGCTGCGCAGCCAGCCTGCGCTATCCGCGACTTGCTGGTATAGATCGCCGTCAATAATCCAAAAATGTTGTAATAATTTCAACAAACCTCGCAAATGATACACTGTTGACATTCTAGGCTGCGCACCTGATGGGACTTCTACGTACGCCGCGCGGTCAGATTTGGCGCGCTCAATCAGCGATCCTCCCGTCGATAACGCCGCCAAACAAGCCTGTTTTTCCAATGCTTGCTGATAGCAGCTCAGGGTTTCCTCAGTATTGCCCGAGTGACTAATGGTAATCACCAGTGTCTCTTCACCGACAAATCCCGGTAGATCATAGCCTTTTACCACCGCAAGCGGTATATGCAGCCAGCCGTCCGTTAAGACTTTAATCATATCCGCCGCCAAAGCCGATCCGCCCATACCAGCTAAAACCACATTCTTAAATTCGCGCCGCTGATTATCGCCAGGAACTACCTCTATTTCGTACACTGCTTGCTTGGAAATATCTAAAATACCGCCGAGCGTATCAGACGGATCGCGTTGTTTTATTACATTCAAATCATCTAACATCTTGCATTTCTCCCTTTGTCCATGTTAAAGTATAACATAAGCGTAAACAGAATTAATATAAAGGTGGGTATATGAGTTCTCATACTAATCAATCAATCAGCGACGATCAAGAACTAGCCAAGGTGTTGGCCGGTGTTTCTCAAGAGGCGGATAATAATATGCAGTTTGAGGAAACTGGCAGCGTCGCAGCGCCAACAACTGTAAATCCAGCTACCATTTCACCAGATCCAGCGCCTGCTGCTGATCCGGTGCAAACTGCCGATCCAGATCCAGTACAGAACGCTACATCTGCTGCGAAGGATGCAGCGAAAACATCTTTGTCTTCGGGTTCAGGGCGAACTGTCCAGCCAGGAGCGCCGCAGCAGTCAACTACATCTGATTCAACGCTTGACGAGATCAAACAAACCGCCCTATACGAACTGCGTCCGCTTATTAACAAGCTTAACGTGTCGCCAGAAGAAAAGTTTGACACCTATCTGTTGCTGCTGCGTTCAACTGACGACAGGGATTTGATCGCGCCAGCACATGAAGCTGCTGTCGCTATCGTTGACGAATCTCGCCGCGCCCAAGCACTGTTGGATATCGTTAAAGAAATTGACTACTTTTCTGAATCCAGCAAATAAAAGTTTAGTTTATTAAATAAAATACCCGCTGCCCGGCGGGTATTTTTATCAGCTGCGGGCGGCTTTGGCAAAATCTACAAACCCTCCCGCTTAACCAGCCGCTAGATGTTACATCATCCCCATGCCCGGCATGCCGCCAGGCGCAGCTGGAGCTTCTGGCTCTGGCACGTCGACGACTAGTGCACCCATGGTTGCTGCAGTTGAAGCGATAGACACCGCGTTCTGCACCGCTTCCTTGGTGACACGCGCCGGGTCGATGACACCAGCTTTTTTGACGTCCACCAATTCGTTCTCAGGCTTCATCACATTAACGCCAAAGCCAGCCTTGCCTGCCTCGACTTGCGCCAGCAGCGCGTCGGCGTTCAAACCAGCGTTACGCATAATTTGCAGGAATGGCTGCTTCAGGGCGTCCTTCAGAATCTGCCGGCCGGCCGCGATGCTGTCTGCGCCAGTCACCTTCAGGCCGCCAGCCAAATTCACCAAGGTTACGCCACCACCAGCGACAATTCCCTCAGCCAAGGCTGCCTTAGTCGCTGCCACGGCGTCGTCCACGCGGAACTTCTTTTCGTCAATTTCGGTCTCGGTCGCGCCGCCGACTTTGATGACGGCTACCTTGCCAGACAGGGCAGCTGCTCGCTTGTCGAATTGTTCTTTTTCGTATTCACTGGAAGCGTTGTCGGATAGCGACTTAATCTCAGCAATTCGCTCCTTAACGCCAGATGGCTTGCCCGCGCCCTCAATGATGGTAGTTTCGTCCTTACCGACAATCACCTTACGCGCCGAGCCCAAGACCTCCAGGCCAGCATTCTCAAACGTCAAGCCGTGATCTTCAGAAATCACCGTTGCGCCAGTCAAGACTGCGATGTCGCGCAAAATCTCCTTGCGGCGGTCGCCAAAGCTTGGCGCCTTGACTGCTACGGTGTTAAATACACCCTTGAGCTTGTTCAGCACCAAGATGCTCAGCGCTTCACCTTCGACCTCATCAGCAATTAGCACCACATCCTTTTTACCAGATTGTGCCAATTTCTCCAACATTGGCAGGAATTCTTGCACGCTAGAAATTTTCTTATCGGTTATCAAAATTGCCGGCTTTTCATAAACCGCCTCTTGCCGACCGGTGTCGGTAACGAAGAATGGACTGACCCAACCCTTGTCCAAACTAAAACCTTCAACGACCTCAGCCTCCAACTCCAAACCTTGGCCAGCTTCAACTGTCACTACGCCGTCTTTACCAACTTTCTCGATGACACCAGCGATCAATTTGCCAATTTCCGCGTCGCCGGCCGAAATGGTTGCCACTTCCGCCACGCGCTCAGATTTACCCTCAATTGGCTCAGCTAATTTGTTCAGCTCTTTAACAATTTCCGCGCCAGCCTGCTCGATGCCTTTGCGCAACTCCATTGGGTTGTGGCCCGCTGCGATCAGCCGATTAGCTTCCTTCAAAATCGAATAGGTTAGCACCGTCACGGTCGTGGTGCCGTCGCCAGCCTGCTTGTTCAAGTTCTTGGCCGCCTGTTTGATCAAATCAGCACCGACCTTATAACCCAGTGTCTCGTCGTCTTGCTCACCCAGCTCAATACCTTCCGCCACTGTCACGCCATCGTGCGTCACGGTTGGTCCGCCAAACCCCTTGGCAATCACCACATTGCGGCCCTTTGGCCCGTAGGTTACCTTAACTGCGTTATACAGCGCCTCGGCACCGCCCAACACGCGAGCGCGCGCATCGTCATCATAAAAAACTTTTTTTGCCATACTAAAAACTCCTCTTTTCTCAAACAACCGTTGCTAAAATATCTTCCTCGCGGACGATCAAATATTCCGTACCGTCAATTTTCAAATCCGTGGTCGAATATTCCTTATACACAATTTTGTCGCCCACCTTCACATTCTTGACATCACCGCCAACCGCTTTGACCTCAGCCACCACCGGCTTTTCCTTTGAACTATCCGGCAGATAAATCCCACTAGCCGTCTGCGTCTTCGCCTCCTCGCGCACCGCTACCACGCGGTCGCCGAGAGGCTTGATAGGTGTATCCATATCATCCTCCATTTCGTTAACAATACACCCATTGTACCGCACCAAATTAGCACTCGTCAAGGGTGAGTGCTAATTTAATTACTATAACTCTGCTATAATATTCCCATGCACTTATTCAAACATCTCTTAGAAAAAATCCTCGGTTCTTGCGTTAAGAAATATCTTAAATCTCACCCCAACGTTAAACTCATTGCTGTGGTTGGCAGCGTCGGTAAAACTAGCGTCAAGTCAGCGACCGCTACTGTTTTAGCAGAAAAGTTCACTGTCCGCCATAGCCGCGGTAACCTGAACACCACCTTAAGTGCGCCTCTGGAAATCCTCAGCGTTGATGGACCGAAAAACGCCAAATCTCCCCTAGCCTGGCTGAAGGTCTTTGCGGATGCCCGCGCCAGTATTCATACCCCAGACGCTCCCGATATTATTATTCAAGAATGCGGCATCGACCGCCCAGGCGAAATGTCAATATTCACCAAGTATATGCAGCCTGATATTGCCATTATCACCTCTGTTGCGCCGGAGCATATGGAGTTTTTCAAAACAATGGACACGGTAGCGCGCGAAGAGTTGTCCATCAGCCAGGCGGCTAAAAAAACCATATTCAACCTTCACGACATTGATAAAAAATATCATTCTCTCATCGCCGGAAATCGTATTAGCTATGGCGATCAAGCCGCCGACGTTTTCCTAAAAATCAAAAAGTTTACCGGTAGCGGCTATGCAGCGAATTTGCAATTTTCTGGAAAAACGTCCCGCACGACTACTATCTCCATGCTGGGCGAGCATAACATTCGTTCCATCACCGGCGCGGCAGCAGCGGGACTGGCTTGCGGTATGGATATTGAAGAAGTGGCGGCAGCCCTAGCAAAAATCCAACCTGTCTCTGGCAGAATGAACATCTTGCACGGCATACGGGGTTGTACATTGCTAGATGACACATATAACGCCAGCCCCATCGCCATGGAGCATTCACTGAAAACCCTCTATTCCCTGGAAGCTAAGCATAAAATCGCGGTTTTAGGCGATATGAACGAGCTTGGCGACATATCCGAAGCAGAGCATAAGAAAATTGGCAAACTTTGCAACCCTAAACAATTAGACCTGATCATCACCGTCGGCAATCTGTCAAAAACCTACCTGGCGCCAGTCGCCGAAGCAAACGGCTGTAAAATCACATCTTTCCAATCAGCCCCAGAAGCTGGCGAATTCTTAAAAAACAGCGACACAAAAGACGCGACCATTCTTTTCAAAGGCTCACAGGGCGGTATCTACCTCGAGGAAGCCATCAAACCTCTCCTTAAAAACCCCGCCGATAGCCAGAAACTCGTCCGCCAATCATCAAATTGGCAGCGAATTAAAGCGGAATTTTACGATTCTCTTGACCAATCTCGGCAATAATCTCGCTCGCCACCGCCTTATCATTCCATGGAATCCGCTTGCCATTAACAATTCGGTACTGCTCATGGCCCATACCGGTAATTAAAACCGTATCGCCGCGCGTTGCCGTCTGCAAAGCTTGGCTAATCGCCTGCTTCCGGTCGGTCACTTCCGTCATTTTATGAGATTTTTTCGTCTTTTCAATCCCCTGGCGAACCATCGCCCGAATTTTATCCGGATCTTCATTATAACTTTCTTCATCTGTCAGGAAAATCCTGTCCGCCAAGTTAGCTGCTAATTCTCCCATAATCGGCCGCTTCGATTGATCGCGGTCGCCGCACGCCCCAAACACCAGGATTAGCCGCCCCTTAGTAATCTTTTGCGTGGTCTTTAGCAATTTTTCCAACGCATCCGGCGTGTGTGCATAGTCCACTATAATATCAATCCCGAGTTTGTTATCCACCCGTTCAAACCGTCCCGGAATCACCTCCAAGTTCGCTACGCCTTCCTGAATATCCTCCAGCTTAATTCCCAACAGATACGCTAGCGACACCGCCGCCGACATATTCATCACGTTAAACTCGCCTGGCAGATTTGTCGCCAGCTCCAGATGAGTTTGATGGTCGATCAGCAAACTCGCCTCCGTCCCCTTCTTATATAATTTGACGTGCGTGATGTGCGCCTCGGCTTCTGGATTCATACCGTAAGTCATCTTTTGCTCGCGCGCCGTAAACTGATTAAAATAATCAAACCACGCGTCATCGCGGTTCAGTACAATATATTTCGGCTTTTTCTCAAATAATTTCGCTTTCGCTGCCGCGTATTGCTTCATCGTCTTATGGTAATCCAAATGATCTTGCGTCAAATTCGTCATCACCGCCGCCTCAATTGGCACGCCGTCAAACTTATGCTGGCATAAAGCGTGGCTGGTCGCCTCTAAAATCACATATTCCGCGCCTTTACGCCGCGCTGCCCGGAAAAAACGAAACAGCTTCGCCACCGTCGGCACCGTTGCATTCAAATCGTTCAGTTTTTCCTGGCCGGCAATTTCAATCACTGCCGTCGTAAACAACGCCGTCTTAAAACCAGCCTCTTTCAAGATCTCATTAATATAACAAGCGGTCGTCGTTTTACCGTTCGTCCCGGTCACTGCAATGATTCTCAAGCCGCGAGCCGGATTGCCATACCGCAAACTAACCATCTTCGTGCGAGTAATCCTGTAGGCATTCTCCGTATTTTTCAAAGCCCCCTTCGGTAATGTTTTCCTCGCAATTTTTACCAACTTGTTCTTCATATCCCTATTTTACCACTTATATTTGCTATAATAAAAGCAAATGAGGATTTTGGGAATCGAGTCCAGCTGCGATGAAACAGCGGCGGCGGTCGTTGAAGACGGCGAACGCTTACTTTCTAATGTGGTCAATTCCCAAATCAACATCCATGCCGAATACGGCGGCGTCATCCCGGAAATCGCTGCTCGCAGCCACTTGGAAGTCATAAATCCAGTCATTAAAAAAGCCTTATCCGACGCCGACTGCACCTGGGACGATATCGACGCCATCGCCGTCACCTACGCGCCTGGCCTGATCGGCTCGCTGCTCGTCGGCACCCTCGCCGCCCGCACCCTCGCCATCATTCACGACAAACCGCTTTACAAGATACACCACGTCGAGGCGCATGTATATGCTAATTTTATTACAAAACAAGGGTCTCGCCATATTATTGACAAGTCAAAAACTGTCGAGCCAACCTCAGCAGTCGTCTTTGAGGAGGCTGTGACGGGCGCGCCAAGCCCCGTCAGCCGAACGCCACGGGCTGGCGAAGCCACCCGTAAAGAGTACTCCGAGACAGACGTCCCTGCCTCTAGCCGGCAACTGGCAACCGTCTCCTCTGCGCCGAATGCATCCGGCAGCGCCGTCCGCAAAACCATCGGCACCGATGAGAGGTCGCCAGCTTGCCTTAGTCTTATCCTGCCGCACCATCAACCCGCCTTCCCCCTCCTCGCCCTCATCGTCTCTGGCGGGCATTCGCAACTCGTCCTGTTCCAGAACCACGGCGACTACCAGCTCATCGGCCAAACCCAAGACGACGCCGTCGGCGAGGCGTTCGACAAGGTTGCTAAAATCATTGGCCTGCCCTACCCTGGCGGCCCTGCTATTGCCAAAGCAGCCGAGCTTGGCGATCCGCACGCCTTTCACCTGCCCATCGCCAAGCTCACTGGCGAGTACGATTTTTCCTTCTCCGGCCTCAAGACAGCCGTTCTGAGAGCTGTTCAGCGCGAGGTGGGCAAAGACTTCACCTTTCCGTCGCACGAGCTCCCTGCCCTAGTAAACGATGAGCTGAGACATAATATGGCAGCCAGTTTCCAGCACACCGCCGTTAAAACCCTGGTCGACAAGACTAAAAAAGCCTATGACAATTTCCAGCCCGCCTCCGTCGTCATCGCCGGCGGCGTCGCCGCCAACCAAGAATTACGCCGCCAATTGCGCCAAGCCCTGCCCATCACCATTGAGTATGCGCCGATCCAGCTCTGCACCGACAACGCCGCCATGATCGCCACGCTCGGTTATTTCCGCGCCCACATCGACCAACCCGCCGACCCGTACGACCTGGAAGTCCAACCAAGTTTATCAATGACAGCAATCTAACGTTGTGAGGATTACAACATGAATCAACATTTTTTACAATCAACCAACTGGCAGGCCTTTCAAGAATCGCTCGGCCGCACCACCTTTCGCGATAGCGGCCCGGGCTGGGAATACTTGGCTATTTTAGAGCGCAGCACTGGTAATTCCCGCCTCTATTGCCCATACGGCCCGGCTGCCGATGACGAGCATTCGCTAGCGACGTCCCTTAGCTCCTTAACACAACTTGGTAAAAAACACCGCGTTACCTTCCTGCGCGTCGAGCCAACCAACCTCGACTTTGATGCTTATCTCCAAGCTCACGGTTGGAAAAAGGTCACCTACCAAAAGCTCCAGCCCGAGCATTCGCACGTCATCGACTTGACTCAGCCGCAAGACCAGCTGATCGCCCATATGGCGCAGCCAGTTCGTAATGTGTACCGCAATTACCATAAAAAAGGCGTTGCCGTTCACCGCTCGACCAACCCAAATGACATTGATATCTTACTGAAATTCGTCCACCAAGTCGCCCGGCAGCGCGGTATCACACCGCATCCTGATAGCTATTTCCGCCAGCAAGCCGCTACTCTCTTCCCGCTTGGCGCGGCCACGCTGTATTACGCCGCGCTTGATAATCAACCTATCGCCGCAGCTCTGTTTTATCACAGCAGCGACACGCTATATTACGCCCATGCTGGCGCCTCGTCAGACCCAGCTCACCGCAAGCTCAACGCCGGCACTGCCCTGCTGGCCGAGGCAATCATTGACGCTCAGCAGCACGGATTAGCCAAAGCTGACCTCTACGGCATTGCCCCCGACGGTGCCGACAAAAACCATCCATGGACTGGCTTCACCAAGTTCAAACGCTCATTTGGCGGACGCGACGTTACTTTTGCCGGAGCTTGGGATTTACCATTGCAGCGCAGCCGCTACTGGCTATACCGCGCCTATCAAACGCTGCGTTAACACCCCCCAGCCAGGCATCATCCGCGATTTTACCGCCCCTTTTTCTGTGGTATAATTGGCTTGGTAATATAACCGCGTGGAGAGATTATTTACGCCTATTGTCTGAGTTTTCACGTGAAAAATCTTGACGGTAGCGATGCTCGCTTTTCACGTGAAAAGTAGGAATTATTCATGCAACTAGCCAAACAATACACCCCAAACGATTACGAACCAAACATTTATGCCATGTGGGAAACCAGCGGCGCATTAGAGCCGACCGGCACCGGTAAACCATACTCCATCGTCATGCCGCCGCCCAACGCCAACGGTAATCTACACATCGGCCACGCCTTGGATATGAATTTGAAGGACATTATGATCCGCTATCACCGGATGAAAGGCGACGACGCGGTATTTATTCCTGGGGCAGATCATGCTGGCTTTGAGACATGGGTAGTTTATGAAAAAGAACTGGCAAAACGGGGAAAAAGCCGCTTCGACTTTTCACGTGAACAACTGTACGACCAAGTTTGGAAATTCGTCGAGGAAAAACGCGGCAACATGGAGTTACAGCTGCGAGCTCTGGGCGTCAGCGCTTCTTGGCAGCATTTGACCTTTACGCTGGACGATAAAGTCATCGCCACCGTGTATGAGACGTTCAAAAAAATGTGGGATGACGGGCTCGTTTACCGCGGTGAGCGGATCGTTAATTATTGCACCAAACACCAAACCAGCTTCGCCGACATTGAAGTTGAGCATAAAAACGAAAAAGGGAAGTTGTGGCAAATCGCTTACCCGACGCTGGATAAAATCGGTGAAATCGTAGTCGCCACCACGCGGCCGGAGACTATGCTGGGCGACGTGGCAGTGGCTGTCCACCCGGATGACGAGCGCTACAAACACCTCATCGGTACGCGAATTTTATTGCCAATAACCGACGAGGAAATCCCGATTATCGCCGACGAGTACGTCGACATGAACTACGGTACTGGCGCAGTGAAAATTACACCGGCACACGACCCGAACGACTTCGAGATGGCCCAGCGCCACAACCTGCCGCTCAAGCAAATCATCAGCCAAGAGGGTACGATGGTCAACGTACCGCCACAATTCCTAGGCCTGACGCCGGCAGAAGCCCGCACTCGCGTGTTGGCGGCTTTGGAGTCGTTAGAGCTGCGCCGCGGCGAGACAGACATTGAGCATGCTGTCGGGCACTGCTATAAATGCGGCAGCGTCATTGAGCCGATGGTCAAAGAGCAGTGGTTTATTAAAATGGAGCCGCTCGCCCGTCCAGCCATTGAGGCGCTGGAAAGGAAAGAGATTGCCTTTTATCCAGCCGCCAAGCGCAAAGAGCTCATCGCTTATCTCAAGCAATTGAAAGATTGGAATATCTCTCGGCAAATCCCGTGGGGCATCCCGATTCCAGCATTCGTCAATGAAAGCGACCCGCGCGATTGGATATTTAACATTCGTACTGACGAACGAAAGATAGTTGTAAATGGTACAACATATATCAGGGAAGAGGATACTTTTGATACTTGGTTCTCGTCTGGGCAGTGGCCATACATTGTTACCGATTATCTAAACGGCGGGGAACTAGCCAAATATTTCCCAACCAGCCTGATGGAAACCGGCATGGACATTATGCGGGCATGGGTAGCGCGGATGATTATGCTCAGCCTGTACCGCACCGGTAAACTACCATTCAAAGATGTTTACCTACACGGCATGGTCAATGATGAGCACAATCAAAAAATGTCCAAATCCAAGGGCAATGTCATCAATCCAATGGAATTAGTCTCAGAATTTGGCTCAGACGCCACCCGTATGGGCATCATCGCTGGCCGCGCGCCGGCCCAGCACCAAGCCTTCAACAAGGGCGCGGTCATCGCTGCTCGCAACTTCTGTAATAAGCTGTGGAATATCGCACGCTTCGTCGAGGCGCAAATCGGCGATGAACACCAAATCGTTGACCTGGAGCCGCAGACGCCGGCCGACCACTGGATTATCCGCCAGCTGAACGACGCCGCCAATAACGTCGCTGTCCGCCTGGAGCAGTACCGCTTTTCCGAAGCCGCAGACACGGTCTATCACGCTATTTGGGACGACCTAGCCGATTGGTACATCGAATCGTCAAAAACCGCTATCAACCGCCCATTACTGTCATGGGCACTGGCAACCAGCTTGAAAATCGCTCATCCATTCGCGCCATTTGTCACCGAGACGATTTGGCAGACGCTTAATTACACCGACGGTATTTTGATGCGCGACCACTGGCCGACCCCAGAAAAGTTCGACCCCATCACCGCTGAGCAGTTTGAACAGCTGAAGACGCTAGTCGCCGAAGGCCGCTGGGTAATCGCTGAACTGCCGGGCAATAAAAAATACCGCTTGTTATACGGTAATGACAATTTAATTGACGAAAATCAGGATATCGTTAAGCATTTAATGCGCCTCAGCTCGATCAAACATACTGACCAGCCAAAAGGATTGCGGCTGGCTGTCGCCAATCGAGAAGCTTGGTTGGATATTGATAGCGAAACACTATACCAGCATCAGGAGAATCTGGAAGTACGCCTCGCAGAAGCCCGCCAAAAGAAAACTGGCTTACAAAAACGGCTCGACAACCCGACATACCTTGAAAAAGCACCGGCTTACTTGGTTGAAGAAACCCGCCAACAATTGGCCGAACAAGAGCAAATTATCGCGCGGCTGGTCGCTGAACTGAAAGTGATTACCGTAAAATAGACGGGATAGATAGTATAAGTCAGGACTTAATCAACAAGCTAGACAAAAAACCGCCAACCTAAAACTATATAATTAACAGCTCTAAGCCGCATCGCCGACAATCAACCGATAACCATCAAACGTATGCTGGCCGCGCGCGGCGTATTTTTGGCGCAATCGTTTACGGTCATTATCTCGCGGCGTTGTCCGAGGCTGCGATGAACCGTTCTTTAAAATATGAGACACCTGCGCGTGCTCCGGATGAGTGTGCGGATTAGTTTCCGGCATTTTTGCCTCGTCCGTATCCGATTTATCATAATAAACATATTCCCAAGACGCGGTAAACGCCTTATCCATGCTCGTGTCATGCAACAATACGCCAATTGCCGTATGAACGCTAACCAGCATGGTCGCTATGGTAATTAACTGTTGTGCTATATTCATTTTATTTTCCTGTTTGTATCTGTTTTATGAAATACTGGCTTTAATATTAGCACAAGCTTTGTTTTTTGTCAAGTATATTTTCCTAAATATACACACTCGCCAAACTAAAATAACCCCAGCTCTCCAGCCGCGGCTACCTTCTCTGGCGGAAGGGGAGGGATTCGAACCCTCGGTACGTTTTACCGCACGCCGGTTTTCAAGACCGGTACCTTCAACCACTCGGTCACCCTTCCAACATCAACATCAGTTCAAAATCTGGCGGAGGAGGGGAGATTCGAACTCCCGCTACAGATCTCTCCGTACTAACGATTTAGCAAACCGTCCCCTTCAGCCACTTGGGTACTCCTCCAGATCTACAGATAGAGTGTATCATATATTTACAGTAATTCATAGCTTTATAGATAGTGACTTAATCAAACATCACAAAGTACAGCCGTATGACCTAGGGCTGAATCAACTGTCCGCCAGAAGTTGTCCGAATATTATTCTTGTAAAATCGTCAGAAATATTACAACATACTTGACAAAGTAAGAAAGATAGTGTATTAGTTAAATACAGTAGCATAAAAAATAAGGAGTTATACGAAGTGGATAGCAGAAGACAGCCAACAATTTGGAGCAATCACAATCTTAGCAACATAGCAGGAGAAGCGTTTCGACGCAATACAGAGAGAAAAAGCACAGGCTGTTAATAAAGCATTAACAAACCCTGATAATACCGAAGAATGTCACATATACATTGACAAAGATAAAGAGTTATATAATCTTAGCAGAGCCCTTATAACAGCCTTTGGACCAAAGTTAGCTTCTCGATCATGGGGGGGGCGAAGTTGATGCAAAACTATTTAGACCGCATGATAGTGTCGTTGACTCTTCTCAAGCCATAGACATAGACGTACACACTTCGGTTGTGGCTTTCGACACCTATATAGATACAGGTGACTATATGGAAAAATCAGAAAAAACCGGTTCGGCTATACTATTCAAGCTGTCGGCAAACCTAATTGGCGAACCAACACCGGATATGACCGCAAATGACTTGATATTTGGTGATAATTGTACTTATGGCGCTCTTGTAGACAGCGACACAATTAAGTATTTCAAGATTACTTATAAAAACGGCGATATAGTCGAGTCAGAGCTGCGCCGTAAAGATCCGACAGAGCAAAGCGGTCAATCTGTTGATGCGCAAATTATAAAAAGAGGAGATACTAGACTTGTTACCGAGGAGCTTTCTCCTTCAAGCAACGAAGCATTAGAGCTTGATCAGGAGTTCGAAAAGTTCATAAAATCTCGTCAATAATAATTGCGACATGTCTGCTGTGTCCGACGTTGACGCTGCCATATAAAGACGATATAATAGTCTTATCATGATAAAGCAAGGTTTTTTGGGGATAGTTGCGGGCGTTTTGGCGCTTGGTTTGGGCGTGATGGTTGCTACTGCACCAGCCTCAGCTATCGGCGAGGGCGGCGCACCAGCCGGCGTCAATGCGGCGCGTGGCGATAACATGCCAGCAAATTTGGCTAACGGCGACTCCTCAATCATCCGCCGCGGCATTAACCTGATGCTATATGGCGCTGGCGTTCTCAGTGTGGTGATGTTAATTTGGGGCGGCGTTCGCTACGTCGTTTCCAGCGGTAAAAAAGACTCGGTAACCGCCGCTAAAAACACCATCATTTATGCTATCATCGGGCTGCTGATATCTATCTTCGCTTATGCTATTATCAACTTCGTACTGATGACCGCAATCGGCGGTAGCGGCGGACCGACCACCAACATATAAAAATTGCCCGATAAAATCGCTCGTGGTATACTATAGCCATGGACACAGACCAAGACAATCAGCCGCCAGAAACTAAAGAATCTGCCGTATTTTACGAGAAACCGAAGGCTGATAGCTCTGAGCCGAAAAAATCTGACACCGACGCAAACGCAGACATAAATAAGACAGAGGATGATCTGAGCCTAAAAGAGCCGATTGCTTGGACAGCCCCAGAGGGTATCAAAGTCCACCGCGAGCTGTGGTGGTACATCGCTTTCGGCGTTGTTCTTATCGGACTCATGGCGCTGGCGATTTTAGTATTCAAAAGCCCGACCTTTGCCATTTTACTGCCAATTATGACGGTGGCGCTGTTTTTACTATCAGAAAAAACACCGCAAAACATCAATTACGCCATCAGTCCCAAGGGCGTTTACGTCGGCGATAAGCTGTACGACTTCAGCGAGTTTAGGGCTTTTGGGATAACCCGCGAAAATAACCAGCATTCAGCAATTTTACTGCCAGTCAAGCGCTTTTCACCCGGACTAACGCTCTATTTTTCTGAAAAAGAGGGCGAGAAAATTGTCGATATGCTAGGAGCGCGGCTGCCAATGCAGGAGATTAAGCCCGACGCCTTGGAAAAACTCATCCGTATGATAAAACTATAACTTGCCCCGCTAGTTTATATGTGGTAGAATACGAAAGTTCACCGTTTTTGGACGGAGAAAGCACTTTATATTTCTGTTATGGCCAATCGGGTTTCCGAAAGGCTGTATGCACCCGTAGCTCAGCTGGATAGAGCGCTGGCTTGCGGAGCCAGAGGTCGTAAGTTCGAATCTTGCCGGGTGTACCACATTAGCTTTATGGAGAGATGCAGGAGTGGTTGAACTGGCCGCTCTCGAAAAGCGGTATGGGGTAACTCATCGAGGGTTCGAATCCCTCTCTCTCCGCCACAACTACTTAAGATGAAAATAACCATTCTCTCAATCGGTAAAAAGAACGAACCCTGGATTCAACCAGGCGTTTTTCGTTTTTTAGAGCGTCTGAGAACGCCGTTTGCCGCAGAGATGATAATTCTACCACATTCAAGCTTTGAGGGCGACAGAGCGCGCCAGGAGGAGTCAGAGCGATTGTTATCACGAATAAAGGACAGTGATTTTACAATTTTACTAGACGAACGCGGTAAAAACCTTAGTTCGCCAGAATTATCTAGCTTAATCTTACAGAACAACACTAAGCATATCGTTTTCATTATCGGCGGCGCTTATGGTGTTACCGATGAAATGCGCCAGCGAGCCGATATAACTTGGTCGCTATCAAAGCTGGTATTTCCACATCAGTTAGTCCGCCTCATCCTGGCAGAGCAGTTGTACCGCGCGCAGGAGATAGCCAAAGGCAGCCGCTATCACCATCAGTGATTATATATTGCCGTGCCGGGCAATAACCGCCGCCTGGATGTTTTCAGCGCCCGCCTGTCTCAAGCAGTCAGCTGCCGCCGCTAAGGTTGACCCTGTCGTAAAGATATCATCGATTATCACATATAATTTATTTTGATTAACCGGCTGAGATACCTCGAAAAACTCTTTAGCTTGCCGCTTTCTTTGGCGCGACGACCTGGTGGCGTGCTGGACGACATTATTGCGGCGGCGAAGCAGGGAAGAATAGCCAACATTCCGCTTTCTGGCCAGATCTCTGGCGATAAGCCGCATATGATCGTAACCGCGGCGGCGCATATTCCTGGACGTCGTGGGAATCGGTACGATAACCGCGCCTGCCGGCAACTCCGGCAAGGTAGAATCAAGCAAATCCCCTAAAATACCCGCTGCTGCCCGAACGCGGCGAAATTTATAATCGTCAATAATCTTAGCTATTGACCCGCGGCGATACCCAAAACACCACAACATATCGTACGGCTGCTGGTGATTATCGCAAAGATTGCCCATTTTTAGCGGGTTACCGCATAAAATACATAACTGAAACCGTTGTTTGATGATGTATTTTTTACAACTATGACATAGAATATATCCAGTCTTACCGCACTCGTAACAGCGGTGGGGAGCAATAATTGATAAGATCTGATCAAACATCGTAATCTATACTTTTATAACCTCTAGTGTTGATTATACCGCATATAACAGCTATAATTGTAGTAGACTACTGTCATGAGCCTATTATATAAACAGTGGAGGAGATTATGGCCCGCAAACAAGATGATAATCTATTACTGGACGATGAGCTGACGGCGGCGTTCTTAGGGAGCGACGACAGTTCAATACCAGAACCAGAGCCGGTGGATGGCGACAACACCGTTGCTACTGCAACAGCTACTGCAGCAACCGACGAGACTTGGGAAGATTCTGAAAATTTAATGGGGCAGCTGGCTGTCGATGTGTTTGAAACAGAAAATGAGCTGGTTATTAAAGCCCGTACCGCCGGCGTTGACCGCAACGATCTGGACGTTAGCATTTCCGACGGGATTTTAACTATCAGCGGCACATTATCAAGCGGCGACGAAGGCGACGTACGCAACTGGCACATCCAGGAGTGCTACTGGGGCGAGTTTAGCCGCACCTTACCGCTGCCAACCGCCGTCAATGAAGAAGGCGTTAAGGCAGAATTAAAAGACGGCGTATTGACAATCACCTTTGAGAAAATCAAGCAGGAAAGAGCTAAGAAGATTAAGGTTTTGTAAAATTCCGGTCTCTTTATACAACATAAGAAACCACCAACTCGCAAACGAAAAAGCCCTGATATACCAGGGCTTTTTAAGCGTTGTCAAGCCTGAATAAAACTACGCTGTACCAATCTGGGTAGTAACGAAGTTAACGATTGCGTACGCCATAATAGCGATAACTAAACCAATCACCGCATATATAATGGTGTTCTTCGCTGACGTCACTTTATTACTATCGCCAGCCGAGGTCGTATATTTAATACCGCCCCAAACCATCATGATCACCGACAAAATACCGACAACCCACAAGATGATGTTAACGACGTTTTTTACTAACGAGTTAGCGTCCCCCACGCCGTCTTTCATACCTTCACCCTTTGCAGCCTCTGTTCCGCCTGTCAGATTATACTGAGCGCTAACCGCCGGCGAAGCAGCCAAAGCAACCATCGGTACCATCAGTAGTCCCGCCAGTAACACTTTTACTTTCTTCATTCGCTTATTCTCCTTCTTATTACTTGATGATTATTATTGTACTGTTTTATCCGATACATTGCAACATTTATCCTCTATTGTCCCGCCTTTACTATCTACTCTCTTACTACATAAATTATTTGCTTAGCCCAGGCTTTAAATGGCCGCTGCCGGAACCAAAACCGCTGCCGATAGACCTACTGCCTGGAGTGCTGGCGCCGGAAGAAGAGCCAGCGGCGGCACCGCTGCTAACACCAGAACCGCCTGGCGAGGAAGTGCCAGACAGAGAACCGCCAACCGCTTTACCGCCTGTCGATGTCACCTCTGTTCGGACAAAATTAACGATTGCGTACGCCATAATAGCAATAATTAAACCAACTACTGCATAAATCAGCGTACTTTTTGCAGAAGCCAACTTACTGGTATCGCCAGCCGAGGTAATATACTTAAAACCGCTCCACACGATCATAGTCACCGCTAAAATACCAACAACCCATAATAAAACATTTACAATTGAACCAACTGTATTGTTGACGCTTTTACCTTGCATCTCGCTGGTTGTTGCGGCATTTATGCCCGAAGATACTTGGGCAGAAGCGTCAGACGTTAATAACGAGGCAGCAGCTAGGCTAGAAACACCCAGCAAACCGACAAACGCTATCGTAAACCCTATTTTTTTCATAATCTTATCCTTTCTTTTTTATTTTACCAAACACGCCCAAATGCCAAATTAACAATCGCCGACGCCAATAAAGAAACTATCAATCCAATCGCGGCATATAAAACCGTATTCCTGGCTTTAGTAACCCTTGAACTATCGCCATTCGACAAAGCAAATAGTATACCGCCAACAACTATCATAATAATCGATATGGCACCAACTGCCATTAATAGAAGGTTCACGACATTACCAATCGTTGACTTAACTTTAGCCTCGCCCTCGCTTTTATTCTGGCAATACATTGATGTGGCATTGCCGCCAGAGCAGACATCAACCGCCGAGACTATCACTGGCGCCGTAAATAGTGTACTAAGCAAAAGCGCTGGGGTAACCAATATTTTTAACAACTGTTTCATGCGCGACACTCCTTTCTACGCAAATCTTCCAATAATAAACTTTACGATAACAAACGAAGCAGCGACCATGACTAGTCCAGCTACCGAATAAATTATCGCATCCTTTGCTTTGGCAGTCTTCGATGGCTCGCCGACCGACAGGGAATAGTTAATGCCAGCGACAACCACAATAATTACCGCCACCGCGCCAGCAATCATAAACACCAAATTAACAACTCTGTTCAGAGCATTATTATCAGCAGTATTGCTCGGCACCCCCAGTTCTGAAGCTTCACCTAGCAGTCCAGCCAAAAAATGTAAAAAATTCATATTACAAACCTATCGTTGATGATATTAAGTTAACAATAGCAATCGACAATAGCGTAACTATCAAGCCGATAACCGCGCTTAAAATTGTCTTCCGGGCATGTGCGGCTTTATCTGGCGAACCAATACTGGTCATCATTAAAAAGCCACCGTACATAATGTAACCAACAGCAATATAACCGACAACCTGGAGCAAATCATCAATCACATTCAGTACAATTCTCCATACAAACGCTGCCTGTTGATCTGTACTACTGCCAGGACTTTGAATATTACACGACCCGTCAGTCAACCCATCGTACCATGGCTTAAACGTCAAAATCTTACCCTTGTCAGAACAGGAATCAGCAAAAGCTTGATTGCCGGAAAAAATTACAGCGGAACTGAAAGCTCCAAACACAATTAATGAAACAGTTAAGATCATTTTCTTCATCAGAATATCCCTCCCGGAACGAAAAAGTTTGTAATCGCCACCATAAACGCGAAAAGCAATAGCCCAATGATAGTATTAGTCCAAACTGTTCGAGCCTTAGAAAGCTTATCAGGACTACCCTCGGAAGTAGTATATAAAATAGCGCCGAATATCACCGCGCCAATCGCCAAAACTCCAACGCCAGCAGTCATAATCTTTACAACCATTTTCACAATCTCGATAATAGCAGCCTGTCCAGTAGCATCGCCGCAGGCAATAACCGACGTCTTAGCCCCGGCGCACTCAGTCTCAGCGAATACTTGGCCGGTACTTAGTATAGGACCGCAGACAACCGCAGCGAGGAAAGCGATAGCAATGATGGTATTTCTTTTTATCATAAACAGTTCTCTGGTTAAAATTGTAAAATAGCCGGGGAAAAAATGCAAATAGTTTCTTGAAAAGAGCAGGGATGTTTGCTATTATGACTACTGTCAGATGCGCTCGTAGTGAAGTTGGCCTATCACGCCTCCCTGTCACGGAGGAGATCGCCGGTTCGAATCCGGTCGAGCGCGCCACAATAAATCGCTCCTGATTGGAGTGTTTTTTTATTTATATCTGAAGGTAAAATACCGCATATGCCTACAATTTACAGCATATGCGGTATTGAGTTTTATTTATTTATCGCGCTATCTGGCACGTAAGCTAGATATCGGTTTTTCCACTCCTTCGACTTTTATCGTGGTTTGGCTACCATTTGGTATAATATTGGATACAGCCCAAATTAAACCTGAGTACATATTATTCGTATCAGTAGATTTTGGCACCATTTCAATAATACACACAGGAGATTTAGCAGCAGACTCTTCGTCTACCTCATAACCTGTAATGTTACCCTCCGAATCTACGGTAGGTTTTAATGACTTAGGAACAAACGCCATCTGTATCGTGTTACTGGCTGCGGAGTTGCCTTTTCTTCGTTTTGATATACATTCGCCGCGCCCATCACTGCTGCTTACAGCAATAAGTGCAGGTAGTTCGGGGATAGGCGACTCTGCACCTTCTATCTTACCATTTGACATATTAAACAGATTGCAGCGGTGTGACTGTTCTACTTTTAGCTTCGATACCATATTACGGATCTCTGCCAGAGGATCTTCTTCAGAGTTAGATTTCATAAACAGCTCGCCATATTGGCTGATTATAACCTTTTTTGCTTCCTCAGGCACAGAAGCATCTGCTAATAAGGCAGCTACGGTCGCTAATTCTGTTGTCGCTCTCCTGACAACTTCAGCATTTCTTTCAGGGTTACAACGAGCGTTCTTTGGACCGCTTAGCTCTGGGTACGGTAGTCTGCCGTTATTACTCTCATTACCAAAGAATTCATACAGTATTTCGCGTCTATCCTCTTCGCCGGAGGTAGCGCTCAGTCTGCTGACGGTATCGTCAAGACCGGTCCATTCGCGCAAACCGCTATTCAGTTCCTCATAAGTAAACTTTGGTCTCGGCGCTTCCGGCGTTGGCGTAGCGGTTTTTTCAGGCGTTGGCGCTGCTGAGGTTGGTGCACCGCTAGCAGCCTCTGTTGTTGGCGTCGAAGGAGGTGCTGTCTCTCTGCTATTCCTGGTGCAGGCGGTCAGGGCAACCGCTCCTGTAAGAAGACCAAGACCAAACAACACACTTCTTCTTGGCACTTCTGGTCCTCTACTTGCTAATTTGTTTATTGAACCGCTTGGGTTATGTGGTTTACGTTCCATAACGCTTGGGGCTCCTCTCCTCTGGTCGTACCAGAATTATAAATAAACTCTCCTCAGCATGGGCTGATTGATTTTATTGTAATATATTTACCATAAAATGCAAGAAAATTGCTGCATTTTTCATAAAATATTTGAAGATTTTAGCCTACCGCAACTACCAGCAAATATGTTACAATTGTAGGCATATGCGGTATGCTCATCTTAAAAAAGTGTTGCTGGTAGCAGTATTTTCAGTTCTGGCTGTGTTAGTGGTGCTTCCTGTCAGAAGCGCATATGCTGAGGAAACAGCAGAACCAACCAAAGCAGAATGCTATGACAAAACCTGGACAAAAAGCGGAGATAAGGACCAAGGATATTCGTGTTCTAACGGGGCAACTACTGTGGGGCCTTATAAATTTGAATGTCCATCAGGGTATGGAAAAGATACTACTGCTACCAAGTTTAAATGTGTTAAAGCTGCACCTGCTACACCTGCTACACCTGCAAAAACAATGGTAGAACCAACCGAAAAGAGCTGTCCTGACAAAGGTAGGAGTCCATCAGGCGACAAAGACCAAGGGTACTGGTGTCCATCCAAAGCTAGAGTAGGAAACACTTACGAAGCAATACTTAAATGCCCTGCAGGCTCAAGCGTTGAAAATGGTGAAAAAACTACTTATGATTTTGCCAAGAACGTATATAAGAAAAGATGCGTCGCCTCCTCTTCCTCCAAACCCTCCAAACCCACTTCCCCTTTCGCTGGCGATAAAAAACCTACCGTAAGTCCTACTGTCGCAAAGTGTTCAAAAGCAGCAAACCATAAAAAAGGCGATAGCAAAAGCGGGTTTTATTGCTATGACGGAAACGAATACTACGCGATAAACTTTAAATGTTCTACATCATCAGCAATGCAGGAAGCTGTAAAAGATGGGATAACCTGGCGCCGCTGCGTTAGCGCTGGCGACGGCGTATACACGGCTGCCGGACAAGAAATGCTTAAACAAGCTCCTGGCTTAGCCGAGATTACCTCTGATCCTAAGGTTATTGGACAATGCGCAGTACAGGCCAAAGATTCTGTAGAAATGGAAAAAAGCCGCCACTCCGTGCCGGACGAAGCGGCGCGCCGCCAGGAAATCTTCGCTCAGTGTCTAGCTGGAACAACAGGCAAATCAGTGGACGAGGTAAAGGCGGCTCTTGGCGGCGTTGATCCGCTTGTTGGCGCTACAAAAGGTGCAGAGGTTACTACAGCTACCGAGCAGCAACTCGCCCAAGAACAAACCGCCGAAGGCGAAGAAGAGAATAAAGGCGAATGCGGCACTAAATTAGACGCCATAGGCTACTTCGTATGCCCGCTCTTAGAAAAACTTGTTGAATTTGCCGATGGTACGTGGGGTCTATTTGAATATCTATTACAAACCGATCCTTTGCCAAGCGAAGAAGACAATGCTTTACGATCGGCTTGGAATGGGCTGAGGGATGTGGCTAACGCCATATTGGCTATCATTTTCTTGGCTATTATTATCTCTCAGGTCTCAAACGTCGGTATATCCAACTATGGCGTGAAAAAGATGTTGCCGCGGCTGATAATCGCAGCCATTGCCATAAACATGTCATATTTCCTGATGCAGGTAATTGTAGACATGGCGAATATTTTGGGCGCAAACCTGTATCATTTCATATCAGATCTAGCACCAGCCGTAGACCCTAAAGATGTCGGCTGGGGAACTATCATAACAGACATTATTGCTGGCGGTATAGTAATTGGCGGCGGTATATTAGCAGGAAAGGCGGCGTGGAGTGCAGCTGCTGGTATGGATCCAAAAGTAGGTTTGTTATTGCTGCTTGTATTCATTGTGCCAGCCATCTTAGGCTTAATCGCCGGCTTAATGGCTTTGGTCTTCCGTGCAGGTATTATACCGGTTTTGGCAATTTCTTCGCCGATCGCCATCGCTGCCTGGGTACTGCCAAATACCCAAAAATTATTTGAGAAATGGAAGAGCACGTTCCTGGGCATGGTATTTTTATACCCATTAGCTTCCATGTATTGCGGCGGTTTAAAGTTTATAGCTTTAATCATTTTAAATACTAAGACAGAGGCTAATGAGGTTTTGTTCAGAATGATGGCAGTCACCATGCTGCTTCTGGGAACCGGATTTGTGGCTGTATTAGCTATAAAATCAAACTCTATTATGGGCGGTATGATAAATGGCATAAAAAATGCTGGCAATAAGCTAACTGCACCAGCAGTAAACTCGTTATCAAGCTACGCCGGGGCAATGGCAGGAGCAGCGAAAGCGAGGAGAAAATCTGAAATTGCGTCCCGGGATTATTCTAAAGAGACAGAAGCGGAACGGCTTGCGTCCCGCGGCAAATACAGCCCGCTAAAATTAGCCACTAAAGCAAAGTACGCCATGGGCAGAAGAAGGCAGTCTTTTGATCAAAACTTAAGAGCTGCAAAAGCGCAAGAAGCGGCATTTGAGCAAGAATCTCAACGAAAATTTGACGCAAGAGTGGCAGACGACCCCTCAATTCTTGGTAAAGCTGCTCAGACTGTCGGCGGTAAAGCTTACATAAAAGAGGCCGCTTTCAAAGCTGCCGGCATGGAGCTGCAAAGTAAATATAATGGCAACGCGGTAAGAGCGCTGAATGAGAGCAACGATAGTTATGTTAAAGCTTTAGCCGCCAAAGAGATAGCCGAAAGAGGCAGTGCAGGCGAAATAGATCAAGTTCGCGAGTATCTCCAAAAGGGTGGCAGTATTGACAATAGTGACATGGCCGAAGCCTTAATGAAGATGAAAGGCCGCGATGCTGGTGTTGCAGCAGCTGGTAAGGCGGCTTTGGATAAGCTAGAAAAATCAGGCGGCGCGCCCGTACATACCGGTATTAGCGAGATGCACAGGCTGACTCAAGAGGGCTTTGACAAGCTGGGAGACAAGGCAGCCGTCGAACAAAACGCAGCCGCCATACAAGCTGGCGGTATGGACTGGGAGCAAGCCACCAGAGTTCTGGGCGACAGACATATTATGAGAGAAGCTCCGCAGGAAAACATAGGAGCTATAAAAGCCAGTATACAGGCAAATATTACACAGCAGATAAAGTCAGGCGGTATGGATGCACAGCAGGCCATAAAAGTGTTAGACAACAAACAAGCTATGCAAAATATCTCTGATCAAACCAAAAAAGAGCTTGAGAGTATAGTAGAAAAAGCAACAAGACCCGCGACACAAGCAAGCGGAGGAACCGAAACACAACCAGTAACATCATCGGGGCAAGCCCGGCAAGCACAGGCTGCCACGCAATCACCTTCTGCACCGAAACCACCCAGTACGTAAGTTACCCCGTACGTTTCCTTGACTTTTTATCTAAAAAATGCTAACATAATCCGTATATGAAGTGGTTACAGACACATATGCGGCAGTTGATGAAGCGGTCGCGATGGTTTGCATTTCTGGCGGCTGGGCTGATCGTTAGTACTCTTGCTGGTGTTTTTTTACAATCTACCCCTGCTATGGCGGCAGATGCTACCTGGAACGGCCGGTCTTTAGTCTACCAGGACAACACATACATAAACATCACCGACGAAAACCAGCTGAAGAACATGGGCTTGGATGAAAAAGGCTACGCTTACGGTATGCTGGACAAATCCGGTGGCAAGGAAAAAATGAAAGTTATTTACTTTCCGCCCGGTACTGACATGACAACAGCAACCTCGGCAGAGTTTATCGTCTATGACTTTAAGAAACCAAGGACTTACACCAGAGAATCATCAACCAGCATTTCCACCGAAGCAGCCGGTGAAAATCCTGATGTTGGCAGCAGCGATTGCGGCATAGCATCGGTGGGTTTTTATATTTGCCCGATCTCGACGTTTTTAGCAAAAAACATGGATTGGCTATATGGTAAACTGAACGATTCTCTGGAGACGCAGCCGCTGAATGTTACTGACAATAAAAGCGGGTTATATTTGGCGTGGAATATTATGCTGGGATTTGCCAACGCGGCGTTTATTATTGCCTTCTTAGTTATTATTTACTCACAAGTCACCTCAGCGGGAATTAGTAATTATGGTATAAAAAAGATGTTGCCGCGCCTGGCAATTGCCGCGGTGTTAGTGAATATATCTTATTATATTTGTGCGTTTGCTATCGATTTATCAAATATTTCCGGACATGCTCTGCAAGATGTCTTTATGCAGATTAGAACCACAGTTTTAACAACTGGACATTCCAGCGGCGGCAGTATTGAAGTATTCACCTGGGAGAATTTAACAGCGCTTATTTTATCCGGCGGCGCGGCGGCAGTCGGCATCAGGGCCTTTTTAGTCGGTGAAGGCGGCGTTTTATCATCGGCGATTATTCTACTACTACCTGTTTTACTGGGGGCATTACTAGCGGTTTTAATGGTAGTTTTAGTGCTGGCAGCACGGCACGCGTTAATCGTTATTTTGACAATTATTTCACCGCTAGCATTTGTTTGCTATTTACTGCCAGGCACAGAAAAATGGTTCGAAAAGTGGCGTAAAATGTTCATGACGATGCTGATTTTCTTCCCGGCGTTCTCCTTATTATTCGGCGGCTCTCAATTAGCAGCGGCAGCAATTTTACAAAATGCATCAACTATCATAGAGGTGATTCTGGGACTAGCGGTGCAGATTATCGCGCTGCCATTAACGCCGTTCCTATTTAAGCTGAGCGGCGGAATCCTAAATCGTATCGCTGGAATTGTCAACAACCCAAACAAGGGGCTTATCGACAGAACGCGCAACTGGTCTAAAGACAAAAGCACGGAAGTTGCTAACAAGCGGTCGCTGGGCAACGACAACCTAAAAGGCCGGCAGTTTATTCGGCGAGCTGGCCGGCACATGAGCCACCGCCAACGGCGAGCAAAGGAACGGCAGGAGCGACTACAGCAGCAGGCAGACAATGTCTATGGCGGATCGAACTTACATAAACGGGAAGACTTGCACGCCAAGCAAGCTAAGAGACAAGCTGAAGTATTGGCGGCACAAGACGAAAACCGGTACGCCGAGGCAGTCCAGGGATATGCCCCATCCGATATTAGGCAGTCTCTTCCCGACAGAGCACTGCAAAGAGTGTCTACAAGATGGGCAAACAGACAACAGCAATTCATGGATGAGGCAGAAGAGACTACCCGCAACTTGGCGCTGGAAGGAATCCGCAAATCCAACGCGCAGCGCGCCCAGAATAGGAAATTGGCTGAGGATGTCTTAACTAATAGCGAATACCAGAGAATGGCGGGCGGCAATGTGTATGTTGACGAACACGGCAATAACCTGGGTATGGATGCAGCGTTAGCAACGGCCGTAGCAGCCTCCCGCGGAGAAACTGCCAAATCTATCGAGGAGGCGCACCAGGTTATTAACCATTTCAAATTTAGCGCTCAAGAGAAGCAAGAATTAGCAAAGGGCGGCGTCGTCTACCGCGGCAACAGAGTATTCGACCGCAACAGTCCATATGTACGTGAAGCAGCGACAGAAGATCAGATGCGCAATGGAACAGTTGACGAAGTCGCTGAATTAATCAGTGTAATGCCGCCAGAATTTAACGGCTCACTGGCAGCAGGCCTGGCTTCATCAAACGTAAAGGGTAAAGCACCGTTCTTAGGCGGCAAATTAATTGACGACATAGTCAAGGGTGATATTCCTAATGAAGATGCTCTTCTGAAGTATGTTGCCGAATGGGTTGAGGGCGGTAAATTCAAATCCGAGGATGTTTCTATTACTGATGCTCAGGGTGTCAAGCTTCTCCAGAAGGCCCTTAATAGCCGCCACGGCAGCATTGTCACAGCAGAGAAGCGAGCTGCCTTCAGGAAGAAGATTGATGAAGCGCTGACAGAGAGAGAACTCAAACGTAACGTTACCGAAGCTGCCAGAGGACAATACCAAATCCTTAAAACCATGCTGTAATTTGCTATAATATAAGCAGTATGTCTGTGTATAAAGTTCCTCAGGACGTGGAGGCGGAAGACAAGCTGCTTGGACCGTTTAGTTTCCGGCAGTTTATTTTCTTGATTATCGCTGTCGTGTCGCTGGGGGCTGCTTATATTCTGGCACGGATATTACTACCGCTGGGCTTAATTCCTGTGCCGATTGCCTTATTTTTCGGCGCATTAGCGCTGCCTCTGAGAAAAGACCAGCCTATGGAAGTCTATTTGGCGGCAGTAATTTCTTTTATGCTAAAGCCAAAGAAACGGCTATGGCAGCCTGACGGCATTGAGTATTTGGTGGAGGTTACTGCGCCAAAAACCGAAGAAACAACCCGCAGAAATAGTTATGATCAAGAAGAAGTGCAGCGGCGGTTGTCGTATTTGGCAAATTTGGTAGACAGCCGCGGCTGGGCTATTCGCGGCATTAATAATCCGAACAGTTCAATGCAGGCTGATTTATATAACGAAGCGCAAGCTGCATTCGACCCATTGGATGAAACTGGAGTAACTGCGCAGAACATTACCAATCTAATTAATCAATCGGATGCTCGGCGGCGGCAGGCAATGATTCAAACAATGTCGGCAGCTCAGCAAATAGCAACGGATGACTTTCAGGGCGTGTCGTCCACAGACGATCAGTCTAGTCAATCACCAGGCTCAAATAGCAGTGCAAGCAATACACAACCCGATCAAACATCAATTTTAGATGATAACGCGCCAGTAGATCAGGTGTTAACAGCTGACTATCAGCCTAATCAACAATCTGATATAGAACAATCAATAGCATCCAGTATGAAAGCAGGGCCATACCCAACCATGCGCCAATCAACACTCATACCGCTGGACGAGATACCAGTGCAGCCAACAGCAGAAGCCTCAGCCCCGACAGCACCGCCGCAGACTAGCCTTGATAGCGTCTCGCCTGCTATAATAGACTTGGCAAAGAACCACAGAGACTTCTCTATTCAGACGATCCAGCGCGTAGCAAACGAGATTGAACAAAGAGAGAAAAAAGCAAAAAAAATGGAAGATGAAGTGGTGATTTCGTTACATTAAGGTGGGAATATGCAGCCAGAATTACAAAACCAGCAACCGTATCAGCCGCCAGTACCGCAGCAAGCCAATGCGGCTATTTCTGACGGTAGTGTTCCACAGCAGCAGTCAATCGGTTCCGGGCAGCAGCCAGCAAACCAAACGCCTAAGGCGCAAGCGCCAAAAGACAAGAAGAAAAACGCCGCGATCAGCACCCAAAACACGTTGTTATTCTCAGAGATGCGCGAGAACATGATTATTATGAGCGACGGCAGTTTTCGAGCGGTGGTTGAATGCCAATCGATTAACTTTGACTTAATGAGCGCAAGGGAGCGGGAAGGCGTTGAATTTAGTTATCAAAATTTTCTTAATTCGCTTTATTTTCCTGTGCAAATTCTAATTCGCTCGCGGCGGGTGGATATCGGACCATACCTTGACCGGCTGGCAGAAATTCGCCGCAACCAAGATAATATGCTTTTAAACGTGCTGATGGACGATTATATGGATTTCATTGACGTGCTAGCCCAAGAGGCCAACATTATGGATAAGAGTTTTTACGTAGTGGTGCCTTATTACCAAAAAGGCGACGAGAGTGTGACTAAACAACAAGCCAAGGGTTTGTTCAACAGCTTTTTCAGCGGCAAAAAAGAAGCTTCTGTAACAAAAATTGATCAAGCAACCTATGCGAAAGCGAAAGATGAGATTAAAAACCGCCTTGATTCGGTGATGAGCGGTATGTTCCAGATGGGCGTCAAAAGCCGCCAATTGAACACTAGAGAATTAGGCGAATTGCTTTACGTGTCATATAACCCCGATACATCATCCAGAGAATCGCTAACAGCTATTGACCCGAGCGAGCTGACGACCACTTACATCACCAAAGGACAAGGCCAGCCGCCAACAGGAGGGGGATTATTGTAATGGCAAAGAAGAAAGACGTTATCGATATCGCGGCGCAGCAGCGGGCGCGCGAACAAGCCGAAGTTGAACAAGCTTTCCTGACAGGCGTCAGAACGATGCGCGATTTTATCGCGCCCAGCAGCCTGGAGCTTCATGCCGACCATTTCCGTTTGGGCGCAAAATACGGCCGCACCATGTATGTATACGGTTATCCGCGGCAAATTTACACTGGTTGGCTCAGTTCGGTGATTAACATCGACGAAGTTCTGGACATTAGTATGTTTATTTATCCAGTCGATACTCAGGTGGTGCTTAATAATCTGCGTAAAAAAGTGACGCAGCTGGAAGCTACCATGAATATTAATACGGAAAAAGGCAAAGTGCGCGACCCGGCATTGGAGGCGGCTTTGCAGGACGCCGAAGAGTTGCGCGACCAGCTGCAAATTGGCGCCGAAAAGTTTTTCCGCTACGGATTATATATCACGATTTATACTGACAGCATGGATGAATTAAATTTCGTGCAGCATAAAATTGAGACAATTTTCGGCCAGCAGCTGGTGTTTTCAAAAGTCGCTTCCAGCCAACAGGAGCAGGGACTAAATAGTACTATTCCGCAATTAACCGACGAATTGCAGGTTCGCCGCAATATGAACACCAGCGCTATTTCTACCAGTTTCCCGTTCACATCAGCCGACCTGACTGACGGTAAAGGTGTATTATACGGCATTAATATGCACAATAACGGCTTGGTGATTTTCGACCGTTTTTCCTTGGAAAATGCCAATATGGTAGTGTTCGCTAAATCTGGTGCCGGCAAGTCGTTTACTGTCAAATTGGAAGCGCTGCGCAGTATGATGATCGGCTCGGACATCGTGATTATTGACCCGGAAAACGAATACCAGAAACTATGCGATGCGGTCGGCGGTAGCTATATCCGCTTGAGCCTGAGTAGCGACACGCGCGTTAATCCATTTGATTTGCCAAAGGTAATCGACACCGACGAGGCGGATGATGCCCTGCGGGCCAACTTGGTAACCCTGCATGGTTTGTTGCGGCAAATGTTAGGCGGTCTCCAGTCTGACGGGCAAATTACATCTGGACTATCACCAGCGGAAGAAGCCGATATCGACCAAGCCTTGATTGACACCTATGCCCGGGTTGGCATCACCTCCGATCCGCTAACTCACCATTCGCTACCGCCGACAATTTCCGATTTATACGATACTTTGCTGCATATGGGCGGTACTGGCCCGGCGCTGGCGCAGCGGCTGCGCAAATTTACCGCTGGTACATTTGCCGGAATTTTCTCGCAGCAATCAAATATTGACATCAACAACCGGATGGTAGTGTTTAATATCCGCGATTTGGAGGACGAGCTGCGGCCAATTGCCATGTATATTGTACTAAATCATATCTGGAACATTACCCGTACCGACCAAAAACGGCGTATGCTGATCGTTGATGAAGCCTGGCAACTAATGCGCTACGATGATTCGGCCAGCTTCTTATTTTCTTTAGCAAAGCGCGCCCGCAAATACCAGTTAGGATTAACCACCATTACCCAGGACGTGGAAGACTTCGTCGGCAGCAAGATGGGACGAGCAATTGTTTCCAACTCGTCAATTCAGCTGCTGCTGAAGCAATCCACCAGTGCCGTTGACGTCTTATCGCAAGTTTTCAAATTGACCGAGGAGGAGCAAAAACGCTTATCCAACTTCCCAGTCGGACAAGGCCTATTCTTCGCCGGACAAAACCATGTCCACATCCAAATTCAAGCCAGCGATACTGAATATAATCTAATAAACACCAGCCCGGTAACCAAGCAAAAACGGCCATCAGAAATACCGGTCGGCGGATACGGAGACGTGTAGTATAATTGAGGGTATATGGCAATAAAAACTAGACCGCCAAGGATTGACTATACCACGGACGATAGAGCCGACGAGAGACTTAGTCCTGCCGAGCAAGCTAGGTTTGATCAAACCCAGGCTGATTTCGGCGAGTCAGAGTTAAGCGACCGCGAAAAAGCCGCCATTGCTGGTCTTGAATCTCAGTTAGGCGATTCTGAATCTGATATAGACGGCCGTCGAATTGACGCCGCCAGCGAAGCCGCCGACAGGCAAGAATCTTCCGCGCCGCAAGATAACGGATTCTACCAGCCGGCAGCTAACAAGAGTTCTGGTAGAAAGCAGCCGTTAACGTTAAAGGGAGTTTTGAAAAAAGGCGGACCAGCGGGCGTCATAACCGCCCTCATCGGCGGCGGAGCATTTATCGGCGGATCAATGGCAGGACCGATGCTATTATTGTTTAATTTGGAAGCTAACTCCGTTGACCAAAACGACTCTGCCTCGGTAGCCAAGGAAACCCGGTTCACGAAAACCATCAAGCACATACTAAAAAATCGTGGATATAAAAGCAAGCTCGGTACTAAAATGGGCAAGATATCTAATAAGGGTTTATCAAAATTATCAAAAAAGGGAGTTATCCCTCTTAATGAGGACGGCAGTAAATTCGATATTGGTAAAAAAGGCTATCCAGATAACCAGCCGGCTAAGTATGATGTTGATGGTAAGACACTAAAAAAAGACGAGTTAGTTGATCATCTACTGCAAAAAGGCAATGAAAAACAAGCTAGCAAGGTTTTTGGCAGATACGGCGCGTTTAAGATGCGCGTCAAAGCCTGGGTAGGAAAACATATTAAAAATAAATTCCTGAAAGCCTTTAAACTAAAAAGAAACGGCGGGCTTGCCCATAAAATAGATAAAAAGTTAAAGATAAACGAACGTCTTAATAAGTTTAAAGAGAAATTTCCAAAGTTTAATTCAGGCGAAGCAGGAACGAAACTTACGGGAAAAGTAAACAAGAACATGACCAAAGCTAAGGTGGGCGGTTTTATTTATCTTTTAGCAACTGCCACTTGCGTAGGTGTAAAGATACCAAGCATGGTCGCCACTGCGGTAACTGCTATACAGATTATTCCTATCGTAGGCGTTGCCTTTGATACTATACTGACATCGTCATCAAAGGCCAAAGCAGCGGGATTCGGCAGCGGATTTACTGCCGAGGAAATGGATACTGTCGGCACCGTCTTAACTGAAAGAGGTACGGTTGAAGGCTCTAAGAACACCGAAGGTTCAGCCGTAGATTCACCGATACTAATGGCGTCTCTTGGGGTAATTAAGAATAAACAAGTAATCTCCGATTTTGCTCCAGGCTATAAAATGATTACCAGCCCAATCGTTCAAGGCGCTAAATCAGTCGGAGATAAACTTGAGCCTTTCTGTAATGTCGTATTAGGTCCTCTGGCTATGTATGCTTCTATGGGCGCCGAGGCAGCTATGGCGGCTTGGACGGGCGGCTTTTCTTCTCTTGTTAGCTGGATAGGTAAAGAAATCATAAAAGATCAGATTGGTAGCTGGGTAAGCGGTCTTGCTTCAGGAATGCTTCAGCCGGTATTTAAAGATTTAGCAGAAAACGATATGCTACCAAAAGCTAGATTTAAGGATCTGGGCGACGCGCTGGGTGTCGGATTAGCGGCATTCTTCTCGTCTGGAAGCATGGCACAAATGCTGCCAACCTTAAAGTCCAGTCAATTAGCCGAATTTGGCGAAATTCAACTAGCCAATGAAGAATTCCAAAAAAGAATGGATATCGCATCGCTAAGTCCGTTTGATACTTCCAGTAAATACACCTTTATGGGTAGTATCGTTCACAACATGGGTAATATGATGCTGGCAAGCGGAACGTCTGATGGGTCATTTGTCTCTACGTTGTCTAATATCCTAAGGCTGCCATCATTTGCTCTATCGTTTTCATCTACTGCCCACGCTAAAAGCGCTATATATTCAGGAAGCTACTGCGACTATGGTAAAGAGTTCCAGCAAGACAGCGACGAAGGAATGCCAGCAGTAAACATAGCAGGACTACCGTGTACTGGCATCACAAAGGGTCAGGCTAGTATGTCAACCGAGGAAGCTATCTCAATTGCTGAAGACGAAGGCTGGATTGACGACAGCAAGGATATACCGGAAAACGCCACAATAGAGGACATGAAAAACAGTGGATACTTAAAAGCAAACACACCGCTAACAGAGTTTATTGAGTCCTGTAGCGACGCAAAAGAAGGCGACTATTGGACTAACATGAACAGTTGCACTGTGCCGGATAGCGCATCGTCAGCCACCTTAAACAAGTCAAAGACTTCAGAATCTACAGGATTAAAAGATGAAAACGGCAATGATGTCAGTTACACGGCAGAAAAAGAGGGAGTAGGAGAGGCTACTGCCAATACTATAAGCAACAAAAAAATAGCGGCGATGTCGGTATTATTGCTTGATTTCCAGGTTGCTCAGTCAATGAACGGCGAAGATGAAGATGACGAATCGGGGAGTGGATCAAAGGGTTCTACTAGTACTGGTGATGGCAACGCAGTAGTAAAGGCTGGCGAACAATTCTTTGAATATACGTATCTATATACTGGCGGACACGGTAGTACTGAAGAGATGAATACTATGATAGAAGGAGTAAAAAACGGATCTTTGGCAAAAGGAACACCGATTCTGGACTGTTCAGGATTTGTAAGAGCGTCTTTATATATCGCTTACGGCATTGATATAGGCGGCGACGGCACCAGCGGTTATCCGTCGAATCCTAAGCTTAAGGAAATCAGCTCATCGGAAGCTGAGGCTGGCGACGTTGTTTGGAGACAGGGACATGTCGAGATAGTAACCGGAAGAGTTGATGGAAAAATTTATTCGCAAGGAGCCCGCGGACCAAACGACGGCGGACCGATCGGCGGACCAGCCGATGCCAGCTGGGGAACTAAATTCTTTAGGATAGCAAAATAATGGATAACAATAACTACACAATAAAATCCTTAAAGCCAGCAATTATTATATTTATCGTTTCTGTGATTATTATATCGATAATTTATACTATAATGAGTATTGTGATATCTAATAATAAACAGCAGGACATTCTTAAGCGTAGAAGCAGTGATACTAACATTAGTAGTCAGCCCAACAATCCTAGACTTACTGGTAAAATACATAAAGGAAGCTTAACTATAGACAATATAAAAGACGATTTGCTGTCTAATCAGAATATATATATTAGTCAGCAAGAAAATATAGACAAGTGGGTAATAATAGTGGTTGAGCCAACTGACCATTCCACCGACCCAGCATTACTTGTTTATCACCACGTCAATAATACTTATAATAGAGTTTTAGGACCAGGAACCTTATTTACTAGACGAAATTTTACAGATCAGAAAATTCCCAACAGCGTTGTAGATAAAAGTTTGATTATTAAGAAGTTCCTATCTTCTCAACCGGGAGTATCATAGTATGAAAAAGATAGCCGCCGTAACATTTGCCGTGCTGTTAATTTTTTCTAATATATTATCGCCTGTAGTACTAGCCGAAGAAAAAGAATACACAAAAGAACAATTAGATGAAATATACGGAGACCAGGACATAAAATGGTTTAGATGCGGAAACGAGAAAGTACGCGAAGGCGAGGGTGGAGACGGGAATAGTGGCGGCAGCTCTGCTAGTGTCACTGGAGCTAGCGCTTCCGGAGAAGACCCAGTCAGCAAGGGCGGAAATCTATCCGCCAAGTTAATGGAAATCAAAGATGCCAATAAATTCGCTGAAGCTATAGACACTTGGGTTAAAAACAACGCCCCCTCTAACTCGCCCTTTTTAAATATTAAGACTGGCGAAATGGCAATCGCTGGCGGTAAGCGAGCTGGTATAAACCCAATCTTACCGTTAATAATATCTAGAATGGAGTCTACTTTCGGTACTGCCATACCTGGCGGCAATAATGCCTACGGAAGAACAGCTACTGATTCTCAACCTCATGTAGAAGCTGCAGGTCGTAAATGGTACGCCTGGGATACACTAGAACAGTCATTGTATGATACAAAAAACAACAACGACATGTATATGTATCTTAAAGAGGTATATAGCCAAGAAATGGAGCAGGGTATTGAGGCGGTAATGATGAAATACGCACCACCGAATGACGGCAACGATACTGTAACCTACATTAACAATCTAAAAAAATGGTCTAATGAAATATACGATTTGGCTGGCGACTCAATCAACAAAGCAAACCTCGGTACGCCGGGGGCAACCACAGTGTCGACGGACGGCGGCGATGAATGTGACGATAGCAGTAGCGCTAGTTCCGCATCCTCTTCGCTGGGTAATTTTAATGTTTATTATCAAACAGACTACCCAAACGACTTATTTGACCCCGCTTGCGGTAATATAGATGCCTGTGGATGCGGTACAACTTCATTAGCCATGGTATTATCCACCCTCCTGGGAGATAAAACTATAACTCCAGTCACTATAGCCAAAGAGGCTCGCGAAGGAGGACACACGGAGGGAGCTGGCACAAGACATAGCGCCTTCACAGCCATACCAACCGCTCACGGACTAAAGTCGGAGGAAATCGGCACTGATATATCAAAAGCCAAGGAAGCCTTGTCTAGTGGAAAATATGTTATAGCCAATCCTCAACATGGTATATTCACGAGATCGGGACATTTTATCGTACTACGCGGATTGACTAGTGATGGTAAAATACTAGTAGCGGACCCTAATAAAGAAAACACTATAAGTGGAAATCAGGCATGTAGCCACGGTGGCGGTGGATGTACAACAATATCTGCCGATGCATCATCAATGAAAGATTTAAATGGCGATGGTAAGATTAGCTATACTGAGAACTCGGCAGGATTTACAGACGACCAAATAATGAGCGCAGGAGCCGTAAGAGCTATGTGGGTTATAAGTAAAGACGATATTAGGGCATAGGAGAATGAAAAAGCGTATTATTACAGCATTGCTATTTATTATAATAACATCGGTATTGTTGTTTTTTTATTTACTAAATAAACCTGCCCCTGCGGATAAGAATTTTACAGGCGGTGAAGCTATTACTAGTAGATTTATTTACGTCAGCGGTAGTCAAGGCTGGAACCAAAAAGTGAATTATAGAAATAAATATAAGGTTGCACTCGGTAATATGCTAACAACAAAAATGGAGAAGAGTATTATCAATTCCATAAAATCCGATATATCGTCGATAACAAACGGCAAAAACTGGCCGAAAGAGGGTTATGAGATAAAATTAAGCAACATACGACTCATTGACGACGGCTATGATTTAAGTGCTGTAGAATTTGATGCAGCAGCTGATCAGGTAAAGAGAAGATATCATATAAAAGTCGTTCTGAATAAAAATCCAAACACTATAGATGTTAAAACAATTAATTACAACAAGAACTAACTCTTCAACGGCATAATAATATGCGTATAATCAGGGTTTTTAACCTGCTCACGGATGACGCATGGCGACAGTTTGCCGTTGAAAGAAAACACGATATCGTCATCATCAATCACGTTTAAAACTTCGGTTAAGTACCGCGAATTCAGCGTAATTTGCCCGTCGGCAGATATTTCTGCGGCTGCTTCTGAGGTATTTTCCCCTAGTTCGGAAGCAATTGAATGAATCGACAATAAAGATTTGTCCTTAGACGCTGTTAAGGTAATACCGCCGCCAGACTCGCGGGCAAATAACGCTGCAATTTTAGTGATTCTGCTAAAATCTGCTTTTTTAATCTTTATTTCAATATCCGAAGTTGCCGGAATAAGCTGTTTATAATCAGGAAATTTGCCGTCAATCAAGCGGCTGACTATTTCCATATTATCGGTCCGGAAGCAAACTTGCGTGTCGTCGAATAAAATCGTCAATTGTTCCTCGTCATCAGCGCTTTTACTAACCTCAGCCAACGTCGATGCCGGAATAATTGCCGCCAGCTCGCTATCCGATTTCATCATTTTCTTCTCTGCCAATCGATAGCCGTCAGTCGCTGCCAAATATAAATAGCCTTCGTGCGTTTGCCAATAAATACCAGTCAGCACCGCGCGTGTTGTGTCGCTACTGACCGCAATCTTTGTCTGGTTGATAGCCTTTTTTAAGTCTCCAGCCGTAATTTCATAGCGAACTGCAGTAGTCTCATCGACAGTCGGTAGTTCAGGATATTCGTCAGCGATAACGCCGTTAATTACCGACGAGAACTTGCCAGAAGTAATGTTTAAGCGGCTGTCTTTAGCCTCGAGCTCGACTGTACCGCTTGGTAGATTGGCGATGAATTCAGAGACCAAGCGAGCGGGGATAGTAATTGATCCCGGCTGATCAATTTTAGCGCCGACATATTGGGTGGAAGCAATCTCCAAATTAGTACCGGCAATCAACAATCTACCGCCGTCAGTTCGTAATAGAATATTATTTAAAATAGCTAGTTCATTCCTACTGGAAGCAATATCCTTAATGAGATTAAGTGCTTTGGCTAATTTTTCTTGGGCGATTGATACTTTCATATTACTTATTATAAATCCTTTCTTATTAATTCGCGGTGATAATAATAGGCGTTGTGGAAACTGAGTAAAAATATATTCAAACAGGGGTGATTTGACAAATCCAGCAGTGGAAAACCCTGTGTATGAAGTGTCGGTTTTATAGTGGATATTGATGGAGTGTTCCACTGGTTGAAAAGACGCCAAATATTATACACAGTTATGCTGTTTATTAACTCACTGACAATTCGCAGGTTGTTCGCAGGTTTTCCACTACTAATGAACATATAATTTATCCCGGATGTCGTTTATTTGTTCGCGGATACTGATATTAACCGTACTTTCTTTAGTAACTTTATTTACCGAATGCATGGCGGTGGTATGATCTTTGCGTCCTAATTCCTGGGCAATTTTCGGAAAGCTCATTTTAAGTTCGCTGCGCAGCAGATACATGGCAATTTGCCGCGGCATTGCGACGAATTTATCGCGCCGAGCTGAACACATGTCCTTAACCTCAATATTATAGTAACGGGCGGTTTTATCGATAATTTGCTTGGCGGTGATGTGCTGCGGGCGAGTTCGTTTCATGTCGCCCAAAATTCCTTCAGCGGCCATGATGTCGGGCGTGAAGTCCTGCATTTCCGCGTAGGCCAGCAGCCGGTTCAGGGCGCCTTCCAGCTCGCGGATGTTAGTCTTGAAATTGGTTGCCAAATATTCAACCACGTCGGAATTCAGCTCAAAACTGCTCAAAGCGGCTTTAGCCTTGACGATAGCGCAGCGGGTCTCGAAGTCGGGCATTTGAATGTCAATTGCCATGCCCCATTCAAATCGGCTACGCAAACGGTCAGTCAGAGTGGGGATGCTTTTTGGCGGTTTGTCGGAGCTAATGATAATTTGCTTATTATTCTGGTGAAGGTCATTGAATGTATGAAAGAATTCGTCCTGGGTTTTCTCCTTGCCGGCAATAAACTGCATATCGTCGACGATAAGTACATCGACGTTGCGATATTTATCGGAAAAGCCTTTTTTCTTAAAGCGAATTGAGTCAAGAAATTCATTGACGAATGTTTCTGTAGTAATATACAACACGCGCGCCGACGGCTGTTTTTTAACAATGGCGTTGCCAACAGCTTGCATTAGGTGGGTTTTACCGAGGCCGGCACCGCCATATAGGTAGAGCGGGTTATACTTAGCGCCGGGGTGGGAAGCGACCGCCTGGCAAGCGGCGTACGCCAGGTCATTGCTGGAGCCAACGATAAAGTTTTCAAAAGTATAGCGTGGGTTAAGGTTGCTGGAATTTGATTTTTTAGACGGGATAACGAGCGAATCTATTGCATTAGATTTCGATTGCTCTTCCTGGGTGATTTCACGATTAATCCGCGGTTTTCTGGCGCCGGATTTGACACTGTAGGTAATTGCTGGCGAATTGATGCCGTTATGGGATAGGGCTTCCATGATTTGCGGGTGAAATCTCTTTTCAAGCTGGGCTCTGACGAAAATATTTGGCGCGACCACCACAACTTCTTTGTCGGATATAATCTCCAGCTTGGTATTTTTAAACCAAGCAGTAAAAGACGACGATGATACAGTAACCTCAATTTCGCCTAAAACGCCCTGCCACACTGCGCGATCGTTCACTAATTTACCCCTTATTTCTTTAATAATCTTAATACTACTATAGCAAAAGATTAGAGTTTTCCACAAGCATAAGATGTGTTGTGCTAAGGATTATAACAAACAGAGGTAGTGTTTTCCACAATGGCAAATTACCTCTGTAAAATTGTGGAAAAATAATACTAAGTAGTGGAAAAAGCTTCGCTGCTTGCAAAAAAAGTCAAAAAAATGTACACTATATAACGATATGCCAAAGCGAACATTTCAACCACACACTCGTCATCGTGCTAAGACGCACGGTTTTAGAGCGCGGGTTTCTACCAAAGCTGGCCGCGTAGTACTAAAACGCCGCCGCCTGAAAGGCCGCGCGAAGATTGCTATTTAAGCAAATATTTATCAAAAGTTCCGTCGATAGTAGCGGGACTTTTTGATATAATTATAAAATATGTTACAGCAAGCTAATCGATTTCACGGGCATGGCAGCCTGCGCTTTGTTTATAAAAACGGCCAGACGGCGCGCTCTTCGCTGGCGGCGCTGAAATATATTCAAAATCCGTACCGTAAAAACAGCAGATTTGCAGTGGTGGTTAGTAAGAAAGTCTTAAAGTCTGCGGTTCGCCGAAACCGGGTGCGCCGCCGTATATATGAGATTATTCGCCGCGAGCTACCAAACTTAAAAAATAGCCAGGATATAGCGGTCATTGTTTTTTCGGCAGAAGTGCTGGCTATGCCGTACGCTGAGCTGCAAACAGCCATCAAAAACCTCTTTTTTCAAGCCAAACTGTATAAATAACAGTAATTTTGTTATAATATAGCGTATGAGTTTTTTTGATACAGTAATTGTTCAGCCGATTTTTAATCTGTTGATGCTGATTTATAGTTTGATTCCGGATTTTGGCGTCAGTATTATTATTTTCACAATTTTGGTGCGCTTGTTGTTATGGCCGCTGGTGAAAAAGCAGTTGCACCACACTAAAGCGATGCGCAAAATGCAGCCGGAGCTGGCAAAAATCAATAAGCAATATGCAAAAAATCCGCAGATGCGTAATTTGGCGATGATGGAGCTGTATAAAAAACACAATATCAGCGTTTTCGGCCCAATTGGCATACTATTAATTCAGTTTCCGATTTTGATCGCCATGTACCGGGTGGTGCAGATTTTTGCATCAAACCGGGCGGATTTGGGTAAATATGTCTACGGTGCTGTGAAAAACTTGCCGGTAGCAAATAATTTGGTAAACAATCCGGATCAGTTTAACCAAAACTTTTTAGGTATTTTTGACCTGACGCAGCATGCAATATCGAAAAGCGGCGTAGTAATCGGCTTGCTGGTTTTAGCGGCTTTAGCGGCTGTTTTGCAATATTTGACAGCAAAGCAGTTATCGCCTAATTCTGATAGCAAGCGGCGGCTGCGCGATATATTAAGCGAAGCTGGCAGCGGCAAGGAAGCCGACCAGTCGGAAGTTAACGCAGTTGTTTCCAGGAAAATGATGAAGTTTATGCCGGTTATGGTGTTTCTGATAATTATTTATCTGCCAGGAGCGCTGGCGATGTATATGACGACTGCCAATGCGGTGGGTTATTTGCAAAACCTTATTATTTTACGAAAAGACTCTTCCGAGATGGAAGATATAGCCAATGAAAAAGCACCTAAACCCTCGAAAGCAAAGGCTAAGAAACGCGCAGATAATGCCGCCGAGGCGCGGGTAACGCGAATAAAAGCTAAGGGTTAGGAGGGGAATATGGATAAAATTGAAACGATCAAATTTGCGAAGCAATATCTGGAAGATTTGCTAACTTTTTTTGATTTGAATCTGGATGTGGATGTAAAAATTGAGGATGATATCGTGGTGGCAGCAGTGCCGCACAGCGATAGAAGCAGTATTTTGATCGGGCGGAATGCCGAGACGCTGCGCAGCATCCAATATTTACTGTCTGCTACGCTGAATAATGCTGGCGCGCCAGTTTCGCGGGTGAATTTGGACATCGCTGATTATAAAAAGCAGCATGCTGAGAAAATTATTGAGAAGGCGCGCGGTTGGATTGAGGAAGTTCGGCGGACTGGCGAATCGAAGATCGTCAATTTGAATGCGGCTGATCGCTGGACGGTGCATCATTTGGCAAGTGAATATAGCGATATTGAGACGCACTCCGAGGGTGAAGGCCGAGATCGCCAGCTGATTATTAGTCAGAAGAGTTCTTAGGCTTTTTGAAAACCACTTTGGAATAGAGAGTATAATTCCAGATAAGGCTGGCGGCAGTGGCGATTAGCTTGCTAATAAGCAGGGCTGCCGGTTTATTTACGCCAAGATTTGTGAATACTGGCGTGATGGCAGCAATAATAATCGTTTGAATGACCCATAAACCAAATAGCGTGACGATAGTAAATAATAGAAACTGTCTTTTTAAGTTTTTAGACGTTGATTTGAAAGTATATTTTTTATTCGCAAAGAAAGAGAACAAAAAGGCAACAAAAGTTGATATAAAATTAGCCAATTCTTTCGGGACATTAAAGAGTGTAGTTAAGGCAAAGAGAATACTAAAATCAATTACTGTATTAATACTGCCGACAATAGTAAAACGTAGTTTATCGGCGTGTTTTTTTGCGATTTCCTGCATGATATTCCTCCATTAAATATAGTGGTCTATTTTTAGTTTCAATAAATATCCGGCCGACATATTCGCCAATTATCCCTAATGATAATAGCTGAACACCGCCTAAGAACAGAATGACTGCCATTAAGGAAGAGTAGCCGGCGCCAGTTGGAACTCCGAACAAAGGGCGAACTAAAAGATATATAATCCAGCAGAAAGCCACGAAAGAAATGATAAACCCAAAAATGGTAGCCATTCGCAGTGGCGCGGTGGTAAAACTGGTGATACCGTCAATGGCTAAGTTGATCAATTTACGATAATTCCACTTAGTTTGGCCGGCTAATCTGGGGTCGCGATCATAAAAAATTTCCTTTTTTCTGTAGCCGATCCAGCTAAAAATCGCTTTGGTATTGCGCTGAGATTCGCGAAATTGCCGCAGCGCCTCAATACAGCGCCGATCCAGCAAGCGAAAATCGCCGGTATCAACCTGAATAGGAATACTAGTCGATTTTTGGAGGATTCTGTAATACCATTGGCTGGTTTTTTTCTTTAGCCAAGTTTCGCCCTGCCGGCTGCTGCGGCGAGCATAGACATCATCATAACCATCTTCCCAGTAGCGGATCATTTCTTTTATGAGTTCTGGCGGATCTTGCAAATCGGCATCAATAATCACGGCAGCATCGCCTTCGGTGTGGTCAATTCCGGCAAGCATCGCTATTTCTTTACCGAAGTTGCGCGACAAGTTGATGTAGCTGATGCGTGTATCATTGGCGGCGTGTTTGGCGATGACATCTAAGGTTTGGTCGCTGCTGCCGTCGTTGATAAACAGAAATTCAAATTGGTAATTGGGAGTAGATTTTTCAAGCTTATCCAGCCTGCTAAAAAGCTGCGGGAGAACAGATTTTTCGTTATAGACGGGGATGAGAAGGGTGATTGATTTCATGATTTATTTAAAGCCTCTCTAAAAGACTTTATAAGGACATCAACATTTTTCTCCCATGAGATTTTCTGTATTTGATTCCGCATGCTTTTATGCATTTTATTGCGTGCACTTGGGTCAGATATTATAGATAGAATTTTTTTAGAAAAATCATCTGGGTTCTTTGGCTGTGCGTACAAAGCCGCACGCCCCCCTGCTTCGCGTAATACTGGGATATCTGAGGCAACGACGGGCGTGCCACTAGTCATCGCCTCAATAATCGGCATGCCAAATCCTTCGTAAATGGAGCTCATGCAAAAAAGGTCTGATTGCTGATAAAACGCAGGTACATCTTCCTGGGGAATGTATCCCGGGCGGATAATATGTTCACCTGCAGCTTGAGCCTCAGCGATAGCATGTTCAGTAGTCTCGGTCTTCCAGCCCTTACCGCCAGCTAACACTAATGAATACTGTTTGCGGATTTTGTTTGGTAGAGCGCGAAAGGCGGCAATCATTGTCGGTAAATCTTTGCGCGGCTCGAGATTGCCGATTGAAAAGATATACCGCTTGGTTGGTAAGTTGTACTTGGCGGCAACGTCAACTGTACCCGGCTGGGAATAAATTGGATCGGCTGGTATTGGCGTGACAATAATTTTTGAGGCTGGCACACCGTATTCAGCGATAATTTCCGCCTTGACCGACTCCGATACGGTAATGATAAGGTCTGCTATTCGGGCCGCATAAGCTACGCGGCGGCGTAAATGAGCTAGGTTACGCTGTTCAATCGTCTCAGGAAAATAGAGATAGCCGAGGTCATGAATAACGACGGCAGTAATAGTTGCTTTACTGGTTGTCCAGCGGTCGAAATTCGGAAAAATCGCGACATCAACAGGCGAAGATAGCAAGTCGTACGGTAGTGGTAAGCCGTAGCTTTGGAGTTTAGCAAATAGGCGCTGCGGTATGAGCGTGTGTTTTTCATGCTTAACTGAGTCGTCTAATATAGGATCTCGGTGTTTGCTTAGAAAATTGAAATAAAATGCTGAAACCTCAGTTCCCGGCGGCGAATAAAGGGCTAAACTATTGGTTAACATACGAGTGTAGTGACCAACGCCAGATATGTTGGGAGCGGTTAGGGCGGCAGTTTCAATACGAATTTTCATACGCTATAGTATACCATTTTCGTATAAGGGGATAAACTGTTTTTCAACGATAGTATGAAAGACAAATCGTGCGAGATATTGACGACGAGCCGCTGCGGCTAAATTAGTACGAAACTTACGGTCAGTGTATAGTTGTTCCATTGCATCTCTCAGCGCTGTCGAGTCTTTTACGGGGATAAGAAGGCCAGTTTTATTATTGTGGATAATTTCTGGATTGCCACCGACACTGGTTGCAATAATTGGTAATTGCAGCATGCTGGCTTCGACTAACGATACGCTAAACCCTTCATGATATGTCGGATGAAGGTATACGTCGGTGGCAGCAACCTCCGGCAGGGGGTTTGTTTTGTATCCGCGAAAGATGACTGGAAGGTTTTTTGCTTGCCGTTCAAATTGTAAACGATCTGGTCCATCGCCAATTAAGATAAGCCGTGAATCACCGTGGGTGGCGTAAAATTGTCTAAAAGCGGTGATTGCTTCTCTAATCCCCTTGTCAATGACGAGACGACCAGAAATACAGAAAGTAAAGAGTTTATTTTTAGGCGGCATGCGCTTCGGTTTTTGGTCGTTAATGCCATTATAAACAACAACTATTTTACGATGAATGGATGAATTAGGCGGTAGGTTGTCTGTGACTAGGCGACGCTCGCTCTGGCTAACGACAGTTATAGCATCAGTAAAACGTGCTGCCCAGGCAACTATCTTACCGGTTGGGTTTTTACACCGCACGTCAACTTGTCGCCAAATATGCTTAAGGTCAGCGTGATCGGTCCAAACGACCCGAGCGCCGATAATCTTTCCGGCAATCGATCCAGCGATAAAGTCATCCTTACTTTGTAAATGGATGACGTCAGGCTGGTAGCGACGGAATTGAATAATATAATACAAAGTGAGAATTAATTGCCATAGGACATATAACGGTATCATTAATGCCTGTCGTCCACTCCAGTTTTGCCTAGACCACCACCAGGAGCGGTGATACGGTACTTGCTCGTGTTTAGCATAATTGCACAGCTTCGCATGGCGGCTCATAATTATTGGTAGATGACCAAGGTCCTGCAGTTCTCGCGCCAAGAAAACAGGAAAACGCTCACCGCCACCAAAATCATAAGGCGCGGCGTTCCGTATGATAATAGTCCGTAACTGTCTCATATTTATGAGTATATATCTTTTTAGTATAATTTGGTATAATCGTAAAGTGTTACATGTCCTTGGCAATAGAAAGAACAAAGCAATTTTATTTGCAATAGTTGGTGCAGACTTTAAAGTTCGCTATCAAAGTTCTGTTTTAGGATACGTCTGGTCGTTATTAAAGCCTCTGTTTATATTTGGTATATTGTATGTTCTATTTACCTATGCATTTCCTCAGGGGAGCAAGGGAATTGAGTGTTTTGGGGTCTGGTTGTTAACTGGCGTTGTGCTATGGAATTTTTTCTCTGAGGCAACGATGGTAGGTACTCGCTCAGTGGTGGATAATGGGCAGCTGATTCGTAAGGTAGCAATCCCAAGGCACCTCCTGGTGGTTGCTAGCTCTGTATCAGCGCTGATTAATCTTGGTCTAGGAATGGTTGTGGTAATAATTTTTGCTCTATTGAGCGGTTTGATGCCAACTCTGTCGTGGTTGCTGCTAATTCCAATAGTTGCCGAGTTATTTTTGTTGTCGATTGGGCTGTCTCTTTTGCTCTCGGCACTTTACGTAACGTTTCGCGACATCGCATATATTTGGGAAATTTTATTGCAGGCTGGGTTTTATGCCAGCGGTATTATTTTTGCTATTATTTATATGCCTGCGGTCATCCAGAAGATTGCATTTTTGAATCCTGTTACTCAAATAGTTCAAGACGCCAGGCATGCACTTATGCCCGGCAATCCCGCTTCTCAGACAATTTGGCAGACATTTCACAATCCGTTATTATGGTTTGTTCCAATTATAATAACTGTTGGGTTGTTTGGATTGGGCTGGTGGCACTTCCAGCGTAAGCAATGTTCATTTGCGGAGGATATTTAGATGACGAAGCCGGCTATTATAGTTAAAGACGTGCGTAAGGAGTTTATTCTCCCGCAGTCAAAAAATTCTAGCATCAAGCATGCTTTTGTTAATATTGTCAAGAGAAATAAAAAGACCGTCCAGAAAGTACTAGACGGGGTTAGTTTTACTGTTAATCAGGGCGATTTTTTCGGCGTTGTCGGCCGTAATGGTTCGGGGAAAAGTACTATGCTCAAGATTTTAGCGGGCGTATATCAGCCGACTAGCGGCAATATTCAGCTACACGGCAAATTGACGCCGTTTATTGAACTGGGCGTTGGTTTTAATCCGGAGCTGTCTGGTCGAGATAATGTTTTTTTGAACGGGGCGCTACTTGGTTTTACGCGCAAAGAAATGGAGGCAATGTATGACGAGATCGTTGCCTTTGCCGAGCTTGAGCCGTTTATGGATCAAAAATTAAAAAATTACTCGTCTGGCATGCAAGTACGGTTGGCGTTTTCGGTAGCAATCAAGGCGCGTAACGACATCATGATTTTCGACGAAGTGCTGGCTGTTGGCGACGAGGCGTTTCAGCGCAAGTGTATCGACATATTTGAGCAATATAAAGCCAGCGGGCAAACAGTTGTCCTGGTGACGCACGATATGGAGACGGTTAAAAAGTTTTGTAATCGTGCGGTGCTAATTCAGGATGGTAAGATCATTAAAGAGGGAAACCCAGTTCAGGTAGCTGACGAGTATAGTCGGCTTAACCAGGCGGTGATTGACGCAAGTATTGACAGAAATCGGCAATATACTGGTGAAAATGTTGATGTTACAATACGCGGCGCGACAGGTAAAAAACAGCGCAGCTTTAAGGTTGGCGAGACCATCTCGTTTGATATTGTCTGGCGCCACGATAAGACGCGAGCAATTATGGTTGATTTGTATCGCAAGGACAGTGATTTGGTATCGAATTTTATTACTAATCGTGAAGGCTTCGCTAAACTACCTAAAGACAAAAAACTGACACTTGATATCGAGGCAAACTTGGGCCCGGGGTCGTATTATGTTGATGTTAATCTCCTCAATCACGATGGGTCAGTAAAGTATGACGTTGCTTATCGTGCCGAGGAATTTACTATCACGAAAGACTTTTCAGTGGTTGGGCAGTCGTTTGGGGGATTAACATTGATTCCGCGGCAGTGGCGCCACGATCACAGATAGAAAAGGATAGCCCGTCCAATAGTTTGGTGATATTCTGTCTTCGTACTGCTAAGCTGCTGTTTTTGTTTTTCGACGTGATGGTCTAAGCTTAATCTTGATGATATCAAGCCCCCACTTAACAACAATCTTGGAGGCAGTGCGCCCGGTTGATGCCACGTTCCAAAGCTGATGGAGTCCCTTGCCAATCTGTCCCTTTTGAAGCATGCGATAGCCGATACGCATCAGTACAAACGTGTAGGCGTGCTTGTGGCTAATTCCAAAGTCATAGCTAATTGGATTTTTTAGGTAATAGGCGAAAGCGCGTTTAATGTCGGCGCGGCTAGTGACCGTCGGTTGAATAGTATCCCAGTTTCGATGTGAAAATTTCTTAGCAAGATTATTTTGCTCATCACGCCGTTTAGCCGAGATACTGCCGTCACTAATACGATAGCGAAAAATAGGATAAGGCATGTTAGCAAGCTCACCGTGTTCGGTAAATTTGCTAAACAGGTCATAATCCTCAGCCGGGCAAGTGTCAGGGTAAAGGCCGGCATCAAGTGCTGTCTGGCGGCGATAAACAACCGATGAATGGCAGAATTGATTAAAAATGCAAAGACCAAGTCTGATATCTTCATTACGAGCAACGTTAAAAATAAAACCAGTCGGCACGCTGTCTTGGTTTATAATTTCTGCGCCTCCGCCAACCAGAACTAGGTTTTTATTTGCTTCAAGCATAGCAACCTGAGTTTTCAATTTGTGCGGCAACCACTCGTCGTCGCCATCAATACGGGCAATGTAAGTACCGCGCGCTTCGGTAATGCCGCGGTTGAGTGAGGCTACTAGGCCGCTATTTTTTTGATTAATGAGGCGAATGCGGCTATCTTCTTTTTGAAGGCGCTGAACGATTTTTTTTGTATTATCGGTTGAGCCATCATTAATAATAAGGTACTCGAAATCAGTAAAATCTTGCGACAGCACGGAGCGAATTGAGGATTCAATATATGTTTCGTCATTATAGGTGGCGGTAATAATTGACACCAATGGTGTTTTAGCTTGGGACTTCTTTGCACTCATACAGGATATTATAACATCTTTATCTATAAAAACATTGAAAACTCAGTGATTAATTGTTATGCTTAAATCTGTAGTATAAAACAAGGGAAATAACACTATGCGAGTTAAACAAACATCATCAAAGAAGACCAAGGCTGTAATAATTAGTTTAGTAAGTGTGGTCATCGTGATTGCCATTGCGGCGGTTGTTTATGCTATAACGCAGCCACAACAGACAGATCAGGCCAAAAATGATGTCAATTCGTCCCAGACAAAAGAAAAGAACAACGACAAAGGTGACAGTAAGAAAGTTGACGACAGTAAAACGAAACCAGAAGAACAGGATGGTCGTAATTCTGACAGACCAGCTGGTCCTGGCGAGCAACGCGGCTCAAAACGAGCAGTAACGCCGATTGTGAGCGGCTACGGCCTCAGTGGTGATAAGCAGCGTCTACAGATTGATGGCGGCGTTAACGCTATTGTCGAAAATGGCGGCGGGTGCACCTTTACTGTATATTGGTCTGGCGGTCAAGTTTCGCGCCAAACTAGCGCGTCTGCTGGGCCAAGCTCGACAAACTGTCGCATGGCCGAGATTCCACTGTCAGAACTACCATCAGGCACTGATATGTCAATCAAGGTTGCTTATTCATCAAACGCATACACCGGAGAATCCACGAACGGTCCATCATTCCGCAAAGAGGGGCTACAGTGATTCGGTTACAGAGTATGAAACCGTCCTGGCTAAAGCGTGTCGGGTATACGCTGATCGTCGTTGGTATTGTTGGCCTAGGGATTGTTTTTTGGCCAAAAACAGGGGCGTTGTCGCCATGGAGTCCTGGGCGAATTATTGATGACAATGTTTTTTATGACACCAATACATTTTCAAGTGTTCAAGACATCCAAAACTTTATCAACAGTCATACGCCAGCCTGCGATACGTGGGGAACTGGGCCGTCCGAGTATGGCGGAGGTACGCGAGCGCAGTATGCAGCTAGACGCGGTTGGCATGGTCCACCATATGTCTGCCTGCGTGATTATCACGAAAATCCAAGTACGAAAGAGACCTCGTTTGAAAAAGGAGGCGGCTGGTTTGTCGGTGGCCTGTCGGTGGCCAATATTATTTGGAATGTATCAAAAGAGTTTGGCATTAATCCACAAGTAATGCTGGTGACACTAAAGAAAGAACAGGGTTCGTTATTTACTGATGTCTGGCCACTCAAGAGTCAGTACAAGTATGCTATGGGCTTTGCTTGTCCGGACAGCGGACCAGGTAATACAGCAAATTGTTCAAATGAATATGCCGGCATGTACAATCAGTTACGGATGGCAGCGCGTCAATTCCGTTTGTATACCAATCGACCGGGTGAGTATCGCTACAAGGCTGGTCGGTCAAATTATATCCAGTATAGCACAAATGCAGCTTGTGGCGGCTCATGGGTATATATCGAGAATCAAGCAACAGCTAATTTATACAACTACACCCCATATCAGCCAAATCAAGGTGCACTCAACGCCTATCCAGGAACGGCCCACTGTGGAGCATATGGCAATCGTAATTTTTGGCGCTTCTTTAATGAATGGTTTGGTTCGCCGCTGAAATCTGTGCGAATTGAATCGCCGCTGTCGGTGAGGACGGAGGGGACTGGGTCAAAACTATTTACGGACATGACAATAACCGCATCGTTTACTATCCGTAACGCCACAAATCAGCGTCGCGATCTAGGTACTATGGCAATTGCGGGTCGAGACAGTAAATCGAATAATTATGATTTTGGTAGCCAGCGAGTTATTCTTGAGCCGTGGCAGACGTATACTTATAGAGCGACAACTAAGTTAACCAAAGAGGAGGATTATAAGTTCTGGATCACAAATTACCGTGATGGCAATGGCTGGAGCGATAATTACCCAGAGTCGGCCTCGGGTCATAGTCGTGAGATGTCAACGTTTGTCCAGACAGCACCGACTGTCACCTCGCCAATCGCCATCCAGAATCAACGGACACACGTTGGGCAATCAACACGGATTCGCTTCACGGTTAAAAATAATAGTCCGAAGCCAATCGACCTCGGTTATTTTGGCGCGGCAATTACTAGTCCGAGCGGACGAAATGCCGACGCTCGCTTTGATACGGTTAATAGCCTTGCATCGGGTGCAACCCATGTTTATGACCGGGAGTTTATTCCGCGAGAAAGTGGTACATATAAGGCACGCATCAGCGGCACCCTCGACAAGGGGATAACTTGGACCGAGGCGCAGTATCCGGTGCCAACACCAGCTAGTGCTGGTAACCGGGCGCAGTTCACCATCCTCCCTAACCCCACCCTCACTCAGGGCATCACTTTCTCTAATTCCACTCCACGCGCCGGTGAGCCAGTGACTGCCACCTTTAAGATCAAGAACTTTGCTAGTCAACCCATCACCACGACCAACCACATCTGTTTTGTCATGCGCAACCAATATGGAGCAAACTACGACCTCGGCTGTCTCCAGCCGGCCACCATCCAACCTGGGCAAGAACAAGAGTTCAAGACCACTCGCTCCTTCCCAGTCGGTGTCTACCGCGCCTACTTCTCCACCTTTGACGGTCGTACGTGGCACGAATATGCCGCTCCACCGCTTGAGACTGGTAACGAGGCGGTGAAGGGGGAGATGAGAGTGCTGCAAGATGTCGTCATGTCACAGGGATTATCAATAACGCCAGCGCCAGCGCGTGCTGGTGACAAGCTGACCGGCTCATTCACTCTGCGTAATCTTAGTTCGGCGGTGTCGCAGACTGATCAGCGCCTGTGCTACATTATTCGGGGTTCACGCGGCGAGAACCATGACCTCGGCTGTCAATCGACAAAGGGAATTGCTCCAAATGGTAGTGTGCAGTTTTCGCTAAGTCGTCCTTTTGACAAACCAGGCACGTACAAAGCCTTCTTTGCGCTATACGATGGTAGTCGCTGGCACGAAGGGGTGGCGCTACCGGGGTTGACTGGCAAGGAGGTAACTAGCTTATCATTCACCATCCTCCCTAACCCCACCCTCACTCAGGGCATCACTTTCTCTAATTCCACTCCACGCGCCGGTGAGCCAGTGACTGCCACCTTTAAGATCAAGAACTTTGCTAGTCAACCCATCACCACGACCAACCACATCTGTTTTGTCATGCGCAACCAATATGGAGCAAACTACGACCTCGGCTGTCTCCAGCCGGCCACCATCCAACCTGGGCAAGAACAAGAGTTCAAGACCACTCGCTCCTTCCCAGTCGGTGTCTACCGCGCCTACTTCTCCACCTTTGACGGTCGTACGTGGCACGAATATGCCGCTCCACCGCTTGAGACTGGTAACGAGGCGGTGAAGGGGGAGATGAGAGTGACTAATTAGTTATTCGAAAGCATCTTTTTTACTTCGCTCATAAACGATTTTTCGGAGAAATTGCGAACTGCCTTTTTGCGCAAAAGCTTAGCATTATTAAACGAGGATTTTATGTCAGTGAGGGTGTCACTAATAGCCTTAGCGTACGCTTCTGGGCTAGTGACATCTTCAACCAAACGACCACCTTTACCTATAAAATCAGGCAATCCACCAACTCGAGCTGCGACGATTGGTAATCCTCGCAAAGCTATTTCTATTGGAGTATTTGGCATGCCATCAAAAAGTGACGTATAAAGAAAAACATCATATCTTTCGACTGGCAGCGATGCTACGCCGTTAAATCCGCCAAGATAATGAACGCGCGGGTGCGCTGGTAGTTTACTTGCAGGAAATTCTGGGGAGGTGTCACCGTACATGTCGATATGAACATCTTCGGGAAGCAGGTCGGCTATTTTTGCTACCAGTTGAGGTAGTTTTTCTGGCGCTAATCGGGAAGCCCACAGTATTCGACGGTTATTTGATAGTTTATTAACGGCAGAGTAATGATTTTTCGTGAGTGGTTGATGGTGCACGACTATTTTTTGTGGATCATATGCATACTCATTGATCCACATAGATCTTACTGCTTCATTGTCTGTTGTTATCAAATCAAGTAGATGATATACCTGCGGGATATGACTGTGTGAAAAGCCAAAGATTCGTCCGGTTGTGTCAGTGCTTTGACTATAAGCGGTGGCGACTATATGTTTACCTGTCGCTTTTATATATACCTCGTGGTCGCGTACAAAGTCATAAGCTAGTTCGGAGTTGAGAATATGTAAGGTTGTAACGCTAGTATTCTCGATTAATTGTTCAAGTAGACGATATTTTTGATCAGTGCTAAAGAACTGCGTGATTGTGCCAAATTGCAAGAAATCAATGCCCTTATCTAACTGTGATCGCCACTCTGAGTAATTAGCAGCTACTTCATTAGTGGAAATAACCAAAACCTTCTTTCCTAGCGAGGCTACAGTGTTTGCATAGTTAACCGCAAATAGGTCTGCGCCACCCCTTTTAAGCCACGGCACAAACAGTATGTAATCGTAGGTATCGCTGTGTAATTCTTTGCATATTTCCCAGTATGCAAGACCTACTCTGTAGTGATCATCGGTGATCGTATGGTAGACCGTAGGCAGTGGCGATGGCGGAAAAATCTTCTTTTCGATAGCATGAAGGGCGCGCCATTCCTTATCTAGCCATTTTGGCAGAGTAGGTGCAGTTTGCGTAGTTGGTCGTCTTGATAGGGCGTTGCGGCCACGACGTATGATGGCTAGCGGACGCCGAATTAGTCCAAGAGGTATACGCGACCGCACAAGAAGTTCCTTGATAGTATCTTTTGTTTGGCGGCGTTGTTCAGATGACGGTACTTGGATCTTTTTAATATCTATAGTTCGAAAGCGCGATGGACTAAATATTGCATGAGCGTGTAGCAGTGATCGGCTGGTTTTTTGTCGCGCCCATTCTGAACCCGATGCTTTACGCCGTACAAAGATGGCTGTTTCGGGGACAAGAATATTTTTTACGCCATTGTCGATTAGACAGCAGCTTAAATACCAGTCTTCATAGCCGTAACCAGGGCTATTTGGAGCATAGGGAAATTTTTTGAGGAGTGTGATTGGTGCGACGATGACTGAATTCCAGCGTCCAGAAAATACGCTAAGTAGCATATCTTGGGCTTTGTTGGTATAGCCAGTTTTTTGCACGATAGCATCTGCACCCTCGAATTCTATGGTATAGGCGCTATGAGCAACATAGTTATTGTACGTCTTTTGCGACAGCAGTTGAACGCTGTCGCGCAGCCAATTTTCACTCATTAGATCATCGGCATCGATAAAAGCAACAAATTTACCATGTGCCTTTGCGATAGCGCTGTTTCGTGAACTCGAAAGATCGCCATAATCCCAATGATATACAGTAACGGGCAGATTATTATAGCTTTTGAAATAATCAATAGTAGTCTTATCTCCTCGGTCAATCGATATGATTACCTCATAAGGCAACGATGCTTTTTCGAGCCTCGCCACAGCGCGCTCGACTGACCGCATTGTTTTGTGAGCAACGAGTCCTTCGTGGTGAGCGGTAACGATAATGGATAGAATACAATCTCTCTTCTTCATAAGTTAAATTATAGACTAGGCTGGTTCTTTAGTCTATTGCTGGTTTGTGCTATCATGATAATTGTGATGAAAAAGTGGATGAAATATCGGGCTAGTATAGTTTTCTTTTTTATAACATGGTTTTTGTTAGTAATATCATTCACTGGTAATTTTTTTGGTGTTGGCTTGTGGCAGAACTGGTTTGATGGCTTTCAGCGCGACTCGTCGGCCATAGTAGAAAAGACGGCTCGTTGCAAGGAAAAATCTAGCTATAGCGGGCCGTTAATCGTCACTAAAAATGAAGATTATAATTCAGTTATGATGGCTGAAGATTGCGACGCCAGCCTGCTCAAACCCTATGCTTCGCAATATGGTCTGCAGGCGAGGATAATTACGGCGCTAGCACCAAAGGACAATGCAAAACTACCATCGTATTTCAAGAAGGTCAATGTAGTTTTGTCTGCAGTCATGGCGGCTCTTATGGCCCTGGTAGCTCTTAGGGTTAGGAAATTATTTGGTTTTGTTGCTGCAGCAGTATTCGCGACACTGGTTGCATTTAGCCCGTGGATTGTCGGCTACGCCCAAAACATGTACTGGATAGAGCCGCTCATGTTTGCTCCGTTTGCCTTTGCCTTTCTGAGTTACTCATACTGTAAGTCATCAAAGAAAATGTGGCTATTCTACCTCGGTGAAACCATATTGCTATTCTTAAAACTTCTGGGCGGCTATGAGTATATATCAACAATTGCTATATCTGTATTTGTACCAATCATATTCTTTGAACTCGTCAATAATAAACAAAAAGTTATCAAGCTGTGGAAGCACGCCGTCATGACATGTGTCGTGGTTGTCGTGGCCTTTGTTGGTGCGTACGCAACCAACTTTATGGCACTCTCTGATTACTATCACTCCTCAGACACCGCCCTCAAGATGATTAATGAGCGGGCATCGGAGAGAGGGCTTTCGGGAATTAGAAAGATGCGAGCTCATGCTATTGGTAACTTAAAGACGCTGCTACCTGAGTCATATACATTTGCCGATCGATTTATTAATATGGAGGAGCTGGCAAAAGATAAAGGATCAACATATCAGTATCTGGCGATAAACGCCGGTAACTATGTACTATTGCCAGCATTAAGCTTGCCGTTATCGATCAAGGGGGTGTTTGGTGAGATCGTTCAGTCGATACTCGTTTGGGTACTTGTGGGGTATTTAGTGTTATTCTATCTTAAGAGGCGACATTCGTCTTTCAAGTATTATCGTTCATTCCTATGGTCGTTACACATTTCATTAGCTGGGGCACTGAGTTGGTTAATTCTTATGCCTGGACATGCCTTGCCGCATGCTCACATTAACGGTATCGTATTTTATATGCCGCTACTTCTGTTTGTCTATATGATAGTTGGTTTGTGTGTTGGCAATATGGTTAAAAAATGGAGAAAACATGCATAACAAAACGGTAATAATTGGCGGCGGTTTTTATGGATTGAGTGTAGCACTATATCTGTACGACACCTTGGGTGTCAAGAATATTGATATTTTAGAGAAAGAAAAACAGACAATGACTCGGGCGTCATATGTTAACCAAGCCAGAGTGCACAATGGCTACCACTACCCAAGAAGTATTCTAACGGGATATCGTTCGGCAGTTAATTTTCCGCGCTTCACAAAGCAGTTTGGGACGGCAATTCATTCAGATTTTGATAAATATTATGCTGTTGCCAAGCATCTATCCAAGGTTAATGCGCATCAATTCAAGAATTTTGCGGATAAGATCGAGGCAGATATAGCGGTAGCTCCGCCAAACATTCAAAAAATGTTTAATAAAAATCTCATTGAAGAAGTCTTTAAGGTTAAAGAATATGCCTTTAATGCCCACGCCCTGAGAGACGACTTACTACGGCAAATTAACGATCGTCCGGGGATAACGCTTCATACGGGCTGTCGCGTTACGATGATTGACGAAACGCCAGATGGACTGTGCGTTATTACTGATGGTGGCAAATTCAGGGGCGACTTCGTATTAAATTGCACGTATGCTAACATTAACACGCTCCATCGTGCATCAAATATACCGCTTGTTGGCTTGAAGCATGAAGTTACAGAAATGTGCTTAGTAAGTTTACCGGAGCACCTAAAGGACTTTAGTATTACGGTGATGGACGGCCCGTTTTTCTCTATTATGCCGTTTCCCTCCAGGGGATTATATACACTCTCTCATGTCAGGTATACGCCGCACGAGTCATGGGTTGACAACGAGGATACGCCGGCTGAGAAAATTGACACGCACGCCTATCTTGACAAAAGTTCTTTCCAGAGTAATTATAAACAAATGTATAACGATGTGGTGCGTTTTATCCCAGCCCTCAAGGACATGAAATACGAGGAGTCGATCGTTGAAGTAAAGACAGTGCTCGTTAAGAGTGAAGATGATGATAGCCGTCCTATTTTGTTTAAGGCCCACTTGGGCTATAACGGGTATGTTTGTATAATGGGCGGTAAGCTAGATAATATTTACGATGTGTACGAGGAGTTAGACAAGCTATATGGCAAAAAATAGTTCAACTAAGACAAATAAAAAATTGAGTAAACAAGATATCTTTGTGTCGGTTGTTGTCGTAACGCGCGATTTTGATGATTTTCCTAATTATTGTCGCAAGCTTTCACAGAAATTAATGAGTAATTATACAAATTATGAAATTATTATTGTTGATAATGGACTAAGTCAAAATAGTGTGGTTGCTGTTAGTGGTCTTCTTGATGAACTACCATGTATGCGGCTCATTCGCTTATCGCGACAATATACTTATGATATTGCTGTTATTGCTGGACTTGAGGGGGCGATTGGCGATTATACGGTGGTGACCAATCCAGCTATTGATAGCATAAATGATATAACGAGTATTGTTAAGGTAAACGAAAAGCACGATATCGTACAGGGTGTTGCCGACATAACAACGAAACATTTTCTATCGAAATCTGGCCTTGGTCGCAGGTTGTTTTATTGGTATAATCGCAAATACATTAATATAGATATTCCACTACAAGCAACATATCTTATATCTCTCAACCGTCGCGCCATACGAGCGATAACCCTATCAACCAGACACGACAGCCATATCAGGCACATGATAAGAAGCATTGGTTATTCATATACTGAATATAAATATTCACCCCTAGTTGATCCTATGAAAAAACACGGTTTTGGACGAGGAACATTAGAAGCGCTTGATATTATTACCAGCCACTCCACTCAGCCACTTCGCTTTATGTCATGGGTTGGGTTCTTCGCCAGTGTCGTGAATATGGCGTATGCTATTTATGTCGTAGTCATAGCCTTTACGAAAAAGAATGTTGCGGAGGGCTGGATATCGACGTCGCTTGAGCTATCAGGAATGTTTTTCATCCTATTTTTATTTATGGTGATTCTGTCCGAATATATTGGCAAGATATTAGTGGAATCACGGCGGGATGCTCGGTATTATGTGCTTGATGAGCTAAGTAGTACAACGTCACTAGCGAATGCAGAAAGGAAGAATATCGCATCATGACAAAAACCTCTATAACCAACAAACAAGATCATATTCGCCGAGACCATCCGGAGTGGGAGTTTCCGGATTTTGAGGTAAATGAAATAAACAAGAAAAAGCACAAATATTGCGTGTGCGTTTTCGTCATTAATGAAGGAGAGCGGATTCAGAAGCAATTACAAAAAATGAAGCCGTTAGCAAAACAGATTGATATTGTAGTGGCCGATGGCGGTAGTACTGATGGTTCGCTTGAAACTGACTTTTTGAAATCTCAAGACGTGCGCGCTTTATTGACAAAAAAAGGCAAGGGCAAATTAAGCGCACAGATGAGGATGGCATTTGCCTGGGCTCTTTCTGAGGGTTATGAAGGCGTTGTAGTTGTTGATGGCAACGGCAAGGATAGTATAGAGAGGATTCCTGATTTTATTAAGCTGCTTGACCAAGGATATGACCACGTTCAGGGCTCACGATTTATACCGGGCGGCAAGGCGGTAAATACGCCGCTTTCGAGAGAGATAGGTCTTCATCTTATTCATGCGCCGCTGATAAGTCTGGCGGCTGGTAAGAGGCATACCGATACCACAAATGGATTCCGCGCCTACAGCGCAAAGCTACTTAAAGACCCAGATATTGCCGTATTCCGTGATATATTTCAGACCTATGAGCTTCATTACTACCTCGCTATCGAGAGTAGCCGCCGCAAACAATATAAAACGGCCGAAACGCCAGTGGTACGAACCTATCCGAAGAAGGGCAAGACACCAACAAAAATCAGCCCAATTAAGGGGAACATGCACGTTCTGAAGGTGTTATTCTATGCGGTGGCCGGTAAATATCGCAAGCATAAAAAATAGCCTCTCAAAATTTCACATCCAGTCTGCGTTAGTAGCAGTGTGTATGCTAGCGCTACTTGTTATTGTTTTCTATCCTGGATATATGTCGCCCGACTCCATTAGCCACCTTGAGCAAGCCACGGGCGTAGCTCACCTCACTGACTGGCATCCGCCAGTGATGACGCGACTATGGGGGCTTCTGATTGGGGTAACTGGCCACATTTCATCGATGTTGATTTTTCAGCTGGTGCTGCTTGTCGCGGCTATGTTTATGCTGTCGATTCTCGTGTATCGGCACACTCGTAACCGCGCATGGGCTCTTTCCGTCTACATAATTATACTACTGCCTAATATAGTGAATATTGCTGGCGTGATATGGAAAGATGTTCAGATGGCATTCAGTTTAATATTGGCGGTACTCCTCATCTGGTTCATTATAACTAGTAAAAAATCACTAGGACGCATTGCTATGTGTGGTATCGTCGTACTGGCACTGCTATTGATTCTCTATGCTGGCATGTTACGATATAACGCACTGTTTGCAGTGCTACCTATCTTGTTTGTATTGCCGAGCTTGTTAACCAAGCGACCTCCTGTGTGGAGCGGTCTTGTTAGCGTAATAATTGGTTTAGTGGTAACGATTGGTGTCACCATTGTTATTAATCAGCCTAGTGAAAAAACCCATCCAATTACCGCTGTGCAGCTTGACGATATAGTTCACGTCGCTAATCTTGAAGGAGAACATCACAGCAGGTGGTCTATGTATAAAAAAATTCATGACACCTGTCGCGATAAAACAAAATATATTATGAATTCTTATATCATATGTACAACGGCCGCCCAGCGAGAAGCACTCAAAAACGAACATCAAGGCGTGTTTAATGATTGGCTATCGACGATCATAAGACATCCAATAAGATATGCATCATATCGGTTGGCAACTTTTTCGATATTTCTCTTTCCGCAACCAGAGCGTATGTATATTTTTCAGCCTGGCATTGAGCAAAATCAGGTCGGTGCCGCGGTAAAGAATGAATATGCCATCAGTGGTCTAGCGGCATATGTTAAAGGCGGTGCTCAGGCGAATATTCCGCTGATTTTTCAGCCATGGCTATATCTTGCTGTCCTTGTCTTCATTTACTATAAGAGCGGGAGAACACGAGAACAGGTACAGCGACACTTTATCCGCGCGGTGGCTTTGTCGGGTCTTATATATATCGTGGCATACTTTCCTATGGCTGTGGCGGTTGATTATCGGTATATTTACTGGTCGGTCTTTGCAACGATATTGTCCGGACTATTCACGATAATATTAAGCCGATCGAAGACATAGGCGATCGTTCGTGATTAGGGTTGTTTATTGGTACCGGTATTTCGTCATTTGAGTTTCGACATGTAGTATTCTAGGGAGCTTGCAGCTTTATCGCAATCACGAGGAGATGTCTTACTCTTCTGTCTGTTGTTCGGCGAGCAGCTATTATTATAGTACATATAGAGGTTTTCTTTGCTGATAGGGAGCTCTTTGTAGGTTATGTTTGATATATCAATTGAGGCTCCAGGCATGAGACCATAAATTTTAGGCTTAAGCTCTATAAAGGAGTCATTCGGGGCCAATGCCACAGGAAATTGCCAAGTTGTTTCGTACTGCGGTAGTGACGCTGGGTATTCCTGGAGTGAAGACCCCGATAACTCTATAAGATACCTTGGTATCTTGCTGGAGAAGGGGATGGCAGCTTTGGCTTTGTAAGTAACTGTAACTTCATATAACCGAATACGGTCTGACTCGCTAAGATTGACCCTGTAAGCATCAGATGCCACTTTTGGAATTGTATGGCTCGACTTTTCAGTGCTGGCATGGCCGTTTCGCTCTTGTCGTTCCCATAAAATATGCGAATCGTTTTCGGCTATTATTTTATAGTTGGTTTGCAATTCTTTGTAAAACGGCCAGTGACGACTCCATAACCATTCTTCAAATATAAAATAACTTGGCTTGAGAGTAATTGCATAGTCGGGTTTTTGTTTTATGAAGTCTCGAGTATAGCGATCACGCCTGTCTGGTCCTAGAGCATGAATAATATAGTCTTCACCTCCGGTCGAACCGTTGAGCTGACCTCGGGTAGAGTCGTAAAGACCAGTATACGTCGACCAAATAGTACTGCCATCTTTTATGTATGGCTTGAAGCTGGCGAGGCGACCCTGCCAAGACTGACTAATATAGTCCTCATCGGAAGCGTGGCGCGCCAGCTTAGTGTTAGTTAAAATAAACCTAATTGGCATCCAACTGATTTTTTGCCATGTCGTAAATACATGAAAGCACAAGACAAATATGATTAAGCATAGAACGCAAAGTTGACCAACAAATAATGCCCTATGGTCTGTCATCAGCTTTTTGCGGTTCGCCGTGACAGCCTTGACGAGAATGGCTACTAATATAATGCCAGCCGCTCTCTCTAGTGGAATCAGCTGGGTACTCGGTGCCCAATAACCAGTAATTGATACGAAAAATACAATAAACCCATATAAAATCAACACCGAAAAAACGAAGAGTTCATTCTTAGAAAGCATTTTCCTCTTGATGCCAACGATAAACGACAGGAGGCCTCCCAATAAAATAGGTATCATGTATAGCATTCGAGTATCAAATAATTGCGATAACGTATTCCAATTTAAAATACTGTTGGGCGGTGCGCCAAAATACCACCCCTGGTCTTTGGCGATATCTACTAAGGCGTATTGCAGAGCATCGTGCGCATGACCCAAGGTAAGCAACGACAAGACGCTATATACGACAACGCTCAAATATAATATTTCTAATAATAAATAAGGCAGCCATTTTTTAATCGATTTTTTGGAGTGTACGTATGTAATTAGCTTCACCACAACGTAGGATAGCACCACGGCCAAACCCTGCTCGGTGCCACAAGCGATAGCCAGCCCAAAAAGAATATACAAAATCGGCCAGTACAGTTGGAATTGTTTACCGTTTTTAAGTTTAATGTTCCATGATGGCCGCCATAGCATAAAAGCCCCCGCCACGAATGGAAAAGTGGTTCGAAAGCCGACGAGCGAGTTGCCTGGCCAGATTATATCAATACAGTATAGGGATATAATGGCAAGGATACTGGTTGCGATAATACTTTTCTTTATATCGCGGAAATATGCCCAAAAAATAACAAGTGATGATAAAAGAAACGCGAGCGGCGACACCAGCCACTTAACAACCTCGGCGGCAAATATATTATGTCCGAGAATATAGAACGCTGGAAAATGAAAGAGGGGCACACCTACTCCGTGGAAGAATGGAAAATCCTTAGCAATTATTTGTCCGTGAAGCAAACGGCGCATCGGGTTATATAGCTGAAATGTACCGTTAGCCGCATAGGTGTCCATATTAAGTCCATTGCCAAGAGAAGCCAAGACTACATACAAAATCATGAGAAGTAGGTAGGATATCGACAGTAATAGGACAATTCGAAAAGGAGTAATAAGACAAATCGCCCTGCGAACAATTTTTTTCTGATTTTGAATCATAACTCTTAATATAGTGTAATGGGTCGCGCCTATTATGTCTACTCGATCGTATGATATTATATGGATATAGAAGTTTTAATGAAAGAGGTTTTATGAGGACTGCGTTAATTGGGTACACTGGATTTGTCGGTGGAAACATAAAGAATCAACACGAGTTTGACGACTATTATAACAGCAAAAATATAGCTGACATTGAAGGTCAGGAATACGACCTGGTGGTGAGTGCCGCAAACCGTGCTGAAATGTGGCGGATCAACCAAGAACCAGAGGTTGACCGCGCGGAGATTGAGGATTTTATTTCGCATATCAAAAAGACAAAGATTAAGAAGCTCGTATTAATCTCGACGGTTGGTGTTTATAAAAATCCAAATGGCGCTGATGAAGATACACCTATTGAAACCGAAGGGCTTTTGCCATACGGAGTTAATAGGTATTACCTTGAACAATTCTGTCGTGAGAACTTTGACACAACAATTGTTCGCCTGCCGGGGTTGTTTGGCGATGGGCTGAAGAAGAATGTTATTTATGATCTGATGAACAATAACATGGTTGAGAAAATTCATGCTGATGGTATGTATCAGTACTACAATCTTGCCAATATTTGGCGCGATATCACCACTGCTCTCGAGAATAATCTGCCGCTGGTTAATTTTGCAACGCCGCCGGTCAGCACGCGGGAAGTCGCCAAGGTTGCCTTTGGTATAGAGTTTACCAACACACCAGAAGGAGTAACGCCCGCCTATTGGGATATGCACAGTAAATATGCTGAGGTGTATGGCGGCGAGGGCAATTATCTATATACAAAAGCAGATGAGCTAGCTGGCATCAAGGAATTTGTTGCAAAAAATAAGTAATCATGGTATAATGCGAGCATGAGTTCGAAGGAGTCAATGAAGCTTGCCATCTCGAATATTGCTTTTGGTGAAAATCAACAAGAAGCGCTGAAGTGTGTGTCGCAGTGTGGTGTTGAGGGGCTTGTAATTGCGCCGACAATGATTTGGCCGGAGGCGCCAAGTGTTGGACCGAAGGAAGCAGATGAATATCGCAAAAGACTTGCAGAACGTGGTATGGTAGTTGTTGGATTGCAGTCTTTGGTGTTCGGGGTTGATGGGGCGGCGCTTTTCGGCGAAGAGTCGGGGCGTCAACGTTTAGCTGATCACTTAAAGAAACAGGCCGAGCTTGCCGGGAGGCTTGGTGCGGTGTCAATGGTGTTTGGTTCTCCTGGTTTGCGTAAAGTAGGAGATCTTAGTGCTGAACAGGCTATGAGTGAGGCAGCTGAGCTATTCAGCTCGGTTGCCGTTGAGGCTAATAACAACAATACGCGGCTAACGATCGAGCCTCTATCGGGTTATGGTAATGAGTTTGTGTGTACAGCACCAGAGGGTATGGAGTTGGTTAATCGTGTTGACAATCCAGGGTTTGGAATTCATCTTGATTCGGCGGCGATGGCTGGCGCTCGGGACGATCCAGTGCATTTAGCTCTTGCGGTTCGTTATTATGGCATGCGCAGTTTTGACATAAGTGCTCCAGAACTGGCGCGTCCTTCACTTGCGCCGGAAATTCCTCATAAATACTATACTGCTGCCCTTAGAGAGGTAGACTATGACGGTTGGTTGTCGATTGAGATGAGAGGTCCTCTGGGTTTGGATGATATTGGTCAAGAAATTGATTATACTAAAGGTCAGTATGGTCTTTGCGATAAGTAGTGATATAATGACTACATGAAACTAGCTATATCAAACATCGCATGGACAAATGAAGAAGAAGCGGACGTCGCCGCAAAGCTGCGGGAGCTTGGCGTACGCTACGTCGAGATCGCACCGACGAAGCGTTGGGATGATCCAACTAGGGCAACTCCCGAGCAAATTAACGAGTATGTCGAGTGGTGGAGGGGGTATGGCATTGAGATCGCGGCCTTTCAGTCGATGTTGTTCGCGCGCCCTGACCTAAAGATGTTTGAATCAAGCGAACTTCGCGACGAAATGCGGCAATATTTGGCTGACTTTTTGCGACTAGCTGGAGATATGGGTGCTGGTCGATTGGTGTTTGGTTCGCCAAAGAATCGACAGCGCGGCGCGGTGTCGGTAGAAGAGGCGGACAGCATCGCAAGCCGTTTCTTCGCCGAGCTCGGTGATGTCGCCAAGGAGCATAACACCATACTGTGTATTGAGCCCAACGCGCCTCAATACAATTGTGATTACATGACAACAGCAGATGAAGGTGCACGGCTTGTTCGTATGGTTAATTCGGGGGGAATCGGCCTGCATCTTGATACGGCATGCATGGCGTTAGCCGGTGATGATATTGGCGAATCGATACGAAATAACGGCGATATTTTGAAGCATTTTCACGTCAGCGCTCCGATGCTTGATCGAGTTTATGATCGCGACGACGTTGATTATCGCGCTGCAGCTGACGCGCTAAAACACATTGGCTATGAGGGCGTGGTGTCAATCGAAATGCGTCCGGGTGAACAGGGTGAGAATGTGAAACGCGTAGAAGACGCGGTATCATTTGTGCAAAATGTTTTCGAAGGGTGCTAACATAGGACATATTATTGCCAAATTAAAATTTATGTGCTAGAATAAAAACATGAATCGTATAAAGAGTACCAATATAGAAGGAGCTCCGGTTGTCGGGGTGACTGGAACGTATTACCCTGATCTTAAAGATATCCGCCTTGAGATTGCACTTGATACTGCAGAGGGCTGGTCTGAACAAGAGTTGCCGCTTGTCGTAGTTGACGGATCGCCAGACGATAAAGTTGCAGGTGCCTTGCGTGCGCGCGGGGCCATTGTACTGGCTGCTAAGCTACCAGGAATTGCCAGTCAACGGCAACAGGGTACACTATACGTACTAGGTCAAGGTGGAGATAAAATTATCACTCATGAGCCAGAAAAACCGTCGACGCCAGGGATTGCGGGCGAGGTTGCTGAGATGCTGGACGACCATTCAATTGTTGTTATCGGACGGACGGAGCGTTCAAAAGAATCGATGCCTCCATTCCAACTGCGTACAGAACGATTAGCTGGCTGGGTGCTTGAGCATACGCTAGGATTACCAGCGGATGCGCTTGCCGGTCCACGAGGTTATAATCGTCAAGGAATGCAACATCTGCTGAGCTATCCCTCAGATAGACCGGGGATGAATAACTGGATTTATATGTACGATAATCTCCTAGAGGCGAGGGCTAATGGAGAACGTGTAGGTGGTATCCAAGCTGACCTTATGTATCCAGAAGCTCAGGTTGAGCAGGAAACAGGTAATCCTGCTTTCGATAGGAAGCGATATGAACAATTTGCACTCCAGCTCAACTATTTACTTAAGAGACCTGAGGCCAAACATGACTTGCGTAATATGGTACTGGGGTCGCTTGCGCTGATGCCAGAACAGCCGACAGATGCGGAAATAAGAGAATTCTTTGACGCATTAGAAGATGAGTCAAGACGCTTTGGTTATAAGAATAATTAGGATTAATACATTAAACCAGTCCAGAACGTCATTACATAAAACACAGGGTTTTTGAAAAGTAGATGGCGTTTGCGCACTTAAGCCGTTATAATATATAGTATGATAACTGTAATAATTGCTGGTGGCTCAGGTACTCGTCTCTGGCCGCTCTCAACTTCTACTCAACCGAAACAACTTTTAGCATTGACCAGTGAACGTACCATGGTTCAACAAGCTTATGATCGAGCAAGAAAGCTTGGTGATACGATTTATGTGGTGACTGAGGCTAGTCATGCAGAGGCGCTTCGGACACAGCTGCCAGAGCTGTCGGACGAGGCCTTTCTGATCGAGCCGGGACGGCGGGGGACAGCGCACTGTATCGTATTGGCCCTGGATTATATCAATCGCCATCACGACCGGGCTGAACCGATCGCTTTTATTCATTCTGACCATAACGTCCGTGATACCCAGGGATTTGCTCACTCATTTGATACGGCAGCGCGCATCTCTAATGATCGTGATTGCATTACTCTCATTGGTATTGAGCCGACTTTCCCATCGACTGGATTTGGTTATATTCAGCGCGATGGAGTAATTGATGCTCGTGCAGGTGTTTATAATGTTGAGTCATTCAAAGAGAAGCCTGATTACGAGACGGCGAAGCAGTATGTTGAGTCGGGAAATTATTTATGGAATTGCGGTTATTTCGTTGGCTCAGTTGACATTTTTATGGATGAAATGCAGCGGAGTGCTCCAGACCTGTGGTCTAATTATCAGACACTAGCGTCAATTACCGACTTCGGCAGTGAAACTTACAATCAAGCATATCTGGCGCTGGATAATCAAGTCATTGACATTGCCCTTATCGAGAAAGCAGCTGAACTGGCGGTAGTGTCGGCTGATTTTGACTGGATGGATATCGGGAATTTTAAGGATTTACACAATGCAGTAGTTAAGGATGAAGCGGGTAATTATATCCGCGGTGAAAATATCCACACCATTGATATTGATAATACTTATATTCGCAATGAGCAGCCGGATAAGCCGGTGGCGGTGATCGGACTTGATAATGTGGTGGTGGTCAATACGCCAGACGGTGTACTAGTGGCGCGGCGAGATGTGGCTGCCAAGTGCGGTGACATTGCGAAGAAATTGCAAAAATAGCCCAAAAGCCGAGCCACGATCTAACAGACTATGGTTACAAATGTAAGTATCTAGTGTGGATGAGCCAGGATCATCCGCTATGAGTTGGTGCCCTGGCGGCCATACTGCTCATACACCGCCAGCGTCTGCTCGGCCATCCGCTGCCACGAGAAAGTTTTGACGTGCTGCTTGCCTTTTTTAATCAACTGGCGGCGCAATTTTTCATCAGTCAAAACATCATCAATAGCGCGCGCTATATCTTCAATATCGTACGGATCAAAATAGTGAGCGGCATCGCCGTGCGTTTCTGGCAGGCAAGTAGCGGTGCTTGAAGCGACTGGCGCACCATGGAGCATGGCCTCAAGGCCTGGCAAACCAAAACCTTCACTTAGCGACGGGAAGCAATAAACAGCTGTATTTTCATACATCCAGCGTAATTGCTCATCTGATATGAAATCAGTAAAAATGACGTTTTTAATACTATGTTCATTAACATAAGATTCATGTCGAGCGTAATTGCTATCCTTCTTGCCAGCCAAGGCTAATGTCAGCTCTGGGTGTTTTTTTTGTAATAATGCAAAAGCATCAATCAGCCGCCGTAGGTTTTTATGCGGAGTTGGCCGACCGATATACATAATAAATTTCTTGCCAATCAGCTCTTTAACAGGCTCGTTACCCTTTGGCAGTTCGTCAGCCGACTCCAGCGTCACTGTAATTTTATCTGGACTAATACCAGTAAATCCAATCAAATCATTTTTCACGAAATCAGAAATAGTGATAATATGAGCGGATTTTCGCGCCACCTTTTTATTTACCCACTTGTAAATTTGCTGCTTTATCCAGAAAATAACGGGGTTTTTATCAGGATTCTTGAACCGAACGGTGGTCAAATCTTGCATGGTGGTGACGACTGGACTAGCATGATACCAAACCGGTTGCTGAACCATCGCAAAATGCACCAGGTCTAGATTCAGCCCCTCCAATTGTTTTTTAAAATCAATTTGTTCAGAAAAAGTATATTCTTTATAAGGACAGGCAATTTTTTGAAAACGCGGATTGGTTGGCTGCCAGCTGTCAAAATCCTTTGGCTTTAGTAGAATAATATAGTCGTTTTTCTTGTCAATCTTTTGTAGATAATGAATCAGGCGTTCAATGTAGCGTCCAGTACTTGTTCGTAATGTGCGAGCGTCAATGGCGATTTTCATGAGAATACTCCTTCCATGATTTTTCAACTATATTTTTCATTGATTTGCGGAAAATGGTGGCTGAAAATTCGTTGGCAGTGGCAGAAATTTTTACTGGCGAAACTTTTTTACCCGGCAATTCTTTCAAGGTTTTTATCAATTGCTCGGCTGTTTGCTCTGAGAAAAACCAGCCGTTTTTTTCTGGCTTAATATAATCAAGCGCGCCGCCAGCTTGGTAAGCAACCACCGGAATTCCTGCTGCTAAAGCCTCAACCGGCGCGATACCAAAGTCTTCATGCGAACAAAAAATAAATAAATCGGCTTTTTTTATGTACTTTTCCCGCGTTGCATCATCAACAAATCCCAAGAAATTTGTATGTGAGCCGGTCAGTTTTTTTAGACGGTCCATATCGGGGCCTTTGCCTATAATATCCAGCTGCCAACCAAGTTTTTGACAGGCGTCGATAGCTACATCAAGTCGCTTCATTGGTACAATTCGTCCCCAAATCAGGCAGCGTGGTTTTTTAGGAATGCTCTTTTGCTGACGAGTTTTAGCCAGCGGCGAGAAATTTGATAAGTCGATTGGCGGAAAAATAACAGTGCTTTTTTTCTGGTAAAATTCTGCGATATCAGCTTGGATGCCGGTGGAATTGGCAATGAAAATATCAACTTGCTGGGCAGCAGTAAAATCGCGTTTTTTCAGCGGACGAACCAAAGTTTTTAAGCCTAATCTGGCTAGCCAGCGCGGACGAAAACTGGGGCGCTTAATATATTCATCATAGTGCCGCCAATAAAAATGCGTTGGCGTGTGGCAGTAGCAAATATGTAGTTGTTCGGGGCGGGATTTGCGGGCAAATTTAGCTTCGCCATTACCCGAGCTAGAGAGGATAATGTCATATTGACTAAGGTCGAGCCGCGCAAACCACCACTGTCTGAGCAGCGGCAGAAAACGCCGTAGTTTAGCAAACGGCCAACGCTGCAAATAGCCAGTCACCACTTGATTGTCCAATTTTCGCCGCCATTCGTCGGTACAAAAAGAAGTATAAATTGGCGCCTCTGGATATAATTTGTGAATTTCTAAGACGACTTTTTCCGCGCCGCCGCCATACAACCAGTCGTGAACTATGGCAATTTTCGGCTTGCCCATCAATTGTCCTTTTGGAAAATAACCAAGCAGGTTTTTAATAGAATAGTAATATCCAGCCATAAACTCCAGTTCTGTACATAATAAAGATCAATTCGCCGCCGCTCCTCAAAGCTAATACTGCGCCTGCCAGAAACTACCGCTAGTCCGGTCAATCCGGATTTTACCGCCAGTAAAACGTGTTTTTTATCGTATGCGCTGAGTTCATGCGGCACCAGTGCGCGCGGTCCAACTAGGCTGATGTCACCCTTCAAGACATTAAACAACTGCGGCAATTCATCCAGGCTAAACCGGCGAATAAATCGGCCGACTGGCGTAACGCGAAAATCTTGATCAAGTTTATCGCCGTTTTTACGATACTCTTCAATCAGTTCTGGTTTGCCGACCATTTGGAATACTTCTTCGTCGGTTTTACCGTCAAATTTGGCGTAATGCGAGCGGAATTTGTAAACTTTGAACGGCCGGTTGTAACGAGTGAGACGCTTTTGTTGTTTGCCGTGCATCAAGATTGGGCCGGCTGGGTCGCTAATTTTCACGGCAATTGCCACCAAAAGCATTATCGGCGAGGCTAAAATAATACCAATTGTTCCGCCAACGATATCCATAATTCGTTTCACAATCTGGCCATAACCCATCAGCGGCGTCGGATGAGCGTGAATTAGCGGCACGGAATCGATGATGTCAATAGTGTGTTTGGCGGTCATAATTCCGTCAAGTTCCGGCGATTGGTAAAAATCAAGATAGTGTTTTTGGGCAAGCTGGTAATGTTCGCCGACTTTTTTTGAATCAGTTTGGATGATAACGTCAATTTTATCTCTAGTCAGCGCCGATTCCAGCGATGATCGCCTTAGTTTCTTCAGTTCAATCGGAATAAACTCAGCCCGCGCCACAATCCCGCTAATCTTAAAGCTAGTCAATGGATTGTTCTCAATAAAATCGGCCAAAACATGAGTTAAATCGCAATTGCCAATCAGCACAACTCGGCGCGCTCCCAGGCCGCGTTTTAACAGCCGCAAGCGAATAATATTTGCCATACTCCGAAATATCATCAGTAAAATAAAGCCGATTCCCGCGGCATAGACAGCGACAAGCTTGGCTGGAAACAGCGGCGTATTGGTGAAAAAGGTTACTGAAATCATAATCATAATTCCGGTAACTGATGCCAGAAGAATTCGTCCAAATTGGCGTAAAGGATGCGTGTAGCTTTCGCGGTCGTATAGTCCGAAGAAATAAAACATAATAATCCATAACGGCAAAGTCATGATAATAGAAGTAATGAAATCTAGAGCATTAATGCTAATGTGAAACGGTCTGGGGTCTAAGGAAATTCGCAGCACATAAGCAATGGTAAAGGCGCTCACTAAAGCCAGAATATCCAGGACAACTAAAGCAATTTTGAAGTAAAAATCAGACTTTTTCCGCATAATCTTTGGGGTAATTATACAAAAAGATACCAATTATAGCAAAACAATGGATTGTGTTAATGAAACTGCCGAAAAACCAAAAGTGTATAAATAAGGCAATTGTTAACGATAAAATAAATTGGGCTTTAGTTTGGTGGAGATTTTTTATGGCAAAGAAGATAATTATAAACGGTGTAATGATGAGCGGCAGCAGTCCAACAACGCCCAGTCCGCTAAGCAGTAAAATATAGAAAATGTAGACGGTTTGGTCGGTCGGTACGCTAACGTGGAGGTGCTTTTGGATGAAACTGCCGAGGTTGCCGAGACCGACGCCAAAGAAAAAGGTGCGCGGCGAGCTTAACCAGGATTTAATCGCTAAATCGCTGGCGCTAAGACGATCATTGGCTGAGGCTTCGACAAAACCGGCAGGCTGAAAGGTTTGTTCGGGTGAAGCTGGCTTTATATCCGGTGTGCTACGCGGAGAAGAGTTTTTCGTTGCTGGTGCCGGCTGGTTTTTCACGGTGGTTTTTTGTGGGATTTTGATTCGGCCGAGCGACAACTGGTCGATCATACTAACAAGCGTGTTGTGCGCGATGAACGGCGAGCTGCTATAGCGAACGTTGGCGGATAAAAATAGTAAAGTAAATCCGAAAAACGTGCCGATAATAATTAGAGGAAGTTTTTTATAGATGAAAGAAATATTGAGGTGCTTGATTGAGGCGATAGCGATGAAAATTATAATGGCTAGAAAAATTGCTAAAAATCCACCGCGAGAAAAAGTTAAAGCGATGGCTGTGGTGGTGAAAAATAAACTGAGTTGAGTGAGGCGGGATTTTGGTTGGAAGAGGGCTAAGAAAAAGGCGGGTAGCAGAGCGTTAGCTAAAAACTGCGGTTCGGCAGCGAATAGATTGATGCGGGGAAAACCAAAAACGTCGGCTTTACAGCCAGGGCAAAGCGTGCCAAAGCTAGTTGGCTCAAAGGTGGCGGTAATGAGCTGGATGATGGCTAAGATTCCGAAAACCAAACCGCTCCATAAGCCAATGCGGATGAACTTATGTTTTTGGTTTTTAGATAATTGGCGGTAGGTTACAGCGGCTGCCAAACCGATAGCCAGTAAAAATAAGAGCGACAATGAATAAAGTGCGGTGCGAAGACGCGCCTCGGCAAAAAATACACCAATGGACATAGCTAGAAAAATTGCTAAGAACCCGCCAATTAGGTAACGATTTTTAAGGAATTTTTGGCAGTTTGTAAATAATAGCGGTAAAGATGTGACAAGGAGGCCGGCGGCTGTCATTTGATACAAACCCAGACGTAGAGAGGGAAAATCGAGGATTGCTAAACTTATGCTGGGACTTAAGGCAAAGACACCGCCAAAAATAACTATTGCCAGAAACCAAAATCGAGCGTCGTCCATAAAGCTTTTTACCATATTGTAAGTATAGCGCATGGTGTATACTTTAGATATGCAACTGACGAAAAAGCAGAAATTGATGCTGGATTTTATCGATGGGTTTATCAAGGGTAACGGCTATAGCCCGACGCTGCGGGAAATTATGCGGGCGCTGGGGTATAAGTCGGTCTCAACGGTGGCAAAGCATGTCGATAATTTGGTGGCGGCCGGGATGTTAGACAAACGCGACGGCGAGGTGCGGTCATTGGCGCTATGCCAGGCGGAAAAAGAGGCGTGGTGGCAAAACTTGGTGAAGGAGATTAAGCAGCGGGAAGCGGCGGATAATGAGAAATCGCACTCGGAAGCGGAGGTTTTGAAAAAAGCCCTGGAAATTGTTCGCCGGTAACTTTACAACTGATTGAAAACTCGCTATAATACGACACGTATTCCGGGGTAGCTCAGCGGTAGAGCGGTTGGCTGTTAACCAATAGGCCGCGGGTTCGAACCCCGCCCCCGGAGCCAAGAAACTGGCTGAAGACTGTCCCGCGCGGGCAGTTTTATATAGCCTGTAAATTATATAATTATGCAAAAATCTTTCAAATATTACGATATTATTCTGGCAGTGTTCGCGGCGGTGCTGCTGATTTCTAATTTGGCAGGTACTAAACTGATTGCTTTCGGTTCGATCACTACCGATGGCGGTGCGGTGCTGTTTCCGCTTGCTTATATTTTGGGTGACGTCTTAACAGAAATTTACGGCTATAAATACGCGCGGCGGGCGATTTGGGCGGCATTTGGTATTATGCTGCTGGCAGTGGCAGCGTTTACGGTCGTGCGCTACATGCCGCCAGCCCCAGAGTATACCGCTCAGGCGTCGTACGAAGCGGTCCTAGGATTTTTCCCGAGGATAGTCGCAGCCAGCTTGGCAGCGTTTTTGACCGGCTCGTTCCTGAACTCGTTTGTATTGGCGAAATTGAAGGTTAAAACGAAGGGCGAGAAGCTGTGGCTGCGGCTGATCGGCTCGACGTTTGTCGGCGAATTTTTCGACACTGTGGTGTTTGCCCTGGTGGCTTTCGGCGGTATTCTTCAGGGTACAGGCATGTTGGTGTATATTCTGATCGGCTGGCTGTTTAAGACCGGAGTGGAAGTTGTGTGTTTACCAATCACCTACCGGGTGATTGCCAAAATGAAGCAGATTGAAAAGATTGACACTTATGACAATAAGACTGACTTTACACCTTTTAGGGTCGATTTGGATTAAAGATTATGGAAATCCTATCCAGAGTCTTAGTCTATTAAGATTGCGTATCTCGCGTTCTGTAAAAGTCTCGTTTCGCGGAAGTTAACTTATCCTTTATCATTGCTTTCAGCGGTTGGGCTGTTTTTCTCATACGTCATTTCAAACGCACCTATCTCAATAAGATACCTATCGCCGTTAATCTGACTTTCTACAATCATGCAATCAGCCCTGCCTGTCTGTTCGCCGCCCCACGGTGCATCAATAATAATCTCCTGTCCAGTCGGGTTCTTCATGCACTTCACAATATTTTTAGGCAAATACCTTCCATCAGTAATCACGCCATTCTCATCCGTAAGCGGTTCATAGAGCTTGCTAAAATCCTCAGCACTCACAACATAGCGTTCACCTTTCTTGCCTGTAACAATTGCATCACCGGGATTCGCCGTGTTAATCGTCTCTACTCGCTCTGTTCCGTCTTCTTCTGTAATAATAGTCTTTATCATCTCCTGAGTAGTATCTGAAAACTCAACCTCAACGGCCTTGCTAGGATCTTGAATCTTACTGTAAGTTTCTCGTATGTTAGAAAAATCTAATGTAGATACGTCCAAATGAACCGGTACGTTCTCTTTGTCAAGTTTAGCCCAAGCAGCAGCATCTGGATTTTCGCTGTCACTAGTATGCTCATAATTTTGTGTCATGCTTGTTTCTTCCTTGTGCCTAGTAAAAAGTATATTGTAAACCTTATATTACTTGTTTTTTCTTTATTTGTCAAGCGGGCTTGGTGTAGATGACTTAAAGCAATTTTACAGACCCCTCATTTATAGGTGCTTGCATGAAAGCAACAACTTAACTCAACTAATTACTCAGTCTCAGTGAGTTGTCACCACTCAGAGCCAGGTGTTGCTTCGGTTAATGTTTGCTATGTATCTATCGCGTAGTTGCCAAAATGAAGTAGATTGAAAAAGTCGATGCTCTATGACGGCAAGACTAACTTTATAATTTTTAGGGTTGATTCAGAGTAGCTTATCAATTTGTCGCTCTTCTGATTGATGTATAATCTAGGTGGAGATATGTATGAAAAATAGTGCACAAATACGGCTATTGAAAGCTCAGATTGATAAGATTGATAACCTTGAAAGGGCTGAAAACTATGATAATTATAAATCATGGCACACACAAACTGAGCTTTTGTTAAGAGATATATTAGGTGAAAAAGCTGGTGAGGTTCGGGATTTCCATCTGCTCAGTGGTGAACATAGAGCTGTTATCAACCTTAATCCTGATATTAATGCTAAGCGAAGGACTGAAGCTTATTTTAGAAATTTAAAGAAGTGCCGTAGTATCTTAATTGGTGTTTTAGATTTTCTAAAGATTAAAAAGGTGAATAACACTGAGGCACCGATATCTATAGGTGCTCAAAATTTAAAAAATCTGCATAAAAATGTTAAACAAAAGTGTTCTAAACTATATACAGACGGACATTATCCAGAGGCCGTTGAAAAAGGTTTTAAGGTCGTTCGCGATAGACTTCGTGAATTAACTACATACGAAACTGGGTCTGAAGCATTTGGTAAGGGCAATCTGTATATTAAAGGTGCGTCCGCAGAAAATGTTGATAAAGATTTCCAGAACGCAGTTAAGTTTTTGACGATGGCTATTGATCAGTTTCGTAATGAAAAGAGCCATACATCGGATGGTAATATAAATGATCCAGTACGTGCCTATGAGTATCTCACATTGAGTAGCTTAGCAATGCGTCTATTAGATAATGGTGAAGCGAGAAAGAAAAGCGAACAGTCAAAAAGGCGAAATTCCGATAAGGTTACGACTTCAAATCGTCAATAAACAATTGCTTTAGATATGCTACAAATATTTATACTTAGGTTATTTGGGTCAATGACCAGCCTTAAGGAGTTGGCGGTCGTTCGTCATATGGGCGGAAGCACAATACATCCTCTCGGTAACATAAGTAATCCCGAACTACTCAAAGAGCTTAATGATATAGATTCTGGAGAGCTTGAAACTAACCTTGATGAGATGGTGTCGCTGGGTTTGCTAACGCATGAATATAGCAGTCGAGGCACTCCTAAATACAAACTGGCAAAACGGGGGTATGACATTATAAAAAAACATCCCGAGCTAAGTACTGGGAAATGAGCGTGCCGATATCTGGTGAAACACTTATATGGGTAAAGATTACTACCCAGCCTAGTAATATAAATTTTTCAATAAAAGTTTCCCTAAATGGTGAAAAGTGGAATGTTGTGTTCTCTAATAACTACATAATGGCTGAGTCGCAAAAGACATATCCTCTCCCTAAGAATAATTCTATTAGTGACGATAGGGCTATAGAGAATGTTATGAATCGGATTGTTGGGCATATCAGGAATTTGGGCTACTTCAGTATGGAGTTAGATATGAAATGGGGTTATGAAGGAGGTTATGGTGGGGTACATGTTTATGCTGAGGGGGTAGATATTTTTCCTTCAATTCATCAGAATAGTTCAGCGAGGTACAGTAAATATAACCTAGAGTTGGCAGAGCGAATAATAAAGGACATTGGAAGTAGTCGTAAAAAGGGTCTCAAGACGATGCTAAATTATTGGAGGAGAGCAAAAGAATTAGAAAATCTCGGTTTTGATTCAGAAGCTTATCTAAACTATTTTAAAGTTATAGAATGCCTATCTGAGCTCAATAACCCTCAATATAAGAAAATAGTTGAACGGTTTAGCCCAGGAGGAGCGCCACAGAAAACCTTATGTAAAAAATATAAAGCAAAAACAGAAGCAGACAAGAGACGCTTAAACCGGCAAATATGTTTTGTGGCTAAAGCGTTTAGTGCCGCTGAAAGTGATTCACGCATAAGAAGAGGACTTTTTATGAAAGTGCTTGATATTGTGTACATGCGTCATCATTGGAATGTAGCTCATAAACTATTTCGTTCTAATCCATATGACAGTTATGATGCTATAGGGCAGCATAGTGATGAGTTTAGTCTTGTAATGATCGAAAATACTTATATTAGTATAATCACACAGCTTTTAGTACTCCTTTATATTAAACCTGGTCAATATGGACTTTCCATGAATGGTAATATGCCTATGATCGTATCTTTACCGGGAAAAGGTAGAATATGATCGCTTTTCTATACCCTATCTTATAAGTATTCGCATTTTTGATAACCGTTAATATGTTATTAAGCATAAAGGCTGTTTAAAGCAAAATTACAGACCCCTCATCTATAGTTGCTTGCATGAATATGAAAGCAGCAACCATACCCCAACCACTGGCCCGGCCGCGGCATCTGGCCGCCGCTGAGAGCCGGCCGTCATTTCGGGCGATTGCTCGTCCGCTCGTCGATATCGTCGTCCCGGTGCTAAATGAGGAGAAGATTCTTCAAAAAAGTATCACAACGCTTGATGATTATATGGCGAAACATCTGCCGTATCGCTACCAAATCACCATCGCGGACAATGGCAGCCAGGATGAGACGCTGGAGATTGCCGAGAACTTAGCGGAAAAACACCAATCAGTGCGGGTGGTGAGCCTAGCGGAGCGTGGTCGCGGACGAGCGCTCAAACAAGTCTGGCAGAATAGCCCGGCGGACATTTTGACGTATATGGACGTTGATCTGTCGACCAGCCTGGATGATTTTCTGCCGATGATTCAGCCGTTGGTGGCGGGCGAAGTTGGCGTGGCGATCGGTTCGCGTCTATTAAAAGATTCTAGAACTAGTCGTGGCGTGAAGCGGGAGTTCATCTCGCGTTGCTATAACAAAATTATCAAATGGACGTCAGGCACCAAGTTTAGTGACGCGCAGTGTGGTTTCAAGGCGATCCGCCGGGATGTTGCCGCAAAATTCTTACCGAAAATCAAAGACAATGAGTGGTTTTTTGACACTGAATTATTGATTAAAACCGAGCGGGCGGGCGTGCCGATTCATGAGCAACCGGTGACCTGGATTGAGAATACGGATAGCCGCGTAAAAATTGTGAAAACGGCTGTCGATGATCTGAAGGGGTTGTACCGCGTTAATAAGGAACTAGACAAACGGTCGTGGTTTGAAAAGTGGACGCTACCGGTGCTGTTGGCGCTGACCGGTGCATTGTATTTGTTTGGCGCGCTCCATAATGGCATGGCGAATAGCTACTATGCGGCGGCGGTGCAGGCGGCCAGTCAGGATTGGACGGCGTGGTTGTTTGGCAGTCTGGACGCGTCTAATTATGTGTCGGTTGATAAACCGCCACTGGCGACGATGGTGATGGGGCTGAGCGTGCGGTTGTTTGGCTTTTCAAGCTTCTCGATGCTACTGCCAAGTGTGCTGGCGGGAGTTGGTTCGGTGTGGCTAGTCTATGCGGCGGTGAAGCGGCAGTTTGGCTTTATGAGTGCGGCAATCGCTGGGGCGGTACTGGCATTCACACCAGTGGCGGCGCTGATGTTTGGCTTTAATAACCCTGATGCGATTTTGACATTGATGTTGACTGCCAGTGGCTATGCGTTTTTACGCTCGCTGGAGGGTAAACAGCCGCTGCTGTGGCTGGGGTTGGCGGGGTTATTCACGGGGCTGGCGTTTAACACCAAGATGCTACAAGGGCTGATGGTACTACCGGCGATGGTGCTAGTCTATCTGGCATTTGCCAAGCCGCCGATTATCACGCGGTTTCTACACGTGATGTTTGCGGGCGTCATCACCACGATGTCGACGCTATGGTGGAGTGTGCTGGTCTGGCTGACGCCAGCTGGTAGCCGGCCGTGGGTGGGTAGCACTAACGATAACAATATTTGGAGCTTGATTTTTGGCTATAATGGCTTTGGTCGATTACTCGGTGGGCGTGGTGGAGGTGGTGGTACGCCACCAAGTGGCGGCATGGGTGGTGCTATAGCTCAAACTGCTGGTAATACTACGCAAACTGCTCCAGATGGCACCGGTATGATGCCGGGTGGTATGGGCGGTAGCCCCGGTGGCGGACATGGTCCAGGCGGTACGGGTTTCGGCGGGCAGACGGGAATTTTCAGGATCTTTAACAATGATTTTGGGCCAAATATTGCCTGGCTGCTAGTCCTAGCACTGGCAGGCGGTGGATTATTGTTATGGATTTTACGCAAAACGCCGCGGACGAATCGCGGGCGGGCGGCAGTGGTTTTCTGGATGCTATGGCTGCTGATTCACATCGTGATTTTCAGTATGACCAGCGGCGTGATTCACCCCTACTATGTGGTGGTGATGGCGCCGGCGGTGGCGGCACTCGTCGGTATCAGTCTGCCGTTCCTGTGGGGTGCGTATACCAGACGCAAACCATATGCGTGGCTACTGCCGGTGCTGGTCGGCGTGACGGCAGCGACCACAGTGATTATCCTCGGTTATACTGGGGCGATGACGTGGCTGATGTGGATAGTGGGCCTATTGGGCCTGGCGGGGATGATTGGATTATTAATCAACCTTTACGCACCGCGCCGGTGGCTGCAAAACTTGGCAATCGTCACTGCCCTAGCTGCCTGCACACTTGCTCCGACGGTCTATACTCTAGCGACAGTCAACGTCGCGCACACTGGTAGCATCCCGACGGCCGGGCCGAGTTCGACGGCGATGCGGGGCAGTAATAATGAAACATCACAGGCGGACAGTCAATTGGTGCAGTATCTTTTGCAGCATCAAAATGGCGCGACCTGGCTGGTAGCAGTAGCCAGCGCCAACGAGTCGGCGGCGATTCAGCTGACCAGCGGCCAGCCGGTGATGGCGGTCGGTGGATTTAACGGTAGTGATACGCCGCTGACACTGGAGCAGTTTAAGCAATTAGTAAAGGACGGCAAGGTCAACTATTACGCCATCATCTCACATGGTCATGGCGGCGGCCCAGGCGGCGGTAATAATGAAATCACGGCGTGGGTCAAACAGACCGGCACCGTCGTTAATTATGGAGGTAGCGATGTAACACTATACAAACTGTCCGCAACGTAAACTAACGAAAGGAGAAATTATGGCAATTTCACAAACCAAACAAGCACAACTCACCACGCCAGAAGCGGTTTATGATCAGCCGCCCGCGCCACATCCGAATGGCACGAATTCTGGCAAGAATGGGTTAAGTGCCGGGGCAATCACCGGCATTGCGGTCGGCGGCGTAGTGGCCTGCGCGCTCAGCTTTGTCGTCGGCATGCAGGTCGGTGGCTCGCAAAATGGTGGCATAAACAGTCAGGCTGGCGGACCGCCAGGTATGAGTAGAAGTCAGAATGGCCAGTCAGGTGGGCCGGGTGGACAAACGGGTGGTACACCGGGTAGTGGCCAGAACCAGACTGGTCAAAATCCACAAACGCCAGCGGCGCGGAATAATAACGGTGCCGTGCAAAATAGCCAAACCGCGCCGTCGGGTCAAACCGACTCAGCACAGCCATCAACCACCAACGCTGCGCCGCAGTCTAATTAACCAGCGGCGAATCAACAAAAAGCAGCGTCTGTCTCCTCGGGCGCTGCTTTTTTATGCGGTAATTTTCCTCGTGCCAACAATCAACACTTGCCCCGACGGTTTTACAGCAAAATTACAGACCGTCTGGTTATCATATACTCACGATAACCATAAGAAAGGATAAGTATGAAGACGAGACAATCACAAGAAGCAACCTTAACCACTAACGAGGCGCTGGTATTGCAACAAGTCTACGAAGACAGCAGCGATGATGCAGTCACGCTGGCAGCGCAAATGGGCATGCCACGTCGAACGGCGATGAATGTGCTGGCGGACTTGCGACATAAAGGTTTGATGGTGATCGATCAGGCCTATGGCGACGCTTGGGTGCGACTAACCACACGTGGCAAACGGCTGGTGCAGCGAATTTGGCCGGAGGCGCAGGTGATGACTGTTAAATTTATAGTTTGAAAAAGAATCTAAGGGAAAATAATTGATTAATGTATGTAAATATGTCAGAATGGATGTCGCATATGAACGAACATTTGCTTGATAATTGGAGTGATAGCCGAAGAAGCCGTCACGATACTTGTATTCGCTGTATGGCAGGCATTTCTCTTGCGGGGGGTTATGCTGAGGGAAATAAGCTAGTGCGCGACAGTGAATTGAACCCGAATTATGGGCAAAAGGATGCTTTTGAAATTTCAGAAATAATTAACAATCATCCAGACGATTCAATAGTAATAGTTGGTTCACCTGGTATTGGTAAATCAACAATTGCTCAACATCTTGATGTTATTGATATGGATAGTATGTTTGATACAATGCCAGTAGAGCTTAAAGAGTATTTGCTGCACCATGAATACTATTTTGACTATGCTCAGAATAAAATATGTAAGCGAACAACTCCTTTCAGACAAGATGACGCTTATTTAGCTGACCTCGCAACAACAACGAGACAGCTTTCCCTATATGCTGAAGAATTCTTCCGTGAACAGCTATTTCAAACAGCCACTCTTATTGGCACTACACCAGTTCATGCTGATAAAGCAGTCTTACTCAGGGCTAAAGATAAGGATTTACTAAAAAATGCTGAAAGGCGAAGTCATACAACGAATCGAGAGGTTGATTTTCGACGCACGCTGTATATAGGTAGATTAATAGAAAAAATTACTCGAGAAATGTTCGTAGAAAACGATATTATCATTTATAATATGCAGTATGAGTAGAAATAACACAAAAGCAGTAATTTTTGATGGTGACGGCACGCTTTGGCGGCCTACTGGCGCGGATAAAAATTCCCGGCCGGATAGTATCTATAAAGGTGATCAGGTTGAGAAACATAGCCATAACAACTTAAGCTTAGTCGATGGCGTGTATGATTTCCTGAAAAATCTTCGGGCTTGCGGATATAAGATATTTATTGTTTCAGCCCACCCCGTCCCAGGGCCAGAAGCACTTGAAGAGTTAAAAGCCAAAATTGTTAATCTTAATATCAAGAGGCTTGTTGATGGATTTTTCTGTTCGGACGGTAGCGATAGAAATGGCAAAACGTACGTGATACTAGATATTGTGCGAGATTTTAATCTTGATGCTAGAAATGTGTATATGGTCGGCGACAGCTACTATTATGATTACGAAGCTGGCATTAACGCTGGGGTAAACAGTTTTTTTATAAAAAACGACTATTGCAAGCAGCCTGTACCATTACCAGATGATGTGCAGGTTATTGATAATGTCGCAGATTTAGTGTTGAGATAGTTGGGTAAACTAAGTGTGAAAATACTTGAGATACAAGATGGCAAACTAACTCTTGAATATTACGATGGCTCAATTGTTAGTGTTACGTCGAAGGAGCACGCTTTAACAGTAATATATAAACTTAACCTGCTTGAGCTGAACGGCGTACTTGCTAATGGTGACGCTGAGGGTGTACGCCTTGCGATTATGATTGCTTTTAGGGATATAAATAGCTTAGAGGTGTATTCTGTTGATGGCAGTGGCACTGGAGCTATTGAGTCTCGTCAAAAGTACAGGCAAAAATTAGTTGATGAGGTAATTTCCAAAATCGTTTCTGCCAATAAGAATGATGACAGAAAGCATACTATCCATCTTATTAGGGGTGTCGGCGGCTCAGGAAAATCTACTTTTGCAAAAAAGCTGCAAGATAGATTGATGATATATACAACAGTTGAAACAGATATAATAAAACGTAGACTGTTTGATGATTATTGGTTTATTGGAAGGGGGGTTGCACCCGAACCCCGTCAGCTTCATCAAGAAGCTTCTCATATTTGTCGTGATGTGGTCGATCTGCTTTGTGAGCAGGGAATAAGTTTCATACTCGTACAGCGGTTTGAGAAGATAGAAGATGCAAAAAGAGTCGTGCATATTTCTGAACGATATGGCTATGAATGGCATATTTATTCAATCATTCCCGACTTCATAGATATAGCGCGAAATAATATCACTAGGTCACGCTCCCTCTATAATATTAATACCTTTTCTCCCGAAAGCCTCCAAAAGTCGATACTGAAATATTCTGCAACTGCAAGCTATTTCTATAGGCTTGCCGCGCATCATTTCGTTAGGTCGATATGTGATGTTCGGCAACAACCACACGGCAATTTTAGTGAGACTTACTATAAAAAAGATGGTACCGACATTTATGTTAACAGAAACCCCTCAATACATGTGCCGCTTCTCTCTAGTAGAGAAAGTAGCCAAGTTGAAGATTATGCTATATTTCGTGATGCTGATATGCACAAATATCAAAATTTCTTTTATCGTGATGCTGCATATGAGGATGATATAAAATATCGTGCTCGGCGTTGCGTAATGGCTGTGTCACGTACAACTAATGGGGTATTGAAAACAGATAATAAAGAATCTAGGTTGTCTCGAATGCTCGGCGTAGTCCATGCATCACGGAATCAAATAGAATTTCTTGATGAGATTGTAAACTACGTCTACAATAAACGATATGTTCGTATTGAAACAGAGGATAGTCTACGCGAATTTGTAATAATTCTAGCTAAAAGAGTGTCGGGACTTAATGATGACAATCTTTTTCGTAGTCATGATGTGGCGAAGTATATACGAACGGATGATGTCCGAGATCATTTTAACGACTTTTTAACACAATTATTTGATAAGATGCAGCATGAGAAAAATAGGATTTATGTTGCTTCATATATTTTATGGTCTATTGATTTTACGGGTCATTACTTCAGTGATGGCTGTTCGCGCATATCAATTCTTCTTGCGCTTTGGTATCTTATGAGGACTGGTCACGAGATGCCCTCTCTTGAACGTAGACTGGGTAAAGAACGGTCGATACGCTCATCCTACAGAGGATGTCACGCAATCAGTCGAGATGAGATATATGATGAGGCTGTTAATAGACAGCGCTTCAACAGGTTTTATCGATATTATAAGAGTCTTTTTATAAAAGCATCCCGCCCAGTTATTCTCTGTGCTGGTGGATATATATTTAACGGAAAGGGTGAGGTACTACTGCTTCGTAGCGCAAAAGGGAAAGATGCCGGCAAATACGTCATACCAGGAGGAAAGATGAACCGCACGGAAAATCCTGAGGGTTGTTTTGTGCGTGAGACGCTTGAAGAGACAGGCTTGTCTATTAAAAATGTTATTCGGGTTGGTGTGCGGCGCTATGTCGGACCAAGTGGTCGTCGATACCTGATGTATGATTTTATGGCTCAAATTGATAGCGGCTCTGTTCGTATTAATAGTGAGTCTGTTTCAAGTGAGTGGGTACAGCCTATTAATATAGATACTTCAGAGTGTACAGCAAGCACACTCAATGGTCTTAATAAATACTTACATTTAGGCGATATGTCAAGTTTGATAGTAAACCACTACAAAGAAAAGTTTAATATTTCCAATAGCTCTAGTCATGCAACTGGAATATTGGAAGAACGATATGTTAATAAAAAACTAAAAAATTATTTTCAAGAACTGGAGCAGAAGCCTCACCTCATTGTATTACACGGCATTATACCTATTTGGTCGGTTATAAATAAGGTAGTTCCTAATGCAACTAATGCAGAAAGCGCTGGCGGTATTGTTGCTAAAGATAGAAATAGCAACGCGCTTAGACCGATTAGTGTTATTGACCCTGAAACTACTACGCTACATTTATTTAACTTTCCTGGCGATGACGTCCTAAAGCATTATGCGACGCTTTTTAGCCGATACGTAAGAAGCACTAATTGCGATGTTGAGATTGTGCACTACCCCGATCTTGACCAGAATAAGTTTCATCTTACGGGGCTTACGAATGAAATCGTACATGGTGGGGATGTTGTGTATTTGGGTTACTCAACTCGCTTAAAGGCATACCTGATTAATGAGGGTTATGAACCAGCAAGCATTTCGGAAAATTTCTGGTACATTAGTTCTCGTTTTCGACTCAATACGACCATTATTAACGTATTGGAGTGTAAATACGGTCACTGGGGAGATATTGCAGCCGACTTGACAACTCATGTATGCGGACTTGGCGCAAGCGCTGTTATACATAACGGCAAGGTCGGCACATTAGTAGGGCAGCCGGAAGTCTATAGTAGAATATATATACCGAAAGAGTTTGCAATATTTGATAATACTTCAACGCCCCGATACATTCCGATTAAAAATATTCTAGCTTCTTTCATACCATTTCAGTCGAGTGGACACATATCTTGTGTCACACCGCTTGATGAGACGGACAGTTTTATAAAGATATGTAAAGACAATAGAATCGAGACTGTAGACATTGAGTCCTCAAAAATTGCTGATGCTGTCGCCAGATACAATAAAGAAAATGGTCGCAATGTGGGATTTGGTGCGATACATTACTCATCGGATTTTGTGGGCAAACCTGATGATAATTTCAACTCATACAACCTTACTAATGAACACGATAAAGACCCGCAAAGTTGGAAAGATGCTGTATTGGCTGACATATTTGAAGTTATTATAAATGAAGGTACGCATAATCTTAGATAATTTAAGACGTCTTGTTTATTGAGAGGGTGTAGCTAATGAGAATTTTACTAGTAGAAGATGACGTGGCGATTGCCCAGTCGCTGAAGGAAGGCTTGGAAGACGAAGCTTATGCAGTTGACGTGGTGCATGACGGTGACGAGGGCTACCGAACGGCGACGGCGGATGACTATGATGTGATTATTCTTGACGTGATGCTGCCGGAAATGAATGGCTATGAAGTGTGCCGGGCGCTGCGCAAAGACGGTAATCAGACGCCGATTTTGATGTTGACGGCGCGTGATGCCGAGCGGGATATTGTCGAAGGCTTGGACGTAGGCGCTGATGATTATCTGGCGAAGCCGTTTAGTTTTGAGGTGCTGTTGGCGCGTCTTCGTGCCCTGCTGCGCCGTCCGAATGAGAAGCTGGAGGAAGTCTTGCGGGTCGGTGATTTGACGCTTGATCCGAGTTTGAAAAAGGTGACGCGTGCCGCGCAGGAAATTAGCCTGACCGCCAAAGAATACGCTGTCTTGGAATATCTGATGCGTAACGCCGGTAAGGTTTTGTCTAAAGAGCAGATCATCTCGCACGTGTGGGATTTTGATGCTGACGTCTTGCCGAACAATGTTGAATTATTCATCATGTTTTTGCGGCGAAAAATCGATAAACCATTTGACTCAAAATTGATCCACACCGTCCCGGGCTTTGGCTACAAACTGGAGGAGAAATCATGAAACAGCAGCGCGTCAGGCGGTTAGCGCTGAGCTATCTGGCGGTGATCATGACGTTGTCACTGGTGTTTAGTGTGATTATTTATGCTATCACTTCCGTACAATTAGATCGTCCATTGCCGCCGGGCGAACATGCTCAGCAACCGCCAGAGCTTATTGAACGTCAGTTTAGTCACCGCCTGGAGCAACGCAACCGCGAGACGCGCGGGTCAGTTATCATGTCATTGGCGGCACTGAATGGGGTGATGCTACTGGTTGGCTATTGGTTGAGCGTGATGTTGGCGCGGAGGACGCTCGAGCCAATTGAGCGGTCAATCGAGCAGCAAGCACAATTTGTGTCTGATGCTAGTCATGAACTGCGAACACCGTTGGCGGCGCTGTCGCTTGTGAACGAAGTGGCGCTTAGAAAATCAACACTGACCGAGAAGAAAGCTCGCCAGGTTTTGAGTCAAAACGTTGCAGAAATCAAGAAATTAACCGAACTCAGCAATTCGCTGCTGGATTTGGCAAAGTCAGACACGGTTTCAAACAAGCTAGAGATGGCCAATCCATCCAAGATCGTCGAGGAACTATTGGCGCAGTGCAAGCAAGCCACCCGCGCCAAACATGTCAAGTTGAATTATGACAAGGCAGCGCAAATTCCCGAACTACCGCTGCAAGTCAGTGCTGTCCGCCAGATCATGGCAATTCTGCTGGATAACGCCATCAAATACGCGCCGCTGCACCGCGGGGAGGTTGCTGTGAAAATTGCTGTGAAAAAGCAAGCATTGGAGTTCAAGGTAAAAGATAATGGTCCGGGCATCGCGCCGAGTGATCAGCAACGGATTTTCGAGCGATTTTACCGGGCAGACACGGCGCGGACGCGAACTGACGTGTCGGGTCACGGCTTGGGTTTAGCGATCGCCAAGTCGCTGGCGGATCGCTGCGGCTACACTATTAGAGTGAAAAGTCAGCCGCCAAGTGGCGCGGAATTTACACTGGTTGTTCCGCGTTCTGATTCGCGATCAGTGTAGTCAATGTTATACTCTAATCATGGAAACCATCGAGACGCTGCCTGATAGGGATGCATTATTGACCAGCAGAGCCTTGCAGTGCGCTGCAACGGAGCTTGGTGCCAATGTATCTGATTTACAAATTACCTCGGTGAGCGGCGGTTTTTCGCGCAATCGCCGCGCCTTGGTGTCAGCGGGCGATAAGACAATTTTTGTCAAAGAGGTTGATGTTGATTTACTGCCGGACGACGGCGAGCGGGAATTAGCTTGGCTGAAAAAAGATTATGAGGTGACGCGGTTATTGCAGAAACTTCACCCGCAATATGTGGCTGACTGGTCAGTGCTTAGCGATGATGGGCAGGTGCTAATGACGAGTAGCTATTCGTCGGCGGATGGTTGGCTGTGGTGGCCGCCAGCGGAAAAATCTGTGGCCAAGCGGTATATCTCAGCGGTGGTAGCGGCAACTCACGAGTTGGAAAGAACGGAGTTACCGCATAAGGTGATTGAGGAGCTACAATTACAGCCGTTTACGACGGCGGAGCTTGGCCTGGATGACGGCATTGATCGAATTATTGCCGAGGCTGATATTCGCCGTCAGTTGATTGATAATTACCGAACATTGCCACCAGAACAATCAGAAGCCAACCAGCGGTGCTGCCAAAAGGTGATTAGGCTACTGAGTGAGCGTAATGAATTAGTTAATATTTCAGTACATGCTAAACAGTTCGCTAAACAGCCAGAAAACTGTTTTGATCACAGTGATGTTCGCAGTGATAACTTGGCGTTTCATCCACAAACTGGTGAGCTGAAATTGGTTGATTGGAATTGGGCTTCCTATGCGCCTCAGGGGTCTGGGGCGACGGAGTTTCTAATCGATATGGCGCGCCATGGTCATGACGTAACGCCGTGGCTAGGCGAACTCAACACTGAAATGCTGGCGGCATTTGTTGGCTTTTATCTTATCCGCAGCCTCAAGCCGCCGCTCCAGCCAGGCGATAATCTTCGCCAAATGCAGGCGCTGTCAGCAGCAGCTGCTTATGACTTGTTGGAGCGTACATGACGGACTCTCATCCGCTAATCATTCTCCGCGGTAATTCTGGCTGCGGTAAAACCAGCACGGCGCGCTTGCTCCAGCGTCAACTAAGCTACGGCACGATGTTGGTGTCGCAGGATATGGTGCGCCGGGAAATACTGCGTGTGAAAGACAGTGAAAGCAACCCGGCGATTCAGCTGATTTATGATCTGTGCATGTACGGCAATAAAGTTGGTTATACGGTGATTTTGGAAGGTATTTTGAGTAATAAAAAATACGGCGCGATGCTACATCGGCTACTGAATGATTTTCAGGGCGAAAAACTGATTTATTATTTTGACGTATCATTTGAGGAAACGGTGCGCCGCCACGCTACCAAGCCAAATGCTCATGAATTTGGCGAGTCGGAAATGCGCCAGTGGTGGAAAGATCAAGACGTTTTGGGTGTGCCAGGCGAGCGGCGAATTGGCGAGAAGCTGGCTCAGGCGGAAATTGTTGATATGATTTGGGGCGACGTTTTGGCGTTATCAGAGGGAAAAAGACTTCCGCATCTCACATGTAAATAATACAATGTATTTTCGTTGACAAACGCTATATATCGCGTGTATATTCTATATTAAGCACTACATATGGTGTCTTAGAAAATAAATAACGTTTTTTGCAACACAAGCCCCTCGGGGAGGTTGGGGCTGGTTTGCTATTGCCATAATAAGGAGGGGTATGTACAAATCAATCAAAAAACGCGATGGTCGGACTGTTAAATTTGACCGTAAAAAAATTGAGAAAGCCATTGAGAAGGCGGGTTTGGAGACTGGCGAATTTGATACAAAAACCGCCAAGGAGCTAACTGATAAGGTATTGGCGGTACTGGAAACCCGCAATCAAAAACGCTTGCCGGGCGTCGAAGATATCCAGGACGTCGTCGAGGATGTTTTGATTGATTCCAAGTTTAAGAAAACCGCCAAAGCCTACATCATCTACCGCGACCAGCATAAAAAATTGCGCGAAATTACATCTAACGCGCACGTCGATTTGATCGATAAATACGTCAATAATCTAGACTGGAAAGTCAAAGAAAATTCCAACATGGGCTATAGTTTGCAGGGCCTGAATAACTACGTTTCGGCGGAAATTACCAAGACTTACTGGCTGGATAAAATCTATTCGCCGAAAATCGGCCGGGCGCATAAAGAGGGCGATTTGCATATTCACGACCTGAACCTACTGAGCGTTTATTGTGTTGGTTGGGATCTGATGGACTTGCTGCGCCAAGGCTTCACTGGCGTTAAAAACAAGGTTGCTTCCAAGCCGGCTAAGCATTTCCGTTCAGCTCTTGGACAGGTGGTCAATTTCTTCTACACCCTGCAAGGCGAAGCGGCTGGAGCTCAGGCATTCTCTGATTTTGACACGCTGCTGGCGCCGTTCATTCGCGCTGATAAGCTGAGCTATGACGAGGTCAAGCAAGCGCTGCAGGAATTCGTCTTTAACGTTAACGTGCCAACTAGGGTTGGTTTCCAGGCGCCGTTTACTAACATCACGCTTGATCTGGAATGCCCAGAGCACATGGCTGGCAATCCAGTGATTATCGGCGGCGAGATGCAGGATACCAACTACGGCGATTATCAAGAAGAGATGAATATGCTTAATAAGGCGCTGCTGGAGGTGTTGTCTGAGGGCGACGCCAACGGCCGGGTCTTTACATTCCCGATTCCGACGGTCAATATCACCAAGGATTTCAACTGGGATAATCCGGTTATTGAAAATCTTTGGGAAGCCAGCGCCAAGTACGGCATTCCGTACTTCTCAAACTTCATCAATTCCGATATGGATCCAGAAGATGCGCGCTCGATGTGCTGCCGCTTGCGTATCGACAATCGCCAGCTGGAATATCGCGGCGGCGGCTTGTTTGGCAGTAATCCGATGACCGGCTCAATTGGTGTGGTGACGATTAACTTGCCGCGGCTGGCACTGAAATCAAAGAACGAGAAAGAGTTTTTCGAGGGCCTGGGCGAGTTGATGGATATGGCGCGCGACAGTCTGGAGACCAAACGCAAGGTGCTGGAGCAGCTGACCGATTCGGATATCAGCCTGTATCCGTACACCAAGTTTTACCTGCGTGATATTAAAAAGCGCTTCAATGAATACTGGAAGAATCACTTCTCGACCATCGGTCTGATTGGTACTAACGAGGCAGCGTTGAATTTGCTGGGCGTTGACATTGGTACTGAAAAGGGTAAGGCATTCGCTGAGAAAACGCTTGACTTTATGCGCGACCGCTTGGTGGAATACCAGAAAGAAACGGGCAATAATTACAATTTGGAAGCAACGCCAGCTGAGGGTACAACCTACCGTTTGGCTCAAATTGACAAAGCCAGCTTCCCCGATCGAGCACACTTTGCCAATGGCCTGGGCGCGGCGGTTAAGCATCCGTTCTACACCAACTCCAGCCACTTGCCGGTCAATTACACCGACGACTTGTTCGAGCTGATGGATTTGCAGGATAATTTGCAGACCAAATACACTGGCGGTACGGTGATTCACTTCTTCCTCGGTGAGCGCATGGATGATCCACAAACGCTCAAGAAATTGGTCAAGACAATTTGCGAAAACTACAAATTGCCGTACTTTACCTTTACGCCAAGCTTCTCGATTTGCGCCAATCACGGCTATATCGTTGGCGAACATCCGGCTTGCCCGAATTGCGGCGAGAGTACCGAGGTGTACTCGCGGGTGGTTGGTTTCTTGCGCCCAGTTTCCCAGTGGAATAACGGCAAGCAGGCTGAATTTGACATGAGGGAGCATTATGACGATGCCGCCGAACACCAGCGAGCTTGCGCCGTCGCAGCTTAAGGTGGCGATTGGCGGGATTCAGAAGCTGTCGCTGGTGGACTATCCAGGGCATGTGGCGGCAGCGCTGTTTCTCTCCGGCTGCAATATGCGCTGCGGCTATTGCCATAATCCTGAGCTGGTGCTGCCCGAGCGTTTGGCGCCGAGCATCCCGGTCGAGGAGGCGATGATATTCTTGAAATCGCGCATTGGCCGGCTAGACGGCGTGGTTATTTCTGGCGGCGAGCCGACGGTTAACGAGGATTTGCCGGTGTTGTGCCGGATGATTAAGAGCCTTGGCTTTGATGTCAAACTGGATACCAACGGTACACATCCTGACATGGTGCGCGGCATGGTTGAGGAGGGGACGATTGACTTCATCGCCATGGATGTCAAGGGGCCGCTGGAAAAATACGTGGAGATTGCGGCGCGGCCGATTGATCTCATGGCAATCAAAGACAATGTGCGGCTGATGATTGACTCAGGGATTGGCCATGAATTTCGGACGACCATCGTTCGCGAGCAGCTGGAGGTGGCGGATTTTGAAAAGATTGGTGAGCTAGTTAAAGGAGCTAAGCGATTTGCCTTGCAGCATTTTCGCACCGGTACCACCATTAGTCCGAAATTTGCCAACTACCATACGTTTACCGACGAAGAATTTAGGGCCGCCCAAAAAATAATGGAAAGGTATGTCGAAGAATGCGTGATTCACTAACTGTCGAAATTGTGCGCGTGCGCCAAGAAAACCCCGAGGTAACGACGCTGTATTTCGCGCGGCCGTTTGACTTTATGGCGGGGCAATATATTACGGTGTTTATCGAGGGTAGCCAGGTGCGCGAGGGCAAGGCCTATAGTATTTCTTCGCGTCCAAGTGAGGAGCTGATGTCGATTACCGTGAAAAATGTTGGCGGCGAATTCTCGAGCTATTTGTGTTCGCGCTGCGTTGGCGACAGGCTGCAAATTAGCCGGGCCTACGGCGATTTCAATCCGCAGACTGAGCGGCCGCTGGTCGGCATTGCAGCGGGGTGCGGACTCAGCCCGATTTGGAGTATTTTGGCAGACGCCAAGCAGCCGACCTTTCTCTATTTGAGTCAAAAATCACCGGAATATATGGTGTTTACTGAGGAGTTAGCGGCCTCATCCATTCAGGTCAACAAGTTTAGTACCCGCCAGCAGGTTGAGGAAACAGATGGCTGGCATAACGGGCGGTTTGAGGTGGCGAACATTGTAAGCGAAGTGCCGAGTGAGGCGCACTTTCTGGTCTGCGGCAGTCTACCGTTTGTGCGCGATGTTTGGCAAAAACTAACCGCCGCTGGCGTCGACGAATTACATATTTCAACGGAGACATTTTTTGAGCAATGAGCGAGATGGCGACGGCTGAATTAGGATTGGCGTTGACAGACGCTACTGACAACAACGGCGGTGGTTTTAATGTCTTTTCCTCGCTGCGAGGCGGCGCTGGGGGCGAGGATTTTTCGTCCGGTACTGATGATATTGGCGGTGAGGAGGTGAGTGTTGGTACGGACGAGACGGCAAACCTTGATTTGGTGGCGGTGGCTGGCGGCGAAGCGAAACTCGACACCTCCATAGGGGACGGCGGCGATTCAAAAAATGCTCCAGCGCCAGTTGACGCGTTATCTCTTGCCGGCAAAAGCGAGATTAATTCGTCGGAAAACCGGATGAGTGATGAGCGAAGGGCGGCAATATGTCAAGGTGTGGCGAGCGCCGCCTGTACTAGTTGCGCAGCACGCGACGACTGTCCGATTTTACGTATGCGCAATTTTGCTAGTGAAAATTTACAGCCAGCGCCAGAACGCGAATCATATCTGAAAGATCTGCTGAATGATGGCGACGACGGTATTGTCGTGGCGGGTTACGCTAATCCTGATAGCGGGTCGGATTTAACAAATGCAGATATCACTGAAACAAGTGATGATAAGACGGATAAACTAATTGAGCAGGTTGCGCCGCCGAATCAAGGCAATGAAATCCCGACTAGTGAAACAACAGAATCTCCAGACGAACCTGCGGATATTAAGGAGGCGGAACAACCGTTTTTGGAACCAGCAATTGTTACGGATGATGTTGATGAGATTAGAGAAGCCCAGCCAGAAAATGTCAGCGAAGCGTCCGTCAATACATCTGGCGAGGAGTATTTTACCGAACCAACAGAGGAAAATCGTCCATCGATAGAAATAAAACAGCAGACTTTTGATGTTATCTCTGGTGCAGCAGATAAAGAAAACCAGCAGCCAGCATTCGAATCTTCAGACATACCGACGCGAACAAAAACGAGAACTGTGCTGTCATCGCCAGCGGTAAGCGAGGATACTCAAACCGCTAACGAGAATAATACTTTGCCAAAAAATGAAACTGCCAACTTCTTGTCTGGCGAAAATAAACTCGTCGATAGTGTTGTGGAAAATACATACGGTGGCAATGATACTGCTGCGGTGTCTGATATAAAACCATCATCAATTGAACACCCAAAAGAAAATGACGCTGTTATAGCAATATCAAAATCGTCTAATCCTGAACCAAGGCAAGCGGCAGAAGGCAATTTTACGCCAATTTTTGAACAGCGGTCGGCGGCGCAATTTGATGCAACAGGGATAGATAAGCTGCCGTCAGGATCAATTGATGGTTCTAATGCAAAGCCGCTACAAAATACACAGCCTCGCGAAGCTGAACTTGGCACGGCGGCAGGTTATGATGGCTCTATCCAAGCTCTTGACGGTACTGATAATGAACAGCCCGGTAACTTGACGCCGGACGTAGATGATGTGCTGCTACCTCAGGAGCGAACGGTCGCGGCTAGCGTGCCGGCGGAATACGATAAAAACGAGACGTACCAATCGCCAAGCAGTTATTCTATTGGTCAATCTGGCAGAACACCGCAAGCTATATTGTCACAGGAGCAAATGCTTGTCGAAAGTAGCGAGGACTCTTTGACTATCAACGACTATGCCAACTTTGATAGTAATTTGGTACAGCCGAAGACTGATGATACAAAAACAGATGTATTCGTAGCGAATGATGTGGTAAATACAACAGATAAAACTGATGTAGCGGTATCTATAGAAATGATAGGCATTACGCCAAATCTACCAGATAAACACACAGCAGTTGATAGAAATGACGCTCAACTTGCTGTTGATCTGCCACAGAAATTGGGTGATGAATTAGCGGTTGATACGGATGCGAGCGAGCCGCAAATTCCTGTCTTTAGGCAGCTTGATTGCTATGACACCACCGCGGACATCGGTCGCAGTGAAGATAAGATTTGGGCTGAGGAAGAGGTATTTTTTGTTAAGCAGGATTTGCCGGGAGTGGAATCAGAATTAACCTTAACTGAAGTAGCCGCGGTGGTATCGCCGGCAGAAGTCGTTACGGCGCGTGAAGAAGTCGATGATTTGAAACTCTCCGTAGACGACGAGATTGGTGTTGATATGGATTCTGTGGAGCAGTTAGATAATTCTAAGGCGGCATCAGTTTCTGAAATCGCCAATGATGATTATGAACCGGTAGAGCAGATAGCTATTCCTACCTCGCCGGCTATTGAACCAGTACGCGATGTCGAGCTGGACGCGGCGGTTATGAAGAGAATACCAGAGGAGTACTTTTTACCTCGTGAGGAGCGTGAAAGTATATTTATGGCAACACCAAAAAATAGCATCTTGCCGTGCGAGGATAATAGAGTTGAAGCTATAATTACGGATACCAGCGACGTAGAGCCAGCTATTGATTTACCTGAAGCGCAAGAAGAACTTGTTGCTACTGAAGTGTCTGAGGCGGTAGAATCTGAACTGGACGAGCAGAATGATTTGGCGGTTGACAGCGCGGTTGACAGTTACGGTTATAATAGCGAAATGAGTGCCGTGAGTGACAATGTTTTGGTCGTAAAAAGCTGTCAACCCCCTGGCCTATGGCCGGACGACAGCCGGCTCAATCCAGAAGAAGAGTCTGCGTCAACGACTCAATCAAGCGCGGATGATACGTCATTAGTATCGCGGCTGGTTGGCATGTTCGTGGTGGCGATGTGTGTGGTGCGCGGCCGGCAAGCCAGAGCGATTCCGAATAGCTGATAATCTTTGCGTGGTGCAAGCGATTAATAGGGCTGCACGAAATGGTAGCGCGAAGATCTGTGGCTGATGTGTGGCGAGAAGCTTGATATAATAAGACTATGAGAGTGCTTGATAAGCCGAAAATCGATCGTCCCCGCGAGAAGTTGGCACGTTACGGTACGGCGCGGCTGAGCGACTTGGAGCTGCTGATGGCGATTATTGGCAGCGGTAATGCTCGGGCCGATGTTGGTAAAATTGCGCGCGATGTGCTGAAGATTTTGCGTCAAAAAGGCGGCGATGTTTCGTATGATGATCTGCGCGGCGTGGTTGGCTTGGGCGAAGCGAAAATCCCGGTGATTCTAGCGAGTTTGGAGCTGGCGCGGCGGTACTTGCTGGACAGCGACCAGCCAATCATCGACAGCCCAGAAAAAGCCGTCGAGCTGCTGGTCGACATTCGCGACAAAAAGCAGGAATATTTTGTCTGCCTGACGCTGGACGGGGCTAATCGTTTGATTACTAAGCGAGTGGTAACTATCGGTACGCTAACTGCCAGCCTGGTGCACCCGCGCGAGGTCTTTGCTGACGCCATCGCCGACCGCGCTGCCTCCATCATCGTGGCGCACAATCATCCGAGCGGGAGCTTGGAGGCCAGTCAGGCTGATAGAGAAGTAACAAACCGTTTGCGGCAGGCAGGTGAATTGTTGGGGATTAGTTTGGTTGATCATATAATTATCACTAAACTATCGTATATTTCGATACATCATACAAATAACTAGTGCTTTTATGTATCATGAGCGATACATAAATACCGTTAACCTATCAACGACAATACATAAAAAAACTTCCAATTTGTTTATGTGTAGTATATAATCTAAATTATGAGCTATAACCCAGAGGTGCCATATAAATTACCGCAGATATCAAAGGATACGCTGCTTGAAGTGCAAACAAATTTGTCTCAAGAGTTAACCAAGGCAAATATAGCTATGGCACAATTAAAAGGTTATCTGAGAGGGCTACCGCAAACAAGTGCTATGCTCATGAGTCCTATTTTTATCAAAGAGGCTGTTGAGAGTTCCGAGGTCGAAAATATTAACACTACGCTACTTGAGGTTATGCAACGTCAAATAGCGCCAGATGTTGAAAGTAAGTCTAGTAGCCAGCTGGTTGTAAATTATCTATCAGCTTCTCGTTGGGGATATAATCATATTGAAAAATATGGCCTTACGCACCGTATCATTACCGGCATTCAGCATAAACTTGTCCCTGATGGTGTTGAAGGTTTTCGAAGATTGCCAGTGGTGATTGGTGACGGTCGAGGTAAGGTCCATTATACCCCTCCTGTGGCATCAGATATTCCGAATCTTATTGCCGAGTGGGAAAAACTTGTAAACAATAATAAGCAGATCGACCCGCTATTATTAGCTGCTGCTGGACATTATCAATTTGAGGCGATTCACCCGTTTGAGGATGGTAATGGTCGTACTGGTCGTATGTTGATTAATCTTCATTTTATTAACGCGGGGCTGCTTGATGTGCCGGTCGTTCATGTCAGTCAGTATATTAATGCGCATAAGTCACAGTACTATAAACTACTACGCGCCGTTACTTCAGAGGGTAATTTGGAAGATTTTGTGCGCTTTATGTTAAAGGCGTTTACTACTCAGGCTAATCATAGCTTTGCATTACTTCAGCGAATTCAGGAATTACAAGAAGAATATCGAGATCAGGTCCGTACGAAGTTGCCGAGTATATACACCCATGAACTACTTAACGCTATCTTTGCAAAGCCAGTTCAAACACCGTTCCAACTAGCAAAAGATATGGGGTCGCACTATATTACCTCAAGTAAGTACCTGAGAAAACTTGAAGAAATAGGTTTACTGACTAATGTTAAACAAGGACGATATATGTACTATGTAAATCATAAGTTACTCGCTTTGATTGAGAGCAAGGGACATATGGAGCCTAAAAAAGCAGCAATTATGAAAACAGAGGCGAGAGAGGCGTAGAATGAACGGCTACAACGACAACCTAAATCAACAACAAATTGACAAGCTGGCGCAGCTTTTCCCCGAGGTAGTCACCGAGGGTAAAATCGACTGGCAGAAGCTCCAGGCGACTCTGGGTGAGGCGGTTGATTTAGGTGAGCGCTACGGCCTCGGCTGGAAGGGTAAGAGCGACGTCTTCGCTACCATCCAGGAGAAGACCGTTCAGACGCTCCACTCTGACCGGGCGAATTCCGTCGATTGGGATACGACGGGCAATATGTTTATTGAGGGTGATAATCTGGCGACGCTGAAGATCTTGCACAAGGCGTATTACGGCAAGGTCAAGATGATTTATATCGACCCGCCCTACAATACCGGCAATGATTTCATTTACAACGACGACTTCAAGCAGACGCGCCGCAGTTATGAGACAGAGGCGGGCATCACCGATGATGAGGGTAATGTCGTGCGGGATGACGGCCTGCGCACCAATACCGGCGGGCACAAGCACAGCAACTGGCTGAATATGATGTATCCACGCCTCTTCCTGGCACGCAACCTGCTCCGCCAAGACGGTGTCATCTTCGTCTCTATCGACGACAACGAAGTCCACAACCTCCGTCTGATGATGAATGAGATATTTGGGGAGGAGAATTTTGTAGCGCAGATTGTGTGGCAACGCAAAAGAGGTAAAGATAATTCCGCGAAGTTTTTAAGCCGCAACCATGAGTACTTGTTAGTTTTTGCTCGTTCAAGTGACAACCTTAACTTCAATAGGCTTGAACTTGATGAGACAACGTTAAAGGCTTATAAAAACCCCGATAATGATCCTCGTGGAGCGTATCGATTACTCGGTGTGTGGGCCCGTGGAACCCAAGGTGGATCCAAATATGAGTTTAAGTCAAAAACTGGACAGGTATTTTCTGAGAGACTATGGCTGGTGAATAAAGAATCGATGACAAGGTTAGATGAAGAAGGTAAATTAGTATACTCTCCGTCGTCCGATAAAGTCTACAGAAAACTATATGTCAGTGAAAATAGCGGCAACATCCCGGAGACTATTTGGAGTGATGCGTCCAATGCTGCAAATGCCGCAGACGAAATAAAAAAGATTTTTGAATTTCAGATTTTTGATACGGTTAAGCCTATACCCTACATCAAGAGAATGCTACAGTTAACGACCGACGATAACGATATCATCCTTGATTTCTTCTCTGGCTCTGGTACAACTGCTCATGCTGTTGCCGAACTTAACGCTGAAGACGGTGGTAACCGTCGCTGGATTTGTGTGCAGCTGCCTGAGCTGACTGATGAGAAATCGGAGGCTTATAAAGCCGGCTATCGCACTATCGCTGATATTGCTCGTGAGCGTATCCGTCGGGCGGGTGTCAAAATCCGTGCTGACCAGGCGGACAGGTTGGCGTTTCGTAATGCTCCGCTTGACTTTGGCTTTCGGGCGTATCGGGTGTGTGACAGTAATTTCAAGCAGTGGAATGGGCTGATTTCCGACCCGGAGGAGATTCGCCAGCAGGCACTCGCCAACCTTGACCCGCTGGAGAAGGGTACGACCAATGACGACCTGCTGACCGAGCTCATGCTCAAGCGTGGCATCTCGCCGCTGGCGCATATAGATCAGTATGACGACTTCTGCTTTATCCCGTCCGAAAAGCTCGTCATTTGCCTGGCGCACTCCATGACAGAGGAGCTATTTGCGACTATTCTCGCGGCCAAACCATCATCCATCATCCTCCTCGACCGAGCCTTTGGTGACGACATAAATCTGAAAGTAAACCTGCTCCTGCAAGCCGAACGGCAAGGTGTTGAGGTGGAGGTGGTGTGATGAGTGAAGATCAGAGGTACGAATTGTACAGGACAGAGTACTATCGTCATCAATCTATGCATGAAAAAAATTTAATAAATCAAGATAATGCTATGGTTACGCTATCTTTAGGGTTATTAGCTACCATTGCTGCTTTGGGAGATAAACTTGTCGTTGCAAACAAAACTTTAGCCTTTATTACTGTTACTTTCGTATTTTTAACCATACTTCAAGTAGTGATCGGCTATTATCTATCAAATAAATACTTTATATCTGTAAAGAATAAATTATCAAAAAATTATAGCGATAGTAAGCAATTAGATAATGGGTTACAGGATATTTTAGAGGGGAAAATAAACAATTTTTTAAACCATACTACTTACATGACCTTCTTCTTGTCAATGATATTTTTCATTATAATAATTTTAATTTATATCGGGAGAATATGATGACTAGTCATAATTCAAATAAAAAACCTGTCAATAACGGCACAAGAGTTATAAAGACTCCTCAACGGCCTAATCCTACTAAGTATAAGAATAGTATAGGGTCTACCCATATATCTACACAACCGCTACCGCCGCAGAAACCAAAGAGCTCTGGTGATCAGTCTGGGGGTAAAGCAGATGGAAAATAAAGACTCTAATTTTCAAAATATAATAAGCATCCTGGGCTTAGTTGCTGCATTTATAGCAGCCATAATTCCTCTGTTTGGACAATCAGAGTTGGATAAATATTTTGTCGGTACATCTTTTGTTGTACCTATAACAATACTTACTATCATAATAGGTATTCCGCTATCATGGAACATAATCGAGAATCATAAAATGATTATGATTCCTGTAAAAAAGAGAGGTTCTGAATACCCTGGATATATTAGACTGCATCATATAGTATGGGCTTTGATAACCCTGGCTACTATTCTACTTATACTATTCTTTGTTGCGCGGGAGCTAAGGTGGCAACCTTATGTTCAATATATTATATATCCAATTTTTTTCTTAAGTATGTTCGCTACTTTTTCTCTACTGCTCGCTTCAGCTATGGGACGTTCAGGATATGAGAATGAAAAAGCAGCCATGCCTTATAAAATACTGAAAACTCTCGAGAATAACGGATTAGTACAACCAAAAATCAAGGTTCTCGAAAACGTTAGTATTCAAGACAGTGATTTTATACGCACTCAATTGAACATACCAAATGAGTTTGGCGTAAGACTAGTGACAGTTGAAGTTGATGGTCATGATATTAAGGCTATTCTAACTCAAGATTTATCCCAATTGTTACGAAAAATTGAACCATCTAATGATAAAAAGAGTTGATATGGGTAACTTTATGCTTCACAAGACCATTACTGAGATCCGCAGGTATAATCTTGAGCAAAACTTATTCACTTGTTACATAATTGAAATTGATAGTAAGGCGAGTAAGATTAAAAGGAAGAAGTAAAATGACTGAGGACGAACTAAACAATTTATTAAGCCAGCGCACGGAAAATTACAATCTTGAGCTAAAAGCTGCTTCCAAAACTGGGTTTCCTTATGCTAAAGCTGCACAATATTGCTCTGCTATAGCCAACGCATCAGGAGGATATCTCATACTTGGGGTTAATGATGGAGGTTGTATAGTTGGAACAGGGGCATTTGACAAATATCATGAGTTACCAAACAAACTTCTCCAGGACCTTGGAATTTCTATACTTATTGATGAAATACGCACAAACAGCGGTAGGGTTTTAGTCTTTAATATACCAAAGCATTTTCAGGGTAGGGCAGTAAAGTATGATGGGAAGTACTATATACGAAATGGTTCGTCGCTGTCTGAAATGACAGACGATCAACTCAGGTGTATATATTCAGAAATTGAACCAGATTTTACAAGCGAAATATGTATAGGCGCGCGATATGATGATCTTGACAACGAGGCGTTGGACATCTACAGAGACAGGTGGGCTAAAAAACACGGTCGTCCCGATTTTTTAGAGATTGATTTCAAGAGAATGCTGCAATCGCTAAATCTTATAAACGAAAGTGAAGGCGTTACATATGCTGCATTGATAGTCCTAGGGAAGATAGAGTCGATAAAACGATTAATTCCTTATTCGGAAATAATATTTGAATGGCGACAAAATGCCAATAGCACAAATTACGACTATAGACAAGAGTGGCAAGCGCCGTTTATCATGTCGAGTTCGGAGATTTGGCAAGTAATCAATGCTCGAAATCAAAAGTATTCAATACAGGAGGGGTTCTTTCAGGAAGATATATGGTCTTTTAATGAAAAAGTAATACGTGAAGCAGTTGTCAATGCCGTAGCTCATAGAAGTTACTATCTTCAGTCTCAGTCAATCTGGATAAAAGCTTCGCCAGACGGTATATACATTGAAAGCCCAGGTGGTTTTGTATACGGAGTGACTATAGAAAATGTGTTTAGTAAATCAGCATGGAGAAATAGGCTTTTAGCAGACGCTTTGAGTCACGTTGGCCTTATGGAACAATCAAGCCAGGGAGTTGATGATATATTTACTATATCCGTTGAGGAGGGCAAAGGCTCTCCGTCGATAGACGAAAATAATGGAACGGCCATAAGCTTAAATATACCGTCGCGCGTAATAGATATTAATTTTGTAAAGTACTTGTCTGGAGTAACTTCAAATCATCAAATCTCCTTATCAACCCAGGAGATACTTGAATTAGAGGAAATTCGTAAAAATCATGGGTTACATATACTAAAGAATAAAGATAGTTTGGTAAAAAAAGATTTGGTGGAAGTGTCAGGGAGGGGAAGGGCGACAAAGTATTTTCTGTCGAAAGAATATTATCAAAGTATAGGTAGACCAGGTCAGTATACTAGAACAAAAGGGCTTACTAACAAAGCACGGCGTGCACTTATAGTGCAACATATAAACGATAACAAACGATTAACAACAAACGATCTAAGTGATCTTATGCCAGAGCTAAATCCAGAACAGAGGTACAATATACTAAGGCCGTTGATCAGTAGGGGGATTATAGTACATGTTGGTAACAATAAAAACGGTCATTATATATTAAAAAACGGAGAGAACAGGATTTGAAACAGAAGTGCTTAAGCTTATTCTATGACGGATAAACTACGGATAAACTACGGATAAATTATGAAACTAAAATTTGACCCCAACCAACAATACCAACTCGATGCCATCAATGCGGTGGTGGATATATTTGCTGGGCAGCCAGCGGATAGTGACGATGTGACTCGTCATATGGATCAGAGTGGACAGTTAAGTCTGGAGGCGACGATCGCCAAGGGAAATAACCTGACGCTAGATGTGGCTCAGATAATTGAGAATACGCATAAAATTCAAGAGAAAAATGCTATCGAAAAAAGCGAGACTAAAGAAGGTGGCTTTAGTATTCCGATGACTTTTCCGCTAGAAATCGGCGAAAAATCTCTGAAGTATGGTATGAACTTCTCCATCGAGATGGAGACCGGTACCGGAAAAACGTACGTATATCTGCGGACGATTCATGAGTTACATCAGTGCTATGGTTGGAAGAAGTTTATCATCGTGGTGCCGAGCGTGGCGATTCGTGAAGGCGTGCTGAAGAACTTGGCGATCACCAGGGAGCACTTCGCCGATCTATATAACAAGCCAGAGATGGACTACTACATCTGGGATAGTAAGAAAACAGGTCAGGCTCGTGAGTTTGCCACGAATGATACCTTGCAGATCATGGTGATTACCATTGATAGCTTCGCTAAGGCACAGAATGTGATGAATCGGCAGAGTGACTATGGTCGGCCGCTCGATTTCATCAAGGCTACTCACCCGGTGGTTATTCTCGACGAACCGCAGAATATGGAGACGGACATTCGGCGTAATGCTATTGCTAGCCTTAACCCGCTGTGCACGCTGCGCTATAGTGCCACGCATAAGCACTTATACAATTTGCTTTACCGGCTGACTCCGGTCGATGCCTACGATAAAGGCTTGGTTAAGAAGATCGAGGTGCATAGCGTCCAGAGTGAGGATAATTATAATGATGCGTATATCAATGTATTGTCGCTGGAGCGTCAGTCAAAGACTCGCTCATTCGCCAAGATAGAGGTGGATGCGAGTGATGAGTATGGCTTGCAGCGCAAGATCATCAATGTGTTTCCTGGCGATGATTTAGAGGCAAAGACGGCTCGTTCGGTCTATGCCGGCTACTATGTCGAGTCGATCAATCACGGTGATAATTGCGTCGAGTTCAGTAATGGTAAGGTGGTTTACGTCGGTCAGCGTGACGAAAGCCTGCACGATGACATCATCAGGCGACAGATCGAGCTGACGATTGATGACCACTTTGATAAACAGTGTCGGCTGGGCGACGGCGTAAAGGTGCTCAGTCTATTCTTTGTTGATAAAGTTATGAATTATCGTGAATATACGTCCAATGGTGTCAGCAAGGGTAAATTTGCCCAGTGGTTTGAAGAGGCTTACGAAAAAGTAGCATCTAAACGAAAATATGCTGGTGTGATGGACGGCCTACTAGCAAGTGAGGTGCACGATGGCTATTTTGCGGCGGATAAGAATGGCCAATGGAAGGACTCTCGCGACACCAAAGGCGAGGGTGGGCGGACGAAGGACGATGATACGGCATATACCTTAATTATGAAGGATAAAGAAAGACTGCTGGATATCAATGAGCCGCTACGGTTTATCTTTAGCCACTCGGCACTGCGTGAGGGCTGGGATAATCCTAATGTGTTTCAAATTTGTACGCTTAACGAAACGTCGAGCCAAATGAAAAAACGCCAAGAAATCGGGCGAGGTCTGCGCTTGCCGGTGAATATTGACGGACAACGAGTCTATGATGATAGCGTCAATATACTGACAGTGATTGCCAATGAGAGCTATGCAGATTTTAGCCGTAAGCTCCAGACGGAGATTGAAAAGGAAACAGGTATTCGCTTCGGTGGGCGAATCAAGAATCGTGATGATCGGCAAGTCGTCAGGTTTCAGAAATCACAGGTGCTTGACCCAGTCTTTAAGGAATTATGGGATAAAATTAAACATAAAACGACCTACCGGGTAGCGATTGATACAGAAAAGTTAGTGACGGAGGCGGCTAGTGAATTAGCACAGGTCACTATTAGCAAACCACATATCGCTGATGTTAAAAACCTGATTGACTCTATGAATAGCGACAGAGGCTTTATGGTACGTGAGACTGGTTTTAACACCTATGCGGCGCGTCAAATTGCAGTGAAGATACCGAATTTATTAGCGGATATTCAGCGTCAGACACAAATGACTCGCCGGGTGATATTTGATGTGCTTGATCAGGCGGGGATGTTTGAGCAGGTGGCTATTAATCCACAACAAGTTATTGATGAAACAGCTCGGGCGATTAATCGGGTGAAGCAACGCTTGGCAGTTGATGGCGTTAAATATCACAGGACGGGCGAGTGTTATGACATGACGCTGTTTGAGAATGATGAACTACAGTCATACCTGTATGATGCGGTGATGAAGAGTGGGGCGATTGCAGTGACCGACCAGGCAAAAACCATCTACGATTACGTGGCGGTTGATTCGGAAGTTGAGCGTGAATTCATGCAGTCGCTGGAGGACAATGCCGACGTGAAGTTTTATGTTAAGCTACCAAGCTGGTTTAAGATTGATACACCGGTCGGTAAGTATAATCCAGATTGGGCGGTGGCGTTTGATGGCGATGAGCGGATTTACTTTGTGGCCGAGACGAAGGGGTCGGATGATATTAATGACAATCACTTGAGTGCTAATGAACGAAGTAAAATTACTGCGGCCCGCCAGCATTTTGCAGAAATTGATGTACCATACGTGGCGCCAGTGAGAGATTGGAAAAACACAGTAACGAGGTTAAGAAATGGCTAGTATACGGCTAACTTCTGAGCAAGATCAGCAACTACAAGAAGCTCGAAAAAGGGCTATTGATAGCACGAATGTACTCGATGAATCAAGTCAAGATATACGAGAAGGAAAAATAGATATATTCGATCAGATTGCAAGATACTCTGGCGGTACGGCTTCAGTGATGTTCACTTTTCTTGGTGTTCTTATTGGACTAAAGAATGGTCAAGAATATATCAATGATAGTTTTATTTTTGCAATGATGCTTTTTGTTGTCTGTATTGCCATATCGTTGTTTTTGCGTCAAGCTACGAGGCTCTATGGTTATTATCAAGCTAATCAGCTAAGATTGGATAGCCTACATGACATGTGTATAACTGAAAAGGATGTTCTGTATGATCATGGTTCTGAAGCTAATACAAGAAAAGATACCTCAAGTGTCCATGCAGAATTAGAGAAAGCAACCAATAGGATAGATGCTGAAAAAGCAAGAAACCAAAAGAAAGTTAGACTATGGAGTACAATTTTTAAACATGGCCCATGGCTGCTCTATATAGCATTTGTTGGTGCGTATGCATTTTTGTTTTGCTTTGTTGTTAGGGTCTCTAACAATTTATAAAATAGGAGTTAATACTGTTGAAAGTTAACGTCAAAAAGACGTTAGCAAAATATGGCTATCCGCCAGATCAGCAGGCGTTGGCAACTGACATGGTATTAGAGCAGGCCAAGCGCTATGGTAATGAGTGGAGCCATAAACGTGCGGCGTATAATGCTGGCGGTGGAGCGAGTTTGCTAGATTAATTTATGGTTTTACAATAAACCCGCTTCGCCGATACATATAATCACCAACCGCCAATTCTTTGCGAGGGAAGGCCTCGGCTAGTTCACGTCGTTCAATGTATGTCTTTGTAACTTCGACGATCCATGAGCGACCAGATTTTTCAACCAGATAATAGCGTCTGTCGCCTTTAAGTTGTCCAATGGCCTCGCCGGAAAAAGCCATATCAAGCGTTCCAGCTCCTACGAAAAAGTCGATGATTTTTTGCCACCACGTTAGTCGTCTGTGGCGATTTAGTGATTCAATTTGGTCGGTGTCGGCAAATTTGTCTGCAACTGCCAGGTCGGATGCTGAATATCCTTTCGTATCTGTCGGGTAGGCATCAAGATCAATTGGTTCGCGCATGGCCGAAGCTAATCCTGCTCGTGTGTAGTCGAGTAGCTCATCCACACTAGTGTTGAATAATTTTGCTAGTGCTTGCACGTTGTCTATGTCTGGAAAGCCCGCACCTCGTTCCCACTTAGCAACTGCTTGTCGCGTGACATTGAGTCGATCGGCTAGCTGCTCTTGTGACCAATCGGCTTGTTGACGTAATTGTTTAAGTTTTTTTGCAAAAATCATTTGGTGCCTTTTCATTTATTTTCTAATAGCATAGCGTAATTTTAGTGTCTTGGCGAGCAACTTTGCGTTGCCTATTGCATCATGGGGTAATATAATACGCAAAGTTTGTCTTGGGGAGGTATAATAGGGCTAAAGGAAAGGTGATATGACAAAGCCGGTAGGATGTTAACCATGAAAATTTCCGCTCATCTCAAACCCAACTCCCGCCACCGCGAAGAAGTGGTGGTTGGTGACGATGGTGTGCTGACAATTTACACCAAGGCGCCGGCCATTGAAGGGCGAGCAAACGTGGCGGCGGCGAAGTTGTTGGCGAAACATTTTGGTGTGGCACCATCAAAGGTAAAATTGGTACGCGGCGCGACTTCGAAATATAAGGTTTTTGAGGTGGATAAGGCAGAATAGTTGCCGTAACTAACAGTTTTAATATCCCTAGCTACAATTCTATAGATACCCAGCTCCCGCTGCCGTATTACCGATCAATCCTTGCACCGTCACAAACGAATAACCCTGCTGTTTCAGTGCGCTAAGGATACACGGCACGGCGCTAACTGACGTTTGGTGAATGTCGTGCATCAAGATGATGGCTCCGGGGTGGGCGCCAGCGACGGCGCGTGAGCAGACGATATCGCTATTGCGGTCGGCCCAGTCGCGGGTGTCGACCGACCACAAGATTGACGACATGCCGCGCAGGCGAAGCTGCTCTAGGACAACGCCGTTAACTGCGCCATAAGGCGGCCGCATAACAGTTGGTGTGACGCCGGTGGCTTGTTTGATAGCATCGTTAGTACGGTCAATTTCGCCGGCAATTTGGTAAATTGGCAATTTAGGCAGTTCTGGGTGCGACCACGAATGATTGCCCAGTTGATGGCCGCGCGCATGCATGCGCCGCAGCACATCGGCTTGCGCGGAAACCTTGCTGCCGATCAAGAAAAACGTCGCTTTAGCACCATGCTGATCCAAAATATCCAGCAGCTGCGCGGTGTATGGTCCCGGCCCGTCGTCAAATGTTAAGGCAATTACTTTACCCCCAGAATTCGCAGCTGTTGGTGCGGCGGGCGCTGGCTTTGGTTTTGGCTCGGGCGGCTTGGGGATATTAGCCAGTTTCCGGGCTGTTGGATTTTGCAGATATTTGGCAACGGCGGCAATCGGCACTTTGATCGTCATTTCGCCGTAGGCTGACGGCAAGAGCGACGCCTGCCCGATTGGCCAAGCTAGACTATTGCCGCCATCGGTAATAATAAAATTTGATAGCGTTTCTTGGGTAATCGTTTCATTGAGATCTAGCTCTGCCTGCTGGCGCTGTTTGATAGTCTCCTTGATGTTGTTTCGGGCAGCCGCCACGATTTCTCCGGCCGCTTTCTCTGATTGCTCAGTCAAATCGCCTAGGCTAATCACTTCGCCAGATTTTTTATCAAATGTCCAAAAATGCGTCAGCGACACCGGATGTGCGCCGTGCATATCTTGCTTAATATTGACAATGATCGATAAAGCCGCCGAATTATTATGCGTTACTTGGTAGCTAATCGTCTCAGTCAGCGGCTGGTCAAACGTCAGAATATTGGTGGCGGCATAGCGGAAATCGCTGTCAGCGCGGTCAATTGCCTGGGCGACGGTTTTATTGATCTTATTATTTTTAGTCAGCGGATATTCAATCGAAACTTTCTCGCGGTTAGTCTGGCGCGTCACGAATTTAGAACGAATGCCGGAGTAGCGCGAATCAGTGAAATAGTATTGCTCGTCAGATAAAGCAGTCGGGCGGCGCGGTGACAGCTGATTAAAATATGCGTAAATTAGCCCCGACAAAACCGCTGCCATTGCCGTCAATAACAATATCGCTATCAGCGCGTTTCGCCATTTGGCGGGCTTAGTTTTTGTTTTCGCTATGCGGCGGGTATGTTTAGGTTTGGCTGTTTTGTTGTTGCTAACCGATTTAGCCTTATCGGCTTTGTTCGTCGGTGGTTTCGCTAGCGGCTTCCTTGGTGATTTTTTGGCAGGCATAGATATAGTATAACATTTGTAATGTATTAGGGGCGCTGGGCTGCTACTAAAACCAACACGGTACTTTTTCAAAACCAACGTGGTGCTTTTTTAAAACCAACAGCTTACTTTTAGAAAACCAACACGGTACTTTTGAGAAAGGCCGGGTAGTCTGCAATTTGCTATAGGACTTTCATAAAACTGCTATAGCAGATTTTCAAAAGTGCTATAGGGAATTCGAAAAAGTGCTATAGCAGATTTTCTGCCCGCAGGACGCCAAAATCATTGAAAATGTCAGTAAATTATAGTATAAAAAGGGAATGCTGCAATATCTTCATTCAAGTACCAAGAATCAGCAAATCAAGCCGCTGGAACGCCTGCGGGCGGGTTCGTGGGTGCGCTGCGAACGTCCGAACGAGGATGAGCTGGCCGAGTTGTTGTCGCTGGGACTTGATAATGATTTGCTGAGCGACGCGCTTGATCCGCATGAGGTGCCGCGCCTGGAGATTGACGACGATTGGACGTATCTAATCGCCCGGTTGCCAGATACCGACGATGACTTTAATGATTTTACTACGCCGATTTTGTTTTGCTTGAATAAGGACTATGCCGTAACGTTGTCTCGCGATAGCTTGGGCAGGTTGTGGCAGCCGTTTATCGACCAAGCGCGTTCGCGCACCGACCGGCCAGTTGAGTTGTTGGTTGACATGATTGACGCAATATCTAGGCAGTATCAGCGGCGGGTGGCAGCGATTAACCGCCAAATGCGAGCGGCTACCGATAACATTCATACGCTGCGGGTCAAGGATATTGCTACGCTGGCGGAATATGAGCGCAAGCTGAACGACTACCTGGATGCGCTGATCCCGATGAACTGGGCAGTCGAGAAATTGCTGGCGACCAGCGGCTTGCGCCTGCGGGCGGATGATAAAGAGGATGTCGAGGATTTGTCGATCGATTTAGAGCAGGTAATTGCCCGCTGTAAGAGCTTGCTGCGAACCATTACTAATGTGCGCGATAGCTACCGGGCGGTGATGGATACCCGACTGAACGAGACAATTCGCTTGCTGACGGTAATCACTGTGGCGCTGACTATCCCGACGATGATTGCTGGGTTGTTCGGCATGAATGTGCCAGTGCCTGGCGCTAATGATCCGCTGATGTTTTGGAAAATTACTGTAGTCAGCATCGTGGCGGCCTGCGCGCTGGGCGGATTCTTTTTGCGGAAACGATAAGCTGGCTACGTTTTAGTTTAAGAACGCAGCGCTGACTGGAAAAGTTAGTTATCTGTTGGTACGCCGTATCCCAACAGCCCGTCATATTGCTTGTCATGATTGACGAACACGCGAATGCGGTTTGCCTCATTGCCGCCGACAGTAGTTAGCACGCCGTTGTCATTTTTCAAGACAATGTTAGTGTGGTCGCCAAACACTGGCGAATTGCGGTAAATTGCCACGTCGCCAGGAAGCGGTTGATAGCCGGAATTAGCAGGCTTGAACCGGTCGGTTGCCTCGTAATATTCACGCAAGGTAAACGTCCCCGGGATACGCCAGCCGCCAGTATGCGGATTTTTTAGCGGCGCGCCCGCTTGATGCATGATCCAGCTCACAAAGTTAGCGCACCACGCCTCCTCGGCGCCTTGGCTGAACTTAGTGCCGGCAGATTGCGCTTTGAATTCAGTCTTTGCTAAGCTGATAATTTTTTGGCGAGTTGGGCTTAAATTTGCCGTATCAATATCTGGAAAAACCGATTCGCCAGGTGACCTGTCGAGGCGTACAGAATTAATGAGAGACGACAGCTTATCGGCAATCTTTGGCTGGGTAATGACTGTGATTGGTACGATAAGCAACAGCGCAATTACGCTTAAAATAATACAGCGTTTCTTTGGGAAAAATTTGGGCGCCGCCGCCTGCTGGTGTTTCATGTAATAATTATATCGCGAAAGCTGTTTGACTGTTAAAATGTAATTGAGGCAAATGTTATGTTTAAGCAATGGATAAAATGTCAGGTATCAAGCCAAATCATTTAACAGAGTTCCATAAAGATGAATAGGCATAATAAACCGCAGAAATGGCGCCGTTTGTCGTCGCGGGTGGTTTTTACGCATCCGCGGATGATGTTGGCGGAAGACGAGGTAGAGTTGCCAGATGGTAAAAGGTCGTTATATTTACGGCAAGTATATCAGGGTAAAGGCGGTGTGATTATCATTTGCCAAAACGGCGGCAAGGTGCTTATTCAGCGGGAATATTCGTATCCGGTTGATGATATATTGTATCAATTTCCTGGTGGTAAAATTGAAGAAGACGAGACTCCCGAGCAGGCTGCCCAGCGCGAATTGGCGGAAGAGTCTAATATTTCGGCGGAAGATTTTCAGCAAATTGGCTGGTTTTATGCTGACAATCGCCGCACCAATGCCAAGCTGTACGTTGTCTGTGCACGCGGCGCTTTTCGAGATAATTATCCGCACCAACCAGATGAAACCGAATTTATCTCTAGCGATTGGTTAGAAATTAGCAAACTTGAGCAGATGATTTCTGATGGTCAGATAGTTAACTACTCTATGCTAGCAGCATGGGCGTTATTCAAAATCGCACCGATGAAATAGGGTTTCTTGTGCTATAATAATCCCAAAAGCGGGCGATCATCGTGCGCGATGTTTCTCTGTTAGGGAGTAGAAAGGAATTTATATGGCTCAACCCAAACCAATCATAACAGTTGACCAACTTGTTAAAACTTATGATAGTAAAAATGTAGTTGCCGGCATATCATTTGAGGTTAAGAAAGGCGAAATCTTTGGCATCCTCGGGCCGAATGGCGCCGGTAAGACGACGACGCTAGAGATGCTGGAGGCGCTCCGGCCGATTGACGGCGGCACGGCGACTATCGACGGAATTGATGTTGCTAAGCAGCCGAAGCACATTAAAACCATCATCGGTATCCAGCTGCAATCGACAATGTTTTACGACAAGCTAACCTTGCGCGAACAATTGAAAATGTTTGCTAGCCTGTACGGACAAACGATCGACGCCGACGCGCTGCTGGCCAAGGTGCAATTGACCGACAAAGCCAAAAGCTATGTCGAGCAACTCTCGGGCGGACAGAAGCAACGTTTCGCCATTGCGTCGACGCTGGTCAATAACCCGACGGTGCTATTCCTTGATGAGCCGACGACTGGGCTGGATCCGCAGGCGCGCCGCAATCTCTGGGATTTGATCAAAGAGATTCGCGACGAAGGTATTACTATCGTGCTGACAACTCATTACATGGACGAGGCCGAACTGCTGTGCGACCGCTTGGCGATTATGGACAATGGTAAAATCATCACCATTGATACGCCACATAATCTGATCCAGCAGCTATTGGCGCGCGGTTTCAAGAAAAAGCAAGTTGTCGAGCAGGCCAATTTGGAAGACGTATTTATTGACTTAACAGGAAAGGCTATTCGGGATTAGTATGAAAAAATATTGGACTGGTGTATTCGGGCAAGTACGCGCCCAGCAAAAACGCTTCGTCCGCGATAAAATGTCGCTGTTCTTTACCTTCCTGTTTCCGCTCATCTTCTTGTTGGTGTTCGGCTCGATTTTTAATAATCAATCGACCAGCTTTGACATCGCGATTATCAATAATTCGCAGACAGAATTTGCTAAAAACTTTGTCAAAGGTGCTAAAGAAAACGCCAAAGACTCAATTCTTAAAATTAAAGACGTCAAGGATATGGATGAGGCCCGTGAGAAGATGAAGCGTTCAGAACTGAACGGCATCATTGAACTGCCAAGCGATTTTGGTAAAGTGAAGGGTGAGGGCAAGGATGCTCGCCCGACTGGCACAATCAACGTGCTGTACGCCAAAGGTTCCGAGCAAACCGGTAGCGCTCTAACGGCGGTGATGAATCAGATTGCCAATGAAATAAACAAGCACTTGGGTCAGCCAGAAGCGCCGCTCAAGGCTGCGGGCAAGGCTGTCGGTGATGAGCAGCTGAAATCGTTTGACTATACATTTACAGGACTACTCGCCTTTAGTTTGATGAGTATGGGTATCTTTGGTTTAGCGAACCAAATGCCGGCTGAAAAGCAGCGCGGCTCCTATCGTCGTCTGCGGGCGGCACCGTTTACTTCGGGCCAGCTGATTATTTCTATGGCGATTCACTACATCATAATCTCGCTGCTCAGTTTGACGATGATGATTGTTGTCGGTATGTTACTGTTCCATTTCAATATGCGCGGCGATTGGCTGCTGTTCTCATTGATGTCGGCGATTTCGGCGATGATGATGGTGGGCTTAGGATTATTAATCGGCGGTTGGGCGAAGAACGAAAATCAATCAGCTCCTCTGTCTAATTTGATTTCTTTCCCAATGATGTTTCTGTCTGGAGCATTCTTTCCGGCATTCCTCTTTCCAGAATGGTTGCGCGGCGTAACGCAATTTATCCCAATGGCGCCGGTTGTGGATGGTTTCCGCCTGATTATGACCGAGCAAGCTAGCCTCATCGAAGTCCTGCCGCAAATCGGCGCCGTCGCCGCTTGGGTCGTCGTTATCTACATCGCCGCGATTAAGCTGTTTAGGTGGGAGTAAATATCTTGGACTAGTCAACGGTTATAATGATTGTCAGCTGGCGTCTTGGGCTAGCCGTATTACTTATTGCCGCCGAAAAGATAATTGATAAAATTGAAGAGTATTTATGATACAGGGCATAAGATACGGGCAGCCATATAGACTATTTTGTTAGCGCTGACGGCATGGTCTTTTTATTATGCTTATGTTAAATTATAAATAGGTGGGAGGGGAGATGTACCAGGTAAGGAATATTGTTAAAAATATTAAAATATGGTACAAAAGAATAATTATGGACACTAATATATCAGCGATGGACATAGCTGCTTATTATATAAAGAAGTCAAGTCTTCTAGCCGAAAACGACCTTACTAATCTTAAGCTTCAGAAAATGCTATATTATACGCAAGCGGAATATGCGGTGGCGAATAACGGCAGAACTCTCTTTAATGAAGAAATACAAGCCTGGCAGTATGGTCCAGTAGTCCCTTCTGTATATAGTGAACTTAAAGGATGTGGTGCGTATAGAGTGTCAGATTTTGACGTAAATACTAAACATAGTATGTTTAGTGAGCCTGTAAAGAAGTTTTTAGACAGAGTATTTGACAAATACATTAGATATTCGGCGTGGGCGTTAGTTGATGCCACTCATAAGTCAGGGTCTCCGTGGCACAAAACGTATGCAAACGGTACTGGAGATCGCCACATAATACCGCAAAGTCTGATAATAAAAGCAAAACTATTGAACTAGTAGCATGAGAAGGAAAGGTAAAGGACAGTTTGGCGCTGTATCTATTGGTTATTTACCATGTTTTTCGCGTCACTTAGACTCGAAGTATCCGCTGGATAATTTCTACCGCAACAAGGTGTTTTTGGAAAAAGTTCAAAAGTTTATGTCTGTTATAATGGTATCTATTGATCTGAAAGAATTAAAAAATCAGGGGGCGTGTAAGAAAGTAACAAAAATAACCCCAGGCGATGCTGAAAGTCAACAAATTATAAAATTTTGTAATTTTGACGAAGGTGAATTATATAGAGCCGGTTGGGGTAATTGCCCTTATAGATTAATATTTGGTCTTGACACAAAGAATAGGCGATGTCATATATTTATGCTAGATGCTTTACACTCTACCTATAGCGGCAAAACTCGTCGCTAGTATTAGCTGTGGCTATGCTATATTGCTAGTGCGCCAGCTGAAACTGATGGATTGGTTCCATCACGAGTGATTTATACACCTACGAAGAAAGTGGTCTGTTGCCGCCATGAGTTACTCGCAACTTCTATCGCATAGAACAGTTGAAATTCTAACTGTCGTTATCCTTTCGTTAGCGCTGTAGTATAATGAAAGTAAGCTGACTACTAAGGTAAAGGCAAAAAAAAGGGGGCGAGTATGAACAAAAAGACGATTGCCATTAGTTCTGTTATTATTATTCTGTGCGGGATTGCGGTTGGGTTGTGGTGCAATCATCGGCACACTACCGAGCAAACGAAGCCTCCGGCGTCTACTATGTCCGACGCTGCCAAATTCAAATCCGAGTACCCGCGAGTGCCGGCGAATAATCGCTTCGTTTATACCAGCAATAAAGAAGTCCTTAACATCTTTGATAGCGGCAGCGGCGTGGTTTTCTTAGGCTTTCCGCAATGTCCGTGGTGCCAGCATTTGAGCGAATATGTTGACCAAGCCGCTCGCGCCGAGGGTATTGATAAAATATACTATTTGAATATTCGCGCCGCTCGCGCCAACAACAGCGAAGTTTACCAAAAATTGGTCAAGAAACTAGAGCCGTATTTGGATAAAGACGATAACGGCAAGCCGCGAATATTTGTACCAGACGTATCGATTGTCAAGAAAGGCAAGATTATCGGCCGCTACAAAGAGGAATCAACTGGCGACGATAATATCACGCCAGACAAATATTGGACGAGCGAAAGGATTGAACGGACATCGTCGCAGCTGCGCGGATTTATGCGGCAGCTGAAAGGCTAATTTTCTGGATTAGCATCGTCTTTTGGTTGTTGTTTGTTGCTTTTACGCTGGCGTTTCGGTTTGATGCCGACCAGATAACTACCAATCGTCCAGCCTTTGGCAATCCTTGGTATGATAAACAACTGAATAATAATCCAGACCCCCAACTCCGTAAGATAGAATCTACCAGGTTGTATGGTGTCTATGAAAAACGGATAAACTAGCGACCGCGTAACCACTGAGGCGAAGATAATAAGGGCTATATTGATGCAGCTAGCTAAGAATTTATTGCGGCGATTAGGCGCGGCGTAGTTTTCGTCGCTGAGTTTGACGCTGGGAACTTTATAGCCGATTAGCCATGTCAACATAAATCCGAGTAAGCAGCCAAAGGTATTGGTTATTAAATCATTAACATCAAACAGCCGATAACTGCAAGGGTATAAACCGAACACGCCAGTTAGCTGCGTCACTTCTATTAGCATCGATAAAAGAAAGCCGCTTAGCAGCGCAAATTTCCAATGCTTGTGAAAATATGCTTTCATAAAAATGCCCAGCGGCACAAAGAAAACGATATTCATGACTAATTGCAGCGTGATATATAGAGTATCTTTGTTAGGCTGAACAACGTAGTTAACCCAGTTGAAGGGGATAAGTTGCGGCTGGATGTGATGTGTTTGGCAAAAGGCAATCGAGTCTTTTGGTACTGGCGACAGCGTAAAAAAGATTAGCCCTGTGAAATAGAGAATTGAGCCGTAGGAAAAGAATACATACGACCATGTTACGCGCCGGCGCATGGTCAGCCGTGAAATGATGAATGGTATGGTCAAGAGGATGCATAAGAAAGGCCAGAAACTTAAAGATCCGATCAGCGGCGCTGAAAACGAATTGAGAAATTTTAGCATTAATTAATGCCGCCAGCCTTCAAAATCGCCTTCAGTCCGCTCTCGCCGCCAGCGAAACCGCTGGTCTGGTAGTCGTTGATGACCATGTACGGCAAGCCGTTCACGCCAAGCGACAGGGCTTTTTGCGTGTTGCCGTTGATTTCTTGCTGGTGGGAGTTGCCTTTCATACAATCGGTGAATTTGGCGGTGTCCAGGCCGGCATTCTTGGCAGATGTTTCGAAGTAGCTGAGAGGCAACAGCGGGATTTCCTTTGGCACAGCGACATTTTTGACGCCGATACCTTTGTCGAAGTAGTCTGTTTTGATGCGCGGCACGATGTCGTGGGTGTATTGCCAATATTTATCCTGGTCGGCGGCGCAGAACGCGGCTTTAGCGCCTTGCTCGGTGTTTGGTACTTTATCCTTTAGAAAAGTGACGATTCGGTGTTCGTAGCGTAATTTGCCGGATTTGATATAGTCGTTTTTGAAAGAATCGTTGCTGGTAGCATCTTCAACCTGGGCGCAGAACGAGCAGAAATAATCGGTGTAATCGATAAACACATTTTTCGCATCTGCCGAGCCTTGCGACATATGTTCGTTCCATGGTTTACCATTTCCGATATGCTGATTCGGCGGCCGATTGACAATACCGTAGATAAATAAAGCGACGATGCCGACGACGATGATTGACAAAACAATCCAAATTGGGGCAATGCCGCGTTCTTGTTGATGACTCATGATTTTTCCTCCTGTTTGGCTAATTGTGCATAAACGAATGCGATTTGTCCAGATTTGTAAAGCGACGCTAGGCTAAGTACAAGTGCTAATACGAGTACGATAGTGCCAGCGACATTGGCGGCGGTAGCAGCCGCTGCGCCCGAGAAAAACAGAGTAACAATCGGTAAGATTAACGAGGTGCCGCACGGTACGCAGCCGAGGCCGATAGCAGCAGCGATCGAGGCAATACCGCTGACACTGAGCTGGCGGGCTACGTCTTGCTCGTTGCGTTTGTTGCGTCGTGCTGTAAATATTACAACTGAAAGCGATAAGCCTTGCAGAATAGAGACGATTAACAGTAGCGCGCCGTTTGGCGTGGTGAAACCTTGCTTGAGTAGTTCGGCGAGCATGCTGCCGGCAACAGCGAACTTATCGGCAATTGATAGCCGCGACAAAAACAACGGCCCATAAAAATTGCCGTTAATCGCAAAGAAAATAACAATGGCGAATAACAAAGAAAACCCCGCTGCTAGCACACTGTAGCGCGGCAATTTCAATAGCGCACCGATACCAGCAGCGGCAGTTTTGACAGTTTCTTTTTGCTGTCGAATACGCTCCATATGATTCTTATTATACGCTAAAATTTGGAGAATTGGATTGAGTCGGCTTCAATGTTGAGATGTGAAATGGTATTATTGTATATATAAAATTGTGATTGGAGGGGGTTATGGAAACGAGTGGCTTGACAGTGAAAAGCATCGCTAGTGCTCTTGATATAAATTTGATTTATGCTCGTCGTTTGTTTCAGCTATCACAAAAAAATAGCACCCTTGACGATATTAGGAAAATTGTTGAAGATAAGCCAAAACCATTTGTAAAATGGGTCGGAGGCAAACGGCAGCTGCTTAAACAATTCCGCGAATTAAATCTATATCCACCCGAGTGCTTTAACCCAGAATCAAATACATATTTTGAACCATTTGTTGGCGGCGGTGCAGTATTTTTTGATCTATTGCCAAAACATGCAGAATTATCAGATACTAACAGAGAATTGGTAATGACTTATAATGTAATAAAATATAACGTTAATGGTTTAATCAAGTCGTTAAAAAAACATATCTATAACAAAGAATATTACCTAGGAGTTCGCGCTCAAGACATTAATGAATTATCCGATGTAGAGGTAGCGTCGCGCTTTATTTTTCTTAATCGAACTGGTTTTAATGGTATGTACCGAGTAAATAAGAACGGCCAGTTTAATGTTCCATTTGGTCGATATAAAAATCCGCTTATTTGTGATGAGAATAATTTGCGTAAAGTCTCAGAAGCTCTGCAGGGAATTACCATTACTCACCGAGATTATAAAGATGTTCTAAAATTAGCGAAGACTGGCGATTTTATTTACTTTGATCCTCCGTATTACCCGCTTAATCCAACATCTTCGTTTACTGCCTATACTGCTAAGGGTTTTTTCGAGAAGGAACAGATAGAACTTCGCGACATCTTTGTTAAGCTGCACGAACGCGGATGTTTTGTTATGCTCTCAAATTCGGACACGCCATTTATTAATGAATTGTATTCTGAATTGGAGGGGGTTAGTATAAACAAGATAATTGCTGGTCGCGCCATCAATTCAAAAGGATCAAAACGCGGTAAAATAAATGAGGTATTAATAACAAATTATCAGGCTTAAATTATGCTATCAAGTATAAAATTGAAAAAGTTACAACCGTATATAGATATAGTTGAGGCTAATAAGGGCAGGACTATTGGCGAAATTTATGCGAATGTTGCTGGCTCAAAACATAATCATTACAAGAAGGGTGCATCCGGCTTAATCGTCGAAAACATGTTGGGGCTGAAGAATAATTCATCTCCAAAGGCTGATTTAGAGGAGTTGGGCATAGAGATAAAAGTTTTACCAATTCAGTTGCACAATTTAAAAGTTAAAGAACCAACCCAGATTAAAATGATTAATTTTATGAAGGTTGCTAAGGAAACTTGGGAAAATGCGGAAATTCGAGGTAAAATTCAAACGATATTTTGGGTAGCTTATGGCGTACCGCGTAGTCCGATTACGAAAAAGAACTTGTCTCAGGACAATTACATTATTTTAGATTGGTTTATTGATGTCCCGGATAATGAAAAGATGAGAATATTTCAGGAAGATTGGGAGTCTATTCAGTTTTATATAGTTAATGGCGACGCTGATAAATTGTCTTGTTCAATGGGTATATATATTGAGCCGAAAACTAAAGGTAAGAATAATCAAGATTTAACAAATGCGCCAGATGGAAAGGGAGGGATTGTTCGTGTCCGTAAGCGCGCCTTTTATTTTAAAAAGAATTATACAAATAATAATGTAGTGTCAGAGTTAGACTTGCCAAAGTATGAAGCCTAGAAAAATAAGAAAACTTCATCCGGACAACTTTGAGCTAGAATGTACGACTGTTTGGGCGTTTCCACGCCGCGGTAACTGGGCGACGCATAAATCTGATTGGCGAGGTAATTGGTCTCCAGAAGTTGTAAGAAACCTGATACTGCGATACTCCAGCGAGGGCGATATTTTGCTCGATCCAATGATTGGCGGCGGAACAACTGCCATTGAGGCAAAAATCCTTAATCGTCACATTGTATGTTCTGATGTGAACGATAAGGCCCTAGAACGAACGAGAATGTCGTTGGATTTTGAAGTGGAAAATGATGCGTGGCAAAAGATTATTAAACGCGACGCCCGAGATTTAAGTAAAGCCGAAGACGAAAGCATAGACTTTATACTAACACATCCGCCATACGCTGATATTATAAAATATAGCAGCGGAGAAATCAGTGAAGATTTATCAAATATTCATGATATTGATGAATTTGCTAACGAAATGGAAAAAGTAGCGGCTGAGCTGTATCGTATTTTGAAGCCTGGTAAATTTTGTGCAATTCTAATTGGAGATACGCGACGTAATAAAATGTACCAGCCTATGGCGTATAAAGTTATGGATAGATTTTTAAGAGTAGGTTTTCAATTGAAGGAAGATATAATAAAACGTCAGTTTAATTGTAGGGCTACCGGTTTCTGGGTAAAAAGATCGCAAGAAAGTAACTTCTTACTAATCATGCATGAACACTTGTTTATTTTTCAGAAGATCTGATACAGAGCAGTAAGAGTAACAGCTAAAATTATAAACTATACACTGAGTGTATAAAACTCTTGCAATAACTAAACACTGGGTGTATAGTAAAGGTATGAGCGTTCAATATACACTGTTAGGTTTTTTAGCGGAAGAGTCAAATTACGGCTATGAGTTGAAGAAAAAATATGACGGTTATTTTGGCAAAGATAAGCCAATTTTAACCGGTCAAGTATATTCAACCCTAGCGCGGCTCAAACGCGACAATAAAGTCAAAGAGGTTGCCGATACCAGCGAATCGGGCGGGCCGGATCGGGTTCGGTATGAAATTACCGATGAGGGCAAGCAAGATTTGCAGGCATGGCTGGAATCACCAGAGGCACCGTCGCCGCAGCTGCAAGCGACGATGTATATCAAGGCGGTGCTGGCGATCCTGAAAGACGGCGATGCGTCACCGTATCTGGATAACCAACGGCAGGCGCACATCCAACGGATGCGCGAGCTGACAGCGCAGCGGCGCGATAGCAGTTTGTCGGACATGCTGCTGATTGACCATGCTTTGTATCATTTGGAGGCGGATTTGCGCTGGATTGAATTAACTATTTCGCGGTTAACGCGGCTAAAGGAGGAAATTTTGCATGAGCAAACCAATAATTAGCGCTAAAAATATTAAGAAGTCGTTCGGGCAAACGCACGCGCTGCGCGGCGTCAGCCTGGATGTCGAGGCGGGCGAAGTGCTGGCGATTATGGGTCCGTCGGGCTCTGGCAAGTCGACGCTGCTGCATAGCTTGGCGGCGATTACCAAGGTTGATAGCGGCGAGATTGACTTTGACGGACGGCGGATTGACAAACTGAGCGATGATCAGCGCAGTATTTTACGGCGCACCAGCTTTGGCTTTGTCTTTCAGTTCGGACAGTTGGTGCCGGAGCTGACAGCGCTGGATAATGTGGCGCTGCCGCTACTGCTTAACGGTGTCAAGCGTAAAGAAGCCTATTACAAGGCGAAAACATGGCTGAATAAGGTTGAGCTGGGTAATAAAGCTGACAGTATGCTTGGTGAATTGTCGGGCGGGCAAATGCAGCGGGTGGCGATTGCCCGGGCCATGGTGATTGAGCCAAAGGTGCTGTTCGCTGATGAGCCGACTGGCTCGCTGGACAGTCTGAATTCAGAGAGAGTTATGGAGCTATTTATTAAAACTGCCAAAGAGCACGGCACAACAGTCATCATGGTGACGCACGAGCCGACGATTGCCGCCTACGCTGATCGGGAGATTATCGTTCGCGACGGGCAGATTTCTGGTGTTGATGCAGCGGTAAATACATCAAGCAAACCCGGTAAAACCAATGCGGGGGCTGTCAAATGAGTGTTAGCTGGATGTTATTAAAAAAGTCCGGCCGCCAGTCATTCGCCCGTCTAGGATTGACTACGGCGGCGGTGGCGTTGGGAATCGTGCTGGTGTGCTACTTTACGGCTGGTGTCAATGGTCTAATGGGACGTGTTAACGGATTAGCAATTAATACGGCGGCGTATCAGGCAGCCCGCGGTGTAGCCGAACAAAAACCGATTGCTGGTGTCGAGCCGCTGAAAGTTGGCGGTACCCGTCGCGGTGATGCGTCGAAGTGGCGCGGTCAGTACATCCAGTATTATTCAATGTATGGTACAGCTAAATCACCGCAGTTTGCTAAGTTAAAAACGCCGCGTCCTGGCGAATATTACTTATCAAAAGCGTTGGCTGATGCGGTCGCTAAACACCCAGAGGATAATATCTTGGCGCGTTTTGGTAAAAATACCAAATACCTCGGCGTAATTCCTAGCGAATATGTCGCCAGTCCGGATGCGCTGATGATAGTGTGCGGTGCTAGCGCCGAGGAAGTGGCCGAGAGCGATGCTTTTACCAAATCTCAGGGGCAGCCATCATACTTTGCTGACGTTTATCGGACGGACGCTAACGGATTAAAATCGGATGCTAAAATAGACCCGGTTGCCGTCATCGTATTTAGTGTCGGCGGGACAATCTTACTGTTCCCGATTGTTATTTTCGTATCGGTAGCAACACAGCTGGGCGCGGCGCAACGCGAGAAACGTTATGCTGCTTTGCGGCTGATCGGTGCGACTAAGCGGCAGGTGGCACGGATATTGATGCTGGAGTCGCTGTTGGCGTCGGTGGTTGGCGTGATTATCGGGCTGGGCGCGTTTTGGCTGCTACAAGCGCCGCTGCAGGATTTCAAGATGGACGGTATGCGGTTTAATCCTAGTGATTTAGCGCTGACCGGCACGCAATACGTGTTGATTATCGGTTTGACGCTGGGACTAACGATGTTTGTCAACTGGCGGCGGATGCGCCGGGCGCAGATTTCGCCGCTGGGTGTGTCGCGTTCGGTTGAAAAGGTGAAGAAATTGCGCGCTTGGCGGGCGCTGGTGCCGGCACTTGGTATTGCGTTCTTTGCTTGGCTGTCGTCGAAGCCAGGGCGGGATTGGCTGGCGGCTAATAAAGAATCAGCTCTGCCGTCGGTACTATTGATGGCGGCGCTGCTGCTGGTGATGTTCGGCTTGATTCTGGCTGGCGGCTGGCTGACTAATAAGCTGTCGCTGTTGGCAGCGCGCTGGGCTAATAACGCTTCGATGTTGATAGCTGGTAAGCGTACGGCGGTGCATTCGCGGACAATTTTCCGCAGTGTCAGCGGCGTGGTATTGGCGCTGTTTGCGGGCAGCTTTTACTTGACGGCGACCAGCGGTATTGAAGGCTTAAACGCTCAAGCTATCAAAGATAACGGCTTTTCACAATTAAAGCGCGGTACGGCAATTGTCATCGGCCGGTCGCTGCCAGGCGACATGGCAGAGCAGCTGCAGCAAAAATCTTACATAACGTCGGTGGCGACGATCTATCCGCGCGAGGACGGCGATGCAATTCGCTGCCAGGATTTGGCGAAGTATACTGAGCATACTTGTCCGAATAACGCCCGGCCCGACCAATTTGCACTGTTGAATTTTGACGCGCCAGTAGTCAAAAACGTGTCGCTAATTAACGATAAGGTTGATACGAACGGTGTCAAGGAATATTTGGTGACATTGAAGTCAGACAATGATATCGAGAAGCTACGAACCTTGGTGACGGCGAAAGCCAATCAGTACGATTTAACCTATGCGGTGAGCGGCACTGACTCTAAGAAGCCGCACATCAATCCGACGATTCGCGAATTTGCCGACTTAGCCTATGTTGGTATCGGCGTGACGCTGTTCGTGGCGGTGGCAAGCTTGATCGTCTCGACGATTGGCGGGCTGATGGAACGCCGCCGTTCGCTGTATACGCTGCGGCTGAGCGGTATGCGCCTTGCGCAGTTGAAGCGCTTGGTGATGGTTGAATCGGTGGCGCCGCTGCTGACCACCTCGATTCTGTCATGCGGTTTTGGCGTGTGGACGGGTGCAGTATTTACTAGCACGTTCTCGACGACGCTGAAGCCGGTGCTGACGCCAACTTACTTCGCCATCGTTGGTATCGGTCTGGCGGCAGCTATCATTGGTATTTACTTGATCCTGCCGATGGTTGATAAGCTGACACGGGCAGAGGCTAACCAAACCGAGTAGTTTTCTCGCGGAGGTAATCTACCGAAAAGCGTTCCAGTTGATGGCTGGGGCGCTTTTTCTTGCGCTGCATTGATTCAATCAAGACGGGGCTTCGGACGTTTGCAGTCAAATGCGACCGTACGACGATGGGGTGTGTTAATCAGGGAAATAAGTGAAACTTAATTATTGTTTTTGGAACGTCACGCGGTCGTTAATTATATTCACTTTTACCGCCATGCCGTCATGAATTCGCCCATCGATCAGCTCCAGCGCCAGTGGGTCAAGCACCCGCTTTTGTACCAAGCGCTTCAGCGGGCGAGCGCCAAAGGCCGGGTCATAACCGTCGCGGGCCAGCATGTCGCGGACACTGTCGTCAAACTCTATGGTGATGTCGCGGCTGTCTTTGACTTGGCGGGCGACGCGTTTCAGCTGGACATCGACAATTGCTCGCATCGCCTCTGGTCGAATGCGGTCGAAGATAACAATGTCATCGATGCGGTTGAGGAATTCTGGGCGGAAATGCTGCCTGAGCACCTCAAGCATTTGATTATCCAGTGCCGACAAATCATCGCCAGAAAAATCCATGATTGTCTGCGAACCGACATTGCTGGTCATGATGATTACCGTGTTGGAAAAATCGACTGTTCGCCCCTGGCCATCGGTCAGACGGCCGTCGTCGAGCACTTGTAAGAGCACGTTAAAGACGTCAGGGTGGGCCTTCTCGATTTCGTCAAACAACACCACGCTGTAAGGGCGGCGGCGTACCGCTTCGGTGAGTTGCCCGCCTTGGTCGTAGCCGACGTAGCCTGGCGGCGAGCCAATCAGGCGGGCCACGGCGTGCCGCTCCATGTATTCACTCATGTCGATGCGGATCATGGCGTGCTCGTCGTCAAATAATTCGCGGCACAGGCTGCGGGCCACCTCTGTCTTGCCGACCCCAGTTGGGCCGAGGAAGAGGAAGGAACCGATTGGCCGGTTGGTATCACTCAGCCCAGCACGCGAACGGCGAATAGCACTGGCCACGGCGGCGATGGCCTTGTCTTGACCAATCACTTGGGTGCTAATATGTTCCTCTAATTTAGTTAATTTGCTTGATTCAGTCTCAATCAGCCGCTCCACCGGAATGCCCGTCCAGCGCGCTACTACGCTGGCGATGTCGTCAGGGGTGACTTCTTCACGCAGCAGGCGGTCGGCCTGTGGAATGGCGGCTAGTTCCTGGCGAGCGCTAGCTAGCTTTTTCTCCAGCTCTGGTAAGTCGCCGTATTTGATGCGGCTGGCGGTGGCCAGATCGGCATCGCGCTCAGCAATTTCCAGTTGCGAGCGCAGACTATCCATCTTTTCAGTAGCGGTATTGACGGTCTGGAGGATATCTTTTTCGTGCTGCCATTTATTGTCAATCACTTCGGCTTGAGCCCGAAGGTCAGCGATTTGCTGATTAATCTCCTCTTTGCGGGCCTTGGCGTGGTCGGATTTGTCTTTTTTCAGCGCTGCTTCTTCAATTTCCAGCTGCAAGCGGCGGTTATTCAACCGATCTAGCGCAATTGGCACGCTTTCGAGCTGCATCTTCAGCGCGCTAGTCGCTTCATCCAGTAAATCAACGGCCTTATCAGGTAAAAAGCGATCAGGCAGATAGCGGGTGGACAGCCGCGCTGCCGCCACGATGGCATCATCAGAGATTTTAACGCCGTGATGCACCTCGTATTTTTCCTTCAAGCCGCGCAAAATTGCCACGGTGTCGTCAAAACTTGGCTCGCCGACATAGACCGGCTGGAAGCGTCGCTCTAGGGCTGCGTCTTTTTCGACATGTTGGCGATATTCTGCCAAGGTTGTCGCGCCGATCATGTGTAATTTACCGCGCGCCAGGGCGGGTTTGAGCATATTGCCGGCGTCCATGCTGCCTTCGGTTTTGCCCGCACCGACCATGGTGTGAATTTCATCAACGAACAAAATAATTTCGCCGGCGGCTTCTTCAACTTCTTTCAAAATTGCTTTGAGGCGCTCTTCAAATTGGCCGCGAAAGCTCGCGCCAGCTAGTAAGCTGGAAATTTCCAAGGAAACCAGCCGCTTATCTTTCAGCGACGCCGGTACGTCGCCCTTGACGATGCGCTGCGCTAGGGCCTCGACGATGGCGGTTTTACCGACGCCCGGCTCGCCGATCAACACCGGGTTGTTCTTGGTGCGCCGGCTCAAGATTTGCATGGTGCGGCGAATTTCTTCGTCGCGCCCGATGACCGGATCAAGTTTATGTTCCCTGGCGAGCGCCGTGATATCGGTGCCGAATTTCTCCAGTGGCTGCTCAAGCTCTTCTTGCATATTTGGTGGCATAGGTCCTCCTTTGATTTTTTGGGCTTTTCTGAGTCCGTATTTATGATGCGCCGCGGCAAGAGACAGAGCGGGGATAATTGATATGATTATCATAGCAAATTAGCACTCTCAGTGCAAGAGTGCTAGAAACATCATTTAATATTTAACGATGATCTTGCACGCCCCCAGCGGCTTATGTCATTATTAACCATATGAAATCATTACGATTTTTTACAGTAATGTGGCCGGCTTTTTTATGCGGAATAGTCTGGCAAATATTGCAGTTTATGCCGCAGGAATGGAGTTTCGCTAAACAGCTGACAGATCCGTTGACAACGGCATTTATTCTGATCGGCGCTTGGCACTACAATCGGCTACACAGTGCTGAAGCGAAGATATTATTGGCGGCTTTGGTGTTGTTTGTGATTGCTGGAGCAATTTTTGCGTTTTTGCCATTTAGCTATTTTATCGCTGGCTTGGCGGTGTTTTTGCTGGCGCATGTGGTGCTTTGCGCCATCAATTTTAATCGGCTGCGTGCAGCTTGGCGGTCAGGCTGCCGACCGCGTCTGTTCATGGTTATTTTAGCAGCAGTCTGTTATACAGGATTAGTAGGATTTGTATTACAAACAGTATTACCGCAAGTTCACGATGCCGTGCTCGCCAATGCGATAGCCGCGTATACCGCAGTAATTACCGTGATGGCAATTAGCGCGGCCGCAGCTGCGGCGGCACGCTATCAATCGCGCTGGTGGTGGGCGGCAATCGGCGGCGGCATGATGGCGATATCTGATGCTTGTCTGGCGCTGCGCATGTTTGGCGGCGTATCTGAAGCATGGGTTGGTTATGTTATTATGCCGTTGTATTGGGGCGGCATCATATGCTATGTTGCTTCTGCTGCGCCGGCACGCCAGGAAAATAAAGCTATCTGATCTTATTGAGGACTTATTCACAAGCCAGTTTTATGGAAATAGTAGTGGTATAATGGTGTTATTAGGAATCATAGCGAAAGGGGTACTTCATGAACATTCTCGTTACTGGCGGTGCTGGGTATATCGGCAGCCACACTATCATTGAACTGTTGGCGTCGGGTCACGGCGTGGTGGTGGTCGACAATTTATCAAATTCGTCTGCCGAGAGTTTGCGGCGGGTTGAGGAAATTACTGGTCAGTCGGTGCCGTTTTATGAGTTTGACCTATGTGATCGGGCGCGGCTGGCGGAGTTGTTCAAATCTGAGGCAATTGACGCAGCGATTCATTTTGCGGGCCTGAAAGCCGTCGGCGAGTCGGTGGAAAAGGCGCTGCTCTATTATCAGAACAATTTGGAAAGCACCTTGACGCTGCTCGATGTCATGCAGGAATTTGATGTGAAAAAGCTGGTCTTTTCTAGCTCGGCAACGGTGTATGGTGACCCGGCACGGCTGCCGATTACTGAGGATATGCCGCTGTCGGCGACTAATCCGTACGGTCAAACCAAATTGATGATTGAACAGATTCTGCGCGACGTGGCAGCGACCAAGCAGGGTTGGCAGTTTACCTCGCTACGCTACTTCAATCCCGTTGGCGCCCATCCGAGCGGCCGCATCGGCGAAGATCCGTCGGGCATCCCGAATAATTTGCTGCCGTTCGTATCGCAAGTGGCAGTCGGTAAGCGCGACTATCTGAGTGTGTTTGGCGACGATTATGACACGCCGGACGGCACGGGCGTGCGCGATTATATTCACGTGGTTGATCTGGCGCGGGCGCATGTGGCGGCGTTGGAACATTTGGGCGAGCCGGATGAATATAAGGTGTATAACATCGGTACTGGCCGCGGTACGTCGGTGTTGGAGTTGGTGAAAGCGTTTGAAACAGCGTCGGGCCGGGACGTTCCGTATCAAATCACGCCGCGCCGACCGGGCGACATCGCCGCGTGTTATGCTGACCCAAGTTTGGCAGAAAAAGATCTAGGTTGGCGAGCGGAATTGACAATTGAGGACGCTTGCCGCGACGCCTGGAATTGGCAAAGTAATAATCGGAACGGTTTTAATTAGTCTGATTGCCAGTTTTAGCTGCCAGACTTTGAAAAGATTTTTTTCTCGTAATAATTTGAGCGTTTTGACAATTCGCTATTTAGCTGGTCGATTCCGCCAAGCTGTTCGGTCAATGTTTGCTTATTAGCAAATAGGTTAGTTCCCAAACCTAGCCGTTCGCCATCAATCTTCACGCCCAGCGCTGCTAAGGTTGACGGATACATGTCAAATGTCGTCATCAGGCGGTTATGGGTTTTTTCTGCGGCGGTTGCCGGGTTGATGAAAGCATTATAAATAGTTCGCTGATAGTTCGGTTCTGAGATTTTTTCGTCATAATATGAGGTTTGCATGCCCAAGTGGTCGCCTGACATGACGATCGTGGTGTTTTCATAAAACGGCTGAGACTGTACCCATTTGACGAATTCTGCCACTTGTTTGGACGAGCAGGCGTGGACGTTGTCGTACTGATTGGCAAATGTTTTAGCACACGTTTCATCCAAATAACCGTCGGTAAAATGCGTGTCGGCAGTCAGCAACTGTAAATTGAAGGGCTTGTCTGACGAAGCCAGTCGCGAGGCCTCTTCGCGGGCAAACTGGAATAATTTTTTGTCCTCATAACCCCACCAGACTTTATAATCCTCAGCAATTTGGCCGTGCTGTTTGGCGTAATTATAATCCTGGATGTCGTAGCTGCCATGCTGTGTGAGCAGCTTATCGCGTCCGCCGAAACTCGCTTCCGAACCCATGATAAATGTTTGGTTATAGCCTTGCTGTTTCAAAATATCGCCCAGAGTGTAGGCGCCCGGTAAAAAATTATTAAGCATGCCCATGCTGTTATGATCTTGTCCAAAAATATTTTCTTTCAGCGGTACGCCGGCTGACTGTGCTGCCATGCCGCCGACGGTGAAGGCTGTACCGTTGGCTGACATCGCGCCGCCCAAACCGGAGGATTTATTGGAAAAGGAAGTGTTGTCTAAGGCTAGTTCTTCCAGCTCGGGAATGATAGATTTTTCAGATTGGCCGCCGTTATTTTTCGATGCAATGGTATTTTCCATGGACTCCATGAATATGTAAATAAGATTGCGTTTTTTGGCAGGAAATGTTAATTTGGCGGTTTTTGGATTGACATAATATTCTTCGTATAGTTTGGTTGATTGCATGAGCGCGTAAGCATAAGCGGGCACGCCGAAGCTTTGCAGTAGCAGCGTAAATGATAAAACGAACGCCACTAGTGCGTAGGCAAATTTATAGCGCAGGCTAATAGCGCGCCGCGCCGGTTTTTCGGGTTTTTTTAGTCTATTTCTAAGGCGGTTAGTCAATTGATGCGAGTACGACCAAGCTTTATCGATCACCGGCAAAGACATAACAGCGAAAGCTATTAGCGCCAGCGGGATATTCTTAAACACTGCTTCCCAAAGATTGTCCGATTTGCCGCCAGCCAATCCGTTGGTAAAATAGAAAATAATTTCGTCGATTTGCGAGTCTTTGAAATGAGTGGATTTATATTGATTGGCAGTTAAAAAAACCGCCGCTAACAGGAGCAGCATGGCAACAGCCAACCGCGCTAAACGACTTTTCGTTAGCTTGAACTCTCGCATTACTTTGTCTATTATACCATTTTTATTAACATTTGCGGAAAAATAGCGTATAATTGCAAGCATGAGCAAGAACAAGCGATTGGCAAATGCGGGCTGGTGGATTGGCTTGGTGCTGTTTGCCGGGATGATCTGCTTGATGCTGGGCGATATTTTGCAGCGCGATGGCGTGATTGGCTCGAAAACTGATGTGCTGGTGATGGGAACAAATGCCGGCTTTAAGCCGTTTGAATATATTGATAATAATGAGATTGTTGGTTTTGATGTCGATTTGGCGCGGGAAATTGCCAAAAGTATGGGCAAGGAATTGAAAATTGAAGATATGTCGTTTGATGGGCTGCTGTCGGCGCTGGATAGCGGGCAGATCGATATGGTGGCGGCGGGCATGACAGTCACGCCGGAACGGGCGAAAAATGCGCTGTTTTCTGATCCGTATTATTCGGCGTCGCAGCGAATAATTGTTAAAAAGGGTAGTCCGATTCGCAATAGATATCAATTGTCGGGGCGAAAAATCGGCGTACAGCTGGGCACGACTGGCGATACGTTGGCATCAAAAATTGCCGGCGCGGCAGTTACGCAATTCCAGACGGCGCCGAGCGTCTTGCAGGAACTAAGCGCCGGGAAGATCGAGGCGGTCATTCTGGACGATGCTCCCGCCAAGCAATACACGGCTGGTTTTCCTGATTTGGAAATTTTGCCGGGCGCGCTCAGCGACGAAAGTTATGCCATTGCCATTAAAAAAGACAATACGGATTTGTTAGAGAAGGTTAATAAAGAAATTGCCAAGATGAAAAAGGACGGCCGCTACGATAAATTAATCCGCAAACACTTTGGCGAGGAGGCAAAACCGTGAGTTTTTGGGAAGTGATTTTCGGCGGCGAGCGCTGGTTATTCTTATGGCACGGACTGGAAGTAACGTTGGTTTTAACGGTGTTGTCGCTTGTCTTAGGCTCGATAATCGGCGTAATTATCGCCTTAATGCGAACCTCGAATTTTCGCCCGTTCGGCAGATTGAAAACGAGCAAGCTTGCCAAATTTAATCCCTTAGCTAGCCTGGCCAAAATCTACGTTGATATTATCCGTGGCACGCCGCTGTTGGTGCAGCTTTTAATTATGTATTATGTGGTGTTTGGTTCGTACCAGTTTATGCCGAAGATTTTTGTGGCGGCGGTGGCGTTTGGTATCAACAGCGGCGCCTATATTGCCGAGATTATCCGTGGCGGTATTCAGAGTATTGACAAGGGGCAAATGGAGGCGGCGCGCTCGCTGGGTTTGAGCAATTGGCAAGCCATGCGGCTGGTTATTTTACCGCAAGCGATGAAGAATTCGCTGCCGGCATTAATTAGCGAATTTATTGCCTTACTAAAGGAGACGTCGGTGGTCGGCTGGATTGGTCTGAATGACATTATGCGCGGCGCTGACAATATTCGTTTTCAGACGGCTACCGCTTTTCAATCGTTATTTGCCGCAGCGGTGATGTATCTGGTTCTAACAGCGATTTTTACGCGGGTGATGGCGCGAGTAGAAAGGAAATTGAAGCATGACGATGATCAGCGTTAAAGATTTGAAGAAAACATTCGGTAAAAACCGCGTGCTGCGCGATATTGACGTGGAAATTGACGAGGGTGAAATTGTCGTGGTGGTTGGCTCCAGCGGCTCCGGTAAATCGACGTTTTTACGCTGCTTGAATTTGTTGGAAGAGCCGACATCCGGCGAGATTATCGTCGATGGTGTTAAAATTACCGATCCGCATGTCAATCTGAATGCTTTGCGCCAAACTATCGGTATGGTTTTTCAGCAATTTAATTTGTTCCCGAACCTGAGCGTGATTGAAAATATTAAACTAGCGCCTAAAAAACTTCGCAAATTATCGGATAAAAAGGCGACGCGCTTGGCGCGAAGTTTGCTGGACGATGTCGGGCTGCTGGATAAGGCGGATGCCTCGCCTGATAGCTTGTCGGGCGGCCAAAAACAGCGGGTGGCGATTGCCCGGGCGCTGGCGATGGAGCCGAAAATCATGCTGTTTGACGAGCCTACATCGGCGCTGGATCCGGAAATGATCGGCGAAGTGCTGGATGTGATTCGCAAAGTTGCTGAAAAGGGTATGACGATGGTGATCGTGACGCACGAGATGAAATTTGCCCGCGAAGTCGGCACGCGGATGATTTTTCTGGATAAGGGCGAAATAATCGAAAACGGTACACCAGCCCAGGTAATGGATCATCCGAAAACCGAGCGCGCTAAAAAATTCTTCGCCAAATAGTCTAAGCGGCCCAGCTATAATTCGCTTAGAACTGGAACTTCTGTCAATTTATTAACCAGCTGGTCTAGATCAACCTCCGTCAGATAGCTTGGTAAAATCCGCGTCGTTTTCGGATCGACAAAGCCGCATTCCGCCACCTCCTCGACGCCGTGCGATGTTTGCTCCAGGTCAATGTGCTGGTAATCTTGCCAGTTGGTGATGAGGAAGAAAAATTCCAATTGTTCATTCGGGCCGTGCGCTGATTGTTCGCCTGATTCGGCGAATTGTTCTATAAATAACAACTTACCGATTTCTGGTTTGACTCCCGTTTCTTCAACCATTTCTCGGTGTAGACCGTCCAGTAAGCTTTCGCCCATTTCCAAACCGCCGCCTGGCGTACACCAAAAATTCCTACCGTCGCTATTCCTAGCGGTTAATCTTTGGCAAAAAATCTCGCCCTGATTGTTGATAATAATTCCGCGTACATTAACTCGCCGCCGCATAAAACCTCCTTTATTTTGCTTATAGCCAGAGGTTCTAGGTGATGAACGTACGCTTCAAATAATTTCCTGGTCGGGGTGATCCGATTTGAACGGACGACCTCACCGTCCCGAACGGTGCGCGCTACCAAGCTGCGCCACACCCCGACGCTAAAAATAGTATAAGCCGAGCGGGTGATTTTGTCCAATCGCCGTCCGCTAGAATGGAGCTAGGTCGCCGCTTCGTGTTATAATAGAAGTTGGCTTTAGGTGGTAAAGGAACAAAATGAAACATATTTTACGAATTTTTAGCGGCTACTGGCTGATGTTCATCATCTTAGTTGGCTTTACTTACGCTATGGTGATGGCGAATTTGTGGCTGCCTGACAAAATGTCGGAAATTGTCAATAACGGCATCATCAAGCAAGACATGCCAGCGATTTGGCATAACGGACTAGCGATGATTTTGGTGACGGCGGCGGGCGGATTGTGTTCGATTGTCATCGGATTTTTAGCCTCCCGGATTGCCACTGGTATGGCGCAAAAATTACGAATGGAACTATTTGAGCGAGTCGAAAGTTTTGCGCTGGCGGATTTCAATAAATTTTCCACCGCCTCGCTAATCACCCGCTCGACCAACGACATTCAGCAAATTCAGATGACGTCAATCCTGCTGCTGCGTCTGGCGTTGATGGCGCCGATCATGGCAATTGGCGGTCTGCAAAAAGCCATTCATAACGCGCCAAATTTGAGCTGGATCATCGCGTTGGCGGTGTCGGTGCTGCTGGTGGTCATTGCCGTGCTGTTCGTGATTGCCGTGCCGCGGTTCAAAAAATTGCAAACGCTGGTGGATAAGCTCAATTTGGTGACGCGTGAAAACCTAGTCGGCTTGAAAGTCATCCGCGCCTTTCACAATGAAAAGATTGAGCAGAAAAAGTTCCAGCAAGCCAATACCGAGCTAAATAGAATGAATTTATTTGTCAATCGGCTAATGATGCTGCTTGACCCAATCATGACACTGGTGATGAACTTTTCTAGCGTGGCGATCGTCTGGTTTGGCGCGCATTTGATCAGCAGCGGTAATCTGCAAATTGGTAATATGATGGCGTTTCTGGAGTACGCCATGCAGGTGATTATTTCATTCTTGCTGCTGTCAATGGTGTTCATCATGGTGCCGCGAGCGGCCGTGTCGGTAAAGCGGGTGGGCGAGGTGTTGGACACGCTGCCGTCAATTGTTGACCCGCAGTCGCCGCAGCAATTGCCAAATGACGCTACGGGCAAAATTGAATTCAAAGACGTGACCTTTACCTATCCAGACGCTGACCTGCCGGTGCTGTCTAGCATCAATTTCACAGCCGAACCAGGGCAAACCACAGCGTTCATCGGTAGTACTGGGTCTGGTAAATCGACGTTGATCAATTTGATTCCGCGCTTTTATGATGTTTCAGCGGGGCAGATTTTGCTGGACGGCGTGGATATTCGCCAGCTCAAATTGGAGGATTTGTACGATCAAATCGGCTACGTACCGCAAAAGGGTGTGTTGTTTAGCGGGACGATTGCTAGCAACATCAAGTACGGCAACGCCAAAGCCAGCCAAAAATTGGTCGAAAAATCTGCTAACATAGCTCAAGCCGCTGAGTTCATCAACGAGCTAAAAAACGGTTACAAAAATGACATTGCTCAAGGCGGCAGCAATGTCTCCGGCGGCCAGCGGCAGCGTTTGTCGATTGCCCGGGCGATTGCTGTCGAGCCGAATGTCTACATTTTTGATGATTCGTTTTCGGCGTTAGATTTCAAAACTGACGCCAAATTACGTCTGGCGCTTGCTAAAGAAACCAAGCATAAAACTGTGCTCATCGTCGGTCAGCGTATCAACACTATCATGAACGCCGACAAAATCATCGTGCTGAACGAGGGTAAAATTGTCGGTCAAGGTACGCACCAGGAATTGATGAAAAATTGCGAAGTCTATCAAGAAATTGCCGCCTCCCAACTCTCGGAAGACGACCTGCAGAAAATGTCGGCGGCGCCCGCGAAAGGAGCGGCGTAATGGCTCAGCAAAGCATGAAAAAACGCCAGCCAGTGAAGATGGGCGGTCCAATGGGCGGTGGTATGGGCGCGGGCGAAAAAGCCAAAGATTTCAAAGGCACGGTCAAGAAATTAGCCAAATATTTGGCAGAGTTCCGCTGGCAAATGCTCATGGTGGCGATTTTCGCTGTCGGTAGTACAATGTTTGCGATTGTCAGTCCGAAGATTTTGGGCGGCGCCACCAACCAAATCGTCGAAGATTATGTCAGCATGAAGGCGTACGAAACCATCACTAGCAAGCTGCCAAATGGTGCTTTGCTGCCAGCTGGCACGACGGGTGCTGATGTCCTCAACCGTCTGCCGAACAAGTCGGAAATTGAAAGCCAGATTCCGTCCAACCAACTTGATACTATCAAAAAGCTGGATCTCAGCCGGCGCCCAGAATTTCACTTTGAGGCAATTTGGCGAGTCGTTAGTTTGCTAATTGGTTTGTATGTGCTCAGCGCCATTTTCCGCTACATCCAAACCTGGCTGATGACCCAAGTGACGCAAACGGTTACTTTCAGAATGCGCCGGCAATTGTCCGAAAAAATCAATCGCCTGCCGCTGAGTTATTTTGACAAGCAAACCTACGGCGAAGTGCTGAGCCGCGTTACCAACGATGTCGATACCATCAGCCAGACGCTCAATCAAAGCTTGTCGCAAATCGTCTCCTCGACGGTGATGGTGCTGGGGATTTTGGTGATGATGTTTTCCATCAGCTGGCAAATGTCGCTGGTGGCGTTACTGGTACTGCCGGTGGCTGGCGGCGTGGTGACGCTGATTGCCAAAAGTTCGCAAAAACAGTTCCTCCGCCAGCAAACGCAGCTGGGAGAATTGAACGGCCACATCGAAGAAATGTATGGTGGCCATCAGGTGATGCGCGTGTTTAACGGCCAGAAAAAGTCGCTGGCTAAGTTTTCACGGATTAACAACCAGCTGCAGGAAAGCGCCTGGAAAGCTCAATTTTTGTCGGGTCTGATTTATCCAATCATGAACTTCATCGGCAACATTGGCTACGTCGTGATGGCGATTTTGGGTGGTTGGCTGGCGATCAACGGTCGGCTGAAAATCGGTGACATTCAGGCGTTTATCCAATACATTAACCAATTCAATCAGCCGCTGGTGCAAGTTGCCAACATCGCCAATGTGTTGCAATCGACCGCCGCTGCCGCCGAGCGCGTGTTTGAATTTTTGGACGAGCCAGAAGAACAGGCGGAGGGTAAAGATTTGGTAAAATTGACTCACGTCAAGGGCGAAGTTGAATTTGACAACGTCGTCTTTGGCTACCAGCCCGACCAAACCATCATCAAAGGTTTGTCGGCGCACATCAAGCCAGGTCAGCGCGTGGCGATCGTCGGTCCAACGGGCGCGGGCAAAACGACGCTGGTTAATTTGCTGATGCGATTTTATGAAATTAACAGTGGTGCGATTAAAATTGACGGCGTGGATATTCGCCAGATGAAGCGCAGCGATGTGCGGCAACTGTTTGGCATGGTGCTGCAGGACACCTGGTTGTTTAATGGCACGATTCGCCAAAATTTGCTTTATGGTAATCCAACAGCCAGCGAAGAAGAGATGGTCGCCACCGCCAAGGAAGCACACGTTGACCATTTCGTGCGGTCGCTGCCGGGTGGCTACGATATGGTGCTGGGCGAGGAAGCCACGAACATCTCGCAGGGCGAGAAGCAGCTGCTGACGATTGCCCGGGCGATGCTGGCGCGCACGCCAATGCTGATCCTTGACGAAGCGACCAGCTCGGTCGACACCCGCACCGAAGTGCTCATCCAAAAAGCCATGGACAAGTTGATGCAGGGCAAAACCAGCTTTGTCATCGCCCACCGGCTGAGTACCATCCGCGACGCTGATCTGATCTTGGTCGTCCGCGACGGCAACATTATTGAGCAAGGCAAGCATGACGAATTGCTGAAGAAAAATGGCTTTTATGCTGAGCTGTATAATAGTCAGTTTGCTGAGTGATTGGTTAGCGTTGATTATAAAAATATAAATTCTATACTGTGATCATGAAAAGAATGATTACCGTTGCTGCGGTGCAAATGGAAATAGCGCCGCTGGATACTGGACGCAATTTGGCAAAAATAGAAAAGCTTGTTGGCGAGCTATGCAACCAACAGCCAGTCGACCTTGTGGTTTTGCCAGAAGACGTGCTGACTGGGCCGATTCCGTATAATTTAGAATACGCTTTGAGCGAATCATCTGGCGAAGTTGCGCGTCTGCGTCAGATAGCGCGTAAAAAGCAACTTTATCTGGTCGCTGGTTCGTTTATTTGTAAAGATGGTGACAATTACTACAATACAGCGCTATTGATTGATCCGTCGGGAGAGATACAACTTCGGTACCGGAAAAATCATTTATGGATTCCCGAACGTCGATATTTGGTGTCAGGAAATGAAGCCATGGTTGTTGATACGCCGATTGGTAAAATTGGTTTGGCAATCTGTTGGGATTTAGCTTTTCCAGAGTTATTCCGTTCAATGATTAAGCAGGGTGCAGAAATTATTTGCATCCCATCGTATTGGTCAACTGGGGGTAATAAGCCAGCGCACGCTGAAATCAAGGCTTCAAAAATGATGATAGATACGCTTTGTCTGGCGCGAGCGTTGGAAAATGAATGTTTGATAATCTATGCCAATGGCGCCGGAAAAGCTAAGTATTACGTGGATGGCGAGATATATTCAGAGAACCAAGTCGGACATTCGCAGATTTGCGCGCCGTTTTATGGCACGGTTGCAAAAATCAGCAGCAATAAGGAAGGTTGTATAGTCTACACTTACAACCGCAATATCGCTGAACGCGCCGAAGTAGTTAACCAGCTTCGTGCTGATATTTCGCGGATGTAAGTCAGAGAGCTGTCTTTAGCCTCGCCGCAAAATATCCAACACACCAAACTTTCCAGTCAACACCGCTTGGTCGATGATGTGCGGCGTGAGGGCAGCGATGAGCTCTTTTGGTTTGGTGTCGCTTGGTAAGTCCAGTGTCGTGTTCAGCGCGTACACGTAAAATTGATAGCGGTGCGTGCCAAATGGCGGCTGTGGCCCGCCCCAGCCAGGACGACCCCAACTGGTAATCCCTTCAACGGCGTCCGCGGGTAGTGATTCGCCAGTGATTTCAGTGGCTTTGGTCGGCAAATTCCAAGCCGTCCAGTGGTAAAATCCATCGCGCCCAGGCGCGTCAGGGTCGTGGCAGACGATTGCCAGACTTTTGGCATCTGTTAGCACGTCGCTGACCTCGAGCGGCGGGCGCTGATTACCGCCGAGCTTGGAGTAGATTTTTGGTATTTTGGCGTTTTCGGCGAACGCAGGGCTAGATATCTTCATAATTTAATTTTACCATGCCAGTGTCGTCAGGTATGAGCCGCGGTAAAATACGCAACCTTAAACACAGTAGCTTGCTGAAGCAAAACAGTTTTCGATCAATTTTATCAATAGCCGGTTTACCGAACAACCTCTGGAGAGCTACTGGGCTGTATGCTAAAATAAACATGTGAGATATGCCTTTGTTTTCGTGAGTATAGTGGCGATTTGGCTGGCTATGCTGCTGTTGGTAAATACGAGCATTGATCCGTTATTTTTGTATATTTGCGTGTTAGTTTTGACGCTGGTGTTGTACTTCATTGGGTTCCGGAGGGCTAGGTAAGTGCGCTTATTATTTGTGGTTCGGGCATTGTTTCGGGTGTGGCGAGCTTGGCGCAGCGATCAAATATGGCTCAAAGTTTTATCAGACGAGTGTCAAAATTTAGGTGGCGTGTATGTCAAGTTTTTACAGCATTTGGCGTCGACTGAACTGATGGCTCAGGTGTATGCCGCGTCTGGATATCGGCTGGATGCTTTTGATGATGTGGCGGTTGAGCCAATTGACGTTGCCGAGGTTTTACGGCAAGAGTTGGGGGTCAAGGCTAGCCAAATAGTTGTCGAGGAAGATCAGCCGTTCGCTACGGGTTCATTCGCTCAGGTTTATCACTGTCGCGTAGCTGACCGTCCAGGTAGCCGGTATATTATCAAGATCCTTCGCCCCAGCGTGGTGCGCTATCTGAATTTTGACTTTGTGGCGCTGCGTTTTTGCTGTTGGGCGGGGCAGTTTATGATAAAGAACGATATTTTTCCGTTGGTTGAGATTGCTGATGAGTTTATCAAAACCACCAAGCGTGAAACTGATTATCAGCGCGAGCTAATTACAGCCCAGGCTATTCGTGAATACTTTGCTAAACGCACCGACAAAGTTGTGGTGCCGGAGACGCTGGCTGATTATTCAACGCGGCGGATATTGGTTCAGGACTATATAGGAGGGTTGCCGCTAACCGAGGTGGTGGAACAGGCGCAAGCGGGTAACGATACTTACCAGTTTGTTAAAGACCAAATTGGCTCTGATATGCAGCAGCAATTAGTGACGGTCGGCAGTGAGTTTTTGATCGCAATTTTACAAGCAGATATCATTATGGCCGATCCGCATCCAGGTAATATTTATTTACTGAGAGACGATAAAGTCGCTCTCATCGACTTTGGTTTGGCGGTAGCAGCGCCGCGGCATCGCGCCTCGTTTTACCACATGATCGTGCAGTATCGCGCGCTGTATGAAGATCGAGCTGACATGGGTTTATTGGCACTGGCGATGCTGGCGTTTTATGATCATACCTTGTACCAAGCACTGGATGTGATCGCCAAAGATCGCAGCTTGACACGCACTATTTATGAATATGCGAATACGCTGCTTCAATCGACAACCAGCACGTTTGCTGCCAATCGGCAAATAACCCAATTATTCCTCAATGAAATTAACGCTGGTAATCGTTTTGCTGTCAGGTTAGATAGCGTTGATATCATGTTGCAGCGCGGTTTGTATCATTATCTAGCAGCAGCGAGGTTGGCGTGCGGCGATGAATATCGAAGGACACATTATTGGCGGATTGTCCACGACGCCCTGGAATTGGCCGAGGTTCACGCTAATATCTATGGAATCAGCGAGGCGGTGCGTTCGTCGCCGATGAGTATTGAGCTGGCGCAAGAAATAGTGATGGACTGGATGAGCAAGGTCGCGGAGCGTGACAGAGTAGCCTACGCCATGTTGTTACAAAAAGGAGAATTATCATGAAGCAATTACAACAATGGGTGATGCAAGTTCGCTATCCGTATGCCGCGGGAATCATCGCCGTGATGTGGATTGGCACGGCAATTTTTGCTTACCTGAAACCCGACGTCCCGCTTGAATTTTTGGTTGGAAGCCTTGCTGTCAGCACTATCATCATTGCGATTACTGGACTGTCGGAAGCCCGCTAAATTTTACAGTGAAATAAGCAATTTTTATACGCTTTACTAACGTATATCATTTACAATAAGAATCCGTATGAAATCTAAAACCGCTGCTCAAAAAATACTAGAATTTTACGACAGTCTGAAAAATGCTGACATAAATTTGCCGGAAAAATATCGTCTAATCAATCCGTTTACTAGCGCTAATCAGCAGCAAATAGCACAAATAACACAGCGGTTTTATCGTCAGCACTATCATGATAATAAGCGGCGATTTATGATTTTGGGCAGTTCGCCGGCACGGCGCGGGACAGCGCTTACTGGTGTGCCGTTTGAAGACGTTAATCATTTACAAAAAGATACCAGAATTTCTCTAGATACTTTTGGAGCGAACAAACGCTCGTCAAGTTTCTTATATGAAGTAATGGAAGAATACGGTGGGCGCCAGAATTTTTATAAACAATTTTACATGAGTTTTGTGTGTCCGCTAGGTATTGAAAAGATAAATTTGAAAGGTAATTGGATAAATTGCAATTATTATGAAGATGCAGCCCTGAAAAAATGTCTATATCCTTTTATCGTAGATTCGCTGAGATGCCAGATCGATTTTAATATTGATACAACCGTTTGTTTTTGTATCGGTAGCGGTGATAATTTTAAGTTTTTGACCAATATAAATAATGAGCATCATTTCTTTGATACTATCGTGCCGTTGGAGCATCCGCGGTTTATCATGCAGTATAATGTGGATCGCAAAGAAGAGTTTATGCAAAAATATGTAAATATTTTCAGACAATACGGTATGGAAAAACAGTAGCGAACGACATTATCCAATAATTGAGATATAATTTAATAATGATCACCGATCACCTCCTCGCCAAATATCCCATCATTTCCGACCAAGTCGACGCCAAAGAACTCGGCGTCTTGCTGCGGGAGCTGGAAAAGGTACTGCAAGGCGGTGCGACAGGAAACATCGTCGAGTTTGGTTGTTACGTCGGCACGACTAGTTTGTTTATTCGGCGGCTGCTGGACGCCTATGATTTTACTGGTGAGTTTCACGTTTATGATTCGTTTATGGGCTTGCCAGAAAAAACCCAAGCAGACAACAGCGCTGCGGGCGAGCAGTTCAAGGCTGGTGAGCTGCTCGCGCCACGCAAAACCTTCATTCAGAATTTCAAAAAGGCTGGCTTGAAACTACCAACTATTCACAAAGGTTGGTTTGCTGATTTCACCCCTGACGATGTACCGGAAAGTATCATCTTTGCGTTTTTTGACGGCGATTTTTATGAGTCAATTGCCGATTCATTCCGCGTGTGCGGCGGCAAGTTTCAGAAAACGGCGACTATCATCGTTGATGACTATGCCAACGAAGCCTTGCCAGGCGCGGCGCGGGCGGTCGATAAGTGGCTGGCGAACAATCGTCAATATACGTCGAGAACCGAGTCTAGCCTGGCAATTATTTCCTCTTGTCCAAAAACATAAACGTGTTACAATAGAAGCATTAACAATATAAACAGGGGGGTCTGTGATGGATGAGCCAATTCACATCACGTCTGAAATAGGAAAACTTAAAACCGTTTTATTGCATCGGCCAGGCAAGGAGCTGGAAAATCTAACTCCAGATTATCTGACCGATCTTTTATTTGACGATATTCCATATTTGGAAGTTGCGCAGAAGGAGCACGACGCGTTTGCTCAAACCTTGCGCGATCATGGCGTCGAAGTTCTGTATCTGGACGAGCTGGTTGCCGAAGCTTTGAATTCTGACCAGCTTCGCGAGCAATTTGTCGACGAAATGCTGGCGGCTTCCAAGCAGGGTTCGCGCCGAATCACGCAGATTCTGCGCCAATTCTTATTGGATTTGCCGACTCACGCTATGGTTCGTAAGATCATGGCCGGCGTGCGCAAGGACGAAATTACGCTGCCGCCGGAACATCATCGGCAGCTGCATAATATGATTGAGAAGAATCATTATCCGTTCTATCTCGACCCAATGCCAAATCTGTATTTTACGCGCGACCCGGCTGCAGCCATTGGTAACGGCCTGACGATCAATAAGATGCATTGGCCGGCACGCCGCCGCGAATCGCTGTTTATGCGCTATATCATCGATCATCATCCGCGGTTTGCTGGCAAGAATGTGCCGGTGTGGTACGACCGCCACGAAAAGTTCTCGATGGAGGGCGGCGATGAACTAGTATTAAACGACAAAGTAATGGCGATTGGTGTGTCAGAGCGTACCACGGCTGAGGCGATTGAAAAGATGGCAACCAAGCTGTTTGCCGGTTCCAACTTTAAGAAAGTCGTTGCTATGGAGATTCCGAAGTCGCACGCTTTCATGCACCTGGACACGGTGTTTACCATGATTGATCGGAACAAGTTTACTATTCATCCGGAAATTCGCGATCGCGGCGGTAAGATGAACTGCTTCGTGCTGGACAAAGTTGAGGGCCAGCCGTTCCCGCGCATTACACATGAGACGGATCTTGAACACGTCTTGCGGGTAGCACTGGAGGTGCCAAATGTCACGCTAATTGAGTGCGGCGGCGGCGATCCGATTGCAGCAGCCCGCGAGCAGTGGAATGACGGCTCCAATACCTTGGCGATTGCGCCGGGCGTGGTGGTAACGTATGACCGCAACTACGTCACCAACCAAAAACTGCGCGAGCATGGCGTGGAAGTTATTGAAGTCAGCGGTGCTGAGCTTGGTCGCGGCCGCGGCGGTCCGCGCTGTATGAGTATGCCGCTAGTACGGGAGGATGTGTTTTAATGGCGCAAAGTTTGAAAGGCCGGTCGCTACTAACCTTAAGCGACTACACGGCGGAAGAAATTCGTTTACTGCTGGATACGGCGCGTGAATATAAGCGGCTGAAATATGCCGGTGTGCCGCACCGGATTCATGAAGGTAAAAATGTGGCGCTGTTGTTTGAGAAAACCTCGACCCGTACGCGCTGCGCCTTTACGGTGGCAGCTAACGACCTCGGTGCCGCGCCAGAATACCTCGGTAAAGATGATATCCAATTGGGTAAGAAAGAGACAGTTGAAGATACCGCCAAGGTGCTAGGCCGGATGTTTGACGGTATTGAGTTTCGCGGCTTTGCGCACAAGACTGTGGAAGATTTGGCGAAGCATGCCGGCGTGCCGGTGTGGAACGGATTGACTGATCAATTCCATCCGACGCAGATTTTGGCTGACTTCATGACTATTGAGGAGCATGTTGGCAGGCTGAAAGATACGAAGCTGGTGTTCGTTGGCGACGGTCGTAATAATATGGCTAATAGCTTGCTGATTGGTTCGGCAAAAATGGGCGTTGATTTCCGGATTTTAGCGCCGCGCGAACTTTTCCCGGACGACAGTTTGGTACATAAGGCTAATAATTTTGCCCGGCAAAGCCACGGTAAAGTCACGATTACCGACAACTTTGAAGAAGCTTTGCACGGCGCCGACGTGATTTACACTGATGTTTGGGTATCAATGGGCGAGGAAGATAAGTTCGCTGAGCGTATCAATTTACTGCGCTATTTCCAGGTAAACCGCGACATGCTGAATCTGACAGGCAATCCGGAAGTTAAGTTTATGCACTGCCTGCCAGCCTTTCATGATGCCTTAACCTCTACTGGCAAGAGTGTCCAGGAAGAGTTTGGTTTGGATGCAATGGAAGTCTCGGACGAAGTATTTCGTTCGCCAAATTCAGTGGTATTTGATCAAGCGGAAAATAGGATGCATACAATCAAAGCTGTTATGGCTTTGACACTGTAGTTGTCGTAATAAGGGAGTTAAGGAGGCTCCGGGACAATGGTAGAAAAAATTAAAAAAACAAAGCAGAAGCTCCGGTCGCCATCGGCGTTTACGATTTTGTTTGTCGTGATTGCTATCATGGCAGCGCTCACATGGGTTATTCCATCGGGTCTATATAAGACAGATAAAGAGGGTAATCGCATCGCGGGGTCGTATCATGTAGTTAATAAAGACCGCACTGTCATCGAAGAAAAGGATGGCAAGAAGGAAGAAGTTAATAAGCATGACCGACAAGGCTTGTGGGATATCTTCACTGCGCCGACTAAGGGGATGTCCGGCAAGCTTGATGTGATTGTTTTCGTCATGGTGCTTGGTGGATTCTTAGGTGTCACCATGAAAACCGGTGCTCTTGACGCCTCTCTCGGCGCACTACTCCGGAAGATGAAAGGCAAGGAAAAATGGCTCATTCCAATTTTGATGACACTATTTGCTATAGGTGGTACAACTTACGGAATGCAGGAAGAAACTGTGGCGTTTTACGCGCTAGTTATTCCGATGATGATTGCTGCTGGCTACAACGCAATGACTGGTGTGATGGTAATCGTGCTCGGTGCTGGTACGGGCGTGCTTGGCTCGACTATTAACCCATTCTCCACCGGCGTTGCCGCAAAGACTGCTGATATTAAATTGGGCAATGTTATCCCAATAATGTCTATCATTTTGGTGCTGTGTTTGATCGCGGCAATCATCTTCACTATGCGTTACGCAGCAAAGGTGAAAGCTGGTAAATATAAAGAAGATGTTCGCTATAAGCCAGCCACAGCGGCCTTGGACATGACTAACGTACCGAAATTTACTGGTCCACGAAAAGTCGTCATGGGTGTCTTCGCTATTACCTTTGTGTTGATGGTTCTTTCGCTGATTCCTTGGGGAAGTTGGGAAATTACATTATTCGCCGACCTGTTTAAGTGGGCTTCAGAGTTGCCAATTATCGGTGCAGTACTTGGCGTAGTGCACAGTGCGGCCTTTGGTGATTGGTACTTTAATGAAATTACTGCACTATTTTTAATCTCAACAATTGTTATTACCGCAATTTACTATAAAGAGTTTAAGAAGGAAGGTATTTTTCCAGTCGACACCTTTATTGACGGCGTGAAAGATATCTTACCAGTTGCTTTGATTATCGCAGTGGCAACAGGAGTTTCTGTAGTAATGACTAACGGTGAGATCCAGGATACCATTATCAGCTGGGGTGAAGCACTCCTGAAAGACGCTGGCGGTGGTGTTGTTGGCGTGTTGGCGTATCTGTTCTACTTGCCAATGTCATTCATTGTGCCCTCATCATCAGGTTTGGCGGCAGCAACTATGCCAGTTATTGCGCCAATTGCTGATTTGGTTGGCTCAAGCAAAGAAGTCATGGTGGCAGCCTTTGCTACAGCGTCAGGTCTACTTAATATGATGGCGCCAACTATTGCTTCTCTGATGGGCGGCTTGGCGCTGGCAGGTGTGTCGTATCGCGACTGGCTAAAACGCTCAGCACCAATCATGGCAGTATTCGTGATTATTAGTGTTGCGGTCATTGCAGTGTTTGGAGCGTTATAACTGTTATGGATAATAAACGTACAATAGTAGTCGCACTCGGAGGCAATGCCCTGCAAAAGCAGGGCGAAGCCTCGTCCGCGCAGCAGCAGCGGGTGGCTGACGAGACGGTTCGCCAGCTTTTACCGCTTATCCAGGCAGGTCATAATGTGGCGATTGTTCATGGCAATGGACCGCAAGTCGGCAATATCGTCCTGCATGAAGAAGCGATTAACACAGCTGATGTGCCGAGCTTGCCGCTGGAGGATTGTGGCGCAATGAGCCAGGGCTTGATTGGTTTCTGGCTGCAGCAGGCGCTGCACGATGCGTTCGCGTCTAATGGTATTGACCGCAGCGCAGTCAGTATGATTACGCAGACCATTGTCGATTCAAGCGACCCAGCCTTTCAGAATCCGACAAAACCAATCGGGCCGTTTTATTCCGAGGAGGAGGCTAAAACTGTTGCCAGCGAGCGCGGCTATACGGTGAAAGAAGATGCCGGCCGTGGCTGGCGGCGCGTCGTACCTTCGCCGAAACCACAAACCATTGTCGAGGCAGATGTTATAAAATCGCTGGTTTCTGCTGGCGTGACAGTAGTTTCGACTGGCGGCGGCGGTATTCCTGTTTTACAGGACGAAGCCGGACAATTGAAGGGCGTGGCAGCAGTGATTGATAAAGATTTTGGCGCTGCCAAATTGGCGGATCTTCTGGAAGCAGATACGCTGTTGATCTTGACATCGGTTGATGCTGCTAAGATTAATTTTGGCAAGCCGGACGAACAGCCGCTTGAAGAAGTCTCGATGGCAGAATTACAAAAGCACATTGACGACGGGCAATTCGCAGCCGGCTCTATGCTGCCAAAAACCCAAGCAGCTCTAAGCTTCTTGGCCGGCGGCACCGGACGTACAGCAATTATTACTTTGCTGGAAAAAACCGCCGAAGCGATCACTGGTACGGCAGGTACGCGGATTAAATCGTAGCTTGTAGATTTATCTAAATAAAGTCTCCCCGTTTTTTCGCGAAGCGGGGAGGTTTTAGTACGGCAAACTATGATCAAGATTGCCAAAGCATAACAGTTTATCGTATAATTTTTCCATGGTGGTGGGCTACTTTGAGCGGCGATCGCTGTCTGAAAATTTGATGCAAACCAATATCATGCACGCAAATTGCTGGGTGCATATTAATGGCAAGCTTGCTGGCACGGATATAAGTGATCTGGCAGACGGTTTTTCGCTGAATCCTAATATCATTCGCGACGCTGCTGATGTCCATGAGCTGCCGAGAGTTGAGCTTGCTGGCGGCGTTGAATATATTTTCGCCCGCGTGCCGCTTGGCGCGGTTGATTCTGGTAAGACCGTACCGTTCCTGATGATTATCCATAAGAATCACTACATTACGATTGCGCCGCAAGCGAAGTTTTCGCCGCTTGATGTCAGAGATTTTTTGGCAGCAACTACCGAACGTCCAGCTGGCATTTTTAGCGCAAATCTGGCGTATATTATTTCGCAGTACGAACAGCGCGTCCATTCGCTGACCGAGAAAATTAGCGACGCCAGGCAGCGGCTGAGCCGGTATGAGGTGCAAAATGCCGACTTTATTCAATTTGTGGCCATAGAGGGTAGTCTTAATGGCTATCGCAGCAGTCTGGAGGGTATTTCCAGCGTGATAACCCAATTGAGGGATAATCGCCACGGTTTATTTAATACGCGCGATTTGGAAGACCTTGAGGATATCGACTTGCATATTCGCCAAATCTTGGTGGCTATCAGTTCCAGCGTGCATACGATCTCCAGTATCCAAAGTGCCTACTCAACAATTGCCAATAATGTTTTGAACCAGCGCATGAAAGTTTTGACCGCTATTACAATTTTACTGGCGATTCCTAATGTTTTTTACGGTATGTACGGGATGAATATCGGGCTGCCGTTTCAGCACGAGCCTTGGGCGTATGTGGGAATTGTCGGCTTTACCATAGTATTAATCTTGTTCGTGTCGGTTTTTGCCAGGCGAATCCGCCTGTTTTAGCTCAAAATATATGGCGCATTCCGCTTGACGCGCCTAAAATCGTTTGGTAATATTGGTGACGTGTCTCGCGCCGAAGCATTCAATTGCTTAAAGATGGGTAATAAAGGTCGAAGCGCGTGAGGCTGCGCATAAGTACGAGGAGTATAAAACACATGCCAATAGCAATCAATTTTGTGTCTTCCAGGCGCAAAAAGATAGCCGTTGATGTGGTGCCTGCCGAATGGCAAACATACATAGCACAATAAATAATGTGCAGTCGCTCTTGATTAAAGCAAAAGGGGGACGACTATAAATAAATCCCGCTCCAAAGGCACCGGAGCGGGATTTTGGTATTGATAAGAAATTAATCTTTAATTTCGACGCCAGCGCTTTTTAGGGCGTCTTTGATAGCCGATTCAATTGAGCCAGTATTGTCCATCTGGACGTTCTTGCCGTTAACGTAAAAGGTCGGTGTGGCCTTAACGCCGTGCTGCCGTCCGACTGCCAGATCAAAGTCGATTTTATTTTTTACCTTGGCGCTAGCGATGTCCGACTTATATTGGTTAATATTAAGCTTTAGCTGTTCGGCGTACGACTGGAAAATATTGCTGCGTTCGCTGGTGTTGGCGTTATTCCAGGCGTTTTGGTTGGCATAAAGGAGTCCATTCATTTCCCAGAATTTACCCTGCAATCCAGCCGCTTCAGCTACCGCCGCCGCTGCTCGCGCGTTCGGATGAGAGCTGGCGATCGGGAAATTACGGAAAATCAGCAGCGTATTATCTTTATACTTTTCAACAACGCTTTTCGCTTTTGGCGCGGCAGTACTACATCCCGGACATTGGTAGTCGGCGTACTCAATGACGGTTACCTTGGCATTTTTATTGCCGTAAGTATGGTCGGCGATATTGCTATTACGTTTCTCAGCGCCGATTATTTTATTCATACTTTCTTCGGTAATATTGCTAACATCCAGCCGGTCTTGGGCTGACATATAAATCATCCCGGTAATCACCATCCCGACAATTATCATAAAAACTATCCAACTTTTTTTATTCATAGCTCCTCCAAATTACTCTAGTCATTATAGCATAATATAGGGTACAATTAAACCATGATGGTTGTGCTGCCAGTTGTCTATGTTATCGTTTTTTTGTGTCTTTTGGTGGTATTGGGAATTCATCCGCAATTGTCGTCGCATAGCCGGTTTGAACTGCAGCGGCGGGTACACGCTGGCGATAGCGAGGCAGAGCTGTTGTTAAAGCGCCATATGCTGCTGCGCGATATTTTTTCTTTGCAGCGCGTTATCTCGGCAATTTTATTGGTGGTGCTAAGCGTTATCGGCGTGGAATTATTCCATTGGGCGGTCGGCTTTCTCATATCGATTTTAATCGCGCTGGAAGCGGGTGCTTTGGCGCGGGTGAGTTTGTGGCAAAAGTATTCGCAAAAATTGTATGAAAAATACGAAGCTAAAATTTTGGCAGTAATTGAAAAATATCCGGCAATATTCAGAACAATTCGTTCGGTTGCGCCGATTCCTAATGACCATTACGATATTGAGTCGAAAGACGAGCTGTTGTCGATGGTTAAGCAATCCGGCGACGTGTTGACGAAAGATGAAAAGCGGCTGGTTATCAACGGCTTGAGTTTTAATGAAATTTCTATCGACACGGTGATGACGCCGCGGAGTATGATTGAGTCGGTTAAGTCAGACGAGCTGCTTGGGCCGCTAGTGCTGGATGATTTGCATAAAAAAGGCTACAGCCGGTTTCCGGTGGTTAAGGATGACATTGACCATGTGGTCGGTATTTTGTACGTGCAAGATTTATTAATGATTGATCCGAAATCCAAGTCGCGCCGCGCGGATGCGGTTATGGATAAGAACGTGTATTATATTCGCAATGATCGTTCGCTGAAGTATGCACTGGCGGCATTCTTAAAAGTGCAGCGGCATCTGTTTGTGGTGGTGAACGAGTTTCGGGAGACGGTTGGACTGCTTAGCCTGGAAGACGTTATTGAAGCGCTATTGGGGCGGAAAATTGTTGACGAGTTTGACGTCTATGAAGATTTGCGCAAGGCTGCCGGGACGAATCCGCAAAAGAACAACCTGTCGACTAAAAAACGCCGCGACGTTTAATATCAGTTAGCGCCGGCAAGCGTGTCTATATAGCTAAGATAAAGGCATTAGGAGACGAACTTTCGTTTCTGTTTTTGGCGGCTGAGTGTTTGCCGCGGCGGTTGCGGTATTTTGGCTGGCGCTGCCTCGGCTTTGGCGGTGCTGCTGCCGGGGAAAGGTACAGGGCGAGACGAAGCTTTCTCGGCTGACTGTATTAAGCGGATCAGTCTTTGCCCGTCGATAAGCATGATGTTGCTAGTATGCTTCGGGTTTTTAGCAAATCGCTTGGCATCCTCTGAAAAACTATTTATCGTTATTATAAAGGCGAAACCTCCGTTAAGACGGCTGGCAATTGGCTCGTAAAAATCTTTGACAGCGCTGGCTTCAACTGTGCTAATATTGTGTTTTTTACACTGCACATAACTTTGCAGATTATTTTTGCGCATAATGATATCGATACCGTTATCGCGGTTATAAGGCGTAACCTTGGTCTGGTATCCGAATGTTTTGAATATTTCTGCTACGTATTTTTTAAAAGAATAAGCGTCGAGAGCGCGAATTTTATCTAATAATTCTTGGTCTGCTGTTTTTAGGCTATTTTCTGGTGCTGGCTGATCTACGGCGGCTGGCGCCGGCGCGGCAGATAAAGGCTCGTTTTCTGGGCGGCTGCTCGGCTGTTCTTTAATATAGCTATCTGCAGGCCCTCGTTTTGCCTCTTTTAATTCAAGCTTCTTAATCCTCTTAGACAAGGATAAATATAGATAGGCGAGAAAAACCCACAAGCAGACGCTTACAGATAGGAGAATAAACCCACCGCTATTCATAAAATCATTATACCAGCTAATGTGCTATAATAACAGATATGAAAAATAGAATTTTGGCAGTAAAGACCTCTGATGAAGTTGGGAAAAATATTACGGTGGCTGGCTGGGTGCATTCCCGACGCGATCACGGCGGGCTGATTTTTATTGACTTACGCGACCACACTGGGTTGGTGCAGCTGGTGATCAATCCCGAGCAGGCGGAAGCGTTTCGTTTGGCGGAAAGCCTGCGCGATGAGTTTGTGATTCGTGCCAGCGGCGTGGTGACAGAACGTGGCGAGGGTCTGAAGAATTCAAATATCGCCAGCGGTAATGTGGAAATTGTGGTGGAGAGTTTGGAGATTTTAAACCGGGCTGAAACCTTGCCGATCCAACCATTTGCTGAGGAAAACCAAGCGGGTGAGGACTTGCGTTTTAAGTATCGTTACCTTGACCTGCGCCGTCCGAAGATGCAGCAGATGCTGAAAAAACGTGCCGAAATGTACCGACGGATGCATCAATATATGGATACTCGGGACTTCATCGAGATTCAGACGCCGATTTTGGCAAATTCCAGCCCTGAGGGTGCGCGTGATTTTCTGATCCCGAGTCGTTTGCAAGAGGGCAAGTTTTACGCTCTACCGCAAGCGCCGCAGCAGTTCAAGCAGCTGCTGATGGTTGGCGGTGTGCCGCGGTATTACCAGTTGGCGGCGTGTTTTCGCGATGAAGATCCGCGAGCCGATCGACTGTACGGTGAGTTTTATCAGCTAGACCTGGAGATGAGCTTCGTTGAGGATGGAGAGGAAGTTCGCCAGGAGGTTGAGCCGCTGATGCGGCAGCTCGCGACTGAGTTTGCGGGCAAGAAGTTGCTGGATTTGAGTGGTCTCGCGGTTGGTGACGGTAGTCCAATTCCGCGTATTTCTTACCGCGACGCCATGGAGACGTATGGCTCGGACAAGCCAGATTTGCGATTTGGTATGGAGCTGATTGAGCTGACTGATGTGTTCGCCAACACCGAGTTTGGCGTGTTCAAGCAGGCTGAGTGTATCAAGGCAATTTGCGTGAAAAACGGCACCAGCCTCAGCCGCAAGCAAATCGACCAGTTCACTGACATTGCTAAAAGTGAAGGGGCAGGCGGCTTAGCGTACATCACCTACCAAGATGGCGAAGCGAAATCACCAATTGCCAAGTTCTTGAGCGAAGCAGAACTGTCTTCAATCCAACAAAAAACTGGCGCAGTTGATGGCGACGCAGTCTTTTTCGGCGCTGACACTCGCCCAGTCGTCAACGCCGTTCTCGGTCGTCTGCGAAACGAATTTGCTGCCCACTTCGACCTGAAAAAATCGGATGAGGTAGCCTTGGCTTGGATTATCGATTTTCCGTTCTATGAATGGGACGACCATGGCAAGAAGCTCGACTTTGGTCATAACCCATTTGGTATGCCAAAGGGCGGATTACAAGCGCTGGAGTCGGCGACGACTGATGCCGAAAAACTGGCCATCGTCGCTGACCAGTTCGACATGGTGATGAACGGCTATGAAATCTGCTCTGGCGGTGTGCGCAACCACAACCCAGCGGTACTGTACAAAGTATTCGATCTGCTTGGCTTTAGCGAAAGTTACGTTGAGGAAAAATTTGGCGCCATGCTCAGCGCCTTCAAATACGGCGCACCGCCACATGCTGGCTGTGCCTTTGGCTTTGACCGCATCCTTATGGAACTCATTGACGAAACTAATGTCCGTGAGACCTTGGCCTTTCCAAAGAACGGCTCGGGCGTCGACGTGATGATGGACTCGCCGTCAAGGGTTGATCCAGCGCAGCTAAAGGAATTGGGATTATGAGCGCAATGTATGATCGACACGAAGTTAGCGTAAAAGTGGCGCTGTATAGCAGCGACGGCAAGCGTGTGCTACTGATGTATTATCCGCACGATGATGGCTTTGGCTTGCCGGGCGGGCATATTGACGCTGGCGAAACGCCTGACGTGGCGCTAGAGCGAGAGCTGCGCGAGGAGCTGGGTATCACAATTGATGCGACGCCAGCTGATTTCTATATGCGCTATCCGCGAGGTAGTGCCGTCAAAGATCATAAAATTATTCTTGGCTACACGGCTACAGTTGACAGTAACGCTGAACTGCCAGACCGGGCGTGTGATGGCGGCGAGGAACGTATAGTTTGGCTGACGCGCGCAGAAGTTGAAGCTACCGATAAACTTTCGCCAGGCTATCGGGATTTTGTGCTGAAATGGTGGCCATAAGGAATGTAATATCTGAGGAGGTGCAAGCAGGCTATGAAATCAATTCCCAAACGAACGCTAAAATTCATTGACTCATGGCTAACGCTGCGCAGCCAATGGGCGCGCTGGCCGGGATTTACTGTCGCGATAGCCAAAGACAGCGAAGTGGTTTTTCATAAAGTCTACGGTCTGGCAAATATAGAAAATAATGAGAAATTAACAACCAACCATCTCTTTCACGTCGCTTCGCAATCAAAAACATTTACTGCCACGGCCGTGATGCAGCTGCAGGAGCGCGGTAAGTTGCGCATCGATGATTCAGTTACGACGCACCTACCGTGGTTGGCGCAGCGCAGCGACCAGCGTTGGTGCGATGTAACATTGCGTCAATTGTTGAGCCACTCAGCGGGCGTGATTCGCGACGGCCAGGCGTCAGGTTTTTGGCAGTTCCAAGGAGAATTTCCGGATGAAGACGAATTCAAGAAGCAAATCATGCAATCGGAGCTAGTATTCGAACCAAATTCCGAATTCAAGTATTCTAATTTTGGTTTTGGCTTGCTCGGTTTGGTGATTGAGCAAGCTAGCGGCAAATCGTACGCTGATTTTGTGACGGAAAACATTATCGCGCCGCTTGACTTAACCCAAACCGCCGCGGAATATTCGCCAGAACTTCGTATGGCAACTGGCTATAGTAGGTTTGATTTATATCAGCGGCGCCGTCCGTTTCAACACGTCACAACTGGCGTATTGCAGCCAGCCACAGGATTTTGCTCAACGGCGCATGACTTGGCAAAATTCTTTGCTGCTCTGCAAATTGGCTCAGGTAAACTATTGAGCGATGCTTCTAAAAGGGAAATACAGCGCCCATCGTGGCAAGTCGCCGACGAGGCAAACGCGGGAAGCTACGGATTGGGTGTTGATGTCGCAAAAGCTAAAGACGGTAAGCGGCTCGTCGGCCATAGCGGCGGTTATCCAGGATTTGTCGGCCGCACCTGGTCGCGGATAGATGACGGAATAACTGTTTCGGTGTTGGCGAATGCGTATGATACAGCGCCAGGAATAGTCACAAATTCGATATTAGAAATTATTGATCAGTTTGGTGAATCCTCTGACAAAAACCGCCGAAAGTTTGAAGCGCGGTTCGTTAACGATTACGGCGTGTATGAAGTTGTTGATACAGAAAAAGGATTGAGGGGCTTATGGTCTAATGATTGGCAACCATTCAACATGGCTGAGGAGCTGGAAATAGTCGATGACGCCACCTTAAAAATTGCGAAAGGTAATCATTTTAGCTATTTTGGCGAACTAATGAAATATGAGTTTGACGCCAAAAATAAACCTTCCGCCATGTATCGCAGCGGCGCCAAGAACTATGTTAGTTTAGACGGCGATGTGAGGGTTTAAAAGGATTTTCGTGTCAAATATAGGTAGAATAAATATGAATAAAACTGAATTACCAACCGAAGCTCAAGTCAAAAACCTGCACAAAAAATACGCCAAAACTGATGCTGATTTTGCACTGATTTACACTCACTGCCAAGTGGTTGACGCGATTGCGGCGCAGCTTTTAGATGCTAAGCCAAATTCGCAAATCGACCGCGATTTATTGCATGTTGCTTGCATGCTTCATGATATCGGTGCGTATGATGTTCTGGAAAACGGCAAATTTGTTGACGGCGTTCGCCACGGCGTGATTGGCGAGCAGATTCTGCGAAATGAAGGTTTTCCCGAGCAAATTTGGCGGTTCGCTTCGCACCATACTGGCGTAGGTTTGACCAAGCAGGACGTAATTAACCAAAACTTGTCCATTCCATCCGCCGATTATACCGCTAACACGCCCGAGGAGCGGCTGCTAATGTACGCCGACAAATTTCATTCCAAAAGTAAACCGCCCAAAGAGCCGCCATATTTTTGCACGTTTGAATGGTATTATGATCTGGTGCAAAAATTTGGCAGCGACAAACAAGCCAAATTTCAGGCGCTAGCAGACGAATTTGGCAAGCCGAATATTGCGCTTGTCGCCAGTAAGTTTGGTTTTAGTATTAAAGATGTAAATTAGCGTCAGGATAATTGCCGGTATGTTTGCGCCGTTTTAGGTAAATATGTATAATCTATACAGATTATGAACGATAGCGAAGTACCCGCGGTAGGTAAGCAAGTGATCGTTGCCTGCGCGTTTATTCATCACAATTTTGACGGCGTTGAGAAAATCTTTATGCCTAAGCGTGCTGCGACGAAGAAATTTATGCCAAGCGTATTTGAACTGCCTGGCGGTCATGTGGATTTTGGAGAAGATATCGTGGCTGGATTGAAGCGCGAAATCCGCGAAGAATTCGGCAAGACTATTACGGTTGGCGATCCGTTTGCTGCATTTACGTATCATAATTCGGTGAAAGGTTCGCATTCAATTGAAGTAGTATATTTTGCACAATTTGACGACATTAGTAATATTCAACTAAATCCGAAAGACCACAGCGAATATAAATGGCTATCGTTTGACGAGCTGCCGAAGGTATTTGGGAATGGTAAAGATGAAACTGACGAAGAAATCCAGCTGATAAAACGTGGATTTACCTTGTTGGATGGTGCTCAATTGAAATTTTAGCCAAATGCCAGTCAATATTAAAAAATCCAGAAAAGATATGGCAGCTGTCTTTACGCGCGTGAAAAATAAATTGGCGCCAGTGCTTGCGGGTGGTTCGCAAATTCATCATGTCGGCAGTACCGCGGTGCTTGGCTTGGATGGTAAAAATATCCTAGATATCCTTGTTTCTGCTAAAGATAATAAGCATATGAACGAGTTGCGGGATAAATTGGTGGTAATTGGATATTTTCCCTCATTAAACCCAAGTTTCCGCCAAGATTATATATTCCTGGCGTCCCGACAAGAAGAAACCGGCGAGGGCGATATCCATATTCACCTCGCGGTCGCGGATACTGAAACGCATGATAATTTCTTAATTATCAGAGATTATCTAAGGTCTCGCAATGACGAAGCTGATCAATATTCAAAGATAAAATATCAATATGCCAAGCAAGCAAATTACGACAGGTCGGCGTATAAAAAACTTAAAGCAGCTTATGTCGATAAGTTATTGCAACGTGCCAGGCAGTGGAAAAATGGCGGCTAATCTCCTTATTCATATCCCGCACGCTTCGCTGTGTTTACCGCCAGATTTTTGGCGCGATGTTACGGTTGATCGGAAAATTATCGAGAAGGATCTGCGCTTTATGGCTGATTATAAAGTGGACGAACTTGCCAGAGATATTGATTGCCATAAAGTAATAGCCAAGTATTCGCGGTTATATTGCGACGTTGAGCGGTTTCAAAATGACGCCGATGAGCCGATGGCGAGGCTGGGTATGGGCGCGGTCTATACGCATTTGCCGGGCGGTGCGCAGTATCGCCAGGTAACACCTGAGCGCCGCGAGGAAATTATCAGGCAAGCGTATGAACCTCATCATGTACAGCTAAATAAATTGAGCCAAAAAATTGTTAATCAGCACGGCTCGTGTATGATGATTGATCTGCATAGCTACAGTGATGATTTGGTGCGAAAATTGTTTGGCTATACGGAAAATCTGCCTGATATTTGCCTTGGCTACGACGCTGAATGGTTTAGTGGAAATGACGCCCTGAAGCTAAAATTATACATAGAACAGCTGGGCTATAGCTGCGCGCTGAATTATCCGTATGCGGGTGCGCTGGTGCCGATGGACTTTTATCGTAATAAAACGCCAGGACTGCGCTCGGTGATGCTGGAGGTTAATCGGCGTGTTTATCTGGAGGGTGGAACGGTGCGCCAAGAATCAGTGCGCGACATTAGTAAAATAATCAAATATATCGCTAATGAATTTTAAGGATTATAACTGAACGCCCAGCCACGCCGCCAATACATCGCCGGCAAAGTAGGCCAGTCCAGCGGCGACCGCTCCCAGGAGCAAGGTGATGGTAGCTTCCCGCCACGGTGATTGTTTGCCGACTTTGCCCTTAATAAAGCCGATTGTTAAGAAAGTAATTGCCGTGAGCAGCGAGCTGATATAGAACAGGGTGGTGCTTGGTGCTTTCATAGCTGCAATCACGTCGATCAAGTAGGGTAGTACTGGCACGCTGCCGACTACTACGAAAGCCAAGAATGTAACTAAGCCGATAATTTTAGGAGAAGCTCGCTTTTGGGTGCCGCGGGTCGATTCGTCGTGTTCGGCGCTGGCTGCTAAGTAGGCGCTGGAACCCATTGAAAAACCATCGGCAATTAAGTTAGCCACGCCTAAAATAAGGATGACCGCGCTGGAAATCCCCGCTCCAGCCGACGCTGCCACCACGGCAAAGGTTGTCACCGTACCGTCAACTGCGCCGTAGACAAATTCTGGAATATACCGTTTGAAAAATGCCCTCATAACCATAGCCAGTGTAGCATATTTGGGCTGATTAAGCTGAGTTTAAGCATGGGAGTATCGTAAAACGAACCATTTTCGCGGCCGCTACCAGCAAACCATTGACATTTTAACACGCTTATGCTACAATAGGAAACGTTGGATTATCTAACACAAAAACAACCAAAGCATGCTAAAATAAAAACATAAACATTGTAAGCTTCGCGGAAAGGTAGAACGTGGAAGACGCACAAACAATCATCGTTCTTTTAACAATCATCGCTGCTTTATTGTCAATTGTCATCTTGGTGCTTTTAGGAACAATCATTTCCTTGCTGATAAGAATAAACGCCATCATGAAAAAAGTCGATAAGATTACGATGAATGTAGCTAGCGCTACCGATTGGTTGTCGCCAGCAAAGGTATTTAGCGAGATTACAAAGCTGTTTCGTAAAAAATAAATAACAAAGGAGTAAATGTCATGAAAAAAGTATTAGCAGTTCTGGGTGCAGCAGCGGCAGGCTTTGCAGCAGGAATTTTAACCGCACCGAAAAGCGGTAAAGAAACTCGAAAAGACCTGAAAAAGAAAGCAGGTAAGCTGAAATCTGACGCAGAGAAAGTTGCTGATAAGGCGGCTGCGGCTGCTAAAAATAGCGTTGATTCATTAAAAACTGGCTCGCAAAAAGTTGGCGATGCAGTAACAGAAACTGCAAAAGGCGTCAAAAGCAACGTTGAAAAACAGTTCAAGTAATATTTGACTGCAGCTAAGAAGACGTGAGATAATAGGATAGATGAGAAAATTTATTCTGTATCTTGCGTCTTTTTTGATTGCTGGCGGTCTGCTGATAAGTCCTCAACCGGTTTTGGCGCAATCAATCGAAATGCCCAATTCGGAGATTACCAGCATTATCAGGAAGAGCTGCAGCTCGCTGAAGGTTACCATAAAACAGATTCATACTAACGACGCTTTGGCCAGGGTTAGTATCGGGCAAAAGTACAATGCTGTGTCAACGAAGCTGATGGCGCGGTTTAACAGCCGGTTATCGCTTAATAAAATGGATAGCTCGGGACTTGTTAGAATTACCAGCGATTTTGAAACGCAGCGGCTGAAATTTAACAGCGACTATAATAAGTATGATACGGCGATGACTAACCTAGATAAAGCGAGCTGCAAAACAGATCAGGCAAAGTTTTACGAAAAAATCATTGAAGCGCGCGACGCTCGGAACTATTTGGCTGACAGTGTAAAGTCGATGAATGATCTATTGGCACAATATAAAAGCGAAGTACGCCTGATAAAAGATTCTTTGTCGGGAGGCGGTAATGAATAATATAAAAAAGTTTGCTGGCAGGTACAATAAATTTGCGGTTTTTATTGGATCGACTATTCTAGTTTCGGTTCTTCTGGTGTCAATCTCAATGTTTGTTTATTACCAATCGGATGCGTACCGTCTGGATTTAAGCCGTCCAGAATACACTTCCAGGCGTTCAGAGATTAGTAAAAATTTGGAAGACAAGAGTAAAGATTTCGATGCGCAAGGTCCGGTTAATGAACAGACAATTAATGAATTTCTGAAGTTATACGATGACGAGGCGAAAGGCATTGCTAAAACGAAGGCCTTTTCTAATGATGTGCTGAGCGACAAGGAGCTGCTGGGTATAAATAATAATGAAAATAGTTCAGCTACCGCCGGCGATTAACTGTTCAAGCTATAAATTGGCGCTTTTATAGAGGTGATGCTACTTTTTACTGCTTAGAATTGGCGCTGGTAGAGTTGCCAGTAAAATGCCTTCTTTGTCGAATTTTTGCAGCAGTCTGTGACGCATTTCAGAAGTGACAGCCCATTGGTCTGACGGCTGGGTTTTGCCAGAAATAATTATTTCAGTGCTGCGGCCGGTGATCTCGCCGACTGACACAAATTTCGGCGGGTCAATAATCTTTTTATGCCAAGCTTTTTCCTGAGCTATCTTTTCTCCGGTAGCGTTAATAATTTCCGTAGCCTCGGATATGTCGGTGTTTGGGTCTAAATACAGGCTGAACCGCGATATGCTGTAGCCCATAGTTTTATTGATAACATGCTGGATCGTGCCGTTTGGGACGTAATGGACGTTGCCTTCGGCGTCGCGAACGACTGTCGTGCGAGTACCGACGCGTTCGACTTTGCCGGACGCTCCCATGATGTCGACCACGTCGCCAACGCGGTATTGGTTTTCAGCGATAATGAAGATGCCGGATAAAAAATCCTTGACAAGCGACTGCGCGCCAAATCCGAGCGCCACGCCGACTATTCCAGCGCTAGCAAACAGCGGCGACAAGTCGAGCAGAAATAACTTGTTAGCGATAATAGCGGCAACGTAAAAGATCATTAAAATCCGCCAAAACCCGCGGCTTAATTGGATGAGCGTTTTTTCTCGTTTTTCAATATCCTTGCGATGCCACGAGCGGTGCTTGGCAGTGGAGCGGATTGTGTAATGAATGAACCACTTAATGAGATGTTTTCCGATGAAGTAAATGATGAATGATCCGATAATAATACTGGCTGTCTCCAGCATGCGGTCGCTGATCAACCAGCCAAGGCCGTTATTATGTAACCATTCGTCGGCGGCCGATATATTTAGTATTTGTTTTATAAACGTGTCCATCATATTTAGTATAATGAAAGGTATGAGTTTTGTCGATCCAAATCAGTTTGTTATATCCCGCAAGCGTAAAAAATACAAATTTGCCAAGTTTCATAACGCCGAGAATTGCTTCGAGTTTGATGAATGGCGCGATTTTTACCAGCAGCACCAGCCGAGTATTTTCGGGTTAGAGATTGGCGCTGGCACTGGTTTGTTTAGTGTCGAATTGGCGGCGCGTTATCCAGATAAGCTGTTTGCGGCGATTGATGTTAAGGCTGACCGTTTGCAAAAAGGCGCTTACGCCGCGTTAGAAAAAGGCCTGGATAACATCTATTTCATCCGGGCGCGCGCCGACCAAATTGGCGATTTATTCACTTTGTCAACGCTAGTAAATATTTGGGTGACTTTTCCTGATCCGTTTCCGAAAAAGCGGGCTGCTGGGCGGCGGTTGACGCATCCGTATTTTTTGCGCCGTTACGCGCAATTATTGCAACCTGGCGGCGAGCTGCTTTTCAAGCATGACGACCGCGACTTTTTCTGCTGGAGCTTGGAGCAATTGGTGGCAGAAAAATGGCAAATTACAGAACTAAGCTTTGACCTGCACGAATCATCTCTGGACGACGAGTACAAAATCACGACGACATACGAGCAGCGATGGCTGAACGAGGGCAAGGCGATTAATTTTGTGAGGGCTACATGCTAATATCGCTAAGATTCATAGGGCTATGGGGCGCATGGGAAGCTAGCGATCGATTCTTGTAGTTTGGATTGCTGCTAATATCCTCGCCAAACCATTCAGGCGGCTGGAAGGTATCTGCCCGCAGGGTTGCTTCTGTTTCGCGTCCCTCAAACTCAACCTCGGCGGTACACAAACCGTTCAGATGGCTAGGTCCGTGGTATACATCAAGCTCAATAGTATGTTTGTCTCCCTCTGGGTCGACATAAGGTATGTAATAGCGAGTTTTCTCGATACGTCTTCCCAAGGTTAGCGGCCATAACGACTCAAAGACTTCTTTGTCAATTTGTATATTTTTTTCTTTTCGCGCAACGGTGCCGTTTGATTTGACTGTTAGTTCAAATCTTTGATCATTTCCAAAATCGCGGATTCGTGTTTCTGATCCGTCGTCGCTGACTGCCAGATAACCTTGGCGGATTGTGGTATGTTTAAAATCTTCTGGATTAAACGGCAAAGATTCAGGATCGATTAAGAACTTACGTTCAACTTCGACTAGCTGGCTTGGGCGTTCCGGTAATTTAACTTCAGGCTTTTTCGCTTTTTCTTCTTTGTATTTCTTCTCGAATTCTCGCGCCAGATGTTCATATAGCTGAACAAGTTCTGGAAATTCCTCACCAAAGCTCGTTCTGAAACCAGCAATAAGGTCGTCGTGATTCTTTTGAAGATCCTCTAGATTTGATACGCCGTAATCTTCTTCAACAACGCGTACTCCTTGGCCGACGATATCCATAGCAACTGGCAAGATCTTATCAACTGCTCGAACAAAACGAGCTTCTGGTGTGTCTCGACGTTCGTATTCTTCCAGGTTTTGCTTAAGCTCTGGCATTAATGTTAGCCGTTCCAGAAGCTCTTTTTTAGCCTTCTCTTCGCGTCGACGCTTTTCTTCCAGTTGTTTTTTCGTCAGGTTGAATGTTGCTACGTCGCCAGTAGCTATTTCTAATAGTTCGTGGGCGTTGGCGAAGCCTTGAACCTTGTTGTTATCTAGGTGCGGATATAATTGCTTGCGTAGTTCTGGAGCTAGGATAGCCAGCGAATAACTATGCTGAACGTCATCTTCGACCTCGCCGTTTGGCAGTCGCGGTACTCGTGGAACGCCAGCTAAGTCAACCTCCATTTGGATTGCTCGTAAAGCAATATTTCCTAGGTCTTTTACAGCGCCATCACTGAGTAGATCCGCCCCCCCTCGTAGTTTGTCTCTTTTTTGTTCATATAACTCCCAATTACATTTAACAATACTGTATTATAACACAACGAATAGGCTGCTATATGATAGCTAACCCTCGCTAGCACCCTGCCAAGCAATGTCAAATAGGCGTGTTTGCACCGAGGCTAGGCTGGCGTTGTCGATGATTACTCCGTGCATAGAGTTATATTTGTCCAGGGTAATAATAGCCATTTTACCGGCATACAATATTGTGTAGCAGCCGTCATCTAGTTTTGGTCCGGCTAAGTAGCGGCTGTCCGCTAAACCTGTCGTTATGCGCAGGGGTTTGGCGTGGCGTAAGACGCGTACTCGTAGATTTCGTTTGGCGCGTTCGCGGCTAAAATTCGGAAAGTTGTTGTACAGATAGCGGCTGACGCGCGGCGAAGAAATTACGCGGTACAGGCTAACCTTTTGCAGGCGGCAGGTACTTAATATATCGCGCAAAATATTTGCCAAACCTTCGTCGCCTTCGTAAAATGCCGCCATATGCCGGGTTTCGGCGATTTTGTTTGCGGTTCGCAGGCGGATAATGTATTGATCAAGCTGCTGGCCGGCTACCTGCAAAGCTTGCTGCTTCTCGCGTAAAATTTCTGCCAAGACGGCTGGATCTTCGGCGCGGTAGCGCAGCTGTTTGCCCTGAGTGACGCTGTTGACAAGTCCGGCTGCGCGCAGGCTTTTGATAGATTCATAGACGCTGCCGCGGTTAATATTCGTTGTTTCTGCGATGGCTCGCAGCGAACTATTAGGAATTGCCAGCAGTGCCTCGTATACGCGTTTGTCACGAATAGACAAGCCGATAATTGAAAAATCCATATCTGTAATATAGCATAAAAAACAAAATTGTCATAAAATATCAACCATTTTGTCTGGAATCGGCAGCAGCGGTACGATATGATTTGCTGGTAACGAAAGGAGAATGTTATGGCAAATATTGAAGGAAAACCTTGCGATTGTGCAGGCGTGTCGCAGTCCGCAGAAGGGATAGATTGTTCAGGAGTACCAGTGGGTAAAGGATGGCGTACTGTTGACGTAGAGATGTCAGGAGAATTATTTGATAGGTTTACAACGGTTGCAAAGGTAAGGCGCGAAACCTTGGGTTGTGTTGCAAGAAAAGCTGTCGGCAATTATATTAAAAGGTGCCAGCAAGATCCAGGATTTCGACAAGAAGTAGAAGACCTGGCTATACGTTTAGATAGATATAGTTCAAGCTCAAACCTTCGCGAAAGCAAATAATCAGGTTCACGCCAGATAGCCCGCGGCTGGTAGTTGCTGCTATAATACATACAAACAGGAGGGGAACATGAATTTTCAAGATTATTCGCAAAAAGCTATTTCAACGCTAACGAGCAATCACGCCTACGGCGATATCAGCGCTGATTTGATGGCGCAAATACTAGGTTTGGCTGGCGAATCGGGCGAGGTGATGGAAAAGTTCAAAAAGCTAATCCGCGATAAACAGGGTAAACTAACTGCCGATGATCGCGCAGAAATTATCAAAGAATTGGGTGACGTGCTGTGGTATGTTAACTCGGTGGCGCATTTGCTCGGGTCTAGCTTGGAAGAGGTGGCGCGGCTTAATAATGAAAAGCTAGCCAGCCGCCAGCAGCGCGGCCAGCTGCATGGCAGCGGCGATAATCGGTAAAACTCTAAATCTTCAGATGCTGCCGCAGCCACTCGTCAATGGTGCCAGCGCCCATGCAGAGGACTAGCTTACCTAACTCGCGGTCAAGCATGATAGACTTCCACAAATCATCGTTGAGGCTGGCAATATGTACTTCGGGGCGGGTGAGGTTTTTGGTTAAGTCTGCAGGCGTCAGTATCGGTAAATCCGGATTCTCGCGCGTCAAATATGTCGGCAGCCAATAAATTTTCTCGGCTTGATTAAAAACCTCGGCGGTGTAATTTTCTCTGATTTCATGCTGGCGGATATTTTGGTGCGGCTGGTAAACGAGTACAACATGATCAGATAGTTCGCGCGCCATTTGCAGCGTAGCTTTAATCTCGGTTGGGTGATGGCCGTAATCGGAGTAAAGACTATCGGCTAATTTTTCAAAGCGCCGCCCAGAGCCAGGAAACGACTCAATGGCTGCTTTTGCCTCAGCTAAGCCAACGCCGCTATTTTTTAGCTCGGTTAAAACTAAATAGGCGTTTTCGCGGTTATGGCGTCCTGGCAAGATAAGGCTATTGATGTCGTCAAGCGCTGCATTTTTATCTATCGTGTCAAGCGTTACGCCGCTATCTCTAGCGATGTCTAAGCCGTTCAAATCCTGCTGGTACATAATACAACGCTGGGACTGGCAAATAAATTGCCGGAAAGCCGCCAGATAGTCTGCTCTCTCTGGATAAGTATCGGGGTGGTCATAATCAATTGATGTGATGATCGATAGCCACGGCTGAAAATGCAGAAAATTTTTATCAAATTCGTCGCATTCGTAAATGAAGAATTGGCTAGCCGGGTCAAATCGGCCGCTCGGCCCGAAACTAAGAGTTGAGCCGACGGAATAACTGGCTGGAATGTTTAGTTGCTGGAAAGCCCAAACCAGCATGCTAGTGGTTGTGGTTTTTCCGTGGGTGCCAGCAACCGCGATGAGCTTTAATTTTTTATCGGCAATGACATGTGCTAGCAGTTCGTCGCGCTTGCCCGTTTTTATGCCTAGCTGATTGGCTAATACCAGCTCGGGATGATCGCCAGGCAGCGCTGCCGTGTAAACAAACCAGTCAAACGGTGATTTTTCATGCTCTGATCGTAAAAAATCTCCTGATTGGTCAAATGATATCTGAACGCCGCGTTTTTTCAGCGACTTGGTCATGGGGCTGGCCTGGCGGTCGGAGCCGTATACATCGTATCCGGCATCCAACGCAATTTCCGCCAGCGGCCCGATACCAACGCCGCCAATCCCTGAAAAATAAATCCTCATATAGGTAATTGTAACGCAAAACCGCCAGTTCCGCATCTGCCGGTAGTTTGATATACTTAATATAAATAAGGCGGTGGGTTATGGTGATAGATAAGCGCAAGACCAAATTTAGGATTAAGAAGCTTAGCCAGATAAAGACTTGGCAGCTGGCTGTTCTGTTGATTATGGCTGGTTTCGTGGCGGCGACTTTTTTACGGCTGAATAACGTAGGTATGATTGAGCGGCGCGAAGCAGTGGAAGACGCTGACAAATCAGGGGACGTGATCGCGCTTAGCCAGCGGCTATATGATTTGCAGCGCTATATCTCGGCGCATATGAATGCCGATCCAGGAAGGATTGCCTTAGATCATACATATAAGCGGGTTTATGACAGAGAGCTGAAGAACTTTGAGGAAGCTATAAAAAATAAGTCTAACAACGATACTATCTCCAAAGTTCGGGCAGTATGCGACGCCAGGGCGCAGCAGGGCGGCTACGGCAGGTTTACGACTCAGGCCGACCCGCGCTATGTTAGCTGCATTAATGAAGAATGGTCAAAATATCCGGCTGCCAGGACGTCTAATATACAGTTTGAAGCGCCGTCCACCGAGCCGTATTACCACACGTTTGTTTCGCCAGCGTGGTCGGCTGATTTTGCTGGCTGGTCGCTGGTGGTAGCGGGGATGATACTCCTGGTGATTATCGTCCGCCTGGTGGTGCTTGGCATATTGAAATTGCTGCTGAAGAGAAGAAATAATCCTTTTTGACTTGACAGGGGTGGCTCGGAGATAGTAACCTAGAGTGGTATAGCATTAACTAGGAGGTATAAGACTAATGGCTTACAAGCATACGAATTCAAAGGGCATTACATACTATTTACATAAATCAGAAGTTACGCTGCGCGGCGGCAAGAAGCAGACGATCTATTTCTTTACTAAAACAGAGAAGAACGCCAAGGGCGAGCCGTGCGATTTGCCAGAAGACCGCGTTGTTGCCGAGAATCCTCGCAACGGTTTTTTGACTATCAAAAAGAAGAAATAAGCACTTGCATTATGCGCCGGTTTGTTAGTACAATGGTAGTATAAAATAAACAGGTGCCTAGGAACTCCCGTCTATCGCGGGAGTTTCTTAATGTTTGATGATAGGTTATAAAGAAATAACCCCTTCTGAGCGAAGAGGTTATTTCTTTGGTTGCGGGGGCAGGATTTGAACCTGCGACCTTTTGGTTATGAGCCAAACGAGCTACCAGGCTGCTCTACCCCGCGGCACATAAACCATAGTAACAGATTGGCAAATAATTCGCAAGTCAGGGAGGCTATTTTTTATTACGACTATTGCCACCGAACAAAAAATTCATCCACTGCTGGAAGTTACTGCGAACTGGTGTCGATCTTACGCTAGTCGTTGCCGCCTGCTGTCCGTAGGAATCGTCGGTTGACGGTACGATCAGCTGTTTTTCTCCTGGCTGTCCTTTTCCAGTGCGCTGGCGTGCTGCTAATTCTTGGTATTCGTCGCTCTCATAATATTTTGACTCATATTGTAGTAAGGCGACTTTTATTTTTTCTATTTCAATTTGCTGACGCTTATTATCAATAGATCTTTGCAGCTCGTAATTTTGCTGCATCGCTTCAACCGACCCCCAAGCCCAGCTAAAGGCAACCAAAATAGCCGCGGCAGTAACCAGATTGTTCATGGTCAAATAATCGTGCCGCAGTGCGTAAAGCTGGCGTTTTATGAGAATGATGTTCATTTTATACAGTCTACTGATTATATTATAGCAGAGTAGGCGGATAGTTTTTATGTCTTGCTGATATGTCATTGAGGAGTGAAATCTTAACTAATCACCACGCCCTGCCGCATTAAAAACTCGCGTGCCTCATCGTCCAACCTGCAATTCACGAAGCGCGATCGCGCCGCTAATTCGCCGTTGCCATAAACAAATTGCGTTTCCTCATCATATCTCATGCCGCGAAAGTCGCAGTCCTCTGCCTCAATAATAGCTTTGACGCCGCGAAAATTCACATTCCGAACCGATGAATTGGTAAAATAAATCGGCTGCCCGTAAATATGCTTTGCGCCGTCCAGACTACAGTTTTCAAACATAAAAAATCCCATGACAAACTGGTCAAAATCAACACCAGAAAAATTTTCATCAACAAACTGAACAATCTCGCCCTCTTGGATAGCGGGGTAGCGCTCGCGCTGGTAGGCAGATAGGTCGTTGGCGCGAATTGCAGCGGCGATTCTGCGAGTAATAAGGCTCATAAGTTAAGGATAGGATAATTTGCCGTGCCGCGCAACAGCCCTAGTACGCTATATTGTCGGTTTTTTTATAGAATGTGTTACAGATAACATTGTTGAAAGTAGGCGTGTCTATTAGGTATGATAAAGGATTTCATGTAAGATGGGTAAGATTATTAGTTCTGCGCTACGAATCAGGACGAAACGGTCGTGTGGATATGTGTATTTAATAACAGTTCGCCAAGCAAGTCTGGTGTTATAGTATCTGCAATCTCCTTGCGCGTTGCCTTGAGCCCAAAGAGTTCGTACAGGATAATTGGCGAATTGACAAACCAGTCATCGGTTTGAAATTCATGCTGGTACTGTTGAATGTCATCGGCGCAGCCACTGGCTTGGAATAATCGCAGGGATTCAGTAATGCGATTCTCCAGTCTAGTTGTATCGGCATCTTTGCTAATTGTGTAATATACACTTGTTATCGCCCGTTCATCTTCAGCCCAAGCTCCTGAAGTCTCGTTCAGATATAGCGGCAAGGGGTCGAGCGCGCAATTATGCACAATATCGCATATCGGCAAGCGCATGGCACACCAAGCTCGCATGAACTGTTCATTTGGCAGTTCTGTGACGATGTCAACCTCTAGCTCCGCGAAGTCTTGCGGATTGTAAAACATGGAAAAAGCTTCTTCCGTGCTGGTTTTTGATGGCTTTGATTTTTGAGATATAAAGCAATATGCAAGTTGTTTGATATGTTGTATCAATCTGTCACGGTTTTTAACCGTTATGCTACATCGTGTTTCTGCGCCAATATGCAGCAAACACTCGTCAACAAGCAGACTAATATCATTACTGTCACTAAGCTGTTTTAGATTGCTCTCAAACAGTGTGATAATGTCTGCGTTATATACGCCGAGATCAAAGAATATGCTTGAATCGACAGTCTGGCCATTAAGTCGACCAAACAAACCGCGATGATGACCGGTCTTTTGTAGCTGTTTCAAAAAACGACGGTTGACAACATGCTCAAACAGATGGCACGTATCGTGATCGAAGGGTAAGTCGTAGGCAGAGTATAGCTTGTGGATCATGGGTTTATTGTAACAGAGTAAGTATCTCGCCCCAACAGATTGTACTGCCAGGGCGGGGTCTTCTCGAACTCAGAAGCTCTTAGCTAGGATAAAATCACCAATCCATCCTCTGTTTCACTGCTGCCAAATAATACCGATAATAACTCCTCGGGTCTGGCACAAAAAAGCCGTCATCCATGTCGTCGTTCGGACGGATCTCAATATGCTGGTCGTTGGCGTACGGCTTGATGAGGTGCGCGAATTCAAACTCAAACCCGCCAGACAAACTCTTTACTTGTTGACTTTCGTCGATGGGGTCAGGATAATCAATTGCTACAAGTATGAGCGACTGATTGGATGTTGTCTGAAACAAATAATAGTCTGCGTCTGGATATAGTGTGATGAAAGAAGCAAATTCACGGACGTATGTCGCCTCTTTAAGTATAGGAAAGGCTTGAGTAATGAAATCTGGTATTGCGATATTGATACTATTTTTCATTTTCCTATAATTGTACTATTTTTGAATGGGAAAATGGACAGTTTTGTGACTTGTCCAGGTCTAGGAACTCTACCAGAGACCAGACATGTGATTTGAGAGACGCTCAGAGCTGGCCCAGTTGTCGATGACAGTCGCACCGCCTTCGCTCTCAGGAAGTCGCCAGTAGACGATGAATTCGCCGAGAGGACCTCCCTGCGCCTTCACGTGTCCGTGACCATCGCCAGGGATATTGCCAGCCCTACCATCGTAATTGCAGATCACCATAGCAGATTCAATTTACTTAGCAAACTTCTTTTCTCCATAAGCAATAAATTGATCGATCGGCCTAGCGTATTCAGCGGCCCAGCCGTCATCTTCTTTCTTCCTCTTTGCGTTGGCTAGGACTGTTCCTGTATATTCTTGTAACGACATACCGAGGCCGTCCGCACCCTCTTCTCCATTATCGCGCAGCCGTACGCACAACATACCAAAAATTGCCAATGCTATATCATTGGCACGTGTTAAAATCTTAACATTATCAAGATTTTCATCGGCAAGCTGTTTGACTGCTTTAATAAGTTCCCAATCAGATTGGGTGTACGACTCAAAATCTTTTTCTGTCCATTCTGACATAGTGAATCCTCTAGGTAAGTGAGCAGTTTTATATCATACTCAGGATAAGACATTTTTCAGGTCATGTCCAGGACGATGGGTCTAGTGACCGGGGCCGGTGTACTGACCGCGGGAGGTGCCGTTGTTGTTGGATCCGTTGCCGGGTCCGTAGTGGTCGTGGTTGTCGCTCTCGAGGAACGAGTAGTGCGTCGCACCGTCGGCGAGACTGCCGCCGACGCCCATACCGCCGCTGCGGTCGCCATCTCCGATGAGAGTGTGTCCCTCCTTCGGACCGCTACCGAACGACACGGTGATGGGGTTGCCCTTGGAGTCGCAACCGCCCATCGGCTCACTCCACCAGTTCTTTCCCATTCTGTACTCCTTCTGGAGTCGGGCAGAGAATGAATTCTCTGCGAAGTAGGACGTCTCAAGCCCAATGGCTTTGGGCGAAACGCCGACCTCTGCGGTTGCAAAGGCTGATATATATATCAATACTGAAATCCTTTGTCAAGCGATTTTACGAAAATCGCAGTAAACCTATAGCAATCTCCCATCCGCCCATGCTAAAATAAAACCATAACCAAAATCCGCGCGCTGCCATCAGCAAGGGGATGTTTGTAATCCGAAAAGAGGTGGGCTAATGATATAACTTGCGGGAAGTTCGCGTGTTATAGCGGCGTTTTTTTGCTCGTCAGACGTAAATCGCGCCATCTGTCAAGTGCAAATTGCCACCTGCTAAGTGTCATTCTCAGAAACTAGCGCGCTCCTTTCCGCAGACACCCAGACAAAATGAAAATCTCACACGGAAGATTCACAAATCACACGTGGAAGATTTGAAACACGCAAACGGCGCGGCAAGGTGATACGCCATGTCATCATGGGCATCATCATTGTCTGTGGAGTAATCTTATTGGCGGACGGGCTGGCTTTTATGCTGAGCGGAGAGCGGCTGTTGTCTGAGTAAATGCGTTTGCGTTTATATTTTTATTTGCTAGAATAATAAGCAAGGTGTAATAAGACACAAACAGTGAGGGAAAAATGAAGATTCATCAGCGATATAAAAGGTTTATACCAAAAGTTGTCGGCATTACTGCTGCCGTCATTGTGGCGTTTGGCGCTATACTACTGCAAATACCGTCGACCAAGGCGGTCTCTTTGCATAAAAAATACCAGTTTATTGACACAAACTACAGTATTCCCTCCTCTAATGTGGCGTGGGTGGCTCCGAACGGTAATGACACTACTGGTAATGGCAGCGAGAACTCGCCGTATAAGACTTTTGGTAAAGCCGTGACAGCTGTTCTAAGCGGCGGTACTGTAGTTGCGAAAAGCGGTATTTACCGCGAGCCGCACTTTTTTGTGTCTAAGAGTAATATTACATTGCAAGCCGCACCGCATGCTGAAGTTTGGCTGAAGGGAAGCGATATCGTTACTAATTGGACGAGCGACAATGGCGTCTGGAAGACTACAGGTAATTATCATAATTTTTGCCATGTTTGCACGACGAACTCTGATCCTGGCAAAGAAGGCGTAGCTGCGTATCCGGAGCAAGTGTTTATCAATGACGAGCCAATGCAGCAGGTCGCTACTAAAGCCGAGGTAACCCCGGGCAGCAACACGTTTTATGTCGAGGATAAAACGCCAACTACGCTAAAAGTGCCGGGTGATAACTCCAAGGGCTATAATATTGGCGCTCAGGATAATATAACGTACTATATTGGTAAAAATCCAGCTGCCAGCCAAGTCGAGATTTCGGAGCGGACGAGGGCGTTCACGGCTACTGGTCAAAACTTTACAGCCAGGGGTATCAATGTCGCCCAATACGCATCAGTCCAGGCGTGGGGATTTGCAGATCCTGTGTATGGCAAGGATATTTCCGGACCGACGGCGGTGAGTCTGAATGGTAATGATTCGCTTGCACAGAATATGATTATCACTCAAAATTCAAACCAGGGATTGTTCTTTAATCAAGCGAAAGCTTCGGCTAACGGCGTTAAAGTTATTGACAATGGCGGGTCGGGAGCTGGCGCTAATAAGGCTCACGATTCGGTATTCGAGAATAGCGAACTGCACGGTAATAATGCGGCTGGTTTTATAACGTCAGGTTGCGGCGCTTACTGTACGATGGCTGATATTAAGGTGGCGCATACTAAGAATTTTATATTCCGCAATAATATTTTAGACAATTCAAACAGCGGCAAAGTGCAATCCGCGCCTACCAATGTTGATAATGTCGGTACAATTAATTTTTGGTGCGATGAAGGTTGTATTGATACGAAAATTGTTAACAATTTCTTTACAAACTCGTCGCTGGCGATTATGTATGAAGTTTCAGGCAGCGCTGTCATTGCTTCGAATATAATCGAAAGTTCCGGCACGGGAATCCGCGTATCTGGCAGCGAGAATGTCAAGTTGTATAATAATACAATTTCGCGCACCTACCGGCCGGTTTATCTTTTTGAAGATTGGCGCATGAATGGCTGTAATGCCTGGAATGCCGCCGGGGTATGTACTGCGACGGAAAAATGGTCAGCATCGCAGGGTCTGAGCTGGAATACTTCTGGCGTTGAGATGTATAACAATATTATTTCATCGCGGCCGCTGGCGGACTCAAATGACCTGGCGGGCGGAGCGTACCAGCGCGCTTATTCGTTACGGGTCGAGGGCGCAAAAAATGAACCGAAAGGACCGTATGTTGATGCGAATAGTATGCTGAAGGGCTTTGATTATAATGCGTATTACCGGAATGATGCCAAGGATGTGAACTTGTCGGTTTGGGATTTTGAAAGCGTGCCTGGCAAAACGGATACTGTGCTTAAAAGCGTGGCAGAAATATCGTCGAGCAGTAAGCTGTCAGGTACTATTGACGGCAGGGACAGTCATTCGTACGACACGTTTGGCGCTCGCGCCGCAAATCCATATTTCATAAAAGAGGCTGCTGCTAATACGGATTATAATAAAAGCAATTACAACTTAAAACCTGGCAGCAGTGCCATTGGGTCCGGAAAGGCTTTGTCAAACGATGTTGCGCTGGCGATTGATCCGTCCGGTGTTAAGGTAAAACCTGGAACGGCAGTAAACCGCGGAGCGCTGCTTAATGTAAAGATGAACGCGGCTGGCGGAACTACTCCAGCAGTCGAGGTTGTCCATATCCCAGACGCTAATCTAAAGGCTAAATTGAATGCGCTATTAGCGAAAAATAGCGGCATAGCACGCGCTGATAATCAAGACATAACTAAGGACGAGATGAAAAGCCTAACAGTCATCTCTCTTAAGGCTGATTCAAACACTCCGGCTAATAAGAAGATTTCCGACATCACTGGACTGGAAGAGGCTGTGAATGCGTCGCGGCTGTCGCTGGATAATAATGCTGTTTCTAATTTGTCGCCGATTGCTAATCTTGCGAAGCTACAGGAACTGACCTTTTCTGATAACAAGGTAACGTCTTTAACAAGCATAGCTTCTTTATCTAAACTTACGGTACTGCATGCCGCTGCAAATCCCATAAAGTCGTTCTCGCCTGTTTCCGGGTTGTCAAAGCTAAGCGACGTGTCGCTGTCTGGAGAATCGCTGGAGACTCCTCTTGATATGGCTAATTTCAGCGCTAGCGCTGCTACGATTAAGTCGTTCAAGTTTTACAGCTATAACAATAAAATAACTGCGAAGAATGTCGCCGCGCTAAAGTCGATGCCTGGCTTAAAGGCTCTTCGCTTAAGCGGCGTGCCGCTGTCCGCTGGCGACGTAAACTCCATCGGCAGTATGGCACAGTTGGCTTCTTTGGAAATTGACGGCAGTACGGTGGCGGATATATCGCCGCTGGCGGGGTTAACTAATTTGACTAAGCTTAACCTGAGTAATCAGAATGTGTCCATGGCTATCACCGCCGTGTCAGCGCCGTCGCCGCTGATAGGTAAAAGCGGAGCTGTAGTGCCTATTTCCGATAACAGCCAGGTTGCTAACGATAGCGGTACTCCGGGGAATATTAAGCTGGTGTCGCCTGTGTATGATGGAAATTCTCATAATGTCAACGCCGTGTGGTCTACTCCTGTAACTATCAGCGCGGCGAGTACCAACTTTAGCGGCAATCTAAGCATTACATATAAGTTAAGCAAAACTGACCTGACTGCACTGAATAGTGAAATCGCCCGCGCTAAATCATCGCCAAGCTACATCCAGAACGACGCAGCTGTCAAATCAGCGCTGGCGGCCGCTGAAACTGTTGCCGGCAAGCCGTCGCCGTCTCCGAATGAAATAAAGACCGCTGTCGAGGGATTGAAGCAAGCCTTGGATAACGCCTATAAAAAGGAAGCTGACGCCCAAGCCAAAGCGCAGACTGCTGTCGATAAAGCAAAAAACAGCAAATTGCCGGCGGATATTCAGGCGGCAGAAAATCTACTGAGCAAGGTTCAGGACACGGCTAAAAAGAACGAATTACAGAATGTTTTGAACGGTATTAAGCAAGAAATTACTAATGTGCGCACTAGTCTGGTGCAGCTGGTAACGGATACTAAACAAGTCTCGACCGACGGCATGACAGCAGCTTCGGCGAATGCCTTGCAAGCTGGAATTACTGCTGCAGAATCGGTAATTGCTGATCACGGCGCTTCTCTGGGCCAATTGACTGCCGCTAAAGACGCATTACAAGCGGCGCTTGACGGGTTGCGTGCCGACAAAACTAGCCTGCAAAAAGCTATTCACGATGCCGAAAGCGAACCAAGTTATATTAAAGATCAAGGCGGTGTTAAGCAAGCTTTGCAGGAGGCAAAAGCTGTCAACGCTGCGTCAAATCCAACGCCCGCAGCAGTGCGTGCTGCTGCTAAGAAGCTTAATGACGCCGTGGCTGCCGCCAAGAAAATTGAAGCTGCTATCCAATCGGCGGCGTTGGCTGCCGTCGTTAAGGCAGAAAATGATAAAACCGCTCAAGCTAAAAATGATGCCCAAGCTTTAGTTAATCAAGTAAAAGACCCGCAGAAGAAGGCCGAACTGCAGCGGCGCTTAGATAACGTTGTCGTGCCGGCTTCAGCGAGCAGGGTAGCCGTTGCCCAGCCAAATGGTAAAAACACGATCATTAACGCAACTGGCGACAAGTGCTATAACATAGCGAGTGCCAGTACCGCCGCGTCGCAGCAGGGAAAACCAGCGGGGTATCAGCTTGGCGAGTCGGTCGCGTTCAAAATTGATTGTGCCAACTATGGCAGTACTCAGTTTGGCTATACAACGAAGATAACCTTAGAGCTAACTAAAAAATACGCAAACACGGCTGGTGTAAGGGTAGTCAAGTATAGCGGTGCTGGCACAGATGCGGTTGATATAACCAGCAAAGTATCCTTCGGCGTTACAGCGGACGGACAGCGGACGACGATTAGCTATTCGGTGACCGACGGTGGTTTTGGCGACCAAGATAAAACCGCAAATGGCATAATTGAAGACCCAGTGGCTGTGTACGAGCGTAGGAATGCTGTGAATCCAGCGCATAATAATTCAGGACAAACGAGTCCAGGACAGACGGGGAGAGTAGCGACAAAGTCTGGCAGCACTACTCTTTCCGATACCGGCGTGAGTTTTTACGGTTATATCGCGGGCGCTGCGGCTGTAGTGATTATTGGCGGCGGTCTGTATAAGCTAAGTAACACATTAAAAAAACGCCGGTCATAAAGCCGGCGCCGCGGTATTCTAAAAACTAGTTATATTTATTCCGCGTTTTTAGGTAGTTACAATATGGATTGGTGGGGGCGGCTGGGATCGAACCAGCGACCAATCGGTTATGAGCCGACTGCTCTAACCCCTGAGCTACGCCCCCGCTAGTAAGATATTATAACGCATCAGAGATAATTAGAGAAGTTTTCCAGCAGCAATTCTTACAGCTTCCGACCAGGAAGTGAAGCAGTGCGGCGTCTCCATGAGCTGTTTGCCAGTTAATTTATAGCGGATTGCCAAGGTTAGTTCAGCAATCATATCGCTGGCATTTGGGGCAACGATGGACGCGCCAATAATAGTGTCTTTTTTATCGGTAATTATTTTTACAAAACCAGTTCGCTGATCGGTAATATTGCTGCGCGCTGTTAAAGTTAGCGGCGCTATTGATATTCTTAGGTCTTGCCTTTCGCTCGCTTCTTCGCCGACTCCTACTTGGGCGATTTCCGGCTGCGTAAAGGCGACCAACAGGCGCGGCTGAATATCGGCCTTCATTGAATTTTTATGCAGCAAATTATGCGCGCATACGCGGCTTTGCGCTAAAATATCGTGCGTTTGTATAGTTGTATCGACAACGCTGCCCGCCGCGAAGACGTGCCGAGCCGAGGTTTGCAGATAAGCATTGGTGGATATTCCTTCCGCGGTATATTTGATGCCAGCATTTTCCAGTCCCAAATCAGTTGCCGGGCGGCGCTCGCTGGCGATTAATATTTCATCGACGCGTACTGAGCGTTCGGCTCGTCCTTGAACAAAGGTAACGCGTTTTTGCAAGCCAGATTTTTGCACGGCGATAACTTCTGTTTGTATCAATATATTTATACCGCGGTTTTCCTTCGCGTCGTCAATGATCAGCCTGCTCGCCTCACTATCAAAGTCAGCCAAGATGTGTTTGGAAGCCTCAGCCAGGTAAATTTTTGTACCGAGAGTGGAGAATAAATGCGCCAGCTCCCAGGCTTCTATGCCTGAACCGATAATAAACAGCGTTTTCGGTGGTCTGGCAAGGGAAAATATGGTTTTTGGCGTGTGGTGCGGCGTGCTTTCTAATCCGGGAATTTCTGGAACGTGCCATTCTGATCCAGTGGCAATGAGAAACTTGCGGGCCGATAAATGTCGCCGATTGACCGTAATCTCGTTTGGGCTTAAAAAATGCGCGTTGCCAGCGAAAACGCTAATATCTTGTTTTTCATAGTAATGGCGATTTCCGCCCGCCCCGGTGCGTTTGATAGCGATATCTTTCCAGGATAATAAGGAAGGGTAGTTATAGCCGACAGAGCCGGTTCGTAATCCGAACTTCGCTGCCATCTTAGCGTTATAATATGTGCTGGCCGCGTGGATTAGGGCGCCTGCCGGAACGTCGCCCCAGTTTGGCGACTCGCCGCCGAACGTCGATTTCTCAACGATAGCGACTTTTTTTCCGGAATTTGCCAGGATGCTGGCAGCCGGCGAACCGCCTGCTCCGCTGCCGATAACGATATAATCATAGTCAAACGTCGGTTTCTGCGCCATACTGCCCCCTACAATATATTTTTGTAATTTTCATATAAATATGCCGCGTCCGGATGCAATCCTTTCAGCACTTGGCAAGCTCGCCGCCTGATGTCGGCAGAAGTGATTTCCGGGCGGGTTTCGCACCAGTTCATGACGCCCAGCGTTACGGTTTTGGCAATATCTTCAGCCTGTCCTTCGGGAATGCGAACGCTTAAACAGGTAGCAATAATTGAATTATGTATCTTATCCGGGCTGAATTCTTCGGCTGGTCGTTTACCTCGCTTTATCACGTCGATTCTCGGCGATTTTACCACAGGCTGCCTCCGTAGCTGGCAATGCCGATGACGCGGTCAACGAACATAAAGCCAGCCAAGATTAACAAGCTGCCGCCGCTGGCGAACTGTAGAAACCTTTTATGCGATTCGCGCCATTGTTGCAGGCTGGCGATGTTGCGGCCAGCACCGACCAGCGCCACCATAACCGCTAACGGTAAAATCGACACCATAACATATAGTCCAACTCCGGCAATTTGCATCATAAAATCAGGCAGGGTAATAATCGCCAAGCTGGCGGCGATAACCGGCCCGATAATAAAAATAGTTTCTGCGGCTACGCTAGCCATGCCAAGCGCAAAACTTTCTGCGCTGTTTTTTGTCTTTTTCGTGCGTTTGGTTAAATAGTCGGCGAAACTTCTGGGTATCCACAGCGCTGTACCGCGTCCGCGCCGGTAATAGAATACCCAAATAGCAACTCCCAAGGCAATCATCAAGTCGCAGCAAATCGCCGCAATGTATTGTTCGGCGGAATCAATATGATTAATAAATAGGGCAAAATAATAAGAAACCGCGCTTAAAATCAGGCAAGTCAGTAACAGCACGCCAGCGGTAAATCCGCCCATTCGGCGCAGAACTCTTTTATAAGCAGTTTTTTTACCAATGGCATGACCGCTGAGCAGCGTTAATACGCTAATACTGAGCTGAAAACTAGCGTGAATCAATGCCGCGAAGACGATGATGGCTAGAGACGATATCATTACAGGGGTCATGTTTGTATATAAATCCTTCCCCGCCAGTATAGCATAAGCAACATAAAAACGAAAGATTTTCATAAAAAGCTATTGCTTTTTTGTCAAATTTGTGATATCATGAAAATAGGTTAAATAAATTAACACAAAAAAGGAAAAACCATGCGGATTAATGACAATGAACTAGCAGAGTTTTTAGAAGCAACGAAAAAGAAGGAACTGGAAACCTGGAATCAGGGGCGCAGCTCGCGGGAGCTTAGCGGCTTCGTGGCGCGGCGGCTGGCTGCTTTGGACGGCGTTGAGCTTGACAATTTTGACAGCGATTTGGAAGAGGTATTTTAGAGAGATCAATAAAATATCCCCGCCGCTAAGCGAGGAATATTAATCATTTCTGGTAGCACCGGGTGGACCCGAACCACCGACCTCAGGCTTATGAGTCCTGCGCTCTAACCAGCTGAGCTACGGTGCCACGCCTCATGATTGTAACAGATGTGCTTGATTTTGCCAAACCGCCGTTGGCGTGTTTTTCTGGTTTTATGATTCCGCCGAGAGATAATGGCGTTACAACGTAGATTTCGTTCGGCTCTGCGCGTAATTTGTGAGATAATGGTTATGTGAGATATGTCTTAGCGATCAGCGGCGGGGTTGATTCGGTAGTTCTACTGGATGTAATGTCGCGGACAGAAAAAGATATCGTAGTGGCGCATTTTGACCATGGTATTCGCCAAGATTCGGCTGCCGATGCGCGGTTTGTTGAGGCTTTGGCGGCAAAATACCGGGCGCAGTATATTGGCCAGAGGGAAGAGCTGGGCGCTGATGCTAGCGAGGAGCAAGCCCGTGAACGGCGATATGTATTCTTGAACGATATTGCTGCAGATTTTGGCGGTACTGTGGCGACGGCGCATCATCAGGATGATATTGTCGAGACAGTGGCGCTAAATCTTCGGCGCGGCGCGCGCTGGCGCGGCTTGGCAGGTATGAGCGATTCGCGGATTCTGCGCCCGCTGAGCAGCTGGACGAAACAGCAGGTTTATGAATATGCCGCCAAACACAGATTAGAATGGTGCGAGGACGAGACTAATAGCAGCGAAAAATACACGCGCAACATCTTACGCCGGCGCATACAGCAGCAGATAAGTCCGGAAGCCCGGTCTGAAATATACGAGTTATGGCGGGCGCAGCGAAAATTGCGGCGTACCCTTGAAGCTGAGCTAAAAAGGTTCGACAAACAAATTCTGAGCCGGCATTTTTTAATACAAATTGAGGAAAATGTGGCGTTGGAGCTATTGTATTATTACGTCTTGCGGCATGCCGGCGCGTCGCTTATGACTGCTCAGCTGGAGCGAATGCTTGTCGCCATAAAAACCGGTCGTCCCGGGACAGTATGGCAGCTTGGTTCTGGCGCGGTGATGAAATTGACGGCAAGAGATGTTATAATAGACGAAGTTGATTAGTATAGGCGAAAGGATTATGCGAGAATGGCTGTTAAGATGCCGAAAAAAAATGGTAAGAACGGAATAAAGCAGGTTGCGCGATTTGGGTTGTTTTGGGCGATTATAATTTTCGTGGCGCTGATTTTTTATGCAGTTTTATTCCCCGCTGCTAACTTGAAAGAGGCGGCATTGTCTGATGTGGTACGGCGGGCAAACGAGGGTAAAATTGCCAAGCTGGAAATTCAGGGCAATGACATAAAAGTAACCGCCAAAGATCAAAACAAACCGACTGAGCGTTCGGTTAAGGAATCGGGTAGTATTTACGAGCAGGGCCTGAATAAGAACGCTAAGGTTGAAGTGAAGGTGATTCCGCCGTCAACTACTGGCGAAACAATGTGGAATTTGGCGGTGATGGTGGTGCCTGTGTTGATTATTGTAGTGTTCTTCATGTTCATGATGCGCCAGGCTCAGGGGCAGAATAACCAAGCGATGGGCTTTGGCAAATCAAAGGCGCGGCTGTACGGCGAGGACAAAGAGAAAATTGTGTTTGAGGATATCGCTGGCAATGATAACGCTAAGCAGGATTTGCAAGAAGTTGTCGATTTCTTAAAGCATCCAAAGAAGTACAAGGAACTAGGCGCTAAGATTCCGAAAGGTGTCTTGTTGGTCGGTAATCCGGGTACTGGTAAAACCATGCTGGCGCGGGCGGTAGCTGGCGAGGCGGGCGTGCCATTCTTCTCGATTTCTGGATCAGAGTTTGTGGAGATGTTCGTCGGTGTTGGTGCTAGCCGGGTACGCGATCTCTTTTCAAAGGCTAAGAAAAATGCGCCGTGTATCGTCTTTATCGACGAGATTGACGCGGTGGGCCGCAAGCGCGGCTCGGGCATGGGCGGCGGCCATGATGAGCGCGAGCAGACCTTGAACCAGATTCTGGTGGAAATGGATGGCTTTGACGGCGATACTAATGTGATTGTGCTGGCGGCGACTAACCGGGCGGACGTGCTCGATCCAGCCTTGCTGCGACCAGGGCGGTTCGACCGGCGAGTGACAATTACCCTGCCGGAGCGCAGAGACCGCGAGGCAATCCTTAAGGTTCACTTTAAGAAAAAGCCGACTGACGAAACGGTTGACCTCGATAAATTGGCCGCCAAGACAGCTGGCTCATCGGGGGCGGATCTCGCTAATATGGCTAATGAAGCAGCAATTATCGCGGCGCGCCGCAACAAAAAGAAGATTACCAACGATGAACTGACCGAGGCATTTGAGCGGGTAGCGATCGGGCCGGAGCGCAAGGCCAAGGTGATGAACGACCATGAGAAAGAGCTGACGGCGTATCACGAGGCGGGCCACGCCATCGTCGGCCACGTCTTGCCAGATTCTGATCCGGTTCACAAGGTGACGATCATTCCGCGCGGCGGCACCGGCGGCGTCACCTGGTTCTTGCCGCCAGAGGATAAGAGCTACACCAACGTCTACGAGTTCAAGGATATCTTGGCGCGGGCGATGGGCGGCCGAATCGCTGAGCAGATCATTTACGGTGATGACGGTATTACCACGGGCGCTGGCTCAGATCTGCGTAAAGCCACCGAGATTGCTCGGGAAATGGTGATTGAGCAGGGTATGGGTAAGAGCTTGCGCGATCAAGTGTTCCACGAAGACAACGGCGGGCTGATGTTTGATAAGATGACTCGTGAGCGGCCGTACTCGGATGAGACTGCTAAATTGATTGATCAGGAAGTGTCGCAATTGATTACCGAAGCCAAGCAGCGGGCAATGCTGGTACTAAAAGCCAACCGTCCGTTCCTTGACAAATTGGCTGAGGCGCTGCTGAAAGAAGAGACATTGGAAGAAGAAGCGGTGGATGAGATTCTTAAAGGAACGAAACTGCCAAAGGAAGCAAAATTACACGCGTAAATTGTTATGGGACGCGTCCGGAGAACTGTCGATAAGATCAATCAGCGGCTGACAGTCAAGTTGGCCGCAACCATTCTGGCTGGCTCAACGCTACTGTCAAGTTTGCTGGGATTTTTCCGCGACCGGTTGCTGAATGCGGCGTATATGCCGAGTCCTGAGGCGGGATTGGCTGGCTATCCAGTCGGCTTGGATGCCTACACGGCGGCGTTTATGGTGCCGGATTTCATGTTTGCCGTGCTGGTGTCCGGCGCATTAAGCGTGACATTTATTCCAGTCTTTAACGAGCGCTGGATGAAGGGTAATAAACAGTCAGCGTGGCAAATTAGCTCCAGTATGATTAATTTTATGGCGCTGGTGACGCTGGCGGCGAGCATATTGATTATCATTTTTGCTGATCCGCTGATGAAATACCTAATTGCGCCGGGTCTGAGCGAATCAGGCCACGCATTGGCGGTCAGTATGATGCGGGTAATTGCGGTTAATCCATTTATTTTCGCCATTGCTTCGGTAATTGCCAGTATTCAGCAGGCGGTCGGGCGGTTTATGTTCTGTGCCTTAGCGCCAATGATTTACAATATTGGCATTATCATTGGTACAGTGTGGTTTACTAACGGCATCAATCTGTTCGGCTGGCAGATCTTTGACGGCGGTATTATGGGTGTGGCACTGGGTGTAGTTCTGGGATCGTTCCTGCAATTGATCGTGAGTGCTGTTGGTTTGGTTGGTTTGGGCTTTGATTATAATTTTAAGTTATATTGTCGGAACAGAGGTTTTCGGAAAGTGCTGTCGCTGCTGCCGGCGCGGTCGGTTGACCAGGGTATGGATTATGTAGTAAGCCTGGTGGAGGTCAACTTGGCGTCGCGGTTGGCGGACGGCACGATTCGCGCTTATCAGCAGGCGCTGACATTGCATTTAATGCCGATTAATCTTATCGGCGTGGCTATTTCTAATGCCGCTTTTCCGCAGTTAACCGAGCGGCTAGGCGAAGGAAGACTTGATCTGTTTCAGAAGGATCTGCGGTCGCTACTGAGGATTATTTTTTGGATGGCGCTACCGACGTCGGTTGTGATATTTTTCACGCGCGGGTATATCGTCCACTTTATTCGCAATACTGGCGATCAGCTGATGGCGGGGATATTAGGCTGCTTGGTGGTGGCGATTTTATTTCGGACGATTTATCACATGGCGGCGCGGGCATTTTATGCGCGGCAGGATACTAAAACGCCGTTGTATATTTCTGTATTCTCTATTTCTTTGAATATTGCTCTGGCAATTATTCTAACGATGAACCTTAATATGGGTGCGTACGGCTTGGCGTGGGCGCAGTCGACAGTAGCGGTGTTTGAGGTGGTAATACTTTTATTGGTGATGAGCAAGCAAATGCCGAGGATGTTTAATCGGGCGTTTGTCACGGCTATCGGCAAGATGATTGCCGCCAGTGTAGTAGCTGGAGTGGTATGCTATATCGGCGTTTCTGTGATGCCGTTTCGTGATACTGACAGCAGCTTTTTCAGCGCTTTTCCAAAATTTACGATTATTTCAATTGTTAGCTTCGGCGTTTATTTGCTGATGTCTAAGTTGTTGCGTCTGCCGGAAGTTGATCCGATCTTAAAGAAGGGTAAGAAGCTGCTGTTTGGGCGGCTGGATGGCGTGTGGCGATGAATAATATCCGCAATTTTTGCATCATCGCTCACATTGATCACGGTAAATCGACGTTGGCGGATCGGATGATGGAGATGACGGGGACGGTGGAGAAGCGCGAGATGAAGTCGCAGCTGCTGGATTCGATGGATTTGGAGCGTGAGAAGGGGATCACGATTAAGCTCGCGCCAGTGCGGATGAAATATCAGTCGACTGCTGCTGGTCTTTTCTCTGAAGGCTTTGCCTTTCCGGCAAAGCGAGGCCAAGAGCGCAAGCTAGATCAGTTGGCGGCCGAGCGGCCTGAAGAGAAAAGTGCCAGCGAGGTCGACGCTAACAGGCCGTTGCGGTCGGTTACTTACGACCTCAACCTGATTGACACGCCCGGCCACGTTGATTTTAGTTATGAGGTGTCGCGTAGTTTGCAAGCCTGCGAGGGCGCGGTACTGGTGGTTGACGCCAGCCAAGGTATTCAGGCGCAGACACTGGCGAATGTGTACCTGGCGATGGAGCAAGATTTAACGATTATCCCGGTACTCAACAAGGTTGATCTACCAGCCGCTGATGTGCCGCGGGTGTCAAAGCAAGTGATCAATTTGCTGGGCTGCGATGAGAGTGAGATTATTCATATTTCTGCTAAGACTGGTCAGAATGTTGATCGAGTTTTAGCGGCGATTGTTGAGCGAATTCCAGCCCCAAAAGGTCAGCCGGACGATCCGACGCGGGCGCTAATTTTCGACAGCTATTACGACGATTATCGCGGTGTGATTTTGTATGTGCGGGTGGTTGACGGCCAGATTAAAAAAGGCGAAGCAATCCACATGATGGCGACCGGCGCTAATGGTTTGGCGTTAGAAGTCGGTCACCTCAGCCCCGGCATGATTGCCGACCCGTCGCTGGATACCGGCGAAATTGGCTACATCGTCACCAACCTGAAAACCACGCGCGAGGCGCGGGTGGGTGATACGGTGACGTTGAAAAAGTATTTTACAAAAGATTAATAATGACAAGGAGTGCAGCTAAGCGATGACGCCATTCATACCCCAGATAGCACAGCCTGCCGACTTGACATTGTTGGTTAGAGTACTGCAATTAAAGGGAATTTTGCATGCGTACAAGTAGTGTTGAACTACCATCAGCAGATGAGATTCGTGCGATAATAGGCGAAGAGTCGCCTCGATTGGCGGTACATAGGGACTATCTTGCCACACGGCCATGGTTATTTGCGGAACTTAGTCATGTAGCGGCGCAAGCAGGTATAGATGCGGCTGTTTTTGAGCAATATCAGGCATGGGATTTTGATAAAGTTGTCGATGCGCTACACGTTTTTGTGTCGGAATGTTCGGCTTATTTGGCTCAACATGTCGACGATGTTAAGGCAGAGCAACTCTATGAGCCTCTTAAAGCAGGAAATTCCCCCAAGCAATCTGACGTCATCTTCGTGTTTGGTTCGGCAAAGAATATGCGGATTGCAAAAGCGGTGGAGTTGTATCATTCCGGTGTCGCTTCCAAAATAATGGCAACTGGTGCGGCGCCGCGTTGGGCGGCTTCTCAGGGTGAAAATAATATAACCGAAGCGCAGCGTATGGCAGACTATGCTATAAATCAGAGTGTCTTGGCAGATGATATTATCATTGAAGATCAGGCGATATCAATTCCAGATAATGTGAAGCGCAGTATTGACCTTTGGGAGACGATGCAGTGGCATCCGCAGCGTATCACGTTGGTGACTAGTGAATTTAATGTTCGCCGCGCTGAGATGAATATATACGAGTTTACGCCGTGGCCAGTGGAAATTTTTACCGCAAGCCCTGAGCCTAGCTCAACGCTGAGAGCGGATACGTGGATAGCGACCGAGAGTGGCCGTCGGCTCATTCTTAACGAATATGCTAAACTTGTTATAGAAAGCGCCATTGACCATCTGCTGGCAGCTAAAGGAAAAATATAGCGGGTAGCCAAATTATCCGGTTAATACAAAAATAGTTATTTATTGCGGTGACGTTGAAGAAATATTTTGAATAAAATTAGCGATAAGGAGAAACCATGAATCCACAAACGATCAGCTTAACTGAATTACAAAAACACCTCGATCAAACGTGTAAAGAAAAGGGATGGGATAAAAATTCTGTTACCGAAGTATTCTTATTGTTTACTGAGGAGGTTGGTGAGCTGGCGAAAGCGATTCGCAAAGAGACGGGATTTAAGGGAGAAAAAAGACCTGATAACCATGATAATCTGCGCGAGGAATTTGCGGACGTACTGAATTATTTGATGGAGCTAGCAAACCGATTTGATGTTAACCTGGCGGAAGTTTACTTTGAAAAACATAAGATAAATAGCACGCGGCAGTGGAAATAGTATATACTGTTATTGAAAAATACAGATGTAATAAATGAATGAAGTACACGAAAAAGGTATTAATATATCTGGTGCTAGCAATTATGAGTAATTTCAAAAACTTTACAGAGAAAATTAGATGCCGCGTAATTCCGATAACACGCGACCGCCGCGTCTGGTTGGATGAAAAAGTTGTTGACGATGATTCGTATAGTGCTTTTATAAATGGTCAATCGTACGAGCTCGGCGAGAAATATGATGACTTTTTGTATGTCACCGCTGACAACTTTACCGAACTAGCAGATGTTATCCTCCGCGAGTTGTATGCACGCGGATTTTCATCGTCAGGCTATAAACTAGTCAACGAAAATCATATTCATTTAGACTACAGCTTTATGAGCGATGATACACCTTGGATTGCTTGGCATAATGTTGATGCGATAGTTAAGGGTGATATCACTGACGAGAAGGATTATCGTCGCGACAAAACTAAACGCGGGCGGTGGATGGGTTACTCTGAATTGATTCAGACTATTGGTAAGAATCAAGCTCATAAGATTTTTGAGCAGTTATAGACTAAGTCGCAATACTCTCAAGGGATAATTAATAAAATAAAAGCGTAAGAAACGCGGCAATTTATTATTGACATTATATTAACAAAATAGTATAATTGCGACCTATGGATACATATAATGATGGTGGCGATAGTAGCGAATTAGGCGCTCAGAAAGAAACTTTTAAGAATCGATTGTCTAAAGCGATCGACAATCCATTAACGCTGGAAAATACGGACACGTATGTCGATGACGCGCTGGGCGCGGTTATTAATCTGGGTTGGCGATGTAGTTGTCGAATACGACGCCCAGCCGGGTGCTGAGTGGCAGCAGCTTGGAGGGGCTAATGGAAAAGAGCATGAGGACGCGGCTCTTAAGCACTTTGGGCTGGAGGATGTGGAAGGCATTCTCAGGAATTTGGATGATAAAGCTAGCCAATTTGCGGTAATTGACGGGGTGATTGCGCAGGCGAACGAAGCCAGCGATGTATTCGTGCCGCCAGACAGCACGCCCGTTCCGCAAGCGACAGGCAGCGGTACTGGAATGGAGAAAAAAGGCAAACAGCCGAAGTTAGAGAATCTGCTATTTGTGCTAATGAATGATTTTGGCATAGATCCTGACGACCCTGAGGCGGTGTCTATTGTTCGGGGAAGCGTCAATCTGAATATGATGCGCGAAGAGCCGTATTATCAAGTTACCGTGCCTGGAATTGATAAAGTTATTCTAGTCTGCCAGGAATATGGCAACGCTACGTTTGTATTTAATGGCGAATGGGTGCGCGAGCAAGTTAATTCTAACCGTTCATCGGAGAATGAACCGGAACGCCCGCTGACGGATTATACGAAAGAGGAGCTGGGTAAGCTAATATATGACAATCCAGAACAAGGCGCGCGAATTATAGTCACGAAGAATTTTACAGCCAATCTGGTAAATGCGCTACAAGGCGGATTTAGCCAACAGAAATTGGATGAGCCTGTTGATACGAGATATCTAAGAAGTTTAAAAGATTTGTCTCCGGTTCCGGATGGATATGTTACTACTAACGATATAAAAGAAGAGCTGGGTATAGATAAAAAAAGCGGATCGATGCTTCAAAAAATTGCCGTAGAGTTGGAGAAGCAAGGAAAAATAACAACAGGGAAATATCGTAATAAAAGAGGCTTTCTGGCGCTCGCTTTTTCTAAAAGTGCCGCCCAACAGATTGTAGATGAGTGGATGAGTCGCACACGGTCAATTCCAGAAGGTTGTGTTGGGGTCAAATATATTGCAGATAAGGCAGGTGTGTCGTATCCTGCTGTAAGACGTGTGGCTGAGAGACTTGGGCTGGCTAATGACAAAAAACCTGGAGCTGGACGATTGGTTATTTTTTCTCAGGATGAGGCTGATAAGATTATTGCTTATATAAGAGATCGCTATTCTATTCCAGAGGGCTATGTTCCTGTCACTGAGTTTGCAAGAGGGAGTCAAGGGTGTGACGATAGAGGCGACATAGATTACTATCATGTGGCATATGCCGTCAAAAAGCTTAAACTGAAGCCAGTCAGGGTGGGGAAAATATCGTATCTTCCCGAAGATGATGCTCAGAGAGTTGCAAGAGAGGTTGAACGATTATTAGAAAAGCGGAGAGCTAGAACCAAAGGACAGCTTGGCGGAACTGCCTTAAAATAGCTTGGCTGCCGCTGGCGGCGGTAAATCGTCGCACTAATGTTGACAATTTAGCAAAGAAGTATTAGTCTTATAACTAAGATGATTGATGAGTTTCCTAACCTGCCGCGTAGCGGTGATAGCAAAGCAGAGACGCCGCACGCTGATGGCGCTGACGATTCGCTTCCTGATTCAGCGAGCGATACTGCCCTTGATCCAGATTTAGAATATATACTCCGCCAGGAGAGGTTTCTAGCCTTTACTGATGGTAAAAAGATGAGTCAAGTTGCAGAAAGACTGCGAGAAGAGAAACCTGGCGAGTTTGACTTAGCCGGACAAATGGCTGAAGCTATCCGCGTGTCTGTGGATGATTACGAAGATCCGGAGGAAAGTTGGAGGTCACAAGAACGAAGCGAGAGAATATTTGGGGTTTTTGATACTATGGCGAACCTGGCGACTCCTGAGGATATGGAGCGGTTTCTGAGGAATTGCATGCTTAAAAGGCTGAGGAATGAGTGGAGCGGTAGCCTGAGCGCACTCCCAAAAAGGTATAATTATTTGGGCTACTCGAATAGCTCAGAAGAAAAGCCGGGCGGTCCAAAGAAGCTGAAATTATTGACCCGGTATGTTTTAGGTCAAGTAATTGAAGCGGGGGAAGAAGCATCTTTGGGTTCGCACTGGAAGGAAACTGCGAAGAAGCCTGAAAGCGATCAGGCGTCTTTTGCCCCTTCTTCGCAAATACGAGAAGGTTCTTCTATTGATGCCACTATACCTAAAAAACCAGTCAAATCGTCCTTTTTGGATGATGTAGAAATTGATGGGATTACGGATGTATGCTATTCGCATGTATACAGAGTTGGGCGAGTTTGATTCGCAGACTGAGAAGTTTAATGCGCGCGAGTCTGGAAGTGCAACACTGCTGCCAGAAGTTAATACCGAGGCACTCTATAGGGCGTATAAAGAAGCAGCGAGATATCACAAATCTGGCAAATTAGAATCTGCTGATTTTAGCGAATTATATGGTAAAGAAATTGCGGCTGCGACGAGTCTAGGATTGGAACAGCGCCGGGAAACTCAGCTGGGAGAATGGCATGGGATACGTGTTCAACGTAAAAAAGAACAATCTGATTCCAACGATGATTCATCTGAACAGCTGCATAATTTGCTTGCCGGACAATGTACTGATTGGTTCCCTGGCGATATAGAATCAATACAACGTTATTTATACGACAATAGTGTTTACTTTGTCGATGTACTGACGACTGGCAAAAATAATATTCCTCGCATTATGATGTGTACAGACGAGCGAGGTAGTATACAGATGATTCTGGGTATTGGCGAAAACGACCAAGTTGAGCCAGCTATGATGGGCGTTCTGCGCGAAGAAATAGGCAAATTGATGCGGGGTCAAGATAAGCTGGATACTATGGATGTAATCGACAGTATTGATAAAATTTTTGCTAAACAGCAGAAAGGCGAAGAGTTGTCTATTGAAGAAATAAGAAGGTTGTGGTTTGGGTTTAATCCTAATGGCGGCGAAAGTTATTTTTGGAGAAATGGCGGTGCGGCCAAGCTTCGGGCTATCAGGAGCAAGCGTGATTTTGTGGAAGATGTGAAAACTGTTGTTGAGTGCAGCGGTTTTTCCGCCGAACACTTGGCCGAATTGGTATTGAATCATTACGTTGACCAAGCAGAGAAGCTTAAAGGATTTTTCTATGATAGGGGTATATTCTTTACGGATGATGAGCGCTACCAAAAGCGCTATGGTAAAGATCCGCTGGATCATTACCGTAACCGTTGTGGGTATGGCGTTGACAGTAATTGTACGGATATCGTTAATCGGTTGATAGAGGATGGACGGCAAGCTGCTCTTTTCCAGCGGCCCGGGCTTTTTACAGAAGGTTTGATAAAAGAGATGGGTGGCAAGTTTGACCCGTGTAGGGGTGTTCGTGTTATCGATGGCTCTTTAGATGCAGAGGAGTTGCATTGGACTGCTGATATTGATTTTACCGAGCTAGCAAAAGAGGCTGAGGAGAAAAAGCGCCTGCCGGGTTTCATTGAATTTATAGCCCGAGTGAAGCCTCCCCTGGGTAGTTTTGATATAAATAAGTTTGCTGATGACTTGTTGGGTACAGAGAACTTTAAAGTTATGAGTCAGTTGGCTGACTGGCTAGATGAACTAGAAGATGTAGGCTTAAAAAGCGATTTCCGCGGGCTGTCAGCGTGGCGATTGTGCGAACTGTGCGAAACGGTCAATAGCCGTGAAGATAGACTGTTAGCAAGTATGCTATCAGGCTGGCTTGACGATGATTTTTGGGCTGATATGCCAGGCAACTTGGCTGAATGTGTCAGGGCTATGAGAGCGGGGGTTATTCCGCGCGAGTATCGGTGGGGGTAGAGCGCAGGTATTCTGTCGGTCTAATCTCTGTGCCTCCATAGTTACTTAGGCAATACCAAAGCGATTCAGATTCTGCAGCTATCGCGGAGAACTCAGACGGGGCAACTACAACGACCGACACTGTGTCGTGGCTTGGATTTTGGGCGCCCTGCAGATTTCCCCCTAAAGTTTCATAGGAACATCGAACGAAGAATTCTCGTAGTTCTGCTGGCGGCATTTCTATTCCGTAGGCAGATGGATGTGGAATGTCGATTATCATTAGAGTGCCATTGACCGAGTTATTTGGTTGACTATTACGAAGGTTATATAGATTGCGATGCTGTTGGCGCAGGTTTCTCGCTGCTCTTCGTAGAGTACTGTATGGCTCTGGGTTAAACACTTCTGGGTAACCGTCTGGGTAAAACATTTCTTCGGCATTGAATAAAAACGCTTTACGCTCGCAATCTTCTGTAGATGTGTATTCCCAGTCGCTGGCAATTCGATTGATTATAGCCTCGTGCGGCATTTTGTCTGGAGTTAAGATCATACTAATGCCAGCTAAATCTGGAGCAGAAAACTCAAAATGTGTTTGTAAAAGATCAAGAGCGTTATTGACAAGCTCGTCATCTTTGTCGGTGTATTCACGGCCAATTTCTGGTGTATTATTGTTTGGCAGAAGCTCACTCACAGTGTTAATTATATATATGATTTAGGGAAATGTCAAATTATAAAAATCTCAACCTTAAGATCTCCATTCCGACTGATAGTTAGCTATACTGCTTATTGTTGACATATATAAATAACGGCGCTATGATGAGGACTGTTAATTAATCATTTGGGAGTACTGCGTTATGGGAGAAAATCCTAGTTTTTTAGAAAGGGTAGGCACTTTTCGGGATATTGTATGTTTTGGCTGGAATGTTGCCAAATTTGGTAGGGAGGCTGATTATGACCGAAGGGATTCTCAGCTTGGTGAACTAGCAACTTCATTAGTCGCGGAGGTAGAAGCGGGTAGCATAGATCCTATTGCTGCAGAGGATAAAATGAATAAATTAAGCCGTCCACAGCCAGTCCGGGAAGCAATGCTCACCGACCGTCGCGCTGAAAAGGCTAGCGTATGTCTCAGTCGACTCGTTGAGAGTGGTTTTATCGACCCTGTGATTGCCGAGAATCTACTTAATTCGGGACTTAATCCCCGTACTGTTCAGGAGGCATTGGATAAAAGTAAACGTGCTGCTTATTAAACGCAAATGTATCGACTGCGAGAGTTAGTAAACATGTTTCTACCTTTTTGCAGTGTCCCTCATTGTGCTGGCGTCTGTATGCTGGCTCGGTCTGGATTCATTTGGTGAATACTCGGTCTGTGTGTTATTGACAACTCATAAATAATAACTTATACTGTTGGCAATATTATAAATAATTTGTGGAGTGTTATATAGCGGAAAAGAATAGAGAGTGTAGCTTTTATAAGAAAAGCGAAGCTACTAGAAATCTTGTCAGCCTTACGTGGGCTGTTATTGAGTTTAAGGATTTGTTTGGATGTGATGGCTATGATGGTCGACGTGAAGGTTTGCGTGACGAGTGGGCTAACGGCCGGTTGATTGAAATAGCTAAGATGGTAGAAAGGGATTTTTCTAATGGCTATGATCCAGATATTATTCTTGCGGAGTATTGGATGAATAACGCAATTCGCCCGATGACACTCCGGGAAGCAATGCTCACCGACCGTCGCGCTGAAAGGGCTAGCATACGTCTCAGTCGTCTCGTTGAGAGTGGCCACATAGATCCTGTTGTTGCGGAGGGATTTCTTGATTCTGGTCTTAATTCTCGTATTCTTGAAGAGATTACGGATGAGCTTATTGAGCAAGAGTCTATAGACCCTGAGGCATATAAAAATCCAGAGAGGCACTATCCTTATTTGGTGTAGTTTGACGTGTCGTTAGTTGCTGTCCAACCCCTCCCTGGCTACAAAGAAGTCAAGCCCTTCGTCTATGCGGGCTTTTTTCCGGTGTCTAACGAAGATTACAATGATTTCAAGAAGAATGGCTGAAAGCTTAGTCTTGGCGATATTGATTGACCTCGCTCCTATAGGGCGAGTATACTTGGTTATAAGAAGTAGCTAACGAGATGGGAAGGCTCACGTATTGGGTAGAATTATGGTAAGAATGTCTCGCAGTAACAACATATCATCAGCTAACTTTGAATTTTTGGTTGCGCAAGCTGTCAAGGCGCCATCAGGCCACAATACTCAGCCGTGGCTCTTTCGTCAGAACGAGTCGGCAGTAGAAATTCACCCTGATTTTGATAGAAGGTTGCCAGTGGTCGATCCTGACGACAGGGAGTTATTTGTGAGTTTGGGCTGTGCAACAGAGAATCTTTGCTTGGCGGCGCAAACTAAGGGTTATAAATCTGCCGTTTCGGTTGGTGATAAGGGGGTTATCACGGTTTCGCTCGCGGAAGAGACAGGCGTCGAACCAAGCCCATTGTTCAATCAGATAGACGCGCGGCAGACTAATCGCAGTGTTTATAGCGGTGAGGAAATTGCCTTAGATGTACTAAAGAAATTACAATCTATCCGCAGTGAAGATGGAGTGTCGGTTCATTACTATGCGCGTCAAACTAAACAGTTTAATGATATTGAACAATACGTTCTTCGGGGGAATACGCATCAAATGCAAAATGAGGCGTTTAAGGCTGAATTGAAAAGCTGGATGCGATTTAACAAAAAACATCAAGATCAAACACTTGATGGGCTGAGCTATGCCGTGTTTGGTGCGCCTAATGTGCCGCGCTGGATGGCTGAGCCAATCATGGCGATGGCTATCAATGCTAAGACGCAGAATAAGGCCGATCGTGAAAAGATAGCTTCGGCTTCTCATCTGGTTCTTTTTACGACGAGAGAAAATAGTCGGCGCGAATGGGTGGATCTAGGTCGGACGCTGCAGCGTTTCTTGCTGACTGCCACGGAACTTGGGATCTCTCATGCCTATCTGAACCAGCCAAACGAAGAAGCAGAGATTGCCTCAGAGATGGCAAGGACGCTGGGTCTGGCCGGAGAATACCCGACTATTTTGCTACGCATCGGCTATGGCGAGCGGCAGGCTTATTCCAAGCGGCGGTCTGTTGGGGACGTTATTGCGGCGGATTGAGTATTTTAATTTGTATATTGTATGCGATATGCAAATTAGTACCAAGAAAGGAGCGACACTAATGATTGATGTTTGGTTTGATTGTCGTCAAGACGCTAACAATAAAGATCCAGATCAGCACAGCCCGACGTTAAAGCGCTATCATGCTGAATTGTGGACTAAGCCGCTGCATGACGGTCGTCAGCTGACCATGTTGGATCAGGGAGCGTACTTAATAGCCAGTGATGGTCGGCATCAGATTCCTGTTTCAAGTGATAATATGGCAGCTACTTTTAGATCTTGGAAGCGTAATAAATTGCTTGTTGAGAAAATGCCGCGAGATGTTTTGACTATAATAGAGGATGTTGGCTGGACGATCGGTTCAGAAATTATTTTCCTCAGCGAACTACGCGGCGGAACGCAGACCATCAATCGTGCGAGAGGTTGGCACCGCAAAATTGGTGATTGGTTTGACCTGACTTTAGAATGTATTGCCCGCTGGTATCAAGGTAAAGACAGCCCGCTCGCTAATGTTTTTGATCGTTATCGTGACTTTTTTGAGTGGTTTGGTGATTTTCAGGACTATGTCGATTTTTTCTTGTTGCAAGATTTTGTTGATGATAAATACCAAGTTAAAATACTAACAGATTTTGATGATTTTCAATCGTCACCGTTACCTCAGACTGTTGAGCAGTATACGGCATATTTGCAAGGCTTGACTGAGGCGCTAACTCTGCGAGCTGAGCGTATTGAGCGGTATATCAATTAGCGTGGTTTTTGTGAAATATGTTGCTTAATCGACGTCTTCGGATAAAAATGTTATAATGCACTTTACTAATATGTCTCATATCACCATCCAGCCTCTCCCTGGCTACAAAGAAGTCAAGCCCTTCGTCTATGCGGGGTTTTTCCCGGTGTCTAACGAAGATTACAATGATCTGAAGGAGGCTATTGAAAAGCTGAGTTTGAGCGATTCGGCGTTGCAATTTGAGCCGGAGAATTCGCCGGTGTTGGGTTATGGTGTGCGAATTGGCTTCCTCGGCTTGCTCCATATGGACATTATTCGCGAGCGGCTGGAGCGCGAGTATAATTTGGATCTCATCGTCACCAACCCGAGCACGGATTATCAAGTTAGTTTGACGAACGGCGAGGAGTTGGATATCAAATCGGCCAGCGAACTACCTGACCCAGCGCAGATCAAAGAAATTCGCGAGCCGTGGATTGACGGCGAAATTGTGGTGCCGCAGGACTATATCGGTGCGGTGATTCAGCTGATTGTCGCCAAGCGTGGTCGGCAGAAAAACCTCAGCTACATCGACGAGCGGGCGCTGATTTCGTTTACCGCGCCGCTGGCCAATTTGCTGACGGATTTTTATGATCAATTGAAGTCGGTAACCAGCGGCTACGGTTCGTTTAACTATGAGCTGGCGGGCTATCAGCCGGAAGATTTGGTGCGGGTGGATTTTTATGTAGCGGGCGAAATGGTCGATGCGCTGAGCGTGATGTGTCATCGTTCGGAGGCGTCAGGCTTGGGCCGCGAAATTGTCAAAAAACTCAAAGAAGTGGTGCCGCGCCAGAGTTTTGAAGTGGCATTGCAGGCGGCGATTGGTGGCAAATTTATCGCCCGCGAAAACATCGGCGCTTACCGTAAGGACGTCACCGGCTACCTCTACGGCGGCGACGTCAGCCGCAAAAAGAAACTCCTCGCCAAACAAGCCCGCGGCAAAAAACGCATGAAGCGCTTCGGCAAGGTTGACATTCCATCAGAAGCGTTTATGGTGATGTTAAAGAGGGATTGATTATGAAGAAACCAATTATTTACATCGATATGGATGGTGTACTAGTTGACTTTACGTCAGCCTTGACGAAGGTCCCGCCTGAGATGCTTGAGAAATTTGCGGGTGAGTATGACAATATTCCGGGTGTTTTTGCATTGATGGATCCGATGCCGGGCGCCCTTGAGGCGGTTGATAAGCTGAAGGAAAAGTATGATCTATACATCCTGTCATCATCGCCATGGGAAAATCCGACGGCGCTAGGCGACAAACTGGCGTGGGTGAAGAAGTATTTTGGCGGCGATGGTCAGGAAAATATTTTCTTTCGCAAAGTTATATTTTCGTCGGTCAAGCATTTAAGCCGCGGCGATATTTTGATTGATGATCGGACGGCAAATGGCGCGGGCGACTTTTCAGGCCGGCATGTTCATTTTGGCAGTCCCGAGTTTCCTGATTGGCAATCGGTGCTAGATGAGTTATCATAAATAAATATTATGTCGGAGATTGAAAAACTTATCGCAGAATATCAGCCGGTTGAGTCGACGATTCAGCTGGTGCGAGATACAAAGATTGCGCTGCTGGCGGGGATTTCTGGTGCTGGCAAGGATACAATAAAAAAGCGGTTATTAAAGCTGCCGGAATTTCGCGATATCGTCTCCCACACCACCCGCCCGCCGCGGATTAATAATGGCCGTGCCGAGCAAGACGGTGTCGATTATCATTTTATTGATCAAAAAATAGCCGAGGAAATGCTGCTTGGCCATGAATTCATTGAGGCGAAATTTGTACATGGCACGGTGTACGGAACCTCGGCGGCCGAGTTAAAATTGGCGCATGATCAGAATCAAGTGGCAATTACTGACGTCGATGTTCAGGGTGTAGCAGAATACGAGCAATTAGCGCCAGGTTGTATCGCGATTTTTATCGTGCCGCCGGATTATAAAACATGGCTGGAGCGGCTAAAAAAGCGCTATGCTACCGAGGAGGATTTTCAAGTCGAATGGTCAAAGCGTCATCAATCGGCCATCAAAGAGCTGGCGCATGCACTGGAAGTACCGTATTACCACGTGATTATTAATGATGATCTGGAGCGGGCCGTTAGGGTGTGCAAGGAGATTATTGAGCGCGGTGATTTATTCAGCCGCAAGGATGACGAGGCTAGGTTGGCGGCTCGCAATCTCTTGAATGATATAATGAAGTTATGAGTTTGGCAAAATCGCCTAAAAAACTAGCTGCCACGTTGATGCGGCCGTTAAAATCAATCAACGTTTTATTAGACCAGGCGTTCTTTATTTTTGCCGGTCTGGCGTCGTTATGGCTGGCGTGGCTGGTTTTTAGGGAAAGCTGGTTTACTGGCGGTTGGTGGATGATCGGGCTGTTTTTTGTGGTTTGGATAATTGTTGCTTATCTAGCCTTGCCGCGGCTTCACCGGATTTTAAGCAGTATTTACGTGCCGAATTATTTTATCGGCCGGACGCGGACGGCGGATGGAATATTAAGCGACCCAGTCAATTTGGCGGCGCGCGGATCGGAAGAACAGCTGCATAAAATTATGGACGAAGCGGGTTGGAGTCTGGCGGATGATATTACTCCCCGCTCGGCATGGAAAATGGTGACAACCGTTTTACGGCGTAAAAGTTATCCGAATGCGCCAGTGTCACCGGCTTTTTTGTTTGGGCGCAAGCAGGATTTTGCTTATCAGCAGGAAGTTGACAATAACCCTAACCAGCGCCACCATGTGCGTTTTTGGCGCTGTCCGAAGGGTTGGCTGCTGCCGGGCGGCCATCGGGTGGATTGGCTGGCTGCGGGAACATACGACAGAAGTATCGGCTTGTCGCTGTTCACATTTCAATTGACGCATCGGATTGACGAAGATACCGACATTGAGCGCGATTATATTATTCAAACAGTACAGGACAGTTCCGAGCCGGTGCGAGTAGCGATTTTGAAGGATTTTTCCTCCGGTTATCACTCGCGAAACGGCGGCGGCGATTTTATTCGGACAGACGGCGATTTGCCTATTCTGGAATTGTCGAAAGTAAGGTCGCAAAAAAGTACGCTGCAGCAATTTGGCATCATTATGGACGGAACGATTCACGACCGCTTGCCGAAAAACCATGAAACGTTATTGAAGGAATTGTGGAGTCGCCGGCCGCCGCAAATTCTGTTTGGCTGCGGGTTGATAGTGATCGTATCGCTGTTTACGATTGGACAGATACTGCTTGATACGGCAAATTGGTCAGAATTCGCACGGGAAATGGTTACTGAAGCTACTGTTAGCGTTGAGTCGGCTAATGTAATTATTCTTAGTACGATGGTTCTGAATTTTGCGATTGTGATTATTGAATTAGCGCTAGCGGGAGCGCTGCTGAGGGGTAGCAATCGGGCGCGAATTATGCTGCTGGCAGTGGCTAGCGCGACGATCATTACCGAATCTTTATCAATTACTGTCGGGCGGATCAATATGGCGATGGCTTTTTTGTTTGTGATGATTGGCATTCATATTATGGTCGTGATGCTGTTTTCTTCGGACGCGGCGCGGTTTTTTACGGATAAGCGTTTTCGATGAGTTATTTGGCACTCGCTTGAATAGAGTGCTAATTTTTGATACAATTTATGCATGACCGAACGTCAACAGGCGATTTTAGCTGCCATTATTGAGCAGTATGCCGAAATTGCGGCGCCGGTTGGCAGCGTGACGCTAGCCAAATTGTTTGGCGTGTCCAGCGCCACCATTCGCAGCGAAATGGCCAAACTCGAGGAGATGGGTTTTATTGAAGCGCCGCATACTAGCGCCGGGCGAATTCCCACCGACAAGGGCTACCGGTTGTATGTCAATGGCATCACCGATGCTCAGATGACGGAGCTGCCGAGCGGCATCGATCGCAGTGCGAGAGCGATCGAAGCGCATGTTAACTCGCACGTTGATAAGTCTGACCGGGCAATTCGCAGCGCCGTTGATAGTTTGGTCGAGCTGACAGGTAATTTCGGTTTTGCGTCGTTTGGTACGCACTTGTATATGAACGGCATGACGCAGCTGTTTAGTCAGCCGGAATTTGTCGAGGGTGATCATGTGCAAGCGATTGCCAGGTTGATTGATAATATCGAGCCGTGGCTACGTGAAGCAGCGCCGAACGAACCGCTTAATGTGTTTATCGGCAGCGAAAACCCGATTGGCAAAGCAAGCGGCGCTACGCTGATTATCAGCAAATTCCGCTCGCCATTTAGCGACAACAGCTATATCGGCGTCATCGGCCCGACGCGGCAAAATTATCGCCGAACGATGGAATTGGTACGCAGGACTGGCGCCATGCTGGAGGCGAACTTATAATGGCGGAGTGGCTCGGCGGATTATTAAGCGGCTTACCGACGTGGCTGGCGGTGATAATTTTGATAGTTATATGTATAGTCGCAGCGATTGGCATTTTAGCTTTTGCACCCGGTATGGTCGGTGGCGAACCAGTTTGGTTGTTTAGAAGGAGGAGAAAATGACAAAGCAGCACAAAAAAATTGATGAAAGAACCGAGGATTTGCAGCAGCAGCTGGGCGAGTTGACGCTGGACTTGCAGCGGACGCGGGCGGATTTCGAGAACTATCGCAAGCGTGTCGAAGCGGAAAAGCAATCGGCACACCAAATGGGCCAGGCGAAGTCGGTGGTGAAACTGCTGCCAGTGATCGATACGATTGAGCGGGCGATTGCCAATGTGCCGGAGGAGCTGAAAGATAATCCGTGGGCGAAAGGCGTGGCTGGCCTTAGCAAGCAACTCGACAGGCAGTTGAAAGAAATCGGTCTCGAGAAAATCGACGCTAAACTCGGTACGCTGTTTAACCCTGAACTACACCAGGCTATTCAGTTTGATGAAGAAGCTGAGGGTGAAAAAGAAGTGATTGCTGAGGAACTGCGTGCTGGCTACACGCTGGACGGCGTAGTGATTCGCGACGCGATGGTTAAAGTGACGCGCCAATAAATCCAGCATGCCCGTACTTATTTCGCTTGCATTGTATCGTCATTAGCTATATAATCATAAGCGTCATCAGGCGTTAAAACAAAAAGAGTTGAGGGATTCAATGAAAAAGAAAATAGTAGGATTATTCATCGCCGCTATTGTTGCGGTGAATTTTATCGCGCCGCCGGCTGCGCATGCCGGTTCAAAAACCATTCGGCTTCGCAGTGTGGTCAAAAGTTCGCTATCGAAAACCGAACAGAATTCCATCGCCTCAGGAAAAATAACGTTGACTACTAACGACGCCAATTCGGAATTTTTGCTGGCGTACCAAGGCGGCGGACGCTTGGCTGAGACGGGCAGCGATGCGAGGATTTTGGTAGCGTATTTTGCTGTTGGCGGCTTGCTGGCGGCGCTGGGCGGCTATTTCTTGCTGCGCAGCAAAAAGGGCCGAGCTCTGCTGTTACTAGCGGTTAGCTTTGGCGGGTTGGCGCTTAACAATCAAGCGGCTTCGGCTATCATTGATAGTATCGGCGCAACCGACACGGTGACCGTGCAAGACGGCGAAAGTGTTGAGTATTCGCCGCCAAAGATCGACGGCTATGAGTATCTGGGTTATGCCAAGAGACCGGTTTCTGCGGCTTCGACAAATAATAACACAACTCCAAATCCGACACCAACTCCTACACCTACACCGACTCCGTCGCCAACCATCCCGGCAGCAGCTGGCAAATATAATCGCTTGGCTTTTGAAGATAATTTTGACTCAATCAGTACTATCGACACCGGCAATACTGGCGCGCCAGGCTTCAAGTGGTACCCGGCGGGCGTACACAAATGGGGCAAGCCCGATACCCAGCCCAACGAGTATTCCGTGAATAATTCGGTGCTGCGGATTGCACCATCGCATAGTACCTACAACCGTAATTTCATGACGCGCGACCCGAATACTGGCGAGGGGCAATCGTTTGGACGCGGTTATTACGAAGTGCGGATGCGCGTTGATGCTGACGGCGTGCGTAACGTGCCGCCGGAGAATTCCTCTTGGCCGGCGTTTTGGGCGCAGTCGAATCACCTGCATCGTTTGAATCAGCGGCCGTATGTCGAGCTTGATATGGTTGAGATTATGCGCAAAGACGAGTTTCTGGGTACGCTATGGGCTCATCATGGCGGTCAGTTTGATAAATCTTTAATGATTAAAAATCGAAAAGCCGATTATCGAAATCCGAACTATCATTCAGCGGATTGGCATACGTACGGTTGTTTATGGGATACAAACGGCGTTGAATGGTATATCGACGGCGTGTTGGTATTAAAGCAATATTGGGGAGAAAAGCGGAACCTCTTGGCGCCGAATGATCCGCAGCAAAATCCGGTAGCTGCCGATGGCACTAATCCGACGCTTAGTAATCCGTTTGGACTGTTTGATTCAGAGACAGCGATGGATGTCATATTGGGCACGGGCAAAACCTGGCCGATGGAAGTTGACTGGGTTCGAATTTGGCAGCTGCCGCAGTAAGATTTACCTTGCTTGACGCGGAATTCACGGCGACAGTCGCTTTTGTTGCACTTTTGGTTAATTGTCTATAAAATAAGGGCTATCAGCAAGCAGGAGGTTGGAATGAAAAATTGGAAAATCCCAGCAGTCATTGGCGGCGTGGTGTTGCTGCTAATAATGATAGTCGCTGGATCTTATAATAGCATGGTGGCTAGCCGCGAGTCGGTTAATACAGCATGGAGCAAGGTTGAGTCGCAATATCAACGGCGCAGCGACTTAATTCCTAACCTCGTGAACACCGTCAAGGGCGCGGCCAATTTCGAGCAAGAGACATTAACAAAGGTAGTCGAGGCGCGCGCTAAAGCTACGCAAATCAAAGTCGATGCCAATAATCCAGATGACATAGCCAAATTCCAGCAGGCTCAAAGCGAGGTTAGCTCGTCGCTCAGTCGGCTGTTGGCGGTTGCCGAAAACTATCCTCAGCTTAAAGCAACGGAAAACTTCAAAGACTTGCAATCGCAGTTAGAAGGTACAGAAAATCGTATAACTGTGGCGCGCAATGACTTTAATGACGCTGCTAAATCATATAACACGAAGGTTAAATCTTTCCCGACAAATTTGTTAGCGGGTATGTTCGGGTTCAAGGAGCGACCGTATTTTGAGTCGGACGCTGGCGCTAATAAAGCTCCGTCGGTTGATTTCAGCGTAGCAAATTCAACCAAACAAGAAAACTAGATATGCGTTGGCGAAGCTATGTAATCAGTTTAGCTGGATTGTTGTCATTAGCAGTGTTATTTGGCTGCCTGTTTAGTAATACGGCTTTCGCTAAACTAGAAGTGCCAGCTGCGCCGCCGCTTGAACGTCCTATAATTGACCAGACGGAAAGTTTGGCAAATGAAGATATTGACCGCATTGCGCAGCTGATTAATGCTGAGCGCCAGAAAAAATCATTCCAAATTGGCGTGTTGATGATTCCGACGCTTGGCAGTGATGATAGTCTAGAGGAATATAGCCTCAAAGTAGCCCGCCAATGGGGTATCGGCGACAAGAAAAAGAGTAATGGCGTATTACTGCTTATTGCCAAGAATGACCGTAAAATGCGAATCGAGGTCGGCAATGGTATGGAAGGTTCGTTAACCGATGCGCGAGCTAGTCAAATTATCCGTAACACAATCGCACCAAAGTTTCGCAGCGGTGATTATGCTGGCGGCGTTGAGGCTGGCGTGAAACGAATCATCGACGCCGCGGAAGGTAAAGATCAATCAGCTGATAGCGAGGATATGGAATTGATAATCTCCTTAATATTCATCATAGTCCTCATATTTATTGTTGTAATAATAGCTACAAGAAGGGGTGGTCGATCTGGCAGACGCCGATCAAGCCGCTGGTGGTGGATTGGCGGTATCGGTTCGGGCGGCAGTTCTAACAGCTCAGGCAGCTCTTCTGGCGGTAGTTTTGGCGGCGGCGGATTCTCGGGCGGCGGCGCCAGCGGCGGTTGGTAAAATTTAACTTTCTGTATTATAATTCTAAGCATGCGTAAAGTTTTTGGGATAATTTTAGCTGCGCTTGTCGCAGTGTCGGCTGGGGGTTCGTTTGCTAGTGCAGCCGGTTATGTAAATCAAGCTGATATTGATATAATTACCGCTTCGGATAAGGCGTATACAGATTTTATAAAATCGACAAATGACGAGAAATCCGTAACCAACGGCATGGTACTTGTTCAAGCTACAGCTGCGTCATCGGCATTCAGAAATGTTGCCAATCATAATTTTTCTTCCAAGCTAGGTGCTGAATATAGCAGGAAAGCGGCGGAAGTTAAAAAGTATGCCGGAGAAACCAAGGTGCTGCTCGACAAGATTGCTGCCGCTTTGCGCGGAAATGACTATAATAGCGCTAACCAATATTTGAACCAAATCCAGAACTCTGCCAAGAAATACTATGCAGCTACGGAAGGGATGAATAAAGCTGTTAGCGAGTCTAATTCGCATTCAGGAATTTTGTACTTATCGGTGACAATTGTTGCAGCGGTCATAGCAGCCGGATCGTTTGTTTGGTTCGCTATTGGCAGAGGTAAGCAGTTGAGCCCTAGTCTTTTGGCGGCGCGTAAATCGGTTGCCTTTTCGTCATTAGCTCCGCTGGTTGGCGCTGTTATCACGTATGCAACGTTTATACTAGCCAGCAATACCGGCGGTACTTACACGATTGCTTACGGTTTGATTTTGATTGGTTCGGTAGTTTATATTCTTTCAGTTGTGCAATATATTAATCTAGCCAAAAAGACGCCAGCGGTACCGCCAGTCCAGCCGACTACTACAAAATAGACAGTAATGCAAAAATCTAAATTAGCACTCTTGACACCAGAGTGCTAATTATTTATACTAAAATAGTTGGCACTCGACATAAAAGAGTGCTAAAATGAATATAAGAAAAACCAGATGTGATCGAAATAAGAAAGGGGAATCATATGGGTAAAATTATCGGAATTGACCTCGGTACGACCAACAGCGCCTTTGCGTATATGTTGGCGGGCAAGCCAGAGGTCATCGCTAACGCTGAGGGTAATCGTACCACGCCGTCAGTGGTGGCAATTAACAAGAAGGGCGAGCGCTTGGTTGGACAAGTGGCTCAGCGCCAGCGTGTGACCAATCCAAAAAACACTATTTACGGGGTGAAGCGTTTAATTGGCCGTAAGTTTACTGACAAGGAAGTCCAAAAAGACTTGGATATCATGCCGTACCAGATTGTCAAAAAGGGTACCGGCGTGGCAGTCAAGATGGGCGACAAGGAATACACGCCAGAAGAAGTCTCAGCTATGATCCTTAGTAAAATCAAAGCTGATGCCGAAGCATTCTTGGGCGAAAAAGTCACTGAAGCTGTCATTACCGTGCCAGCCTACTTTGATGATTCGCAGCGCCAGGCAACCAAAGACGCTGGTAAAATTGCCGGCCTGGAAGTTAAGCGCATCATCAATGAGCCAACGGCGGCTGCTTTGGCGTACGGCCTAGAGAAGGGTAAAAATGACGAAACTATCGTGGTGTTTGACCTCGGTGGCGGTACCTTCGACGTTTCTATTTTGGAACTCGGCGACGGCGTGTTTGAGGTGAAAGCCACGAATGGCGACACCCACCTGGGTGGTGAGGACTTTGACAATGTCATCGTTAACTACTTCCTGGATGACTTTAAGTCTAAAGAAGGCATTGACCTACGCAAAGACAATGCAGCCATGCAGCGCCTGAAGGATGAAGCGGAAAAAGCCAAGAAAGAATTATCAACAGTCACTGAATACGAAGTCAATATTCCGTTCATTACCGCTGACGCTGACGGGCCAAAGCACTTTGAGTTGAGCTTGACACGGGCTAAACTGGAAGATTTGGTGAAAGATCTGCTAGCGCGCCTCGACGGCCCAGTTGAAAAAGCGCTTAAAGACGCCAAACTCTCTAAATCAGACATCCAAAACGTGGTCATGGTTGGCGGTATGACTCGTATGCCAGCGGTGGTTGAGCGGGTGAAGAAATTGTTTGGTAAAGATCCAATGCAGGGTGTTAACCCAGACGAAGTAGTGGCAGTTGGTGCAGCCATTCAGGGCGGCGTGTTGGCTGGCGATGTCAAAGACGTGCTGCTGCTGGACGTGACGCCATTGAGCCTTGGTATTGAGACGATGGGCGGCGTGTCGACCAAGCTGATCGAGCGTAATACCACTGTGCCGACCAGCAAGAGCGAAGTGTTCTCGACGGCTGCCGATAATCAGCCGCAAGTGGAAATCCACGTCTTGCAGGGTGAGCGCGAATTTGCCAATGACAACAAGAGCCTGGGTCGCTTCGTGCTTGACGGTATCGCGCCAGCGCCGCGCGGCGTGCCGCAGATTGAAGTGACGTTTAATATCGACGCCAATGGTATCCTCAATGTTACTGCCAAGGACAAAGGCACTGGCAAGGAGCAATCGATTACCATCCAAAACTCTGGCAACATGAGCAAGGAAGACATCGAAAAAGCCCAGAAAGAAGCCGAACTGCACGCTGACGAGGACAAGAAAAAGCGCGAGACCGTTGACGCTAAAAACCAGCTAGAAAACGCCATTTACCAGGCAAAGAAAATGCCGGATGAGTTCAAAGATAAGATTTCTGACGACGACAAAAAGGCGATTGACGAAGCGGTCAAGGAAGCGGAAAAGCACAAAGATGCTGACGACAAAGACGAGCTGGAAGCAGCAGCCAAAGCACTGCAGGACGCCATCATGCCAATCGGCGCCAAAATGTATCAGCAAGCTGCCGATGATAAAAAAGCCGACGAGTCTAAAGACGACAAAAAGTCGGATAAAGACGAGCCGGTCGAGGGCGAGGTGGTCGACGAGAAGTAGCCCCAGAGCTTCAGTCTATAAAATTATAATGCTGCAGTTTCATGAGACTGCAGCATTTTATTAAGAATAAGTTTTTCCTGTCTCAATCTTTCTTGCTCCAGTCTTTTCTGGCCATCCTTGAGTCGTTTTACTGACGCGATCCCTGTTGCTACCAGATGAGCGTCAGTTACTGTTGCTAGGGCTTCGCGAGCCCAGCCCGGTATTTTTTTGCCAAGCGGGGAATCAAGAAGAGCGTTCACAAAAAGATAATTCACAGTACTGTATTTGCCGCTAAAAGGATCGTTCTTTGGCGAGGCGTCAACGCTGATGGCGCCGTCAGTTTCCTTAGTTATTTTATCGCGCTGGTATGTGACGTAAAGGTCGCGAGCTATTCGCGTTACTACGTGATGCCAAGATATTCGACTTCGGGATGCCATGCTAATTTCCTTAGTCCAACGAGGAATTTTATCGCCAAGCAGTTGGTCGGCGAGTCCACCGAAGGCAGTTTTTCCGCCAGTTCCTCTGGCGATCATGCCGTCAAGCCCGTCGCTGGCTGCAAAGATCACATCGCCAATCGTATCTGTCCATCCGCGTTCGCTGTCTGGTTTGCCAAACTTAACGCCTTCCCGAACCAGCCTCCCGAAAGAAACTGCTGTTGCCGCAACAGCGCCTAGTTTTTGTTCGGTTGTCATATTTGGCCACTCTTCGTCGCGCGTTTCTCGATATTTTTCGGAAGCCAGGTTGGCTCCTGTTGCTCTGGCGGCTACTTCAGCCATCTTTCTAAAAATGCGCTTAGGGGTTTCTGGATATTCTTTATGCTCTGGTTTGCAATTGGTGTCAGATTCTTTCATGGATTAATTATAGCAAACACTAAAACTGTCATAATGTGAAAGCTGAATTGTTTTATTATTAGCGTGTTTGCGATGCTGGCGAGAGAGTAGCGCCAGAAAGGGCAGACGCACCCAAATCTCCTCTTATTTTTACATCTTCTCCCAGTCCTTCGTCTTTAAGAGGCTGCACGAGTCTATCGAATTCATCTGCTTCTTTCTTTGCTTTTATCTTTTCCTCTATCTTTTTCTCCATCTCTGGGTTAATTATTTCATCTAGCGGCAAAAACTCTATGCCGCGATTATCTGCTACTGCTACTACTGACCCTTTACCTTTACCTTCATCTTCATCTTTGTCTTTGTCTTCTTCCCATAAAACATTAATGCTGGGACCACCACAAGCAAGATGAAGTATATCAACAGCCTCAATGCCAATTGGCAAAAAAGGATATCTTTCGCGCTCAGTTTTTCCTACTTTGCTTATGCCTTGTTCTTCTACTTTTATTTTTGGTCGATTTTCATCACTCTCGTTAGACGCACAGCGAACCACTAACCAATCACCAGATACCATGCCGCCATATCTGTTTTTAATACCCCAAACAGTACCATCCGGACCAACAAACACACCAACTGAGATATCATAATCGACTCCCCCAAGATATTTATATACGGCGTCGCGCTGTCTAATAATAAGCTCTAATTGTTGCTCGTTCTGTCTTAGCTGCTCTATGCGCTCTTGCCTAGACAAAGGTCTAGCCTCTTCAGGTTTAGGGTTGCTATTTTCTGGTGACATATTCCGTACCATAACATCCGCCTTCTTGCTTAAGCTAACTGTAATTAGATTATACCACAGTTGTAATTATTTGTCTATATTTTCTAGACTGTTTGGGTGAGCTCGATTTTGCCATAATTACTGGTATAATAAAATCATGAGTAGAGATTCGGCTCTTCGGTTTTGCCGTCGTAATCGCTTGCAGATTCTTTGCGTACTATATACGGCGATTCTGACGTTTGGCGTGCTGGTTGCGGCAACTCTATCTGATGACTCGCGCTGGATGGGCTGGAGTCTTAGCCGGCTGGGTGAGACGGTAGTTAACCGTCATTCCGCTTTGGCTTTTAATGCCGGAGTTTTTATGTCAAGCTTGGTGCTTATTATGATAGGCGTTGGCATGTCTAAAGGCTATGCCAAACTGCGGCAGCTGCGTACTGCCAAGGTATCTGTTTGGTTGATAACGCTGCTGGCGATTTGTATGATTGGCGTGGCGCTTTGTCCTAACGATACCATGCATGCAGTGCACTTTATTTTCTCGCGGGGCGTAGTTATTACGATGGTGGTTATGATGCTGATTTTACCGTCAAGCCTCAGTTATTTAACGCGCCGCCAGCGGATGTTGTCGTTTAGTTTTCCGGTTTTTATGGCTTTATTGGCAGCGCAGGGTTATGTTTTGAGAAGTTTTTGGTTTGTAATTGTTGAAGTAATACTTGGGCTTTTTGCGGCCGCTTGGCTGTTTGCAGTGTGCCGCCATTTGGATATGCGCCTACAGGAACAGAGCGACTAATTTAGCACTCTTGCGCGTCGAGTGCTAAAAGCGTATAATAAACATATATGAGCAAGCGTGATTATTATGAAGTGTTAGGCGTGCCAAAGACCGCTTCTGAGGATGCGATAAAGAAGGCTTTTCGCAAATTGGCAGTGAAATACCATCCGGATAAACAGGGCGGCGACGAGGCAAAATTCAAAGAGATTAATGAAGCGTACGAAGTTCTGAAGGACAAGCAAAAACGCCAGCGCTACGACCAATTTGGTCATGCTGGTGTTGGCGGTGCGCCGGGAGGCGGTTTTTCTGGCAATCCGTTTGAAGGATTTGGCGGCTTTGGCGGGCAAAATATTCATTTTGACTTTGGCGACGGCGGCTTGGGAGATATTTTCAGCCAGTTTTTTGGCAGCGCGGCTGGCAGTTCGGGCGGCGGACGTCCGCGCGGGCGCGATATTGAAACGAACATAACATTAAGCTTTGAAGATGCGGTGTTTGGCGTGGAAAAGAAAATTAGCTTGAATCTGGAGGATGAGTGTGAACACTGTCATGGCAATGGCGCCGAGCCGGGATTCGGCATGAAGACTTGCCCGACCTGCAAAGGTGCCGGTCAGCAAACGCGGGTGATGAATTCATTGTTCGGGCAAATCCAGCAGGCGGTTACTTGTGAAACCTGTCGGGGCAAGGGGAAAATTCCGGAAAAAGAATGCTCGGTTTGTCGCGGCAAAGGTACGACTCGCCAGCATCAGGATATTACTGTCAAGATTCCGGCAGGGATTGATGATGGCGCGACCATTCGCTTGCGTGAACGCGGCGAGGCGGCAGCAGGCGGCAGTAAGGGAGATTTATATATCCATATCCGCGTTAAGGCGCATAAAAAGTTCACCCGCGAGGGCGATATTATCCTTTCAGAAGAGCATATTTCCATGGTTGATGCGGCATTGGGGACGGAAATTGACGTGGAGACTGTGGACGGCGTTATTACTATGAAAATTCCAGCTGGCACGCAGAGCGGTACTGACTTCAAGTTATCAGGCCACGGTGTACCGCATTTGCGCAGTGAATCGCGCGGTCCGCATATTGTGGGTGTAGTGGTTGATACGCCAACCAAATTAACGAAAAAACAGAAAGAGCTTTTAGAACAGTTTAAGGGAACGAATAAGCGCGGCTTGTTTTCGTAGTAAAATTTCTCCATGGAAAGCCCTCTCGTGCTATACTAAAATTAGCATAAGGGGAATTAGGCATGGAATTGATTTTTCTGTTAGTAATTATTATCGTGATAATTAAGGTGGCGCAGAGGGGTAGTAATCGGCTGTCTCGTCAATCTGAGGATTATCAGCGCGGTTATTGGGATGGCGTGCGCGATGCGCAGAATGGACGTGCAAAAATTGAAGATAACGACGGTCAAGCCAAGCTTATTACCGAGAATCAGGCTGCAGTTTCACAATCTACCGGCCTTGTGTTAATTGGCGACGAAGAGGAAGAGTCGAGCGATTCATCGGCTACTGATGCCGTGCCAATTGAAGAAAAGACTAATATTCCTGACGAAAAGACGCAGATTGTCGAGTGGCTATCCCCAGCTAGTAGTAAAGAAAAAGAGAAAAATCGTCAAACTACCATCAATGTGGCGCTCTACACGGCATCATTATTGCTAACCGCTGGTATATTATTATTGGCACAAACGATTGAACTTTCGGCGCAGCTCAGGTTTAGTCTGGTCTGGCTGTTTATTTTTGTCTATTATGCCACTGGCCAGGTGCTATATGCCCGTCTCCCAATCTTAAAGCCGGCCTCAACGGCGTTTATTGGTACGGCACTGACTGCTGTGCCGATTGGCGGGTGGAGCATGCATTTGCTTTTGGGGATTGACCCGGCGCTGTGCTGGCTTGCTACCTCTTTCATCGGTACTTTCCTATGTGTGGATGCTACAGTCAGGCTCAATAGCCAGCCGCTCGCCTATATTTCGCTGCTGTCGATGTTTACGATGACGACCAGCTTGCCGGCTGTTATGCATGCTCAGTTGGTGTGGTATTATGCTGCGGTGCTATTGTTCGGATGCCTGATGACCTTGGCTGCGTATTTTTCTAGTCGTTTTCCACGCCAATTCACCGAGCCGTTGACGCTAGTTAATCCGTTTATCGTCCCGTCCACTTTGCTTCTCGCTATCGGTTCGTCGGTGCATATGGGAACGCTTGACGTCAGTATGCTGCTGCTCATCAGCGTTATATATTATTTTACTGTGGCTATTGTCGAAAAATCAAAGGATATGCGCACGTATGAACTAACGACGGCGCGCGTGCTGCTGATGGCGATGACTGCTAGTTTTACTACGTATCTGTCAAATAATGATGGGCTGGTCACGGGTATAGCGCTGGGTGTAGCGGCGCTTGGTAATATGGTTTGGTCTATCGGTTCTATACGTACCCAAAAGCAGCCCGATAAGCAGCACGAAATAGTGTTGTGGGTTAGTTTTGTTGCGTCGCTGGCTGCTGTATCGACTATAGCTGGCGTCGAAAGCCCGCTAAGAGATATGATCATATTTATCCTGCTGAGTATGATATCGGCAGTGAGTTTTATGGCGCTTTCATTGCTGCGCCGCGCCCGTTTTGGCGGCATGGTAGTAATGTCTGGAATTTTGTTAGTGCCAGCTGGCGTCAGGCTATTTGGCCTCGAACCCATAACAGCCCTGCATATACATTACTCTATCTTTATGTTTATGGCTTTCCTGCCGGTTATCTGCCGATTATTAGTTTTGAAACGTCCAAATATTACGAAAAGTCAAGCAATATTAGTGTACGGCGCTGCGGCCGCTTGGTGGTTAATGACGGTGTTTATAGCCTTAGCTTTTTTGAATGCTTATCCAGCGGGAGAAGGTATGCTGTATCTGTCAGACTCAGTGGCGGTTGCCGCTATTATCATGGGTATTGCCGCGTGGCGTGAAAAAGTCTACGGTTTAGTGATTGGTATTCATGCTTCTTTTCTGGCGATAGCTTTGCTGATAGCTTCGTATTTCAAGATGGCTGGCGAAAACCTTGCTATTTTGGTGGCGTGGCTGAACGGTTTGTCGTTGTTACTATTAGTAGAGTGGCTGTACAATTACCGCAAAGAGGCGGCGGTTAAGTGCCGCGAATTGTTGCTATATTCTGCCATTGGAGCGGCTATCTTGATCATCTTTTCGTCTATTCATCCGGCGGTTTGGCTGCCGTTAGTAGCGCTGCTGTATTATGCGTTTTATCGGCGGCGTGAGGATGGTTATCTGGGCGGAGCATACTTGGCGACGATTGCTTTGGTGCTGTTGTTCTTACATTGGCTACGCGTGCCGCTAAATGACAATTTCACCATCACCGCTTGGGTGACGCTTGTTGGCTTTGGGGTAGTGTATTGGTCGTTAGCGATGAATAAGCGAGCGTCAATCACTAGCGATATGACTCTGCTGACCGCTACAGTACCAGCGGTGATATTACCGATGATAAATCTGTCGACGACATACGAATTGCCGTTCAAAATCTTGGGCTGGTTAGCGGCTGTCGCGGCACTTTATATGGTAGTATATGCTAAGCGGGATTGGCGGCCGATGGCGATATTGGCGCATCCAAGTTTGGTATTGTTGTTCTATTTAACAGCAGAGTGGCTCGGCGTTCAACTTGAGTTTATGTCGATCGTTTCACTAATTATCTTTGCGGTGTTTTATGGCGCCGCCGTGGCTATGCGAACCAAGAAATTATCAGTTTATTGGTATTATGCGTCATTTTGGAGCGCTATCGGCTGGTCGATGACTTTACTGCTGATGGCCATGCCAGCCAGCGTTGCGACGGAGGCGGTACTGCTAGTAACACTAACGTGGGCGGTCAATGGCAGCGCCCTAATAGCTGAGGGGTTGCCGAAGAAGAATATTCCGTATTTCGATTCGGGCATCCTTTTGGTACTGTGCGGTATTTTATTTGCTATTCATATGCTAATTGCGCCTGTTCACGACATAGTGGTGCCATACCTGTGCTCAGCGGCAATTCTTTCAGGGGCGGTGATGTCGTGGCGCTGGCTAGGGTATGCTCAGATATATACCATTGCGCACTTGGTGCTGGCACTCGCTGTGTTTAGTTTATCGACCCTTGTTCTGGCGCTGGCGGGTGATAATGCTATGGAAATATTGTTCCTGGCCGAGCATTCGCTGATGGTTATTATCGGCTTGGCGTTTGGCAGACGGCTAATCACTATCTGGGGCGCCGTCGGCGTGACGCTGGCTTTAATTTATCTGCTGTCAGGCTATGCTTATGCGCTGGCTATTTTGGCCGGACTATCGATTATCACGGCAGTGGTGGTTGTAGTGGCCAGAGGACAGAGGAATAAGCAGAAAAAAGTTGCAAAGAATAGCGTCAGAAAAGACAAAAAAACTCCTGAAAATAAGTAAAGTAAGCTATAACGCAGAGGTCGTTTTTTATAGCACTATTGCAAGGTGCTCTTTTATTCTTCTTCGCCGTAATATTCACGCTTAAGCTCGCGTATTGGTTCTGGTATCCTAGACATAGGCGGGATGATAATGCGGCCTCTATATTTGCTTTTTGGCGGTCTGTCGCTATGTTTTGATGCTATCAGTCTATTTAACGCCGCACGTCCTAATTCTGATAGCCGCTTAAACGGCGTGGGGGGGGGCGGTATCTGTATGTTCAGGGCTTGAGCATCCGCAAGTTCTTTTGTATTCACGGAGACCCGCTTGCGGATAAATTCTTCCTCTCATTATTCTCACCATGTGTCTATTGTAAATAAGTTTGCTAATTAACACAACCAGCGATTGAAATGTACTGCAATTTCTTGCTATATTTTATGAAATATGTTATAATAAAAGTTCTGGCAAATGGAGAAGTTAAAATTTTAACTAATGCCATGATGGTAGCAAATGGCGCGTCGATTTACGATGTAACAGATGAAACGCACCAGGATTATGTAGTGATGGCGGAGCGATTCGCCCAGGATATCGGCGTTGGTTTTGTGGATAGAACGGCTGACATCATTGACAAATGAGTATTTTTATACATAATAAAGAGTATGTCAAATGATGGCAATAATAAGAAAATTTTATTGTTAACCCCCGGCGCGAGTACTGAAGGTAAGCGTAAGCCTACGGCTTTTGCTGAGCACATACGGGGTTTTGTTGGCGATAAAGTAGTTATCGAAGACTGTGCAATTTCTGAGTTGTTTTTTGAACTTAGCTCCAGTAAGATCGCGATTTATCATCCAGGAAAGAGCTTTGACCTTCGTGATTTTGATTTAGTTGTTATTCGTCATATTGGTAAAATGATAAATGAGGCTCAGGCGATAGTCCAATATTGTGAATATTTTGGCATTCGTTATACTGATGGTTATCTCAATCGATTAATGCTTGATAGTAAAATAGGTACCCAGTTTTTGTTATGGTTTAATGGCATTAGAAATTGGCCGCATACCTTTTATGGAAATGTTGATGAGATGAAGCGGCGATTTGCTGAATTTGGCGATGAGGTAATATTAAAGGATAACGAAGGTTCAAAAGGGAGATTAAACTTTTTGGTACATTCTGCGGCAGAAGTAGACCAGATCCATAATGATAATCCAGGCAAACGTTTTATGCTGCAACAATTTATTGCCAATCAAGGCGACCTAAGAATATTGATTTTTGATGGTAAACCGGTGTTAGCTATCGAAAGAAAGGGCGATGGTGTTTCTCATTTGAATAATACATCTCAAGGCGGTAGTGCGCGTATCGTGCCAGTTGAGTCAATACAGCAAAAGGTTATTGACATGTGTATAAAAGCAGCTGAAGTAACAAAATTACAAGTAGCTGGCGTGGACGTAATGTTTGCTGCTGACGGCGAGCCGTATTTGCTCGAAATTAACAATGCACCTCAAGTTTCATCGGGTTCATTCAAGGAGGAAAAAGCTCAAAAATATAGCGAGATGTTACTAGAAATGGTGGGTCGTAATGATCGAGAAAAGCATAATCGGTAGTACTACGCATGTTGATTTTGGCAAACGGGCTGCCGGCGTGCCAGCTAAGATTGATACCGGCGCTGACGGCTCAGCGGTGTGGGCAAGTAATATTCGCGTCGATAAAAATGGCGTATTAAAGTTTTCGTTGTTCGGCGAGGGTTCGCCGCATTATAATGGTAAAATATTCCGGCGTACCGATTATTCGGTGGCAATGGTAAAGAGCGCTTCCGGGCATGAGATTATTAAGTATCGGACGCATTTTACAATACGCTTGGGCGGCCGGAAAATGAAAGTATTATTTGGCTTGTCAGATAGATCTAATCATACATATCCAGTGTTAATTGGCCGCCGGACATTGCAAGGAAAATTTGTCGTTGATGTTGGTGTAAACGAAATAGAGAGTCCAAAGAGGCTGCAGACAGCTAATTTGAACAAAGAACTAGCTAAAAATCCGCATAAGTTTTATAAAAAATACCACAAATCAAAGGAGGAGGCGTCATGAATATCGCAATATTAAGCAATGGTAATGCCAACTACTCCACGCTTCGCCTAAAAGAAGAAGCCGAAAAACACGGACATCAGGTTAAGGTTATCAAGTATAAGAATTGCTACGTGTCAATCGACGAGCAGCATCCGAAAGTTATTTATCGCGGCAGGGAAATCGGTAATTTTGATGTATTTATTCCGCGAATTGCTAGCTATATGACGCGTTACGGGACGGCGGTGCTGCGGCAATTGGAAATGGCGAATCCGCAGGCGTTTTTTATGAATCGGTCAATCGCCATTACGCGGGCGCGGGATAAATTACGTTCGACCCAGCTATTAGCGCGGGCTGGCGTGGCAATCCCGAAGACGGTGTTCTCGCGCAATGAAACGGATATCGATGTGCTGCTGGACGAGATTGGCGGTACGCCGGCGATCATCAAGCTGGCGCGCGGCACGCATGGCAACGGCGTGGTACTGGCGGAGACGATTAAAGCTGCTAAATCGGTTATGCAAGCGTTTTACCTCAGTGATTCTGACGGCACAAACGTGCTGCTGCAAGAGTTTATCAAAGAATCGGCTGGCACAGATATTCGGGCGTTTGTGGTTGGCAGCCAAGTGGTGGCTAGTATGAAGCGGCAGAGTTTGGATGATGATTTTCGCAGTAATCTGCATAAGGGCGGATTGGGAGAAATTGTGAAACTGACTCCTGACGAGCGAAAAATGTGCGTCAAAGCCGCCAAGGCGATGGGCTTGACGGTGGCTGGCGTCGATTTTATGCGCTCGGAGCGCGGCGCATTGGTACTGGAGGTGAACGCTAGTCCGGGATTTGGCATTGAAAAAGTTACGGGCCGTAATGTGGCTGGCAGAATCATTGATTATATTGACCGCAATGCCAAGCGCGGCAGCAAAAAAGACCGCATTGGCGCATGAATCTGTATCGGCTCTTATAAAACTTGTTATAATAAGGTTATGCAGGCAGCTCAAACGGTAATGAAGTGGTTGATAATCCTTGGCGTTTTGGGGATGATTGGCTGGGCGATATTTTCTGCAAAAACAGCTATGAATATGAAAACCACAACAGTTTACGCGGGCAAGGCGATTCTGCGGGCGCAAATCGCTAAGGATGACGCAGCAAAAGAAAAAGGTTTGGCTGGACGGGCACAAATTGCCAGGGATGAGGCGATGATTTTTGTATTTGATAAAGACGGCGATATACCGATATGGATGAAAGGCATGGAGACATCGATTGATATCATTTGGCTGAACGATAAGAAAAAGGTCGTCCATGTCGAGAATAATGTCGAGCCGGATTTTGAGCCGCATCAAGTGTATAAATCGCCGATGCCAGCACGCTATGTTTTAGAGACGCGGGCGGGCACGGCAAAAAAGTTTGGAATTAAGCCGGGGCTGTCGGTCAGGTTTGAGCTGGAGGATCAGAAGTGAGCGTCGCGATTTTATTTGGCGTAATTGTGGCGGTGATTTTCGCAGCTGCATTCGTGTCGTCGCGCCGGTTCGGGCCGCTGGCATTGGCGCTGGCTGCTGGTTTTTTACTGGCTGAATGGTGGTCAAATTGGCTGGGCAGCATATTGGACGGCTTCGGCATGGAGCTGGATTGGCTGCCGAACGGCGTGATTGCAGTTTTATTATTGTTGTTAGCGCCGTTGTTCGCGCTGCTGGCTAGCGGGCCGAAGTACCAGAAAAAGCATATGAAGATTGTTTCTGCGGCAGGTATCGCTTTTCTGGCGGCAGCTTTGCTAGTCATGCCGCTTGGCAAGTTTATGTCGCTGGACGGTCAGGCTTTGGAATTGTATAAAATGTTTGCTGGTGCTTGGCGGTATATAGCGACAACTGGTTTGGTATTGGGGGTGGTTGATTTGTTTTTAGCGCATACAGCGAGCGGCCGCAGTTCAAAGAAGCATTGACTCAGGCAGTCGGTTCGTGGTAGCATGAAATAGCGGACGGATAGTCCCGGCGGTTTACGACGGGCCCATAGCTCAGCTGGTTAGAGCACCTGCCTTTTAAGCAGGGTGTCCCGGGTTCAAGCCCCGGTGGGCCCTCCATATAATTAATATCTGGCGTAGTGGGTCAGATTTTTTATTTTCGGGTGGCAGAAAGTTGTTGGAAGTGGATAGATATATAGATGGACTAGATGTTCCCAAACAATATGAAAGAATAGTAGAAGATAGTGATGATTTGAAGAATTTTATTGGGATGCGTTGTGGCCTCCCAGTTTTTTTTGGTACGCAAGGAGTAACCAATCCTACTACTGAAGGGTTGGTTGGATATGGTCAATACATTCAATTGGGACAAAGTCTAGTGTCTATGGGTAGTGGCCGTCTTTGTCGTCGGGTGGGCATTCAAAATGAGTTGACAGAGATTGATGAGTTTTTGGAACGAGAACGCAAACGAAAGGTTATCGACATGGGCCGTGCTGACGTTGGGGGGACGGTACTTGCGGGTGCTGCTGGCGGAGTATTGGAATGGCTCAACGCTGATCCGACGGTCAGCCTGTCAGGAGTGGTGGCGGGAATCGCTGTTGGTGGATTGAGTTTTGCTTATAATCGCCTGCGACGTAAAAAAGAGTTTGAAGCACGGGTCAAAGGGTTGGCTAATTGTTTTTCAGATATGTCCAAAAAGGTGGTTACGCCGAATTTATTAGCCCCCGACTCGTATATTGATGATGACATGCGGATTGGTTTGACAGATGACGAAGATATGGGCAACGTTTATTACATTGGTAATACGCCAGTTGATCAGCAAAAACGGGCTGGTCATTTTTGGCGTTATGCTGATGAGGTTTTGGCAAAACATGGTTTTTCAGCATGGCAGGGGTGTTCTTCTGTGGGTATGTCAGCACTCCTCCAACAAATACTTGATGACTTTGATAGCGATGATACATTTGACTATGGTGAAAAAATTCTTGTGGGAGATGCGGTAAAATCTTTTATGGATTGGCGTGAGAATGCAATTAGTAGTATGCAGCAGCTAAAGGAAGAAGCTGAGTTAAAAGAACGTCAGCAGTATGATGATACTAATCATTCTGAGCGGTCAGCGCCAGATAAAAAGAATGTAGTGGTAATGTCTGCTCGAGCAGTTTTGTCAAAAGTGCTTGGCCATAAAGATAATACACCGCAAGAATTTACTGGTTCACTGCCAGGAGATAGTTCTCGGAATAAGCTAACTCAGCGAATTGGGAGTATTGACCGCCAGTACAGAGAGGATTTTTATAGATTTATTACAAATCTAAGAGAAGTTGTCATCCTTTCAAGGAGAAGAGTTATCCAAGATAGGCTAATGAAAACTCATGGAGGCAAAAGTAATTTACAAAAAATTTTCTGGGGAGAGCTCAGTGAAATTTTGGCTAGAAACAACATTGATACGTATGATGAGTCCGTCTCCCGACCTGCGCGATTTATTTTAGACCTACCCAAAATGGTTTCAGAAGGGGATACGTATAATTTATCTGCTACCGACAGGTTGAATAAACTATATAAATCATTTCGGAAAATATGTTCCCAAGAATATACTAATATTGAAACATCCACTACATCTTTACGTATATTTTTTAGGTAGATGTGTCATACTAAAGATATATGACGATACGCAGGCTGACCGAAAAATTGCATATTTCTTGGCTGGTGGCGGTGTGGTGCTTGGGGCTGACGGTTGGCGTAATTGCGGTTCATCATTTGCCTCGCTTAGTCGAGTTTAACGTGCTGGCGTTATTTGGCGGTTTGGTGTTGTTTGTGCCGGCGCTCGTCTGGAGACGGAGGGCGCTGCTGATTATGGCAATTATTTCTGGTGGTTTGGTGGGGTTGTGGCGCGGTGAAATGGGCCGAGCGGGTTTGGAGGCGTATGATTCACTGATTGGCAAAACCGCCGTTATTCAGGGTCGTGTTCTGGAAGATCCTGACATTGATAAAAAAGGGCAAACGGTGTTGCGATTGAGCGATCTACGGATCAATGGTGAGAAATTGGCAGGACAACTATGGGTGGTGACGGCTGACAAGCGTCCCATCAAACGCAGTGACATCGTTCAAGCTCAAGGAAAATTGACGGCGGGATTTGGGGCTTTTTCGGCGAGTATGTATCGGGCGAAAATTGGCAAGGTTGAGCGTCCGGTTCCTGGCGATGTGGCTGTCGGGGCGCGCGATTGGTTTGCTGAGCGAGTGCGCAAGCATATTCCAGAGTCCGAGTCGGCGCTGGGTTTGGGGTTTTTGTTGGGGCTGCGGCGAGCCATGCCGACGGAACTGAGCGATAATTTGAAGATTGCTGGTCTGACGCACATTGTGGTGGCTAGCGGTTACAATTTGACGATTTTAGTGCGCCTGGCACGGCGGTTGTTTGCCAAGCAGTCAAAATATCTGGCAATGCTCAGCGCGGCAACGATGATCCTTGGCTTTATGGCGGTGACGGGTTTGAGTCCGAGCATGTCGCGGGCTGGGCTGGTGGCGGGACTCAGTTTGGCAGCCTGGTATTATGGCCGGACGATTCATCCGCTGGTACTGCTGCCAGTTTCGGCGGCGATTACGCTGATGGTCAATCCGCAATTTGGCTGGGGTGATTTGGGCTGGCAATTGAGCTTTGCGTCGTTTACCGGCGTGATCATTTTGGCACCGCTGCTGCACAAGTATTTCTTTGGCGGCAAAGACCCCGGTACGTTTCGACAAATTTTAATTGAGACGTTGTCGGCACAGATTTCCACGCTGCCGCTACTGATGATGAGCTTTGGCGTGGTTAGCAACGTGGCGCTGATTGCTAATATGCTGATCTTGCCGTTTGTACCGCTGGCGATGTTGCTGACTTTTGCGTCAGGTATGTTGGCGGTGATGCCGATGATCGGCGCGGCTATTGCCGTACCAACAACCTGGCTGCTGGGCTATATGATTCAGGCAGCCAATTGGCTGGCGGGCCTGGAGTGGGCGCAGATGGAAGTGAATATTACTTGGTGGCAATGTGGCTTGATGTATGTGGCGATGCTTGGCGCGATGTGGTGGATGAAAAAGCAGACGAAGTTAGATCTCATCCAGGTGAATATCGTGGAGTAGTGTATAATAGTAACAGATTGAAATAGCAAATAAACGGTAGGAGAAATGTATGTCAGGACATAGTAAATGGGCAACGACGCACCGGCAGAAGGCAGTTGTGGACGCCAAACGCGGCGCGATTTTTACGAAATTGGGTAATCAAATTGCAATTGCTGCCCGCGGCGGCACCGACCCGGCGCTAAATTCAAGTTTGGCGATGGCGATTGAAAAAGCCAAGGCTGCTAACATGCCGAGCGCTAACATTCAGCGGGCAATTGACCGCGTGGCGGATAAAAATGCAGCGGCGCTGGAAGAGATTACTTACGAAGGTTACGGTCCTGGCGGCGTCGGCATTATCATTGAAACAGCGACCGACAATCGTAATCGCACCTTGCCAGAAGTAAAAACGGCGTTGGTGAAAAACGGCGGGCGAATCGCTGACGCCGGCAGTGTGGCGTTTCAGTTTACCCGCAAGGGGGTAATCACTGTGGAAGGCACGGGCGAGGAATTGCTCCTGCAAGTGCTGGACGCTGGCGCTGAAGATGCGGTCGAGGAGGACGGCGAAATCATTGTTTACACGGAGTTGAAGGATTTGGCGAGTGTTAGGAATAAATTAGTCGAGCAGGGATTGAAAGTAAAAGACGCCGAGCTGCGCTACATCGCTAATACGCCAGTTGAGATTGCTGATTCGGAAACTGCGCAGAAATTAATGAAGGTCGTTGACGCACTGGATGATTTGGACGATGTGGTGAATGTCCATACAAATGCTGATATTACCGCAGAATAAAAATTAATGGCAGAAAAAATCGCTCCTTTTTCCGGGGCGGTTTTTATTTTGGTAAAAAGTACGCTACACTAAGGGTAGTCAAACATAAGGAAGGGGCGAGCATGAAATATTTGCGATACACACTACTTATGATACTAATTACGGCGCTGGTTATACCGCCGCCGTCGGTCTGGGCTGAGCCTGGTGATACTGTTGTCGAAAATACAGCAGTCGTCGATAATAAACCTGGCTTAATTCCAAAGCCTAGCGACGAATCACGGGAAGATAAACCTGCGCCGCCGGAAGTGTCTGATACTGGCATAAAAATTCACCAGCCGAATGACTCACCTGCTGTTAAGAAAGTAGATATTCTGCCGGCGAATACCGTCGCCGATAAACCAACTGTTGCACCGGCTGATTTGCCTGAGGATGATGTTGATACGGTGTCGGAAATTGTTATTTCTAAGATACGATTGTCGCCCGCCAGCGATAAATATGTTGAACTATATAATCCGTCAAACCGTGCGGTAAACTTGGCTAAATGGAAGCTGGAATACATTACCAGTAGCGGTAAAGTAAGGGTATTAAGCGAGTTTGCTAATGGGCAATTAATTGCTCCCGGCGGTTTCTTGGTTATTAAAGATGTAAAATCGACTAAAGGTTACGATGTAAAAAGCGATGCAAATTGGCAGTCTGTATTGTCAAAGACAAGCGGTGCTATGCGGTTGCTGCGTCCAAACGCCACGAAGTCCGACACGATTGGCTGGGGCAAGGAAGCGAAGGATTTTGAAAAAAGGGCAGCCGCTGGCAATAAGGAAATTTTATGGCGGTGTTTTACGGGCGATATTGTAGTTGACAGTAATGATAACGCCGATGATTTGGCCGGGAATGATGATACGCTGATTGAGCCGCGGACGAAACCGAGCTGTCCGAAAGAAGCTGATCCGCCAGTTGTAGATCCGGCTAATCCTGACCCGCCGCTAAATCGCTGCCACGGCTTGGTTTTGAGTGAGATTGGCGCGAATTTGGACGAGCAGTTTATTGAAATAGTTAATGTTAAGAATCAGGATGCTAGTATTTCCGGTTGTAAATTAGCCACGAATCGCACGAAAAAGCCGTATGTATTTGGCGATACTAAACTGCGGGCGGGCGAATATTTGAAGGTTGACATAAAGTCTGCGAAGTTGATGCTGTCAAAGAGAAGCCGCGGCGAGGTTTATTTACTTGATTCCGCTGGAAATGAAATTGATACGGCTGCCTATGAATCGATGCCGGACAATTCGTCGTGGAGTTTGATCGGCAGCGAATGGACGAAAACTTACGTGCCGACGCCGGGAGGGAAGAATGTATTTAAGGAGTTCGCCGACTGCAAGCCGGGCTACGTACGCAATGAGCTTACGGGTAAGTGTAATAAAATTCCAGCGCCAGCCGCGCTGCTTGCTCCGTGTCCGGCTGGCCAATACCGTCATCCCGAAACGCGCCGCTGCCGGAAAATTGAAACCACCAAAACTAAGCCTGTGGCGCCGTGCAAAGAGGGTTATTATCGCAGCGAGCAAACTGGCAGGTGCCGGTCAATTGCCTCAGCTGCCGCTAAGACTTTGAAGCCTTGTCCTGACGGTCAATTTCGTAATCCGGCGACAGGCCGTTGTAAGAAAATTGCGTCTGCGGATGATGTCTTGAAAGAATGTCCGGAAGGCTTTGAGCGTAATCCAAAAACGCGCCGCTGCCGGAAAATTGCCAAAAAAACTGCTCCGGCAGCAGCGTTTGCGCCGGAAAATATTAAGCAAGTTGCCGGCGCGACTTGGGGATGGTGGGCGTTCGGCGGTATTAGTTCGCTAGCGGCTGGCTACGGAGCGTGGCAATGGCGCTGGGAAGTTTCGCAAATTGGACGAAAAATCCGCAAGTTTGTATCGCGCGGGAAATAACCAGAAATAGTATAATTAAGTAATATGAGAATTATCGGCATTGATCCGGGAACGGGAATTTTAGGGTTTGGCGTTGTTGATTTTAGGCGTGGCGGCAATAAATTTAAGATGGTAACGGCGGGAGTGATTACGACGCCGGCGCATACGCCGACTGACGAGCGGCTGGAAGAAATATTTAATTCGCTAACAGAGATAATTAACGAGACGAAACCTGATGTTATGTCGATTGAAAAGTTGTTTTTCGCGCGCAATGTGACGACGGCAATTTCTGTGGCGGAAGCGCGCGGCGTGGCGATGCTGACAGGGCGCCGGGCTGGCATATCAATTGCTGAATATACGCCGCTGCAAATCAAGCAAACACTCACTGGCTACGGTAAGGCTGATAAAAAACAAATACAAGAAATGGTGCGGCTGAATTTGGGATTGACAGAGGTTCCTAAGCCTGACGACTGCGCTGATGCGCTGGCGGCGGCAATTACTCATGCAGCGATGAGCCGTTTGGCGTGATATAATATTAGACATGGTCAGACGATCTTCCAGCGCTAAGCCGCAGACAACTCGCATGAGCCGGTATGCTAACATTGGCCGGGTAAAATCGAAACAGAAAAAACAGTCGCACCAGCATAAGCATTGCCTCTGGTTTTGGAATTTAAGCCGGCGGAAAAAGATATTAGTATGTTTGGCGCCGGTGCTGCTATTTTTATTGATTGTGCCAATTGCCAGTTATCTCTATTATGCGCGCGATATCGGCGATCAAGAACGGCTGATGAATCGTAATAAAACTGGTATCGTGCTGACTGATAATGCTGGCAAGGAAATTTATAGCATCGGCAATGCTGATCGGCGCAATATGGTGCCGCTTGGAGAAATTTCCGATGACATGAAACATGCTTTGATAGCTAGCGAGGATAAGGATTTTTACAAGCACGGCGGCTTTAATTTGCTGAGTATCTTCCGGGCAGCAGTGACGCGCCACGGCGGCGGGTCGACATTAACGCAGCAGCTGGTTAAGAATAATTTGCTGAGTGACGAACATAGTCTTTTGCGTAAATACCAGGAGCTATTTATGTCGATTGCTGTTGAACGAAGGTATAATAAAGACCAAATTTTAACGATGTATCTCAATTCGGTTTATTTCGGCGAGAATGCTTTTGGTATTGAAGAAGCGGCGAAGGTTTATTTCGGTAAATTGCCGAAAGATTTGAATGTGGCAGAGAGCAGTATGCTAGTTGGCTTATTGCCGGCGCCGAGTTTGTATTCGCCAGTTAGCGGTGATGCTGCTGAAGCTAAGCGGCAGCAAAAGACTGTATTAAAGCGCATGGCAAACGAAGGTTATATTACGAAGGACCAGCAAAAGCAAGCCGAGGAGCAGCAACTGGCGTATGCTGATAATAAATCTCAAAAAACCAACTCAACCGCGCCGCATTTTACAGAGATGGTTATTAAAGAACTAATTAATAAGTACGGCGGCGAAAAGAAAGGTTATGAGAAAATAATACGCTCTGGATACCGCGTTAAGACGTCGCTGAACTTGGAGACGCAGCAAATATTAGAGCAAAGTATTGCCAAGCAAATGAGGCGGATAAATCTGGCTGGCGGTAGTAACGCCAGCGGTGTTGTGGTGGACCCGTCAACTGGCGAAGTGCGGGCGCTGGTTGGTAGCGCCGACTATAACAACCCTGATTGGGGCAAGGTTAATATGGCGACCACGCCGCGCCAGCCAGGTTCAAGCTTCAAACCTATCTATTACTCGCAGGCTTTGGCTGACGGGGTTATTACGCCGGCGACAGTCTTTGAAGATAAGCTGACCGACTTTGGCGGTTATGTACCATATAATGCTACGCGCCAATGGTTCGGCAACGTGACAACCCGCAAAGCGCTGAACTTCTCCCTCAATATTCCAAGCGTGCTGGTAATGAAAAAATACGGTATCAGCCGGTCGATTCAAGCGGCTAAAAGACTTGGTATTACTACGCTTGATGAGAATAAAAACTATGGTTTATCGCTGGCGCTAGGTTCGGCGGAAGTTCGATTGACGGAAATGACTAATGCCTATGCAGCTTTTGCCAACCAAGGCGAGCGGTATTCATCGCTGAATTTAATTACTGAAGTCAAGGATAAGTTCGGCAAAGACGCTAACTGGCAAGCATCCAATAAGCAGCAATCGATCAGCAAAGGCGGCGCTTACTTGATTTCAAATATCTTATCCGACAATGCAGCGCGCGCTGGTATGTTTGGCTCTAGCCTGACTATTAGCGGTAAAACTGTAGCAGTAAAAACCGGCACGACCAACGATAACCGCGACGCTTGGACTATTGGCTATACGCCGCAGTATGCTATTGGCGTTTGGGTTGGCAACAATAATAATGCAGTTATGAGCCACGGCGGCGCTGATGCGGCGGCACCGATTTGGCGCAGCGCGATGACCCAATTGTTATCTGGCGTTAAAACTGGCTTCACTATGCCAAGCGATGTGGTGCAGCGCAGCGTGTGCAGCAGTAATGGCGGTTTGGCGGATAATTCCAGCCCAGGTACGTATAAGGAATATTTCCTAACTAGCGCCGTGCCGACACACAAGTGTAATCAAACTAAGCCAAAAATCGAAGTTTGTAACCTGAGTACTAAAAAGATGGAGTCGATTTTTGAGGATGAGTTTGACGCGGGCAAGCATTCTAAGAATGCTAGCGATTGTGCTGATACTAAGAAGAAAAAAATAACCGTTTGCGACAGAACGGCTCGCAGGGTTGTGACTATTGACGAGGATAAATTTGACAGTACAAAGCACTCGAGAAATACGAGCAGTTGTAGCAGCTCTGGGTCTTCTACTGGCGACGATGGCGATACATCGGGCGGCGGCGATTCCGATTCAGGAAACTCTGGCGGTTCTAATAATCCGAGTAATCCAGGCGGCGGTAATAATAATGGCGGCGGAGGACAGACTCCTTGATCGCTCACCTCTCGGGAACGATAGCTGAAAAGTTTGGCGCGGGTAGTATCGTGATTGACGTTCGCGGCGTCGGTTACGAAGTCAGCGTGTCGGCTGGCGATTTTGAGGCAGTGGCGCTAGGCCAAGACGCCAAGTTTTATACCTACCACCATGTGCGCGAGCAGGCGGAAGAGCTATTCGGTTTTTCGAGCCTGGCGGCGAAGAAACTGTTTGAAATGCTGATTACTGTTCAGGGTGTCGGCCCAAAGGCTGCATTAGCGATTCTCAGCCTGGGCGACGCGGAACAAGTGCGCAACGCCATCGCTAACGCCGATAGTGCTTTTGTGCAAAAAGCTTCTGGTGTCGGCAAAAAAACTGCTGAGCGCGTGGTGGTTGATTTGAGCGATAAGGTTGGCTTGCCGACGCAGTATGGTCGAGCAGACACGCCAGTCCAGGTTGAACTGAATACTTCTGATGAGGCACTGGAGGCACTGATGGCGCTGGGCTACACTTTGGCTGACGCTACCAAGGCGCTAGAGAACGTTGATGTCAATCTGCCAACAGCGCAGCGGGTGACCGAGGCGCTGAAGAAGTAGCGGATATAGAAAAGGACGCTAAAAGCATAGCGTCCTCATAATGATAATTAGTTTTCTTACGGCTCAATAATAATTTTCTTATTTGACCAGAATGACGGTTGGTAATGAATTTTGATTTTTGAATCTTTTGCAACCTCAAAAATAACAGAACCCTCTTTTTTACCGTTGACTGCCAGGTCGCCAGATCCCAGGCTATTGCTTGCGGTGAAGGCTGTACCACTTGGTCCTTCAATAGCACCGTTTGCATCCTCAATTTTCCAATCGAATGTATTGAAAGACAATTCGCTATTTGATTTGTTAACGATTGAAACGTTTGCTTTAACATATTCTTTGCCGTCGCTAGCTTTAATGAATTGATTGCCAGAGTTCCAATTGCGATCAATTGACTTGATTGTTACCTCTTTGCCGTCAAAAGCGATAGTTTCGCCAACTTTGAAAGTGGTCTTTTCGGATGGTTTATTCTCCGAAGTAGCGTTATTATTGTTCGAATTAACTACAGTGGCTTTGTTTTGCTGCGATGCACTGTATGCTCCAATCACAATAATAACAACAACTACCCAAAACCAAGCCTTTTTAAAAACTGGTTTTTTCTCTTTTGTGTTCATTTTATCCCCTCCTATGAGATATGCTGTCTAACAAAAAGGACAGCCGTTAAATTTGGCTGTCTACACCTAGAACGCAAGTTTACGCTCAATAACGGCTGCCCATTATGCACGTAAACAATGCGCTCAAAACGCTTGGTTCTAGATGTAGACACTCCTATTGTACTACAAATGATATAATTAGTTTATGGCAATTCAAAGAATAGTCGATACCAGCCCGCACGATGATGATGCCGAGGAGCAGCGGATTGAAGTTAGCTTGCGCCCGCAGAGCTTTAATGAATATGTTGGTCAGGAACGATTGAAGCGTAATCTGCGCTTGGCAATTGAGGCGGCCAAGAAGCGTAGCGAGCCATTGGATCATGTGCTACTGTACGGCCCGCCAGGGCTGGGCAAGACGACCATGGCAACGGTGATCGCTAACGAAATGGGGACAAATTTGCGTATCACCAGCGGTCCGGCCATTGAAAAGGCGGGTGATCTGGCGTCAATTTTGACCAATTTGGCGGATGACGATATTTTGTTCATTGATGAAATTCATCGGCTTGGTCGGGCGGTGGAAGAGATTTTATATTCGGCCATGGAAGATTTCAAGCTGGATATCGTCATCGGCAAAGGTCCGGCAGCTCGGTCAATCCGGCTGGATCTGCCGCGGTTTACGGTGATTGGTGCGACGACGCGGACGGGTAGTCTGGCGGCACCGCTGCGCGATCGGTTTGGACATATTTACCGCTTGGAATTTTATGAGCCAGAGGATATCGCAAAAATTGTGACGCGGAGCGCAGCCATTCTGGAGTCGTCGATTCGGCATGAAGCGGCGAACTTGTTGTCGACGCGGGCTCGCTTGACGCCGCGCATCGCTAACCGCCTACTCAAACGTGTGCGCGACTATGCTGACGTCAACGGTGATGGCATAATTGATGTGAAAACCACAACAAGTGCTCTGGAAATGCTGGAAGTGGATGAGCTGGGATTAGACCCAGCCGACCGCAATTTATTGCAATCGATCTTAGAAAATTACGGTGATAATCCGGTGGGACTAACAACCATTGCCGCCCTGACTGGTGATGAGGCGACGACGATTGAGGATTTTTATGAACCGTATTTGCTGCAAATCGGCTTCATCGAGCGTACGCCGCGCGGCCGTCGGGTGACGATTAAGGCGAAGCGGCATCTCCAGAAATAGCGCTCGTATTCTGCGGCCTTTTATGATTTAATGAAAGTAGCAAACTTAACTAGGAGCCGCTATGGGCAAACACACGAAATTTATCGTCGAAAAGCAGGCTCATCATAGTGCAGATCATGCTATAATATGGTCATGAAGCCGCAATCATCGCCAGAAGATTTAACGCAACCAGTGGCCTACGACGCTGATGGGCGTCCGCTGTATCATCATCCGCCGCAGACCGGTCAGCCGGCGCCCGTAGTTGGGCAGACGATGTCTCACGTGACTTCGCGTCCAGAGATGATTGATGGCGAAAATTTTGATCCGCGAATTCGCAGCCAATATGCTAACGAGCCGCAGGTAGTGCATGTTGCCAGAGAGATTGATCCCAAGCCGTTTATGATTAGCGACGAGGTTAAAGCAAAGCATGACGAGTCGGTTGCGCGCTATCCGGATTTGAATTTGAGCGAAGGCGAGTATGTCATTTTGGATATTAAACGCCATCCGATTGGTATGATTATTCCAGTCGCTGTTGCCGTATTGCTTATCGTTGCTATCATGGTGTTTGTGGTGACATATCCATCGTTAGCTGCCGATTCAATAATTTCTGGCATGCCATCGCTGACGACCGTCTTTGGTATAGCGTTGTTGTTTATCGGTTTAGTGGCTTTGGGCGGCGCGGTGGCGTTGTGGATTTATTTGCAAAATCAGTTCTATTTAACAAACGAAAGCGTCATTCAGGAAATTCAGGAAAGCTTAGTGTCGCGCCACGAGCAGACGGTTAGTTTGGGCAGCATTGAGGATGCTAGTTTTCGCCAATCGGGAATTATCCAAACGATCCTTAATTACGGGACGATTCGTCTTAGTACGGAGGGCGAGGAGACAACTTATATTTTTCAGTATGTTGCCAATCCGCGCCGACAAATCGCTATTATAAACAATGCGATTGAAGACTTTAAAAACGGCCGTCCCGTCTGCGACGATTAGATTATTTGTGGCGGCTTTCTTTGACGTAGTCGTCTTCGCCAGCTAGCGTGGCGCGCAGTTTATAAGATTTGCACTTGCCATTGTTGCAATTTACCGCTTCGTAGCGGTAAGCGCTCGCTCTGTCGCCTATTTTTTTATTGTTCGGATCGTTTAGTAAAGCCGTGTCCATGGTTAGCAGCGTCCTGTCTTCTAATTTTTCCGGATAATAGCCGTTTTTAGCATAAAAACCTTCTTCCAAGCTGTAATACATAGCGTTGATGGCGGTGCGTTTTTTAGTGTTGTCGGACTCATCTCGTATCTTTGACAGCTGGAAAAATCCTAAAACTGCGACTGCAATTAAGAAGGCTATGACGACCAATAATTCAATAACAGTAAAACCATTTCGCTTATTCATAGACTAATTATAGCAAATATAGCAACAAATCGGTATAATAAAAGCAACAACTAAGGAGGGGAGCGTTATGGCGAAAGCAGACGGTAAAAAATCAGATAAGACAGTGGCGGCTGAGAAAAAAGTTGATGATGGGAAGTTGAAAGCTTTGGGTCTAGCCATGGATCAAATTACCAAGCAGTTTGGTGATGGCTCGATCATGAAGCTTGGCGAAGCTCATAAAGTTGATGTTGAAGTGATTCCGTCGGGTTCGCTAAGCCTCGATTTGGCGCTAGGCGGCGGCTATCCAAAGGGTCGTATCATTGAGATTTATGGCCCAGAAAGTTCAGGTAAGACAACGCTGACACTACACGCCATTGCCGAAATTCAAAAGCAGGGCGGTACGGCAGCATTCATCGACGCTGAGCACGCGCTTGACCCGAGCTACGCCAAGCGCTTGGGCGTGGACACCGAAAATCTATTGGTGTCGCAGCCAGACAATGGTGAGCAGGCGCTGGAAATTACTGAAACCTTGGTGCGTTCAAACGCGGTAGATCTCATCGTGGTGGACTCGGTGGCAGCATTGACTCCGCAGGCAGAAATTGACGGCGATATGGGTGATTCGCACATGGGACTGCAAGCGCGGCTGATGAGCCAGGCACTGCGTAAACTAACTGGCATCATTAACAAGTCGAAAGCGACGGTGATTTTCATCAACCAGATTCGCATGAAGATTGGCGTAATGTTTGGCAACCCTGAGACCACGACGGGTGGTAACGCACTGAAGTTTTACGCCTCGCAGCGGGTGGATATTCGCCGGATCGGACAGATCAAGGTTGGCGATGATATCCTTGGTAACCGCACCAAGATCAAGGTGGTGAAAAATAAGATTGCGCCGCCATTCCGCATCGCTGAGTTTGACATTATGTATAATGAAGGCATCTCTAAAACTGGTGATATTCTGGATTTGGCAGTCACGCACGGCATTGTCGAAAAATCTGGCGCCTTTTACAAGTATAACGGCGAGACCATTGGTCAAGGCCGTGATAAAACTAAGCTATATTTGAAAGAAAATCCTGAGGTTTTGGCAGAAATTGATCAGAAGGTTCGCGACAAAGTAAAAGAAGCGGAAGTCTGAGGCTAATTTTAGATAGATAGTGCATGAAAATCACCGACATTTCTCTCCAGAATCGCGATAAAAACCGCGTTAATATTAGCGTTGATGGCAAATATCGCCTTAGCCTCGACGTGTTTCAGGTGGGTGAGTTGGGGATTAAGGTTGGGCGCGAATGTACCGACGAAGAATTGGCGGCGCTGGAGGTTGAGAGCCAGTTTGGTAAGCTGTACGCCCGCGCCATGGAGTATTGCTTGGCGCGGCCGCGCTCGGTTAAAGAAATGCGCGATTATTTGCGGCGTAAAACCAGGCCAATCAAAAAGCGTTCGCCAAAGACTGGTGAAATTACCGAGCGTCCGGGCGTGAAGTCGGAAATTACCGAGCGGGTGCTTGCGCGATTGATTGAGAAAAAATACCTCGATGATGAAAAGTTTGCCCGCTTTTGGTTGGAACATCGTTTTTTACAGAAAGGCACTAGTGTCAGGCGGCTAAAATTAGAATTGGCGCAAAAGGGGATTGAGCGCGAGACGATAGAGAAGCTAGTTAGTGAAAATATCCGCTCCGACGACGAGGAACTGCGAAAAATTATTGCTAAAAAACGTTATAAATATGCCGGCGACCAGCAAAAATTCATGGCGTATCTGGCGCGGCAGGGGTTTTCGTATGATGATATAAAATCCGCCTTAAGCGATATAATAACGATTAAAAGCTAGCGCCTGTCTGTTGATTCTGGCTGGGTGCGCGGTTGTTTTCGGAAAGGGTTTTCGTAGCGGGTTGCCGGCGCTGCTTGCTGCCGTTTTTCAATTTTATGCGAAACGGTTGCGGATTTGACAACGATTTGCGTGTCGGTAACCTTAACTATTTGCGAACGATGAATTAATAGTTCGGTGTCGCCAAAGCTTTTCAGAAATGGCCGCCGAATGCGCAGCTGCTGAATCAGAAAATCACCGGCAGTTATCGTGTAGCCGATGACTTTGCCGATTTTATGTTTCTTTTCATCGATGACAGTTTTGTCGTTTAGTGAAAAATTGATCTCATAAATTTTCTTAAGTTCAATAACATCGCTAACGCTGACCAGCTCGTCAACAGAGTCGATAATCATACCAAGCGGCCCGATCTCGCGAACGTCTGCTACTCGTAAAAGGCTTGGGTTTTGATCAAGCAGCCTGCCTTCAAGTTCATACGCTACGATCGATAAGTTTCGCGGGTCAATAATTTCTCTAGAAGTCCGCGCTAACTCAGAACCAGTCTGCAAGCTCATTACGGGCATATGTATAAATCTATCGGCAGCTATTAACATACCCTTATTATAATCTATTTATGCTTTATTCGGCAAATGGATTTGATCTGCCGGCAGGAAGCGAAAATGAATCAATCGACGAACTGGCCGGCTCAAAGTTTTCGATCGACTTAATAGTTTTTTTATCGAAGATAGTCTCTGTGGTTTGAGATTGGTCGGGCGAGGTTGATAATAGCCCTATAAATAAAACGATAACCACTGCTACGCCGCCAATCACGATGAAGCTGTAGAGCATGACATGAAACCGCCATAAGAACTTGGCAACGGGTTTTATGATAGGTTCTAGTTGTGCTGATAGTGATGAGTCTTTCATCGTACATATACTCCCAATTCTAATGATTGCGCTGAGACTTCGCCTCGCTGTTCGCCTCTGGATATAGACACGCCGGAAATCTGCATTCGTGTCACGTTATTTTCCACCAAATACAGGAAATGCAGTAGATTGTTGTAAGGAACTTTGTCGCCAAGCTGAATGGATACCGTGATACTTTTAACGCCGCTCACTGAAGTTGGCTTTTTGGCGGTGGTTTGACTGCTTGATGACGATGATTTGGAAGAAGTGCTGCCGTCCTGGAAGGTGAACGATTGTATCGGTACGTTTGCTCTGGCAGCGTAAATAGATAGATCGTTGACGATTTGGTTCTGATACTGGTAGCTTTTTGACTCGGCAACAATCTGCTCTGCTTTTTTAGTAGCTACCGGATTTTTCTCTAGCTGGTCTTTCAATTTCAGCAAATTTTGAATTTTCATATCGACAGCTGAAGCTTCTGTTTGCATGTCGGCAACTTCTTTCGATGTGGTACTTAAAAAAGAATAAGCGAAGTACGATCCGGCAACCATCGCTGCTAAGATTATGAGAAGAAACAGCGCTAAGACAATGCGTGCCGAACTAGCAGTTAAACCTTTTTTCATTGCTTGGCTACCTCCGGTTTTAGCGTAACGTTAATACTGATAGAAACTGGATAGTCTCCTTTTTCGCCGCCGCTGGTGGCTGAGCTGATTGACTCCAGGTGAACATTCTGAAAGATGCCAGACTCCTCTAAGCTGGTTTTTAAGCGCAGAGCATCGTTATTAGTTTTTCCAAGGGCGCTTAAGGATGTCGGCGCTCCAAATGTTGATGAATCAAGTGTCAATGATTGCAGTACGACATTTGACGGCAGTGCTTTGGCGATTTTGGCGATGACGCTTGAGTAATGTACTTCATTGCCTAAAATAGCTTTCGCTGTCGATAAATTATTCTTAAAAGAGTCAACGTTCTTTTGTACTACTTGATATTCGGTTAATTTGCGGTTGCCTTCGTCGATAGCTTCTTGGGCTGTTGATTTATTATTAGTTAGCAACAAATAAAATCCAGCAATCGTCACGGCCAATAACCCTAACAAAGATAACGACACGATACAATAGCGGCGCAGCAGCACGTTTACTCTTCCGGCGGTAATTTGTTTTTTCTCTTGGGGAGGGAGAAGGTTAATCATAAATATCCTCCGATCTTATTAAGGCTAATCCTGCGACAGCCACAAACTGCGCCCGCTGCTGTTTCGCCGGCTGTTCCAGCTTGCCAAAATCTAGTGACTGCCACGGACTAGCGACGCGCGCTGGCATAATTAACTCATTCGTGAAAAACTCGCCGATCCCCGGCAGGTTACTGCCGCCGCCAACGATAAGCACTTGCTCAATCTTTTTATCTGACGGGAAGCGGTCGGTATAGTACCGCATAACCTTCTTAATCTCGCTGGTCATTTTCAACAAGCTAGGTTTCAGTGCTTCCATGATTCTGGCTTGGCGAGGTCCTGGATTAAGGCCGTTCAGGACTTTGAATTGGTGGGCTGTCTCAACAGGGACATCCATCTTTTTCGCTAAGTCTAGGGTCAGCGTATGTCCGCCAACATTCAGTCCGCCAGTCACTCGAACGTCAGAATTAAGGATAACGATATCGGTGGTGGCTAAGCCGACATCTACGATAATTGTTGGTAAAACACCTTCTTCGGTCCTTTTTATTAAGCGGGCTATTGAGTTAGCGTCCGGCTCAATAGTAGCAACCTCCAGCTGGCATTGTTTAGCTGCTTCAAGTACGTTATCGACAAGCTTTTTCGGTGCTGCGCACATTAAAACGGTCAACTCTTCTTTACCGCGGCTAATTACCTGATAATCCAAATAAAGCGATTCCAAAGAAACTGGTATATATTGTTCAGCCTCAAGGTTAACGGCATTGCGGATATTCTTCTCTTCGCTGATCGGCATTGAAAATGTCCGTGAAAATGTCCGGCTTGTCGGCACGCCCAGCGCCACCCGATTACTGTCAATCCTGCCGACAATGTTATTATTAAGCATTTCTTTCAACTTGCCAGCAATATATTCGACGTCGTCCCCAGAGTCATTGCCGCTTTTTTGCGGATCTAAACTGATCGAACCGTAGCCGTGGACAAGCATTTTACTCTTGTCAACCGACATAATCCTCATGCTAGTTTTACTAACATCAAGTCCGATAATTGGTTTGTTCTTATAAAAAATGTTTGACATTTAATTTTCCCACCTGTACTTAAAGTATTGTAGCATAAACATTTTATAAATACTATGATTTTATTTGCTGAGCTAGTCCGGTTATCGGCATCATGACGCTGGCGGCGACCAATCCGACCATTCCGCCCATGAACACAATCATCACCGGCTCGATAATGGAGCTGATGCTGTCGATGGCGGTATCGACCTCTTCTTCATAAAAATCAGCAACTTTAACGAGGACTTTATCGGTTTGTCCAGTCTCTTCGCCGACGGAAAGCATTTGGGCGACAATCGGCGGGTATAATTCTTCGTCTTCAGCAATTATTTTTGACAAAACTTCACCGCCTTGAACGCGTTTGGCAGCGCTTTTCAGGGATTCCTCGTAAACGGTGTTGCCGACCGCTCTGGCTGTCACGTCGAGGGCCTCTAAAACAGCTACGCCGGCGCCAATTAAAGCCGAGAATGTCCGCGTAAAACGCGCGACCGCCACTTTCCTGACAATCTTACCGACGAGAGGCGCTTTTATTAGGAATTTGTCAAATTTTTTCTTGCCGTTTGGCGTTTTAATGTAGCGGAGCGTCGCCCAAACCATGCCGGCTAAAACGGGAATAATCAAATACCAAAACGACACTAAAAAGCCGCTGATGCCGAGCATCGCTTGAGTAAGCGCTGGCAATTCCGCGTCGTCGCCAGCAAGGTCTTTGATAGTTCTGCCGATAACCGGAATCACGAAGATCATCAAGCCGAAGAATGCACCGATAGTAATGACGACCAGCACCATCGGGTATGTCATGGCGCCTTTGATTTTCTTTTTAATAGAAGCATTTTTTTCCTGCTGCAATGCCAAGCGTTTCAAAATATCGTCCAAAATACCGCCCGCCTCGCCAGCTGCTACCATATTGACATAAATATCGTTAAATGAATCGGGATGTTTTCCTAGGGCATCGGCTAGCGCCATTCCGCCCTCAACGTCCTTGATAATAGCGTTAATCGTATCGCGGAAACCAGCGGTCTCGGCATGTTGCGCCATTGAGCTAAGCGCGCGAAGAATTGGCACGCCGGCTGAAACCATGGCGCTCAGCTGCCGAGTAAACATCACCAGCTCTTCAGTTTTAACGCCTTTTTTCTTGCCAAATGTGAAACCGGAACTTTTGCTGTTCTGCTCCTTTATACTAATTAATTTCAAGCCGCGGGTTTTTACAATATTAATGGCCGACAAACGGTCAGTGGCTTCAATTGTCGAACTGACGGTTTCTTTTTTTGAGTTAACTGCTAAAAATTCAAAACTTGGCATATATTTACTCCCTTGTTGCTCGTAATACTTCCTCAATTGTTGTTACTCCCCGCAGGGATTTTATTAAACCGTCTGTTTGCATAGTGACCATTCCTTCTGAGATAGCTTGTTCTTGTATGTCATTGCTGGTGGCGTTGGCGGTAATCATTTTTTGGATAGGCACTGATATGCCGAGTACCTCGTAAATTCCGACACGGCCCTTGAAGCCGACATGATTGCATTCGTCGCAGCCTTCGGGATTCGGCCGCCACAGGCGCTGAATTGTCACATCGGTCGAGCCCATCGGCGTGTCGCCGCCAATTTTATCGGCAAAGGCCTGCCCTTCAAGTTCGTGCAGCCGCTGGATAGAGCCTTGTTTTAGGCTAAACATTTGCACGATATAACTGAGTTCTTCAGCGTTAGGCACGTATTCCTGCCGGCAATTCATGCACAGCCGCCGCACCAAGCGCTGGCCGATCACCGCCTTGACCGTCGAGGCGATTAAGAACGGCTCAATTCCCATATCCAGCAAGCGCGGCAAACAGGTTGCTGCATTGTTGGTGTGCAGGGTGGAAAACACCAAGTGCCCAGTCAGCGCCGCCTGCACGCCCAGGTTAGCCGTCTCGCCGTCGCGGATCTCGCCAACCATGATAATGTTCGGGTCCTGGCGAAGCAATGCGCGCAGTCCCGAAGCAAAGGTCATGCCAGCCTTGGCATTAGTTTGGGTTTGGTTGACGCCGGGGATTTTATACTCGACCGGATCCTCAATTGTTGAAATATTAACGTCCGGCGTGTTGAGTTCCGACAGTATGCTAAACAAGCTGGTTGATTTTCCCGAACCAGTCGGCCCGGTCACCAAAATCATACCGTTTGGCTGTGCCATGGCGTCTTTCACGGTAGCTAGCGATAATCCCCAGTAGCCAAGTTTGTCGAGCGAAATTGCCTGGTTTGACTCGTCCAGAATACGCATCACCACCTTTTCGCCGTCGGCAATTGGCAGGGTAGAGACGCGCAGCGCGTATTGTTTGCCGGAAACTTTTATCTTAAAGCGTCCGTCTTGCGGCACGCGGCGTTCGTCAATCTTCAGATTTGATAAAATTTTAATGCGGCTAACTAATGCGCCGTGAACATTGCGCGGCAGCTTGTTGACCTCTTTTAATACGCCGTCGATACGGTAGCGGACTTGGACGTAATCCTCGCGCGGCTCGATATGAATGTCAGAGGCATTGGATTTGATGGCGTATTCCAGTAACAAATTAACCGTCTGGGCAATCGGCGAATTTTCCGCAAAATCATCTTGACTAACGTTTTGATCTTCGGCAGAAGCGTCTTTTTGGACAGAGATAACCTCGTCCAACTCGTCGTTCATGTCGCCGCGGTAATTCTCCAAGCAATCCAGAATATTGCTTTTTGTTGCCAGGAAAACCTTAGTGTTGTAGCCAATTTCTTTCTGAATAAAGTTAAGCGCCTGCACGTCGTCAGGATCTTCCATCGCCAGCGACAAGCTGCCGTCATCATTTATCGCGAACAGAACGACATTATATTGGCGGGCAATATGCTCCGGGATTTTTTTCAAAACATCGTCCAAAATATCTTTCGGTTCAATTCTGACAAACGGCACGTCGATCAGTTCGCCGATCATTTTTGTCAGCTTTTCATCGGAGACGACTTTTTGGTCGATAACAGTTTCCTGCAAGCTCTGCTTTGACCGTTTGGCGAGCGTCTTTAAATCATCAAGCTGCGAATCATTAACGATCCCACCCTGTTTCAGAAGTTTCTCAACTGTCTCGTCCGAAACGCGCATAATTCTTATGGTTATTGTACTATTGTCGCTAAAAAAAAGCTAGCACATACCGACGCGAATTTTAAAGTTAGGCCTCGCTCAAATCAAAATCTAATACGCGTCAATATATCGTTATGAAATGGTATAATTAAAAGTAGTGAAAATTGATAACGAGGCAAGGATGAGACAGCTGGGCGAGGCGATCGGCCAGTCGCTTTCTGGCGATGAAGTTTTGGAATTGGTCGGCGATATTGGCGCGGGAAAAACCACGTTGACTAAGGGTATTGCGCGGGCGCTGGGGATTAACGAGCCAGTGCAAAGTCCAACTTTCACGATTTCACGCGTGTATGATTTGCCTAAAGGGCTGCGTTTGGTACACTATGATTTTTATCGTTTGAGCGAGGCAGGTATTATGGGCGATGAGATTCGCGAAGCTATGGATGATAATTCGGTAGTAGTAGTTGAGTGGGCGGGCGCGGTTGATGATAATTTGCCGAAAGATCGCTTAGTGGTAAAAATTACAACAATTAGCGAGGAAGAGCGGCTAGTGGAATTTCATCCCGGCGGTAAAAAGTCAACTGAACTTTGGCAGAAGATAAAGGAGAATTTGGCGTGATAATTCTATTAGATACCTCGACGGCAACTTGTTTTTTGACGGTGGTTGATGATGAGGCTCGGCAGGATTTTGAGTGGCAAGCGGGGCGGACATTGGCGCGCGGTTTATTGAAGTTTTTGGAAGAAAAAACCGGCGATTTGCACGACATCAGCGGTATCGGCGTAATGAAAGGCCCAGGCAGTTTTACTGGACTGAGGATTGGGCTGACGGTTGCGAATACGTTGGCGGATAGCCTGAATATACCAATTGTCGGCGCAATGGGCGAAGATTGGCGGGAGACGGCTCTTAGCAAGCTGCGCGCTGGCGAGAATGAGAGAATCGTTATGCCAGAGTATGGTGCTGCCGCTCATATTACCGCGCCGCGAAAATGATTACGGTTATGCTATAATTACGGCATGACAGAGCGCGCCATAATCTTTGCTCCTATGATTTGGATGCTGTTTATTATTGCTGGAATTATATTTTTCATAAAAAGCAAGTAGCTGTTCGGCGATTTTTCTGCCAACTTTCCGTGCGAAAACTTTTAAAACCGTGTATAATTAAATTACGGCGGTTTGTAAATTTTGACTCGCCAGGTTAGATAGTTTGAAATTGATTAGTTGTTGATATATTTCCTTGAGGCGAATACTCAGGGGCAGCTAATCGGAAAGGAATGACAATGATAGGAATAATTATTGCCGCCATCGTCGGAGCTGGGCTTGGTGCGGGCGGATTTTTTGGTTATCAGCGGTCGCGCCAGATTAACGGTAAAAATCAGATTGAGCGCGATTTGGCGGATGCTAAAATTAAAGCTGGCGACATCGTTCTGAAGGCTAAAGACGAGGCGCTGAAAATTGAGAACGAACGCCGGCGCGAATGGCAAAAAACCGAGAATCGTTTGGCTGACCGCGAAAAGACGCTTGATAACAAGCTGGAAGAGCTAGACAGGCGATCAGAAAAGTTGCGAACCCACGAGGACGAGATTGACAATCTAAAAAGTGAAATTCGTGATATTCGTTCCCGCCAGCAGGAGAAATTAGAGAAAATTGCCGGACTAAAGAAAAAGGATGCGGCCGACAAGTTGATGAAAATGACCGAACGCGACATTAAGCAGGACTTGATAGGATTGGTGGCGAAGCTGCAGCATGATGCAATGGATGATGCTGAAGAACGGGCGCAAATGATTCTGGTAACTGCCATGGAGCGGATGAGTAGCGAAGTAACAGCTGAACGGACGGTGACGGCAGTTAAGCTGACCGACGACGAGATGAAGGGCCGTATTATTGGTAAAGAAGGCCGCAATATTCAATCTTTGCAGCGCGAAACGGGCGTCGATATTCTGGTAGATGATACGCCGGGTATGGTTATTCTATCTAGTTTCGATCCGATTCGCCGGCAAGTTGCCCGCCTGAGTTTGGAAATGCTGATGAAAGACGGCCGCATTCATCCGGCGCGTATCGAGGAAGTGGTCGCCAAGGCGAAAAAACAGATTGATAAAGAGGTCAAGCAGGCTGGCGAGGACGCGGCGCGCGAAGTTGGCGTGGTCGGTATTCCTAAGGAAATGCTGCGAATGCTCGGCGAGTTGAAATTCCGGACGAGTTACGGCCAGAATGTTTTGAAACACTCGACGGAAATGGCGCAAATTGCCGGCATGATCGCCGAGGAAATCGGCGCCGACGTGCGCATTACTAAAATTGCCACGCTGCTGCACGATGTTGGTAAGGCGGTAACGCATAAAATTGAAGGCAAACATCATCATATTGGCGCGGAATTTGCCCGCAAGTACGGCATGGACGAGCGGATTGTACATGCTATTGAAGCGCACCATGACGACATCGAGGCAACGACGCCAGAGGCGATTATTGTCCGCGTATGCGATGCAGCTTCAGCCGCGCGTCCGGGTGCTCGCAATGTTTCGGCTGAAAACTTTGCCGAGCGAATGCGCGACTTGGAGAATGTGGCGACTAGCTTTGAAGGAATTGATAAAGCCTATGCAATTTCAGCTGGCCGCGAAGTGCGTATAATTGTTAATCCAAAGAAAATCGACGATTTATCGGCAATTAAGCTATCGCGGGACATTGCTACTAAAATTGAAAGCACCATGCAATATCCAGGCGAAATTAAAGTTAACGTTATCCGCGAGACGCGGGCATTTGAATACGCGAAATAATGGTGCAATATACTAAAGAGCAGCGGCAGAAGTGGATGGCTAGTTTGGATGCTCGCTTCTCCAGCGCGGCAGTTTTGATCGAAAATACTAAAGGCGAGCTGCTAATTCTAAAAGCCAATTACAAAGATAATTGGGGGCTTCCGGGCGGTGTTGTTGATGCTGGCGAATCGCCGCTGGCTGCTGCCATCCGCGAGACTAAAGAGGAAACTAATATTGACCTGGCGCCGGGCGAGCTTGCCTTAGCGATGGTTGCGTCGCGCCAATCCGAAGATTATCTGTCGCATCAGTTTGTGTTTGCGGCAGTGCTGCCTGACGATAGGCTCGCTAATATTCGCTTGCAAGAATCGGAAATTGAAGATAGTTATTTCATAAGTAAAGAGGAAGTTGCTCAGGCTAATTTTCCGCTGCTTTGGGCGGTGAAACTATGGGCGAAGCAAGAGCTCGGTTATGTTGAAACTAAAATTACTAGCACTGTCGCCGGTTCGCAGGACGAGAAAATAGTTGCTATCACGCCGATGTATTCGCTAGCTAAGAAGGAGGATAAAAAGATGGGAAAATTGGTTATTAGCCGCCACGGCGAAAGCGAATGGAATTTGCTTGGCAAATGGACGGGACTGACTGATGTTGGCTTGACGGAAAAGGGTATAGCCGACACAGAGCGGCTGGGCGAATTGCTAAAAGGTATGGCGTTTGACGAGGCATATACTTCGGCTTTGAAGCGGACGCATCAAACGCTTGACGCGTTGCTAAAAGGCGCTGGCATATTAGAAGATATGCCAGTGGTGCGGGCAGCAGAATTGAATGAACGCGATTACGGTGATTTGACTGGCAAGAATAAATGGGAAGTTAAGGACGAAATCGGCGAGGAAGCCTTTAACGGTATTCGCCGGGGTTGGGATTATCCAGTGCCTGGCGGCGAAACACTAAAAGATGTTTATGCGCGTGCTGTACCATATTTTCAGTCTGAGATTTTACCGAAATTACAGGCTGGTAAAAATATTTTATTAGTGGCGCACGGTAATTCTATTCGGGCGTTAATAAAATACTTAGATCAAGTTCCTGACTCAGATATGGCGCACGTGGAAATGCCGTTCGGGCAATTATTAGTCTATACATTCACGGCAGATTCAGCGCTGCCAAAAAACAAAGAAGTTCGCTCGGTGGAGATTGAGCCGGTGAATGCGTAGCCTCAAAGCGAAAACACCAGCTAGCCGCAAAGAAAGTATCTATAACGCTGCTTGTGAAGTATTGCCGGCTATTGCTTACGGCGATGCTGCCGGTTTACCAGTGGAGGCAATGTCGGCAGAACAAATATCTGAAAATTACGGCAGAATTACCGAATTGCAGGCGCCGTCGGATCATCCGTTTTTTCCAGGAAGCGCGCGCGGCACGGTCAGTGATGATACGCAATTGAGTTTGGCGGTGGCACAGAGCCTTATAGAAAAAAATGGTTTTTCGCTTGAGTCGTTAGCGAATGCGCATGTTGCAGCGTACCATCAGGCTCCGCGCACAGCCGAGGGCGCGCCGTGTGGCTGGGGCGGCTCCACAATAAAGGCGGTGGAACGAATGATTAGCGGCGTCCCGCCTCGCGAATCTGGCGAAAAAGGCAAGGCGGGCAACGGGGTCGTCATGAAAATGGCGCCGCTAGTTGTTTGGCAAGTCTTGGGCGAAGTTGATAAGCGAACGCGCCGCGGACAATACGACTTGCTTACCAATATGACGCACAATAGCGAAATTGCGCGTATATGCACGCGCCTGCATGGCGAGGTGTTGAGCGCTTTGCTCGAAGGGCGAACGGTACCAGAAGCGGCTGATAGATTTATTCAAGCCCTAGCCGTAAATGATTTTTCTAAGGAAAGCGAATTGCTATATCGAGCAGTCTATCACCCATGCCAAACCGACGAGGAGTTAGCCGAACGTTATGCTGCCGGTAAATCAGGTACAGACTATGGTTTTTATGCGCCGGAAACTTTAGCGATTGCTTACGATATATTCTTAGGGGCTGGCGGTGATATGTCGGCGGCGGTGTACAGGGCAGTTAATCTCGGCGGCGACAGCGATAGCACAGCGTCGATAGTTGCCGCGATGATAGCATGCCAGTCGGGCGGTGCATACAAAGAGTCGCCTGATATGGAATCTGTTCAAGGTATTGAGCAACTTCGTACAGTATCGACGCAGCTAGCCGAGGCGGCATTACGGCGAACAGTGAAATTGGGATGACAGCAACTGGATTTTTTGCCTGATCCATGCTAGAATTGAGCTAGGCAATTAGTTCAGCCTTTTCGGGGTGTGGCGCAGTTGGCTAGCGCGCGCGGTTTGGGACCGTGAGGTCGAAGGTTCGAGTCCTTTCACCCCGACCATATAGTATTTTCGCTTAAATCCACCGTCATATCGTATGGTGGATTTATTTTTATAACAAATACGGAATTGTCTTCAGTATGGAAATTAAATACAACCTTGCGATACGCTGCGTTTTCTTTGATCAAATCCTGCGTTGTAAGTCCAACTCCTTTTGAACAGTCGTAGATATAGTACTTACTGCATTAATCTGGGATTGGTAGATAAATTCTTGCTCCTTGTACGTTCGTGTCTTTTTCTCGTTCACCATACTACCTACTTAATATAATGTCTCGCAGTAAGATTTAACGTTTTTCTGGTGTATGAAATGCTATAGGCTTTTTGATATAATAAAAGAGTTCTAAGCTTTTAATACACAGCAAGAAACCGTAACGGATTTGTCCGTACGGTGTCCGCTTCTGAAAAGGACACCCCTGTAAACAATAGGCGGAAACTTGTTGTGATAAAGGCTTAGAACACCTCACGGTGTCCTTTTTTGCTTGGTAATCTTGTGAGGGTAATACAAGCTAAACAAGAGTAGTAAACAATGACAAACGACAAAATACTAGGCAAACAAATCTTTAAGAAGTGGTGGTTCTGGGTTATCGTGGTGGTTGTCTTGGGTATTATTGGATTAATGACACAAGACACTACGACAACCAACAACACAGCCACTAATCCACCAGCAAACAACACCGATAACACGCAAAAAGTTGGTAAATTACCAGTACTCAACAAAGCGGACTTTACAGGCAAAGAAGGACTAGTAGTATTCCATGACTTAAAGACTAAAGGTTACGCCGTAACAGCTAAATACGAAAATGAAAAAGTACCAGCGGCTAATCAAGACCATACAGAACAATTTACAAATGCCAGCGCGACCAGTTGTAGCGATAGGCTTGGTTGGGATGCATATATTGTAAGCGACATACGGCAAGACGGCGACAATATAACTGTAATTACGACTAATGTACCTAATAGAAATCAAACGTGTCCAGCGGGTACTACAGACGACCGCTAGTGATGCGTTATGAAAGACCGAAGAAAACTTACAAAATACTCACCGCCTGTAGCCTTATACTACCTATTAATCGCTTTTATTTAGGCAATCTCAAGGGTATGTTCTTACGCTGTATCACCATGAACTATTTTCTGTTTGGGTGGTTTATAGATTTGCTTTATCTGAACAAAACATTTGATGAGGCGATGACTAAGCGTGGTTTCGTCAACACAAATATACGCAATGAGCAAGGATGGTAGCTAAACTTCTGCAATTTGTCATTATGACTTACTGCTCATCGTTTGGGGCGGTTTTGCTTGATAGTTGTAAAATTGTTGGGTAAACGTATAGTAACATGTCTTTAAAGTAGAAGCTTGCCTCAGTTAGTCTATGCTCTATTCTAGAGTCAAAGGAATGGGCGAAGAATCGTAATTAGCTGGCTTTTGCGGCGGAGCTGAATTGGGAGCCTAATCTTATTATGCAGGTTGGTTGCAAATTAGTATTGCACTGCGATTGAGGAAAATATTAGCCCTTCTCATACAGCCCAATAATCAAATCCCCGTCATGAAATTCCTGTTGCAGTTTCCAGCTTTTTGGCACGATAGCCATAAATTGGTCGTAGTTTTTAGTTCGGCTGATAAGCCAAATACGCCTTGAGGACACGCTATCCATCGTCGGGATTTGCGGCGTTTTTGTTTTTTTCACCAAGCCCCATTCGCCCCAGCCGTCGTCGCCTTCCGGTGCCAGCAGCACGATTTCCTGCCCGGTTTTATTATAATAAGACGTATTGAAATAAGTATAAATTTCTGTCGATAATATCGTGTCGCCCGGCTTAATTCCGCTGTTGATATGGCTCATTGCTGTATTTGTATTATTCCAAGCTGCTTCTGCAACCTCATGAATGCCAACGTTCCACATGTATCTGCCGATGTATATAGCTAAGAGGAACGCTATTGCTGTTTTCCACCATTTTTTAGCGCCGATTAAACACAAATAAACCGCCAGCAATGCGTAAAATGCTGGCGCTGAGTAGGTGAAATAGCGGTCAAGATATACCGGCTGGCGCAAGCTTAATAAGTAGACGATCATCATCGGCACAAGTAGCCAGGACGTTAGCAGCCAGATTGCGGCGCGTTTTTTCGGGTAATGTTTTGCCAGGCAATACGATACGGCGATCATCATCGGCCCTAGCATTAAACCAAAGTATTTGGTTATTCGATAATCGTATGATATGAACATTGATAAGGTGTTTGGTATACTGAATCTGTCAACTTCTGGAATCCAAAAACCGCCGCCGACTTTAGTTGTTTGGGAGATCATAATTGGCAGCCATGGTGAAAATAACAACAGTCCGAAACCAGCGCTTAGCCAGAGATTTTTATTTCGTATTACTTTCAGGAAGGCTTTTTTATTGCCGCCGAAGGTTAGCCATATATATATAAAGTGTGCTGGAATAATAAGCGCCAAAAAATACTGCGTGTAAATTCCAGCGGAAACTAAAGCGCCATACAATAGCCACCAGCATTTCTGCTTTTTATGATCAATTGCTTGAATAAAAACATATGTGGCGGCCAAGGCGATGAGTGCAGCCAGTGCGTACATCCTGGCTTCGTTGCTGTAACGAACTAAAAACGGCCCAATTGCTGCAAAAATCGTTCCCAGAACGGCGATTTTTTTGGAAAATAGTTTTTCTAGTAGAAAAAAAAGTAGTGCTACAGTGGCAACGCCGCAAACAACGCTAAAGCCGCGCAGCGATTCGGCTGATCCGCCGAACAGCAGCTGCCAAACATGCATAATTATGTAGTAAAGCGGCGGATGGACGTCGGTGATGGTTATGGATAGAATGTCGCCGATCGGTTGCTTAACGAGGGCAGCGGTGTAGCCTTCGTCGTGCCAAATGTCTGCTTTAGTAAGGTATAGCAGCCGGGCGTGGACGGCTAAAAGTAATATTGGGATAAGATATATCCAGCCGGGAATTTTATGGCATAAGCTAGCAAGGCGTTTGGCTGCTGATTGAGTTTGTTTCATCGCGGGCGTTTCTCAGCTGTTTCTCGCGCTTTTCTGGCTAAATTGTCGTCAATAAAATAATTAGCAATTTCAAGATTGCGCCGCTTCAGAGCGGTATCGATCAAAAAGTCGGCAATTTGCGGATTCTTCGGCAGCAGCGGCCCGTGCAGATATGTAGCGATGATATTGTTATACCGCACGCCTTCGTATCCGTTGTCGCTGTTTCCTGCGCCCCTAACCACCCGCCCCAAGGGCAGGATATTTTCATCCAAGAAAGTTTGTCCGCTGTGGTTTTCATAGCCGACGATTCCGCCGAATTCTTTACTTTCCAAAGTAATGTTGCCAATCATCCGCTCATCTCCAGCTCTGGTCTCGATTGGCAGTATGCCTGCTCCGATGATTCTTTCGCCGCTATTGGTGACGAAAAACTTGCCAAACAATTGATACATGCCGCAAATCATAAGCATCGGCACGCCGTCTTCGGCGAGTTTTTTTAGCTCCGCAGCGCGCCGCAGCAGATCTTCTTGGATAACATTCTGGCCGGAATCTTGGCCGCCGCCGCCAACGAAAATATCGCCTGCCGAAAAATCTGTAGAATCGCCTGGGTTGTGGTCAATAACTCTGACCGGATAATCGCGCCATTGCAAGCGTTTTTTTAAGACTAGCGTATTGCCCCAATCGCCGTACAGATTCATGTCGCGCGGGTACAGCTGAATGATAGTTATATGTTTCATGATATTTTCTCCACTTCAGTTTTATCGCTGAGTAATTTCCTGAGTGTTGTCATGGCAGTGTAGCTGCAAAAAATCTGCTTCGGTTCATCTGGATTATTGTCTATAAAATAATCCAGTGCTTTTGCCAGGTTCGGTTCGACTTTTTCAACCGGCACTTCGTCGTATTGCAGCCGTAAAGCCATGTCGTAGGCGCGGATACCACTGACAGTTGATACGGCTTTTATTTTTGAAAAGTCAACGTCCCACAGCCAGCTCATGTCGCGGCCGTCGGCGTAATTATCGTTTATGGCAATCATCATAGCGGCCTGGCTGCGGACAAACGACAGTAGCGCCAGGCGAAAGCCGCTGGGGTTTTTTACGAGGATTAATTCAATTGGTACGCCGTGTAGCATAATAGTTTCGCCGCGGCCAAATGCTGGCTGGATATTTTTTAGTGCCAGAAGCAGCGCGCCGGTTACTTCGTTGCCGGCAATCTGCCGCGCTAAGGCAATGGCTGCCGCGGCGTTTAATAAATTATACACGCCAGTCAGCTGCGTGCTAATAAGTGCATTTTTTTCGGATATTCGGAAGACTGCCCGCTGCCCGTCGATTTTTGATAGCAGTACGTCGGCAATTACCCGGCTGTTGGCCCTGGCTGATCCGGATTTGAGTGTGTCGTCGGTCGGCATTAGTTGTAATAACTCGCTGGTTGTGCCGAAGAAAACGGATTTTGCCCGGATTTTTTTACTGATTGCGAATATCCTTGGATCATCGCGATTCAATACTACCGTGTCAATTGTTGCTGCGGCGATTTTTTCTAATAATTTGGCAGTTGTGTCAATTTCGCCGAAACGATCTAGCTGGTCGCGCATGACATTAAGCAGCAGGGAGAATCGCGGCTGCACCATTTTAACAAACTTAACCGCCCAAGCCTCGTCTAGTTCCAATACGGCGATGTCGGCGTCCAGCTTGCCGTGAATGTCAATTTCGTTTAATAATGCTGCTGCTACGCCGCGGGAAAAATTGCTGCCGGTACGGTTGGTAAAGACTTTCATTCCGACCGATTCTAATAGCTCGACAACTATTTTCGTAGTCGTTGTTTTACCGTTAGTGCCGCTGATAATTACTACTCCTTGCGGTAAATCCTCTAAGGTGCGCCTGATAAAATCCGGATCAATTTTTTCCACCACCAGACCTGGCAAAGCCGATCCGCCGCCGCGTAATTGCGCCACTTTTTTTACGCTTTTGCCAATAATCGTACTGATCATCTGCCTCTGCATACTAGCTATTATAACCCGATTAGCAAATATGCTACAATAAAAACATGTTTTTGGTGGGGATTTTTCAATGGTGGTATGGCAGCGGCCTATGGGATTACGCCAGGCGAAGCTTCGTGACAGTGCTAAGAGTGGCCGATCATTTCTCTGTTGGGCTGTTGCTAAGGACATTATTTAACCCGTTTCGCCAAATATCCGCCAGTTATGTTGACGGTCCGCTGCCAGTCAAATTAAGAGCCTTTTTCGACAGGCTAATTTCCAGAATAATCGGCGCGGTTGTTCGTACGCTGGTTATTTTTATCGGTATTATAGCGATTGCTATTGTGGTTATTTTTGAACTAATAGGTGTTTTGGCGTGGCTAATTTTGCCAGTGTTGCCAGTTATCGGATTTATCTTATGGCGATTGGGGGTAACGCTATGAATGTTGCTCCAAGACTCAATTATCACAGTTTACGTTCGCAAAAAGCGCGTTTTTCCGTTCGTTTCGGCAAGGCTTGGCATTTGCTGACCGGCGTTTTAAGCTGCGGATTGCTTTTGCTAGGGGTTTGGTCGCTATTTACGCATGGCGCAGCCGGCTGGCTGTTAATCGGCTTGAGCGGCCCGCTTATTATGCTGGCAATTTGGTGGGAAAAAGATTTGAAAACAGCTGAAATTAGTAAAAATCCGCAAACAATTGATGACGTTATGGCGGCGGATGTTTTAGGAAAGTTATCGCCTCAGCCAACGCCGAAAGACGTGGCTTTAGCGGTCGCTGGAACGCGTGCCGGGCTTTTTCTGGCGGTACGTTTGGGCGTGACGCCAAATTTGCTGCAAAATATCGCGTCGGAAAATCCGGCAGATATTGAGGCGATTTGGCAAACAGCGATTGAAATTTGGCAGGAAACCGCCAGTCCAAAGATTACCGGCGCAGTCTTAGCGGCGGCAATTGTCAAGCAGCTGCCGCAGCACGACGCACTGCTGGCAAATATGAAAATTGACTTTCAGGATGTACTGGAGGGCGTTCGCTGGTACGAACGAAGCAAAGAGCTAATCGAGCAGCGCAAGGTTAAACCGCTTCGGACAGGCGGTATTGCCCGGGATTGGTCGTTTGGTTATACACCGCTACTAAGCCGTTTCGCGCAGAATATTAGCGCGCAGGTGAGCGGCGGTATAATGGCGACTAAGCTTGATATGCATAATAGTGCACTGGAACAGATGCTGGCAACATTTAGCTCTGGCGGGCGGCAAAATGTTACGCTGGTTGGCGCTGACGGCGCAGGTAAGACTACGGTAGTAGCAGCTTTTGCCGAAATGCTGATCGATGGTTATAAAGGCGTGCCGCGGCATCTGCTATATCAGCAAGTTTTTATGCTGGATGCGTCGTCACTGGTGAGTTCGGCGTCCGGCCGCGGTGATTTGGAGAACTTGGTGACGATGATTATTAACGAGGCTTATTTGTCGAAAAATGTTATTTTATGTTTGGATAATGCGCAGTTGTTCTTTGAGGAGGGTGTCGGCTCGGTTGATTTAAGCAATGTCTTGCTGCCGATCCTGGAGGCGGGACGGCTGCGCATGATTTTGGCGATGGACGAGCAGCGGTTTTTGCAGATTTCCCAGATGAAACCGCAGTTGGCGCACGCGCTGAATACAATCGCTATTCGTCCGACTGACGAGGTGGGAACGATGAAGATTATGCGCGACCAACTCTTCTTTTTTGAGGCGCAATACCGGGTGGCGTATATGTATCAAGCTTTGGCCGAGGCTTATCGGGTCGGTGATCGCTATGTTCAAGATTTGGCGATGCCAGGCAAAGCTTTGAAGATTCTAGAGTCAGCTGCTAGCTGCGCTCAGAATGGACTGGTGACTGCACAATCGGTGGACGATGCAATTGAAAAAACTTTGGGTATAAAAATATCCACAGCGAATACTGGCGACGAGCGTGAGAAATTGCTTAATTTAGAAACGTTGATTCATCAGCGGATGATTAATCAGTCGCGGGCAGTGACAGTTGTTTCCGATGCTATTCGTCGGGCGCGTACTGGCGTTAGAAACCAAAATCGGCCGATTGGCGCTTTCCTGTTTCTTGGTCCGACTGGCGTTGGTAAAACTGAACTATCCAAAGCGCTGGCGGATGTTTATTTTGGCGGCGAGGGCAGTATGATCCGGTTGGATCTTAACGAGTTTGTTCGCCCAGATGACGTAGCGCGGCTGATTGCTGATGGCGCGCATGATCCAGGTAGCCTAACCGCTCAAGTTCAGAAGCGCCCGTTTTCCGTGGTGCTGCTGGATGAGATTGAAAAGGCTCATCCGCAAGTTTTAACAACGCTGCTGCAGCTACTGGACGAGGGTATTCTGCGCGATGAAAATAACCGGGAAATTAGTTTTCGCGACACGATTGTTATTGCTACGTCGAACGCTGGAGCGGATAGAATTCGCGAATATATTGAACGCGGTTACCAGTTGGAACAGTTTGAACAAACATTTATCAACGAGCTAATTAATGCTAATCTATTCCGGCCGGAGTTTTTGAACCGTTTTGATGAAATTGTCTTATTCCGTCCGCTGGGCAAGGAAGAGCTATTGCAGGTTGTCGATTTGATTTTGGCTGGCGTTAATAAAACTTTGGCGCCGCAAAAAATCCAGGTTGCGGTTGAGGAGGAAGGTAAGAAATTATTGGTTGAAGCTGGCTATGATCCGCGTCTGGGCGCGCGTCCGATGCGCCGCGTTGTCCAGCGAGCAGTTGAGAATACCATCGCCAAGCAGATGCTAGCTGGCCTGATCGCGCCGGGTTCGACGGCAACTATTACTGCCCAGCAAATTAGCCAGGTGCTTGATGCATCAGAAGTTTCTCAGCCAGCACCGCTTCCGTCAGATGTTCAAGATTTCGGCACTTAACTTTAGCTGGTGAATTTACTTTGCTGTAATTGTAGTTTTAACGTCTGCCGATGCGATTATCGCGCCAGCCAGCAAAGGCTGCGTTGTGTTCCTGTTCGGATCAAATGGTCGTCCACCCAGGTTATTGATATTGTCGACAAGGGCAGGGAAATTAGCTGCCAAATCATTGTACGGCCTGCCATCAGGTATCGTACTATCGGTGGTGATAAATACCCAGCCGGCATTACGCTGGCGCGATAAATTGATTATTTTTTGGTAATCGCCAGCTTTTGCGGCATAAATCGTATGGAAAATACGATGGGAGTTTGCCGGATCTTTTTCAAAGGCAGAGTAAGCGGTCTTATAGTTATTAATATATTCGTCAGCAGTGCCTTCGTTAGTCATGAAAATATCGGCGTATGGTGCAATTGCGTCGGTGATATGAGTACCAGGATTGGCGACGACCAATTTATTGCCGTAAGTATTTTTCGTATAGTTATACAATTCTGCCATGTAAGCCGTTGCGCCGTTATTTCTGGATGATACTTCGTCGAAGTAAAAACCGTGAATTTTATCTGCCCCGTAAAGTTCAATGAACTTAGCCATTGCGGCTTTAACTTCGGCAATCGGGCGAGTTTGATGAATAGTGCGGATGTAAGCGACAGTTTTGAAACCAAGCTCGGCGTTCTTTTTTAGCAGCCGCACATAGCCTGGGTCGAGCTTGGCGTCAGGACTGCCGTCTGCCATGATGAGTGTATACGGGATTTTGCTGCTGCCTGCTGCATGAACAGCTTTCCAGTAGTCGGAGAACTCGCTGCCGCCAGCTTCAGCGAGCGGATAGACGTACGATAACATAAAAACCGATTGAGCATTGACCGCGGTATAGGAACTGGTATTTGTTTTATTGACCATGCCAGCGACAGCGTTACTAAGAGAAACGGTGTAAGTTTTACCTTTACCGTCAGTGCCGGCATTGGTATCAACGTAGAATTTGGCGCTGGTTTCTCCGGCTTTAATAACCACTCGCTGGCTGTCCCAACGGATGTTGAGATTGTTCGGATTGCTAGTATTGTGCGTGATCTTGATATCCGCGCTAACATCGGTACTGGCTGCTTTGTCTAAAGTTGCCGTGTAAACAGCGGTCTCTCCTTCTTTGACGTTGGTTGGTCCATGAAGGGTAATTTTTGGCGCAGTCGCAGCAGGACTGATTATCCCCGCGCCAGTGCCGCCGCCTGAATTATCGACGACCGACCCGCTAAATTCGCTGGTGACGCTCTCTCTATGTCCTTTTTTGTCGGTGTAACTGGCTTGGACGATGACTTGCATACCGAGGTGATCTCTGGTTTGCGCGAGAGTTTTGCCAGTTCCCAAGAATTTGCCGTAAAATTCGTACCATCGGTAAGTAATGCCGCTCTCTGGTACGCCGTCGGCATCGGTAATGTGAGCAGTGAATATTTGTCCGACTCGGTTTATTCCGTCGATGGTGACGCTACCATGGTTATTATTTGATGCGGCGTTGCCGACAGCTGCCGTAGCTGAGCTAATTAAATCTTTCATTACGTTTTTGCCGTCAGCATGAGTTGTTTTGACGGTGATTTTTTTGCCGGCTTCGGCTGGTGTCAACTTGTACGAGAAATAGCTGGCGCCAGGAATAGCCGCGCCGTCAGCAAACCATTGATAATATCGTATACCGCCGTCTTTCAATCCGTCGGGATCGTCGATTTGTGCGATTAGGGTTGAGCCGACCTCTGCGGCACCGACGATTTTTACGGCTGCCTGCGCTGGCTCGGGCGTTGGCTTGGGTGGTTTTGGCGGATTGGGCGGTGTAGTCGGTTTGTTGCCGCCGGGCTTAGTGATTGGTCTGTGCTTAGGTCTTTGAAAAATACTATTGTGAGTTGACGGCTTTTTGCTTGCCAAGGTTGCCTGGCGGTGGCGGGAAGCGGCGCTGTTACGGTACATGACAGCAGTATTATTGCTAGTTGTCTCGGCGGAGCCGTTGGATGAATTTTCTATGTCGTCATTATGTTGAGATTGATTAGTTTTATTATCGTCCGAACTCGATTTTGAGTTTGTGTTTGGTCGCTGCGGACTGGTGTTTTCATCATCTATTTGAGAGGCGGCGACGTGATCAGGCTCTTTCTTCCTTTGACTGTGTTGGTTTACATTTAGTAGGCTAGTAAATAGCCAATATAGCAAAGCCGCTACCAGTGCGGCGGTAAATATTCCAGCAACAATTTTTATTTTTCCATGATTTGTTTGTTTATGTTCCATATCCCTCTCCTCAGAGTACTAATGCTTATGATTTAAGCACAGGCAATATGGAAAGTCAAATAACGAATATGGGTCTGCTGGCGTTCTGTGATAATTCCAGGATGGAAGTAATCCCTAACTACTCGTTAAAGGTCTATTCCGAGATCATTCAGGCGATTTCGCATAGTTGCAGCAGAAACACCAAAGTATGTCGCAATGTCGTCGAACTTCAATCCCAAATCGATAACCTCCTGAAACTCGCCCTCGGGCATTAGCAGAGAGCGGGCGAAGTGGTCTGCAAAGAGTTCTCGCTGAGATTGGTTAGGCGCCCCCGAGTCGGTAGGCCTACGGTCTGCAAGAATTGTCTCATCGCTAACCATTGATTCATCATGAAATCCAAAATAGCCAGGTATTTGCTGGTCTGGGGATTCCGGGTCTCCGAGATGTTCAACGTAGTGGCCAACCATATGAGCGATCGTTAAGCGTTTTCGAGAAGTGGTAGCATCCTTGTCTACAAAGATTGACGGCATTTCCTGTTTATCGGTTTTTAAAATGACACCAGCAAATTCTCCCGAAGTAGGTGCAAGCCAAACTTCCATTCCCATGTTTACTGCGATGACGTTTGGATCAACAGGAAACTTATCGTTCCAGTGCTCGTCAAGGAGCGTGTCCGCCCATAGCTCAGCCTTTTTGAAATCTGCTAGCTGTTCTTTAATATCCTCATTTTTTATGCTCCAGCGCACAGCTTGGCGGCCAAATAAACTAGCAAGCCACCTGGGCGTGCAGCGCTCTACACATAAATCAGGACTCTGTCTTTTTCTCAATTTTGTCATCACTGAGGATATTGTAACAGAGATTTAAGAATCATATCAATTGATGATTCGGAATTGCTGAATGGTTTTTAGAATCAAAATAATTCGTTGCATATTTTTCAAAGACTGTTTGCTCGCGCGCCATGTAACAAGCGCATGCACGTTACGGCAATTACGGTGGCAACAAATAGTATTGCGGCTGTTTTGAAAAGTATTGAAATTACAACTCGCGATTTGCGATTCGTATCGCGTGAAGCTTTTTGTCGTGTCCGCCAAGCAACAAGCAGTAGCAGCGTAACGATAATAAGCTCAACGCTGAGGCTAAAAAGATCAAGTCCCCAATCTCTATGAATTGGAACAATGTACGGCGTCTGATGAATAGCTACGCAATCAAGACGCCTGTGCACTGGGCTAAGAATCCAGCCGGCAGCTTCGTCGTTACGGTAAGGAGTTTTAGAAAAATCACACATAATAAATTCATTTTGGTACCCCGCACAGGAATCGAACCTGCAACCTTTGGTACCGGAAACCAACGCTCTATCCAGTTGAGCTAACGGGGCATTTGGTGCGCTGCTTACAATACAGCCAAAGGACGTATAATTTAACGCCGAGGGTGGTTCAGCTGGATTGCCAGAGCGCAAAAATTGGTACACCCGGCAAGATTCGAACTTGCGACCACTTGGTTCGAAGCCAAGTACTCTAATCCGCTGAGCTACGGGTGCATAACGGGTATATTATATCACACTAGCGCCAGCCGGGAAAAATGATATAATGTGCTTATGGAAATGAGAACTGATATATCTTTGAAAAAATACACAACCATGCAGCTGGGCGGCAAAGCGCGTTTTATGGCGGCAGCCAGCACTGCTGATGATGTTAAAAATATTTATAAGGAAGCTAGTACTAAAGGCTTGAAAGTCTTCGTCCTTGGCGGCGGCAGCAACGTGATCACACATGATGAGACATTCAACGGCGTTGTTTTATTGAACCGCATCAAAGGTTTTGACATTATATCGGATGATGGCGAGAACGTTGTCATAAAAATTGGTGCCGGCGAAAATTGGGATGAAATGGTGGAAAAGATAGTTGGCATGGATTTACAGGGCGTTGAAGCGATGTCGGGCATTCCTGGAACAGCTGGTGCTGCGCCGGTGCAAAACATCGGTGCTTACGGACAAGAGATCGCTGATACGCTGGTTAGCCTGGAGGCATTTGATTCAAAAGAAGGGAAAATCGTTACTATTAGCGCCAAAGATTGCCATTTCTCGTACAGAAATAGTATTTTTCGCAGCAGCCAAAAAGGGCGGTATTGTATTTTAAGCATTACATTGCGGCTGTTCCGTACTCAGCCTAAGCCGCCGTATTACGCTGCCATCCAAAAGTATCTTACTGAAAATGACATTAGAATTGTTAATTTGCCAGTCATTCGAGTGGCTGTTCTTAATATTCGCGCCGAGAAATTGCCAGATCCCACCCAAGAGCCAAATTCCGGTTCTTTCTTTAAGAATGCTATCATAGAGCAGTGGCAGCTGGACGAATTAAAGAAAAAATATCCGGATATTCCGAACTACATTATGCCGGACAATACATATAAAATTCCTACAGGCTGGCTTATTGAAAAGGCTGGCTTAAAAGGAAAAACATTCCATAATATTCGAGTTTACGAAAAAAATGCGCTGGTTTTAGTTAATAATGGCGCGGCTGGCTATCCTGATTTGGCTATGGCCAGAGAGAAAATTGTTCAGAAAGTATACGATAAATTTCACATTCAAATCCAGCAAGAGCCGCTTGAGCTAGAATAAGGCTTGTAGTTTTTTGTCTTTACGGTTATGCTTAATACATGAGGATGAGGCGTGGATTTACAATCATTGAACTAACTATCGTTATTGCTATCATAGCAATCTTATTTACCATCGGCGTTGTTAGCTTTCGCAGCTATCAGGCGAGCGCCCGCGATAAGGAGCGCGAAGCTGACATAGCGGCGATTCAGATGTACTTGGAAAGTATTTATTCGCAGGAAATCAAAGACGGCGGCGGTAATGTTATCAAGCCAGTCGGCAGCTATCCGGCTTATTTTTCCGGCGCAGCTGGATCGTCTAATTTGACCAGCGCCCAGTTTGATAAAATATTAGCCAATTTACAGGACGATGCGAAAAAAGGCCCGTCCGGCAACGAAGCGCTAATTCCAGCCAAGCAGGGTATATTTTCCGGCGGCCGCAGTATTAGCAGTATTGCTGATATAAATTCGTATAAAAATAACTACGCTGCCAATAACTTGCCGGCATATCCAAGCGGCGCATATGTATACTTTGCTCACTCTGGCAGCGGTACGAAATGCCAGGAGAGCGGCGTTGAATGCCGCCAATACTCAATCATGTATCATTTAGAAACCAAAGATTCGGATAAATGGCAAGTCATAGAAAGCAGGCATAAATAATGAAACAGGGTGGGTTTACGACAGTAGAAATATTAATAACCCTTTTCGTGGCGGCGCTGTTTTTAATGAGCGGCTACCAGCTATACAGCGTGGTCATAAATCAGTCGGCTGACACTAGGGAGATGAGCGAGGCTAGCAATCTTGGCTATGAGATTTTACGCAAACAAAATTACGCCGCCGTTGCTAATACTTGCTCGTCGCCGGCTGTATCGCCAGCAACTCTTCGGTCGAACTCTTTACCGAAGCCAGCGTCCGCTACTGTCTCTATGTGTAAACCGTATACGGATTCATCATTAATAAGAGTTGTCGTTACTGTTAAATACGGTTCCGATGGCGAGGAGGTGTCGCATGCAACGTATCTTGGAGGCTAAGCGCCGAGACCAGAGTCGTAAAAGAAGCGCCGGATTTACGCTGATAGAACTGTTGACTGTCATGCCGCTTATAATATTAATTATTAGCGCCATGGTGGTAGCAATAGTAAACTTAACCGGAACCTCTATGCGCGCTAGCGCCCGTACACAGCTGCAGAATGAGGTGCTGGCGGCGCTTGATCAGATTGAGCAAGATGTAAAGTTAAGCACTGACTTTGACGGTATGGCGTCTAATAAAATATCAATGCATAATCTGGCGACGTCTGCCAACCCATTAAGCGCCAGCCGGAAGCTGATTAAAAAAAGCGACTGCTCGGTAGCGGGAACTGGTATTTCTGTGGCGGAAGCACTGGTATATAAGATGGAATATTCTGTCGTTGGAGGTAATACTTTAAAGCGTAAGGCTAGTATGGACAGCGGCTGTAGTTCGTCTTCGAACGTTTGGCAAAGAGGCATTGATGATACTTTGATTTCTGCTGGTAAAGAAGTCAAACTAAGCGTAACTACTAATTCCGATACTATGGAAGTAAAGTTAACTGCTTCTAAGACGGTTGCCGGCGACGACATCAGCTATACTGGCTGGCTATACGTAAAATCTCTCAATTTTTAATAAAATGCTTGCGCTTATTACTCGCTTCTGATACACTAATGCTTGTTAACAACTTAACTTAAAAATAGGGGGCAAATCAGAAATGGTTTCTTCAAAAAACAAAGTAAAAGGTTTTACGCTCGTTGAGCTTCTAATCGTCATCGTGGTCATCGCCATTTTGGCAGCCATATCAATTGTGGCGTACAATGGTATTCAGCAGCGTTCGCGCGACTCGGCAGCGGCAGGTTCTGCGTCTCAGTTATCAACTAAAGTTGAGGCATGGAATAGTGTAAAGGGTTCATACCCGACTGATAGTCAAGTAGGTACTGATCATCTAGTTGATTCTGACGTTAACGAAGCGGCGATTGGTGCTGAGTTGCAGAGTAGGATTATCACAGGTACCGCTACTCCAGACAACGAACACCCTGTTCATTACAAGCAATGTGGCGGTGGTACTGGTGCTAGGATTACGTACGTTCACGGAGGCGGTACTGAACGTATTGATCGTGGAACTGGTTGTTAGCATATCAGTAAACCGGTATTATAAAACCCCGGAAAACCGGGGTTTTAATTTGTGTATCGTCTATTGGCTAACAGCCGGTACCTCGTTTGAGTGTTTCAATGCTGCTACCCTTTTTGTAAGCGATTTCTGCGCCGGTAAAGTTAGGAGAAGTGCCGCATGTTTTATAGTTAACTAAAATGTCATTTGTTATGCTGGATGTTCCAGAGACGGTAATTTTATTTCTCAAATCTTGGTTTAGTTTTGCTTCGGTAACTTTCGCATTATCAAGTCCGTGCTCAACCTCTGATGTTGAAGGATATCTGCCGATTCGGCTATTCCATACTTCAATTTTTGCCGATAGCTGCGCAGCAGTTGCTGCCGCTGCCGAGTCGCGCGAACGCTGCTGAATACCATTGTACGCCACAATTGATATGGCTGCCAAAATGGCGATGACCACGATGACGATTAGAAGCTCAACGAGCGTAAAACCTTTTACTTTGTTTTTTGAAGAAACCATTTCTGATTTGCCCCCCAATTTATTTAGTATTACTTATATGGTAGCGGAAAACACGCCGCAAGACTAGTAGTTTGCTGCTTAATTTTTGCGTATTCTGCTGTATTCTCTGTATTTATCGCTGTAATAATCCACTTGGCAATTTGCTTAATTTCCGCTTCCATCATGCCGCGCGTAGTGAGTGCTGGCGTGCCTAGACGCAGTCCGCTTGGGCGGAATGGCGGTAGGGTGTCGTTAGGGATGGCGTTGGCATTGGCGGTGATACCGCTGGCCTCCAGCCGCTCTTGGGCGGTTTTGCCGTCGATATTAAAGCTGCCGTAGACGTCCGCCAGCACCAAGTGGTTGCTGGTGCCGCCTGTCACTAACTTCAAACCGCCGCGTTTTAGTTCATCTGCCAGAACAGCCGCATTCTTTACGATTTGCTGGGCGTACTCCGTGAACTCCGGGTGTAGCGCCTCGCCAAAGGCTACTGCCTTGGCAGCGATGGTGTGCATGTGCGGGCCGCCCTGGGTGCCGGGGAAGACTGCCCGGTCGATCAGCGTTGGTAAGTTTTCCAAGGTTTTTTCTGGCCGCTTCAAAGGGTTGCTGACTATGCCTCTCGACAAGATCAAGCCGCCGCGCGGGCCGCGCAAGGTTTTGTGCGTGGTAGTGGTGATAACGTGAAAGCCATGATCGAACGGATTTTTGGCTACGCCGCCGACGATCAGCCCAGCGATGTGACTCATGTCTGCCATCAACATAGCGCCGACTTCGTTGCCAATCTCGGCAAACTTGGTGTAATCTAGCTCGCGCGGATAGGCCGAGAAGCCCGCCAAGATGATTTTTGGCTGATGTTTCAGCGCCAAGTGGCGAATTTCTTCATAGTCAATTTCGCCAGTCTCGACATCCTTGATGCCGTAGCGGACGAAGTTATATTCGCGGGCTGAGCGGGTGACTGGCGCGCCATGTGTTAAGTGGCCGCCGTGCGCCAAATCCATCGCCAGAATGGTATCGCCCGGCTCGCACCACGCATAATACACCGCCTCGTTGGCCTGGGCGCCGGAGTGCGGCTGAACATTGGCGTGATCAGCCTTGAATAGTTTTTTAGCGCGGTCAATCGCCAGCTGTTCAATTTGATCGGTGTTTTCTTGTCCGCCGTAATAGCGTCGGCCAGGGTAGCCCTCAGAGTATTTGTTGGTAAAGACGCTGCCCAGCGCTTTGAGTACGTCTGAAGAGACATAATTTTCACTAGGTATCATTTCGATCCCCAGCTGCTGTCGTTTTATTTCTGCCGCAATCAAGTCGGCGACCTGTGTATCCTGCATGGCATTTCCTCCTTTTCTTCTATTATACCATTGCGTTAATATACCATCTGTGATATAATCGCCGCATGAATAAAGATAAGTATTTGAAGAAGATTGGTAATTTAATCGCTGAAAACCGCCAAAAACAGGGCATGACGCAAGTACAATTGGCCGAGGCGATTGGCACCTCGCAGAGCGCTATTAACCGGATTGAAAACGGTGGTCAGAATATTAGTATAGAGATGGTAGCGCGTATTAGTGAAGTATTAAATAATAACATTATGATGGTAAATCATTCTGGAAAAATGAATTTTCGGGTGCATGGCGGTAAAAAATTGTCTGGTGAGATACGCGTCAATACGAGTAAAAACGCGGCAGTCGGTTTGCTGTGTGCCAGTTTGTTAAATAAAGGGAAAACCACGCTCAGGAAAGTGGCGCGGATTGAGGAAGTTAATCGGATTATTGAAGTATTAAACTCAATTGGCGTGAAAACTCGCTGGCTGGATGGCAATGATTTGGAAATTATGCCGCCAGCGCGCCTGAAGCTGGAAAATATGGACATAGAGGCTGCCAAGCGGACGCGTACGGTGATCATGTTTCTTGGCCCGCTGCTTCACCAGTACCGTGATTTTCGTTTGCCGTTTGCTGGCGGCTGTAATCTCGGCAAGCGCACGGTTGAGCCGCATCTGAGCGGCTTGCGCTGTTTTGGTATGGATGTGGCGGCAGAATCGGAATATTATCATGCGCAAACTAAGGTGATTTCTGGCAATCGAACGATTCTTTTGACGGAGCGCGGCGATACAGTGACGGAAAATGTCATTATGGCGGCGGCGTTGTCGCCAGATACGACAATCATCCGCAATGCTAGTCCAAATTACATGGTGCAGGACGTCTGTTTCTTTCTGCAAAAATTGGGCGTAAAAGTCGAAGGAATCGGTACGACGATTTTGAAAATTACTGGCCGTAAGCATATTAATAAAAACCTTGACTACTATCCAAGCGAAGATCCGATCGAGGCCATGAGTTTTATTGCCGCAGCGGCGGTAACTGGTTCGGAAATTACCGTGCGCCGGGCGCCGATTGAATTTTTGGAAATTGAACTGGCGACGCTGGCGGAAATGGGCTTGCAGTTTGAATTAAGCCAGGAATATTTTGCGAATAACGAAAGGACGCGCCTGGTTGATATCCACCTCAAGCATTCTCAGATGAAAGCAGCCAAAGATAAGCTGCACGCGCTGCCGTTTCCGGGGATTAACATGGACAACCTGCCGTTCTTGGGGCTAATCGCGACAGTTGCCAAAGGGCGGACGCTAGTACACGATTGGAGCTATGAAAATCGAGCAATTTATTTCACGGAGCTAAGCAAATTAAATGCGCAAATTGAACTGGTTGATCCGCACCGGGTATATATCACTGGTCCGACGAAATGGAAGCCGGCTGATATTGTGGCGCCGCCAGCGCTTAGGCCGTCAGTCGTAGTGCTACTGGCGATGCTGGCAGCACCAGGCGTGTCAATCCTGCGCGATGTATATTCAATAAATCGCGGCTACGAGGAACTGGCTCAGCGGCTCAATTCGTTGGGCGCAGAAATTGAAGTAATTATTGAATAGCGGTTTTCTTTGGTTCGGACACTGGCGTGTTTCGCGGTGCTGGTGATTTTTGCGAATGGTGCTGCGGAAACAGGAACTTCAGATAATCTTTCATCATACGCGTGCCAGAAATGATCGGTAGGTATGCCTTTAACTGGCGGCGAACAGTCTTTTCTAACAATTGGTCATTCTTAACGGCAGCGGCAGCTTTTAGCATATTGACATACAGCGATGATATTTCGGCATCGTAATTATTGCCCGACACTTCCAGGCAGGCAATCGGTTTGACATCCGCGACGCCGCCATCGCTGGTAGAGATAAGCAATTTAAGGTTGGCGATATCTTTTTCCCACGACGTGCCGCAAGCCTCCAGCCCGATCATCGGTACGTTAATCGCAATATCTGAGCCGATTGCCAAAGCTCGGCCCAGCTCTTCATCATAATCCTGGATGTAATGGACGCGCTCGCGTAAAACTGGATCGCCGTCAACGAGCTTCAGGATGTCAAGCAGCCGCTGGTACATAGCCGTGTCGCCCTGGTGGACTTTGCCGGCTAAAATATAGTGCGCGTTATGGTTGATTAAAATCTGGCGCAGAGTTTCCGGCTGCTCAAACGCCATATACGGGCGTTTATAGTTGGCGAATCGCCGCTTGAAATCAAACAGCACCGCATCTTCAGGAATTTGCACTGGTTCATTATACTGATCTTTGCGCGCCGCTAGAATCCTGTTCAGTTCCTGGCGTCCAAGCCTTTTTAGTTGGCGAATGGCTGGCGCGTCAATTTTATCAATTTGTTCTTTGAACTCTTCTGTCGGCAAGCCAAACTTATCGATGATGTTTTGGCTGTAATAAGTGTTCATAATTTCTGGCAGCACCCATGTTTCCATGTCGATGCCATTGGTGATCGCTTGGAATTTTACTTTATCATTGTTGCGATCGCGAAAATCAGCTACGCGAGCGTGTAGTTTACTGACGCCATTTTTTGCCTCGGTCAGCTCAATAGCTAGTAAATTCGGCCGCAGGCGGTCATTGCGGAATTGCTCCATTAGCCAGCAGCGTACAGCGTTGCTTTTTAGGTTTGGTAAAACCAGTTTTTCAAATTGCGAACGATTAAACTCCGGCTCGGCAGCTTGCAGTAATGTATGGTTAGTGTACAGCGTATGTTTGCGAACATAGACAATGGCTTCATATAAATTCATGCCGTTTGCGCACAGTTCGTCCAGCCGCGCTAGCGCTGCGAAAATAGTTGCCGTCTCGTTCAGCTGGATGACAGCTGGCTTAATGCCGACCAGTTTCAGCGCTTTGTAGCCGCCGAAGCCTAGCGCTACTTCTTGATACAGGCGATGATCGCCAGAGCCGTCGCCTTCGTATAACTGTCCGAAATTTGGTTCTGACATTGTGATAAATTGCGTCGAACCGAGCGTTTTTCTGAAAATACTCAAACTTGAGTCGGGGAAGCCTGCCGAACTGACAGTAACTTCGTCAATGTATTCAAAACCGTAATCTTGCGGCGAAACCTTTTCCGAGTATTCATTCTGCGACAAATCATCAATTTTTTGGTGCGACTCGCTGCGATAAAACGGCGTCACTACCACGAACGGTACTTCCAATTTTTCAGCCACGCGCCGGGTATCCGCCGCCAAAACACCGAGACCGCCGCCGCCCTTAATGCCATTGGCCTTGTCGTAAATCTCCATCGTCCAGTAAACGTACGGCCGCGTTTCTGACAGCTGATGTGTTAGGCTGCTGCGTTCAATCAAATTATAAAATTCTGATGCGTCCTCAATGTCTTGAGGCTGATATTTCGGTGTATCGGTGTAAGAATATAGATCCATGATGCCCTTTATAGATTAAATAACAACCTACTTATTATAGCATAAGCATGTTAACTAATTAGCGGTAACTGCGGGTATATTGGTAAAAACCTGCTGCCAATTAACGTTATTATGCGCTTGGCGTAGATACTGCGGAATGGTAAGAAAGAATTCGGTGTCATGTTTAATCGCGTGAATTGTTAAATCTGAGGATTTGCTGTTTTGAGTGAGTTGAATCTGCGTGCCATCTCTAGTAGTGAGATTTTGGCAGTTTTCATCTTTCTTTTTCTGGGAACAGTTTAAGGTGCGAAGTGGCGATCGTTTCTTTTCAGTGACTGTAATACCGCTTGAAAGCCAGATCCGATATTCAATATGCCCAGATTTATAACTGTCGTAGATACGGACAAATTTTTCATTTTTTACGCTTATATGGTTTGGCAAATTTAATCGATAGGCTGTAAGTCCTTCGCTGCCGGGTGTAGGGCGTAAGAAAACAATCGCCAAACCTGCCGCGAGATACATAAAAACAATAGCAACTATAACAATAATTAAAAATATATGGCGCTTAAAAAAGCTAAGCAAGATAATCTCCTGGTGCGGGTGGGGAGAATCGAACTCCCATCTCAAGTTTGGAAAACTTGCATACTAGCCGCTGTACTACACCCGCAATGTGTTCTATTGTAGCAGAAAGATGATATAATGAAAATACGCCCTGATAGCTCAGCTGGATAGAGCAGGAGACTTCTAAGCTCAAGGCCGTAGGTTCGAATCCTACTCGGGGCACCATTATTATATTTATATATCGCAAATAGGGGGATATATGGATGCGAGCGGCAAACCGCGAATGTCGCGCCAATTATTAAGCAGGCTGATGTCTAATCATGCAGCCAATGCGCAAACGTATGGTACGACCAGAATGGCGTCTGCGAACCGTACACATAACACCGACCGCCAATATATAAAAGGTTACGGCGATTCAATGTCGGCAAATTCCAGCATTGGCAGTAACCAGCGGGTTGGCGGCAGTGATGCTAGTAGCGGCAGCGGTACGGCGATGCCTGGGCAAAATCGCCAGCTCAATCGCGTGCAGCCTGGTAGTTCTCAACAGTCCTCTACTGGCTCTCAACATTCATCTACCGGCTCTCGGCAGCCTGGTAGTTCTACTAACGCGAAAGGCCGAATTGTCTTTAAGGAGCCGCCAGCTCGGTATAATCCGTTTGCCTAAAACTATTTATAAAAATTGCTTTATTTGCGGCGTGCGCCAGACGCTAGATTAGAGTTAATGACAGAATATACAGGAACTATCATGAGAAAAATACTAATTGCAACTACAAATCACAACAAAGTGTCCAGGATCAAACGGCTGCTGGTCGATGCGCCAGTAGAGATTGTCTCGCTTGCTGATTTACTGGCGGAGCTACCTGAACCTGCCGAGACAGCTGGGTCTGGGATTGAAATTGCCGCCCAAAAAGCGCTAGGCTATGTCCAATATGTTGATGAGGGTACTGTAGTTTTAACGCAAGACGACACTATCTCATTTGAGGGAGTTGCTAGCGAGGATAATCCAGGCGCATTTATTAAAGAGCCAGTGAGGCTGAAATATGGCAATTTCACAGATGACAATGCTATTAAATATTACACCGATCTTGCGAAAAAGTATGGCGGAATAATTCCAATGATGTTTCGTTACGGACATGCTATCGCCTATAAAACTAAGACAGATCGTCAAAGAATAAAAATTGTTGCAAGTTCATCGGAATTGCCAGCCCGCTTAGTAAGTACATCTCGAAAACCAGAACTGGTGCCAGGATATTTCATATCGTCAATCATGCAACTCAATATTAACGGAGAATGGATATACTACACAGAATTAAATGAAGAGCAGAAGATAAAAGCCGACGACGATATAAAGACTTCTATATTATCATTGCTGCAGGAGGTGTTGTAGAGGGATTTGATCGTATAGGTCTACTCGTGGCCGCGCTGCCGGGTGTTGAGCATCCAAATACTCCTCGCTGTTAAATCAAAACATCGCTCTATTGGAGCGATATTTCGTTGAAATTCTATCCTGGAGGGCCAGGAGGGGCTTGAACCCTCGACACCCTGCTTAAGAGGCAGGTGCTCTAACCAGCTGAGCTACTGGCCCATAGTTCAATTATACGACAATCAATAAGAATGTCCATACTTTTATTATATCACAATTCGCCAGAAAAGTAAATCGCGATAGGACTTGGGGCGAATGATGGGGTTCGAACCCACGGCCTCCGGAGCCACAATCCAGCGCTCTAACCAAACTGAGCTACATCCGCCAGAAACCCAAGCTTTTCAGATTATACCACAGGTTATCTCTGTACTCAAGGAGCGGTAATTGTTATACTGGGTAAAATGAGAGAGCTAAACGGATCGGAATTGGCGGGTTTCATTAAGGAGCGCCAAGCCAAGCAAGTACGAGCGCTGCGCCAGGCGCGCCATATTCAGCCGCGCTTAGCAATTGTGACGGACGCTCAGAATCCAGTAATTGAGACATATATGCGCTTAAAACAGCGGTACGGTGCGGATATTCTAATTGATGTGGAAATTCATCGAGCGGCTTCAGGGCAAGCATTAAATATAATAAAAGAATTGAATATCAGGCAAGACGTGCAAGGAATAATTGTCCAATTGCCCGTAGACAATCCAGAGCAAACAGATGAATTATTAGAAAGCGTCGATAAAGAGAAGGATGTTGACGGTTTGTGTCGAAACGCGATTTTTGATGCCGCAACTCCGATAGCCATCAATTGGCTGCTGGCTGGCTATGGTATTGAGCTGAAAGGAAAAAAAATAGCGATCGTGGGGCGCGGACGGCTGGTCGGCGCGCCGCTGGAGCGAATGTGGCAGAATTCTGGGGTTGATACTACGGTGTTTGAGAAAGGCGACGACTTGAGTGAATTGATAAATTATGACGTTATCGTGTCGGCTACGGGAGTTCCAGGATTAATAACGAGCCAGATGATAAAACCGAAAGCCGTGGTTATTGACGCGGGAACAGCGTCGGAAAACGGTAGAATAGTTGGCGATACGGCGGAGGAAGTCCGCCGGCGGAATGATATTACCATCACGCCTAAAAAAGGCGGTGTCGGCCCGCTTACGGTCGCCGCGCTGTTTGACAATGTCATTAACGCCTGCCTAAAATTGCCGGTAAAAACTAATTAGATATTTATATCAGTTAGCCATCTTTATGGCTGATTTGACTTGTTCGACAACTTGGCGCGGCGTGTAGTTTGCTTTGACAATGTAGCTATCAACACCCAGACTCCGCAGCTCGTGCGGCGCTTCTTCTTCGCCAAGGTTAGTTAGTATGATAACTGGCACGGTTTTACCCCAATTCCGAGAACGAATTATTTTAAGCGCTTCGGTGCCGTCCATCTCTGGCATTTGCAAATCTAATAAGATTATATCCGGCCGGACTTTTTCTGCTACATTAATACCAATTTGCCCGTTTGCTGCCAAATGCACTTCAAAACCATCAGACTCAAATTTTATACGGTACATCTGGCTGATGGTTGGATCGTCTTCAATAATAACAATCTTTATCATAATAAAAGTATAGCATGAATTACCGGGTTGGATGTTATAATAAACATTAGCATGACAGCGCACAATCCTATTCTTATGGTTGCTCTGGCGGTTATATTAGCGGCGGTTGCTATCCATGTTTCGGTTTCCCGCTATAAAAAAATAGGTGCTAAGGCGGCGCTAACGCGCGGCGTCGTCTATGTGCTGCTGATTGGCTCTTTGGCTGGTATTTATTTTGTTTTGTCCTATGCGATATCCAAGCTGCTTTTGTACGAAAATATTGCGCTGGGGTCTAGCCTGGAGCCAATAGATGTTATTCTGGCGGTGGTTTTGGCATTTCTTTTTCAGCCGATAAAAAAGTTTTTTGACACGTATACTGATAAAATATTTTATCGCAACGAGTGTAATTTTGAAGATTTCTCCCAAGGTTTATCGGCTATATTAGCGCAAACTACTGACTTGCAGCTATTACTCAGGCGAATCAGCAGCTATATTATGCGGGAATTTGAACTGGAAAAAGTTACGTTTTGTATTCCTAGTAAAGGCATTTACGGCCGGGCTGGACGCCGGCGCTATGCGGTAATTGAAGATGATACGCGAAAAATTATGCAGTACTATTGGAAGCATTATAGTTTTCCCGAGGCGATTATTACCAAAGATATTAAAGATAAAAGTTTGCAAAAGTTATTTAAGCTGCATAAAACTGCGGTGGCAATTCCTTTGATGCAGCAAGACCGCGAGGCGGGCATACTATTTTTAGGCGAGCGTAAAGGGCGTAAATATAGCCGGCGGAATATCTGTATTCTGGAGTCGGTGGCTAGTGAATTGGCGATCTCGATTCAGAACGCTCTGTCGGTGGAGGAAATTAAGCGGCTGAACGATACTTTGCAGCGTAAAATTGACGAATCAACCAAAGAGTTGAGACTAACTAATCGCCAGCTTCAACGGCTTGACGAGTCAAAGAATGAGTTTATTTCAATGGCGTCGCACCAGTTAAGAACGCCGCTAACGAGTATTAAGGGGTATTTGGATATGCTGCTTGAGGGTGATTTGGGTAGAGTCTCGTCAACTCAGAAGGCTGTTCTAAGGGAGGCTTTTTCTTCCAGCGAGCGAATGGTGCGGCTAATTAACGATTTTTTGAATGTCTCGCGCCTGCAAACTGGCAAATTTGTGATTGACAAGCAAAAAACCGACATTGCGCAAATTATAAAAGAAGAGGTTGCTCTATTGAAAGTGGTGGCTAGCCAGCGGTCGGTAAAGTTGAAAGTAAAAATTAATAAAAATATACCGGAAGTTAAAATTGACGCCGAAAAAATTCGCCAAGTTATATTAAACATGATCGATAACGCCATCTACTATTCCAAGCCTAATAAAGACGTAGCGATAAGCCTGTCCAAAAAAGGCGACTTTATCGAATTTACAGTGAAGGATTCGGGTATTGGCGTGCCGAAAGCCGAGCAGCCGAATTTATTTGGTAAATTTTTCCGCGGCTCAAATGCTAGGAGAAAACGACCGGACGGAACTGGTGTCGGTTTATTCTTAGCGAGGAAAGTTATTCTCTTTCATGGCGGAGAAATAATATTTTCATCAGAGGAGGGGAAAGGCAGCGTGTTTGGATTTAGAATTCCAGCAGGTAAACCTTAGGTAAAACATTAAAACAAACGGAAGATCCCCGACAGAATTAAGACAATTATTAATATAATAACTAGGGCTATGCCGGCTGGTTTAAGCAGTGCCTTCCAATCAAACAACCACTGCGATGTTTTCGAGCGGTTGACGGCGGTTATTTTAGTAACGCTTGGACGCTTAGAAGCGGCGTCTACGCCGGAATATTTCTTGCTGCGTTTTTTCTTATGTTTCGCCATATATTTCTATTATACAACAAAGACACTCCCTGCTAAACAGGGAGTGCACTATCTGAAACTGAACGCTTCAGAAAAAGATTTTGGAGCGGTCAGTCTCTATATACGACGCCGGCTAATGGCGTAGGCTAGACCGGCTGTCATCAATGCGCCGAGTCCAAGTCCGCCAACTAGCGGGTCATTCATGCCGGTTTTTGGCAAAGCAGCCGGTCCTGCTGAAGGGTTTTTTACTGTTGATTCGGTGTTTGTTGTCGATGGGGGTGGGGTTGTTGTAGACGACGGCTGCGTCGGAGATGGGGAAGTTGGGGCTGAAGGCTTGCTTGGTGTCGTCGGCGTCGGGTTTGATGGCGTCGTCGGCGTCGAAGGGTTTGTAGGGTTTGACGGAGCTTTTGGATTCGGGTTAGTTGGTGTTGATGGTTTCGCCGGCTCTGTTGGTTTTGACGGCTTTGCTGGATTCTTATTGTCATTCGGCTCTGTCGGTTTTTGATTATTATTTGCCGCCTCAACTGTCACAGTTGCACTGTCGCAGCTGTCCGGCGCATTTGCCGCGGTTTCCGGGATATCTGCGCAGGCGGTGTTTTTAACTGCGCCATTTACAGCAGCCGGAGCTTTCGCGGTAATTGTAAAGCTTACAGATTGTCCAGGCTGTAATTCAGCGATAGTGTAGTTCCACTTGTTGTCTTTTAGCGCGCCAGCGCTAGCCTTAGTGAAGGTTATGCCTGCTGGCGCATTGTCGGTGACAGCGACGTTTTTAAGATTGGTTTCGCCATTGTTAGTGACTTTAATTTGATAAGTGAATTCTTTATTGACACCAACTGCTTTTTGTTCGGTGTTTTCCACCAGCTTGTCGATTTTAACACTTGATTTTTTAGGAGTGGTCTGTCCATCGATAACGAATTGCTTTTCGCAAGTTTCGCTGGTGACGGTCTTTTCTGAGCCGTCTACTGCTACGGTAATGAAAGCTTTGGCGGTATATTTGCCTGGCTTAAAGCCATTGAAGTTGCCTTTGTCTGAGCTATAAACTTCATTGTTATTGGCATCATAAACCTTGTACACTACCTTCTTAAACACTGCGCCGTTTGATGCTGTGTATTGTACGGAAAACTTGAAGTCATCTTGAGAAATCTTCTCAATGGTTAGCGAGTTACACTTGTAAATTGGAGCCTGCGCGCATTCGTTTTCTACGGTAACTGTCGCTTCGTCGCTTTTAGGAGTGTTGCCGACGTTAATGGTGGCGGTATTTTTTAGCACCGTCGTGCCGCATGACAAGTTCTCTTTATTAGGAATGACGGCTTTGTAGTAAACGACGGCATTATCACCCGAATCGTGATGTCCGAGATTTACGCCACTTTCCATGAGTTTGTCAGATAATTTAGTGCCGTTTAAGACAGATGAATTAGCTACGTACCGCAAACCTTTGCCCATTTTATCGCGTAAAGCCACATTGAGTTGGCGAATTTTACTTTTGTTGGTGTAGGTTACTTGGTATTCGACAGTATCGCCTGGTTTGGCGGTGGTACTATCTTTCCATTCAGCTGTACCAGCGACTCGAACTTTCTTATCGATAGTAAAAGCTGCGTCCGTGTTGTTTGCCGGACCCAAAGCGTTCAATGCGACAGGCAAAGCTGCGGACACCGCCGCGATCATAGCCAGCGCATAAAACTGCTTTGGCGCATTTTGCAGCCAATTGATATATTTACGCATGCATCGCTCCTCCTTACTGTTAGCCAGCTCCACCGCCAGCTAACACATTATTAAATCTGCATTTAATAATTGTTATTATACAGAATATTTTTAGAAAAGTCAATAAACGATTGGTGAGTGTAAGAACTATTTTGTTATACGCGTATAGACACAGAGATAGGTTTCTGCTACAATAACTGACGTTGAGGCCTTATCGTCTAGCGGTTAGGACACCAGGTTCTCATCCTGGCAACCCGGGTTCGATTCCCGGTAAGGTCACCATAAGGGTTTTATATTACATTCGGATTTGAAATAGCTCGTTTACCTCTGGTGGCGAGCTATTTTTGTGGGTTCCAAAGTTTATTTTGTCGTATGTTGGGAGCTTGTTAAATATAGCACCGAAAAAGGTGGCTTTTCGCAGTGGATTACAGAGATCAAGTAGCAGCTCTGAAGGGTGTTCCAAAATATATTTTCCATATTGTAAAACCTGGTCAAATTCAGCTTGTAAATTCGGTTGTTTGGCAACTTTTGGAAAAATGAATTTGGCAAAGCTGGCGATATGCAGAAAGTAAAAATGGCAGCCGGTATCACTGCTAAAATTGGTCGATTCTTGTTTTCGGCTTCAGCTAAACAGATCCTTGAACAATTGAAGTCTACCGTTGATTTTGATGATATTATCAACTCGGGCAAAATCCCGATCTGTAATTTATCGAAAAGATTGCTCGGTGAAGATACTTCTGAGTTATTTGGCATTACTGTACTTACGAAGCTTCAGCTCGCAAGTCTGCGGTGCGCCCGATTGCAACAGCGCGTTCTATATTTACGTCAATGAGTTCCAAAATTTCGCCACAACCTCATTTGTGCAAATGCTATCTGAAAGTCGTAAATATAAAGTTTTCGTGATCGTGGCAGAGCAGTCTACTTCACAGCAAAGCGATCAGCAGACGGTCGACATAACTCTAGCTAACCATCTGTTTTCAAACCGGCAATCCGCAGGATGAACAACGTTTGCTACCAATGTTTAGCCCATACATTGAGCCGGGTGAAATCAGTAACCTGCCTGTGTATAATTACTACGCCTGGCTGGCGGCAGTTCATGTGCAAGTCCCACTATCCGGACAGACTTTATTGCCTGAAAATGAAGGCGACGAAACAGTACGAGATGAAATCGTTAAACATTCACGAAAGGAATTTGCTAGGAAACGAGAAGAGTTTTCTGCGCGAAAAAGTTCTATCAGGGCTTCGTCAAGAGAAGCCGCCAAAACCAAAAAGCAGCTGAAGAAAAAGTCGCAGATTAAGGCGGAGTTGATTCTGAGACTTTAGCTAGGCGCAAGTGGTATATGTTGCTATACTATAGACATGAATAATAACGTTGCCGTCGTAGACCTGTTTTGCGGCGTAGGTGGGTTGACTTGCGGCCTGAAAAAAGCTGGCTTAGACGTCGTTGCTGGCATAGATAATGATGCAACATGCCGATACGCCTACGAAGAAAACAATCATACAAAATTTATTGAAGCGGATGTATCAAAGTTACCAAGCTCAGACGTAGATAATATGTTTGGAGAAGCCGATATTAAGGTTCTAGTCGGCTGTGCACCCTGTCAAAGATTTTCGCGTCACGCCAACAAATACCGTAAAAGTATAGACACCAAGACGGACGTCCGCTGGAATTTATTAAGGTCGTTTGCTCAGTATATTGAAGATATAAAACCAGACATTGTATCTATGGAAAATGTTCCAGAACTTCATAAGTACGACATATTCGAAGATTTTCTGGGTAAACTAGATGAATTAGGTTATCACACAAGCTACAAAATAGTTGACTGTAGCAAATACGGACTACCGCAAAAGCGTCGTCGACTTGTTTTATTGGCATCAAAACACGGTGATATTCAACTAATTCCAGAAACCTCCATAGAGAAAAAACTTACCGTCAGAGACGTATTATCGGGATTGCCTGTGATATCTCAAGGACAAATTGACGAAAGCGACCCTCTTCATAGAAGTGCTGGATTAACCGAGATAAATCTCAAGAGAATTAAACAATCAAAGCCAGGCGGCACGTGGCGAGACTGGGATGAATCACTATTGCCAGAGTGCTACAAAAAGCCGTCCGGCAAATCATTCGGCAGCGTGTATGGTCGCATGGAGTGGGACAAACCTTCGCCGACTGTTACAACGCAATTTTATTCATTCGGTACTGGTCGTTATGGTCATCCTGAGCAAGATAGAGCAATATCTCTCAGAGAGGGTGCGCTACTCCAGACCTTCCCAAGAGATTATAAATTCTTTGAAGACGTCAACAATGTTTCAATCGGCACAATTAGCAGGCACATAGGTAACGCTGTACCGGTTGATTTAGGAAAAATTATTGGCATGTCTATTAATGAGCATTTGGAGAATATAAAATTATGAACGACGAAAAAGATAGTCAATTTACTTTCAATATATCTCTAGCAGTACTAAACAGTCTCGGTAGAAATCTTTATAGAAATTTTATAACCATACTAGGTGAGGCTATATCTAATTCTTGGGATGCAGATGCTGATAATGTCAAAATTATCATAAATAGAGAAAAATCAGAAATGCTCGTTATTGATGATGGCGACGGTATGTCCGTATCTGATTTTAGTGGCAAGTTTTTAAGGATTGGCTACTCAAAACGGACAAATGGGTCAAACTCACGAAAAGGTCGTCCGTATATAGGTAGAAAAGGAATTGGAAAACTAGCCCTCCTTTCGTGCGCTAACCGCGTCGTTATAGTGACGAAGAAAGCTGGTGAGCCAGTCACCGGTGGAGTGATAGACAACAGCGAGCTAGATGAGGCTATACAAGATGACAGAGATCACGAATCATACAAGCTAGGAGCGCTTTCTAGTGAAGATATAAAGTTGCTTGGCGGAATGGAACAAGGGACTATTATCAAGTTCGTTAATCTTAAGGGCGGTATAGTCAATACATTAGAGAATATACGAAAAGCTATTGCACTATATTTTCGCTTCTCTCTCGTTGATGAAAGTTTCAAGATTTACGTTGATGGTAATGAAATAAATCTAGACGACATAAAAGATTTAACCGATAGGACTCAATTTTTGTGGCCAATTAATAAAAGTCAGGATTCACTTATCTATACCCTTTCAACATTAGCCTCTCGTACAGAGAGTGTCAGGTTCAACAAGAACATTAGTGGCTTCATAGCCTCGGTCAAAAAACCAAAAGACCTAAATATACTAGGAACCGGAGAAAAAGTTGGAGTAGACTTGTTCGTTAACGGTCGGCTTCGCGAGCGGGATATACTAAAGCATATTCAAAGCGCGAGAATACCAGAAAGTTATATGTACGGACAAATCCACTATAACGATCTTGACGGAGACGAGATTGATAGATTTACTAGTAGTCGTGAAGGAATAGTGTCTGACGATGCGCTATTTCTTGAGTTGCTTGAAGATATAAAGCCGGTTGTTAAATCTATAATTGACCAATGGGATAAGTGGCGTATTGAAATCAAGCAAGATGGAGATAATGATAACCCGCGTTTTTCACAGAAGGAGCGTGCATCAAAGAAATTATACAACGAGACTGTAAACGAATATAAGCCAGATTTACCCGATAATTCAGAGCCTATTAAAAGAATAAAAAAATGGATAAATGAGCTTGAAGAGGATGCTACTTTTAACCTTCAATCGTATACGGAATGCTTCATATTAGAAAACCTCACTCGAAAGTTAATAAGATATCAATCCATAACTATTGATGATAACACAGATCCTGATTGTATAGCGAGGAAGCAAATCAAGCGTTACCGAGAAATGGAAATAAAGAGGAAGAACAAGAGTAATCTATCTATAGATATACGTCAAGATAACGACGATTTATTCTATCTAGATTTGGAGCGGTTGACCTACTTAGCTTACTTATCGCAAAATAATTATGCAGAAGACAGTGGCATATGTGATGAAAAGGCCTTTATGCCAATTCGTAATGCACTAATGCATACATCAAGGCTTACACAAGATGCCAAAGACAGACTATCGGTAATATATACTAACATTAAGTCAAAAATTAAAAACCTACTCTCTAGCTAGACATCATTGAGTATTAAGAGTCCGAAGATTTTTTATATTTCTCCAAAAACCCCTCAAAATCAAACTCCTCATTCTTGCTAGCGACGTACGCAAACCGCTGCATGAATTTCAGGAATCCGACCGCGTCGTAAATAATTTTTCTGTCGATGATGGCTAATTTACGGTGATGTTTGACTGTAAAAAGAACGTCGACACCCGCAGACTGTAGTGAACTTAGAGATTTTTGGACTTGCAATTTGTATATTTCGTCGTATTCTTCAAGCGGTTTGGTGTTAAGTAATATTGCCACGCCACGCTTTTTGAGCCGATGAAATATCGGGATGAATCTTTCAGCTCGGGCAGTTCTGAGAAACGGGCTTTCGATAATAACGCTTTTTCGGGCTATTCGTAAGTCCGCGCTCCTCCAAATCCGGCAAATACACCTCGCCATTTTTGATAACCATACCAAGCTCCTTGAAGCGATCTCGCAGTACAAACAAATCGCGAAAAAGGAGTTCCACATTTATATTGGTTAGCTCACCAACTGCCACTAAAGCGCCGATTTTAGGAGGCTTATATACGGTATTTCTGGAGAGTATCTACACTTAGATGAACAACTTCAATCTGACGCGGTAACTGGCGAAAAATATTGGCAGAAGTAACGCGAGCGCTGCGCGGTCGCGGACTTGTTTCAGATACAGAATTTACTCATTTACGCGAACATTTTGCTAAAAAGTCGATTAAATATCAGAGAATTATTGATACTGCTCCACTTACGACTATGACAGGTACTGATGCGGGTGATAGTATTAACGGGGTTGTAGACAGAGATAATGTTATTACTGCGGGTGACGGTAATGATACTCTTATTGGAGCAGCCAGTAACGATCTCCTCTACGGCGACGCCGGCAACGACACTCTCGAAGGCAAAGCCGGCAACGATACCCTCATCGGCGGTCAAGGCAAAGACTATCTCAAAGGCGGCGAAGGTGACGACGTCTACATCTTCAACAAGGGAGATGGGGAAGATACGGTTTGTGACGTGAACGGTAAAGCCGACGAGATTCGTCTGGGACACGAATCGATCGGCGTGGTTTTTGAGCGTGTAAATAATGACCTACGTGTCCGTATGCCTGGCTCTATAGATGCTATTACAATTAGCTCATGGTACAGCGGCGACAACTATAAAATCGAAACCTTCAAATCCGCCGCAGGCAGTACCATTACTCACACTCAAATCGAAAGCCTAATCCAAGCTATGTCCTCTTTCCAAAAAGACACCGGCATGACCTGGGAACAAGCCTTAACAACCCAACCATCGCAAGTCCAAGCCATTGTTCAGGAGTATTGGACGGTGCCGGGGGTGTGAATTAGTTATTGTAAATGATTTACATAATTGAATAAGGGCTAATATTGCTGAAAATTAATCGGATTAATATGCCGTAGTACCACTACTATATCTGTTTAAATAGTGTTATAATTTGAAAAATGAGTAACAATGTATTTAAGAGGACAAAAATATTAGCAACAATTGGCCCGGCAACATTCAGCCAGGAGAAAGTTTTTCAACTGCTGGACGCTGGCGTTAATGGCATTCGCATGAATTTTAGCCATGGCGATAATGAGAGCCGGTTGGAGCAGATTAATTGGGTGCGTACGGCTAGTCAAAGGCTAGGCAAACCGGTAGCGATTTTACAGGATTTGCAAGGACCAAAGATTCGCCTGGGTATCCTGAAAGATAACATGCTGAATGTTAAGGCTGGCGATATGTTAGTTCTGGATTCAGAAATTGCCGAACATGATGGCAGCTTTAATTTGCCGGTACAGTATAATTTGGCAGAAAAGATGAAAGTCGGCGAACCTCTTTACATGTTTGATGGAAAGATTAAGACGATTGTGCGGGAAATTGTTAGTTCGACGGCGATTCGCGTGGAGGTTCAAAATGACGGATTTTTGATGAGCCGCAAGGGACTGAATTTGCCAGATACGGATTTTGGCGGCGATATTATGACGCCGAAAGACATCGCCGATCTGGAGTGGGGCGCTAAGCAGGACTTTGATTATGTGGCGCTTAGCTTTGTGCAGAAGGCCGACGATATTATCGATCTTCGGCAGAGGCTGGTGGAATTGGGTTCAACGGTCGATATCATTGCTAAGATTGAAACAAAATCAGCAGTTGATCCGGAAAATTTGGAAGAAATTGTCAAAGCTAGCGACGGAGTTATGGTGGCGCGCGGCGACTTGGCAGTGGAAGCTGGCGCGGAGATTGTGCCAGTGATGCAGCGGCGAACTATCGCCTTGTGCCGTAAATATTGCAAGCTGGTGATCGTGGCAACGCAGATGATGGGTAGTATGGTTGATAATCCCGAGCCGACTCGCGCTGAAGTGAGTGATGTGGCAAATGCCGTCATTCAAGGTGCCGATGTGGTAATGTTGTCGGATGAGACAGCCAATGGTAAATATCCTATAGAGACTGTTCGGGCAATGCGCAGGACGATCCTTTACACCCAAGAACATAGCGAAGTGATGATGGTAGATAAGACTGAGATGCGCGAAAAAACTGATGCGATTTTAAGCTACACGGCGGCGCAGCTGGCTAGAAGAATTAAGGCGCGGGCAATTATTGCTGAAACTAATACTGGTGCTACCGCGGTTAATGTCGGTGCGTATCGTCCGAACTTGCCGATTGTTTGCGTGACCGAGAATGTCAAGACGGCGCAAAAATTAGCATTAAGCTATGCTTCTCGCCCATACATTCGTCCAAATGAGCTGAACGCTGCGACGAAGCTGGCTGAGGAATTGAAGCGGGAAGGCTATTTTGGCGAGGATCCAGTTACAGTTGTGCTGGTGAGCGGTCATCATCCTGAGCCGGGAAAGACTGATAATATTCAAATTAAGACTTTGTCATAGGAAAATATTGGGTGGGCAAACAATTTTCAAAACAGACAATTAGAGGCGTTAATCTGCGCGGGCGGACTGTTTTAGTGCGGGCAGATTACAATGTGCCGCTGACAAAGAAGGGCACAATTTCCGATGATTTGCGGATTCGCGCTTCCTTGCCGACGTTAAAGTATCTATTGGAACAAAATTGCAAGATCGTTATCATGTCGCATTTGGGGCGTCCAAAGGGCTGGGATATGAAGCTGAGCCTGGAGGTAGTGGCTAAACATTTGGCAGAGTTGCTAGGCCGGAAAGTGCAGTTCGTTGGTGATTGTGTTGGCGATGAAGTACGCCAAACAGTACGCCGTGCGCCTCTGGGTAGCGTTATTTTGCTAGAAAATCTGCGCTTTTATCCGGAAGAAGAAGCTGATGATTTGACGTTTGCTAAATCAATTCAGCGGGCAGTTCGCGCCGATTATTTCGTGCAGGACGGGTTTGCGGTAGCGCATCGAGCGCATGCTAGTACGCATGCCATTGCACTATGCGTGCCTGGCGTGGCGGGTTTTTTGCTGGAAAAAGAGTATACAACTATTACCGAGGCGATGAAAAATCCCCGGCCGCCGCTGGTGGCGATTATCGGCGGCGCTAAAGTTAGCGATAAAATTGCTTTGATCAAGCGTTTGATTGATAAGGCTGATCGGATTTTAATTGGCGGCGCTATGGCAAATGCTTTCTTGCAATACCGCGGCTGCAGTATTGGCAAGAGTATCTCTGAATCTGGCCAGGAACAGGTGATTAAGGACATTTATGATAAAGCAGAAAAAAAGGTCGGCATAGATCATGTTGATGATTTTTTGGTTTTGCCAAGTGATGTGGCGGTAGCCCCCGATCCCTATAGCGAACTACCTCGCCGCGAGGTTAGCGTTGATAAAATTGCCAGAGATGATATGGCGCTAGACATTGGCAGCCAGACAATTGAGGCGTTCACGAAAGTCCTGGCAACTGCGAAAACGGTGATTTGGAACGGGCCCCTCGGTTATACTGAAACAAAGATTTTTTCGATTGGTTCGGCGCGAGTAGCTTTGGCAATTGCTCAGAATAAGGATGTAGTATCGATTGTTGGCGGCGGCGATACAGCAGATTTTATTTTAAAGTGGGATGGTCATGACGGGCAAAGCTTTACGCATGTTTCTACTGGCGGCGGTGCTAGTATGGAGCTGATGGCGGGTAAAAAACTGCCGGGAATTGAAAGTTTACTAGACGTGTACGGATTGAGGTGATAAACTAAACATAAGGATTATCATCATGAGAAAAAAATTAATCATTGGCAACTGGAAGATGAACCTCAATATGCAAGAGGCGAGCTTGTATCTGCATAAGCTAATGGAGGTTCTAAAGCCGCGCCGGGACGTTGAGGTTGTTGTATCTCCTACAACATTAACATTGCAGAGTTTAAGCCTGCAAATCAATCGGCGAATTGCTAAGTTGGCAGCGCAAAATTGCTATTGGCGCGACCATGGCGCGTACACTGGCGAAGTGCCGGCGGCGCATCTTCGGGGGATTGCTGACTATGTACTTATCGGACATTCGGAGCGGCGATATATCTTTATTGAAAGCGATAAAGATATTAGGTTGAAAGTTCAGGCGGCGATTCGGAATCGTATTCAGCCGATTTTGTGTGTTGGCGAGACGGCGCAAGAACGGGCTTTGGGTGAAACGAGAGACGTTTTGGCTGATCAGCTAACTAGCGGTCTGGCGAATGTGACTGCTGAGGAGCTGGATAGGGTAGTGATTGCCTACGAGCCAATTTGGGCGATTGGTACTGGCGACAATGCTAAACCGGTTGATGTAAAAAAAGCAACGCAGATGATTCGCCAGCATGTTGCTCATTTGTATGGTAAAAAGGCGGCTGAGGAAGTGCGGATTTTATATGGCGGCAGTATAACGGTTGATAGCGCAGCTGATTATTTGGCAATTTCAGGACTTGATGGATTATTGGTTGGCGCAGCAAGTTTGGATATACATCAATTTACGGAGATAATAGAAAAAGCACATAAGGGATAAAAAATAGGGGGCATATGACAGATATTGATTTTGACGAGCTGGACAAAGCAGTAAATTCCTTGATGAGCAAGCAGCGGGCAGCGGAAAATAAGACAGATGCTGGCGATAGTACGACTTCTGACACTAGCTTGGCTAGTGGTAATGAAAGCAGCTCTGAGCTTGCTAGTCCTACAGTCTCTTCTGCCGAGAACGCTAGTCCTGATCCTGTCTCTGCCCCTGTCAATAATAATGTTGGCGGTAACATTCCGGTGAGTGTGTCGCATAGCTCGCCTGTAATGCAAACGTCTAGTAGTAGTCAGAGTGCGGATGTTCCGGCGGCTAAGATTGGAGCGGAAGCTCCCAAGCCATCTCCAAATACTGAAGCAGAAGCTGGTGCTGTTAAAGTTACAACAGTAACTTCGGTGCCGGTCTCTTCGCCAACTTCGTCTGCTCCAGTGGCTGCGTCAGTTGCAGGCCAGCCGTCAGTTCCTGCAAGATCTTTGACTCCTTCGGCCCCTCCTATTCTTTCAGCGGCAACTAACGTGAAGCCGCCAACTGTTTCGTCTGCTCCGGCGGTCTCCTCGGCGCCAGTAGTAGCTCCCTCCACTTCAACTACGCCATCAGCAACGACAGTATCAGCGGCACCAGTAGCAGTTACTGCGCCGGTAGTAACGACAAATTCGCCAGCTTCGGTTTCATCGGCTCCGCCATCTTCTCCATCTTCGCCAGATTCAGAAGTAACACCAGCTGCACAAAAGCCAAAACCAGCGGCATCGACAGTGTCGGTCTCGTCCGTATCAACGGCGCCAGCAGTGCCGTCCGCTCCACCGTCAAGCTCATCTGGCTCTACGGTATCGTCTTCTGTTTCGCCTAGTGGTCATACGCCAGCAGTTACGCCGGCCGTATCTCCGCCGCCAGTTGCTCCTCCAGAGAGTGATACTGTTCATGTATCGCCAATGATAGCTAAGCGTCCGCATGGTCGTTTTATGGATGTTGTTCATCCGTCGTCTAAGTCTAAATTAGTACAGCAGCGAAAAATGACTCCAAATACATCCAAAGCGGGACTGGGCGACCAATCTGGAGCTGATTCAGCGAATATGGATGATAGTGCTAACTTTGCAGATAAGGGTATCCGCCGCCCGTCCATGATAGGAGGGGGTAATAACCTTAATAGTATTCATTCAAACGAGAACAACAGCAGTGTTGATGCGCCGACGTCTGCTAATCCTGAAAAGTCTTTGCTGAGTTCAGCGAAAAAACGCGTCGTGTTGCCGCAAAGCCCAGAGGGTAAAACAAACAATTCGTCTGATGTAGCAATGTCAGTTCAGAGTAAAAGCGAAAGCATTGCTCCAGTATCGCCTTTTATCTCTAACGTTGAAGTCGAGAAAAGGCCGCTAGGTACGCCAGCCGCTGCTACTGATGATGCAAATGACAGAGACGCTGCAACAGCAAAAAATGATGACCATAAAAAATCTTTAGCAAATTATACGCCGCGTAAGTTGGATGTTTCAGAGGATGATCCGGACGATGAAGTTGAGCCGGGCGGTGATGTCGGGTTGCCGCCAGAATTTAGCGCGGATGTTATGGCGGCCGAGGAGGCTGATGTTTCTAGCCTTGATGCTGCCGTTGATGATATTAAGGCAGCCGAACAGAGAGCTTCTAAAAAACCAAGTGATAACGACGATGTTTCGCCGCGTCATTCGCCGAAAAAAGCCTCAACTGAACCTGAACCTAAGCCTATGTTCGATGCGGCAAGCCGTACGTCAAAAAATTTTGACCCTAAAGAAGAAAGCAAATCTGGCTGGCTGACAGTTCTACTGATTCTGTTATTTTTGGCAATTGGCGTGGCTGGCGGTGCGGCAGCATACTTTTTGCTGATAAAATAGATACATGACTGATTTTACGGATGGTTTGAATGGCGAACAAGCTCGGGCGGTGGCGCATGGCGACGGACCGCTATTGATTCTGGCGGGTGCTGGTTCTGGAAAAACAAAGACGCTAACGCATAGGATTGCTTATTTGATTGGCGAGTTGAAAGTTTTTCCTAGCCGAATCTTGGCAGTGACATTTACTAACAAAGCTGCCAAGGAAATGCGGCAGCGATTGGCGCAATTGCTGGATGAGGAGGCTGATAATCGTCAATTTATGCCATGGATGGGGACATTCCATAGTATTTGCGTACGGATACTAAGGATGGATGGCACACATATTGGGTTGGACAGACGGTTTTTAATCTACGATACTGACGATCAAATAAGCCTGATGAAACAGATTATGAAAGTGCGCGGTCTGACGGATAAAGATATTAAGCCGCGGGCGGTACTTTCGGTTATTTCAAACGCTAAAAATGAAATGCGCAGCGCGGAAGATTTTTCAATGTCAGCGCGCGGCCCTCGGGAGCAGAAAATTGCTGAGTTGTTCTTCGCCTATGAAAAAGCCTTGAAAGAGGCGGCGGCGCTCGACTTCGATGATTTATTGACTAAAACCGTAGAATTATTACAGAACAGTCCAGAGATTCGTCGGAAATGGCAGCGTCAGTTTGAGTATATTCTAATTGATGAGTATCAGGATACAAATGCTGTACAGTACGCGCTAATCAAATTGTTGGTTAACGAACGGCGTAATTTATGCGTAGTTGGCGATGATGCGCAGTCGATTTATAGTTTTCGCGGCGCTGATTGTACTAATATTCTTAACTTCGAGCGCGATTTTCCGGGGACAACCGTGGTCAAATTGGAGCAAAATTATCGTTCAACAGGCGCGATTTTAGATTTAGCAAATTCACTAATTCAGCATAATATTCATCGGACAGATAAGAATTTATGGACGGCAAATGGTGATGGTATTGATCCAAAATTATGGCAATTATATAGCGAGTCGGAAGAAGCGCTGGCGATTGCTAATGAGATTCAAGCGCAAATTGCCAACGGCCGCCAGTACGGCGACGTAGCGGTGTTATATCGGACGAATGCGCAGAGCTATGCGATTGAGCGAGTCCTTAGGCAGAGCTATATTCCGTATAAAATTGTCGGCGGTCTAAGGTTTTTAGATCGGGCGGTTGTTAAAGATGTACTGGCGTATCTTCGATTGTTGTATCAACCGAGCGACCGGGTTAGTTTATTAAGGATTGTCAATGTGCCAAAGCGCGGTATCGGTACAGTAAGCGTGGCTAAATTTTTGGATTGGAATGATGCGGCGCGGCGGGATATTGTTAGCGGCTTGCTGGCGGTTGAAGAGGCCAATAATTTGACGGCGCGAGCGAAACGACCTTTGTTGGAGCTAGGCAAAATTCTGGAGGAACTGCAGCAGGAAATAGACGGTTCGCCAGCAGAATTAATTGAAAAAATTATAAAAAGAACTGGCTATGGGGATTTTATCAATGATGGCACACCTCAAGCTGAGGAGCGGATGGAAAATATTGGCGTGTTGCTGGCGGAAGCCAAAGCTTATGTTGACGTGCCAGCGTTTTTGGAAGAAATGGCGCTGATGTCTTCAGCGGACACGGCGGCGGAGCAACAGGTGACGCTTATGACGCTGCACGCGGCTAAGGGATTGGAATTTCCGGTAGTATTTTTGGCGGGACTGGAAGAGGGGATTTTGCCGCACGCGCGAGTGTTTGACAGCGGTAAGGCTGACGACATTGAGGAAGAACGCCGGTTGTGTTATGTCGGCGTGACGCGCGCAAGGGAGGAGTTATTTGTTAGTTGCGCCAGTTCCCGGACACAATTTGGGCAAATTGGTTATAATATGCCGTCGCGGTTTTTGGACGAGATGGGGCTGCTGGTCGGCGGAGTTGATAGGCCGGCTCAGCCGCCAGCAGAAGCCGATTTCTACTCAGAAGAAATTGGACTGGAAGTAGGGGATAGGGTGCGCAGCCCGAGCTTTGGCGCGGGTGAAATTATTGACAGTGAGGGCTTGGGTGTGACTGTTAAATTTGACGACGGAACAGTTAAAAAATTAAACGTTGAATTTGCACGTTTGGAGAAAATTTGATATAATAGGAGAAGTTGTACATTCGTACATTGTTATGAGTATTGTATCGCTAATAAAACGTCATTATAGAAGCGCCGCTGTCCTGCTGGGTGTATTTGCAGTTTTATTTGGCAGTTTGCTTTTCGTTAATCAAGCGCTCGCTAATAGCGATAATCCAGTAGTTAAAGCTGGCGAAAAGCTTGTTAATATTTATGATCGCGGTGCTGGACGGACGGTTATTACGAAGGCTAGGACTATCCGCGAGACGCTAAAGGCAGCCAACATTAAGGTAGATGAAAAACAGGATGTAATAGAGCCGAGCCTTGATACGGACATGGCTGCTGAAAAGTATAATATTAATATCTATCGCGCCCGGCCAATTACGATTGTTGATAACGATAAGCGCTTGAAAGTAACGACTGCGCAGCAAACGCCGGCTTTGATTGCTAAGGCGGCAGGTTTGAAAGTATACCCTGAAGATAAAACTGTGCTTAATAAGACGGATAATTTGCTGGTTGACGGTGCGGGTTTGGTGATGAAAGTTGAACGGGCAAAGGCGGTGAATTTTGTCTTGTACGGCAAGGAATCTATTATCAGAACGCATGCGAAGACAGTTGGCGATTTGCTGAAAGAAAAGAATATTAAACCTGGCAGGAATGACACGCTGTCTGTAAATGCGCTGACGGCTATCTCTGAGGGTATGAAAATTGAGCTATGGCGAAACGGCAAGCAAACCGTTACCGTTGAGGAAGAAGTCAATTTTGAGACTGAAAAAATCCAAGATGCTAATAAAGATATTGGACATAAGGAAGTCAAACAAGTTGGCGAGAAAGGTAAGCGTAACGCGACATATGAGATTGAAATGAAAAATGGTATTGAAATAAGCCGCAAGGAAATCGCTAGCGTCGTAACGAAAGAGCCGAAAAAACAGATTGAAATTGTAGGCGCAAAGAGTTCAAATACTTTTTCTGGTAGTTTTGCTGAGGCTTTAGCTCGATTGAGAAGCTGCGAGGGCAGCTATACGTCTAATACAGGCAATGGTTACTATGGCGCTTATCAGTTTAATAGAGGCACGTGGGCGTCGGTTGCCGACCCGAGCAAGTACGGTAATGCCACGCCGGCTGAACAAGATGAAGCCGCTTGGAAATTATACCAAAGGCGCGGTTGGAGTCCGTGGCCAGCATGCAGCAGAAGCAAGGGTTTGCAGGATATTTATAGATAGATAATCAGCGCTGGTCGGTGATACAATAATAAGGTGAACGAATTTACCCTGAAGTCGAAATACCAGCCGACTGGCGACCAGCCAACGGCGATTGCTCAGCTGGTGGATGGTTTGGAGCAGGGCGAACGCGAGCAGACTTTATTGGGCGTGACCGGTTCGGGTAAGACCTTTACTATGGCAAATATTATCGCCCGGCGGAACGTGCCGACGCTGGTGCTGGCGCATAACAAGACTTTGGCAGCGCAGCTGTTTTCTGAGTTTAAGGAGTTTTTTCCGGACAATGAGGTGCATTATTTTGTCAGTTATTTTGATTATTATCAGCCGGAAGCCTACATTGCTAGTAGCGACACCTACATCGAGAAAGATTCGAAAATTAATGATGAAATTGATCGGCTCAGGCATGCGGCAACCTCGGCGCTGCTAACGCGGCGCGATGTTATCATTGTGGCCAGCGTGTCCTGTATTTACGGCATCGGTTCGCCGGAGACGTATGCCGACATGGCGATTCAATTGACGGTTGGCGAGCGGCGAGTGCAGGATAAATTCATTCGTCTGCTGACTGATATTCAGTATAAGCGCAACGACATTGATTTTGCGCGCGGTACTTTTCGGGTGCGCGGCGATGTAGTGGATATTTTCCCGGCCGGGCAGGACACGGCGGTGCGGGTGGAATTTTTTGGCGATGAGGTTGAGCGGTTAACGCGAATCGATCCGCTGACTGGCGAGATTTTGGATCAGCCAGCTAGCCTGACGATTTTCCCGTCCAGCCACTATTCAACGCCGCGCGAACGAATTGAAAAAGCCATCATTGGCATTGAAAAAGAGTTTGACGAGCGGCTGAAATGGTTTGAATCGCACGACAAATTGCTAGAGGCACAGCGCCTAGCTCAGCGCACCAAATACGACCTGGAGATGTTGAAAGAAACTGGCTTTGTCAAAGGCATTGAGAATTATTCGCGCTATCTGACGGACCGCGAGCCGGGCGAGCAACCAGCGACCTTGATTGATTATTTTCCGGATGATTGGCTGCTTCTGGTCGATGAGTCGCACATGACGTTGCCGCAAGTCCGCGGTATGTACAACGGCGACCGGGCGCGCAAGGAAGTGCTGGTGGAGCACGGGTTTCGTCTGCCGAGCGCGCTGGACAACCGTCCGCTCAGGTTTGATGAGTTTGATCAGCATATTCACCAGGCGATTTATGTTTCCGCTACACCGGGCGACTATGAAATTGCCCATTCGCCGAAGCCGGCTGAGCAGTTGATTCGGCCGACGGGGCTGCTTGATCCACCGATTGAGGTGCGGCCGACCGAAGGACAGGTTGATGATTTGATGGAGGAGATTCGCCAGACCATCGCCAAGGGCCACCGCGTACTGGTAACCACCTTGACCAAGCGTATGGCCGAGGATCTGAGCGCTTATTTGACCGATAATGGCGTGAAAACGGCGTATCTACACAGTGAAATTGACACGTTGGAACGTGGCGATATTCTCAAAGATCTGCGGCTGGGGACGTACGACGTCTTGGTTGGTATTAATCTTCTGCGCGAGGGGCTGGACCTACCAGAAGTCAGTCTGGTGGCGATCATGGACGCTGATAAAGAAGGTTTCCTCCGTAGTGAACAGGCACTAATTCAGACGATTGGCCGGGCGGCACGGCACGTGGACGGGCGGGTGCTGATGTACGGTGATACAATTACTGGATCGATGCGGGCGGCGATTGATGAGACGAATCGTCGGCGTGCTATACAGCAGCAATATAACGAAGAGCATGGCATCACACCGCAGACCATCCAGAAGAAGATTGACGATGGCCTGCGCTCCATCATCCCGCAAAAAGAATCAGACAAAAAGCCAAAACTTGATTTGAAGAAGATTCCAAAGGACGAATATCCAACGTTAATTAAGGAGTTGACTGGTCAAATGGAGCTACATAGCGCCAATCTAGAATTTGAAAAAGCAGCGGAACTGCGTGATTTGATTGCAGAAATTCGCCAGACCATGTAGAATAGAGTTAACCATTAGATTAGGAGGTAAAAATGGCAACCAAAGAACAACCGCAGCCAGAAAATAATGTCGCGCAGCCGGAAGCAGCTGTACCTGTACCGCCAGCGGCAAGCTATCAGGCATATCCGCAATATGCAGCGTATGCTGATCCGAATAAGGGCAAGTCAAAGTTATTGACATTTGAATACGCTTTTGCGATGGGTTCGGCTGTAGCGGCTGCTTTTTTGCTCATTGATACAATGGTAAGTGTATTTGGCCTTTGGGCTGGCACTGCGTCAGTAACCACTTCATTTGTGCGTGGATATCTATCTCCAGATATGGTAACGCCAGGTACAGGCATCGTGGCGGCGGCTGTATTAGCACTACTATTCTCAGTTCTATCGTTTGTGTTGTTTTCGCGAGTTTCCAGGACTGTGCCAGAGCGTGAAGGTTATACTAATCGTACAGCTTATAAATTAATAACTTATGGCGGTCTTGGCGCGTTGTTATTACCAGCTGTTGGGTTGGTTGCTAAGTTAGCTAGTATCCTTGTTAACTCGCTTTTGTTCATTGGTGTTAGCGGTGCTGGTGAAATTTACAAGAGTTTGTATCTTGGCGAGTTTTTACCGTACTTACTGGCGTTGGCAGTCGTGTCAGCTTCAGTGTTCTTCGTCCATAAGATTGTTCAGGGTAAGAATACTTCTAAGACTCTGACGTTAGTATTGGTTGCAGCTTCAGCTGTTGTTCTGCTAGCTGGCGCTATCACTATGGCTGTAAAACTGCATGGTGGGACAAGTTCAAGAAGCAGTGTAGACTCTGGCAGCTCTAATAGGCTGCGGCTACAGAAGAACTTTGAAAGTTACGTAAGCGACTAAAATTTGAGAAGGGGTGGACGGTATGATTAATAAAGAGCGCTTTGAGGGGTTTACTTTATCAACGGTGCTAATTGCCAGTCTAGTGCTTTTAGGTTTGTTGTCTTCGGCACTCTTATTATCTACCAGCGCTTCTAATGCTCTAAAAGAGCAGTATTACAGCCAGTTGGCCAGAGAAGCGGCCGAGGCTGGCGCTGCTAGGTTGGCCCACTGTATTCGCAGGGATTACTTTGATACGACAAAAACTGTTCGTCCGAATACCAATTGCCTGGGGGGGGGTAGTAGCAGCACCTGATCATATATTGAAAGGCCCTAATTACACGACAACTTTTGAAGCGAAATATGTATCATCCGGCTTGGCCAGAGTCACTGAGTCTGTTGGTATGATTAACTTGCGACGTAAAGACGGTTCAATATATAAAACTTATTCGTATGTGTCGCGCCAGCAGGTAAGTCAAGAAGTAGATCCTTCTGGCAGCCGCGCTAGTAAACGATGGTGGTATTTTGGCAATAATGCCAAGGTTGATTTTGGTACTGGTGGGACTACTGTATCCCCTTCTTTGGCGACGCCAAGCCGTCCAATATCGGCAGAGGGTATAACAACTGTCTCTGGCAGGGACGGTAATCTGAAGTTTGTGTCCGATGGATTAAATATATGGGATAAAAACGGTAATGTTATGCCGACGCGGTCTGGCGCTGCCAATTTTAATTCAAATTGCGATTATCCTACTGGTACGCCGTTTCCGTTCAGCCCGCTTGGGCAGGGGCTGTGTGGTTCAGTAACAGGAACTCAAGCAGTGGCATCGTTTCCTATTAATAGAGAAGAAACTAGGTTTATCGTAGTTAGTAATACGGTCAATGCCCAGGATAATAAAAAGTACGGGACTTTGTATTGGAGTCTGATAGATTTTGCGGTACCAGGGTATCCTGATGGAGTAATTACTCTTAAAAACGCAGCTGTTGCGCCTGGTGGTATGAAAGAATATGCTTCAGAGGCGTTAAATGCCCGGCCGAATGCTGTTGGTAATGGTGGGATTATTTACACGTACAGACCGAACGCGCCAAATGCGTTATATGCTTTTGGTATATGGACGCTTAATAACGGATCTAATATTATTAGCGGGCAACATCCGAATATGAGCGGCAACACAAAGCCGATACAGTTTGCTTATAAGGAGTTTACCTCAGCAAATGGTCGGTCCGTTATGTGCGGGAGCGACGCCATAGCTTTCAAGACGACTAGCTTTGGTAGTATAAACTTTAACGATAGCTATACTAAATTGGTTGTCATGATGGGAGGGAGCGACAAATGTCCCCAGGAGCGGCGCGCCGGCTCTATTCAGGTTTTTGATATTAGTGCTGGCGACAACGATATGCGGCAGATGAATTACTGGAGCGTAAATAATGGTACTGAGAACAGAGGAGTGGGGTATGCTGCAGATTTTTCACCGTCAAGCCGATATGTGTATACGTCGTCAATATATCCCGGAAGGCTGTTTCGGTATGATTTAAGTAGCGGTAATAATACTACTATAAAAAATAGTGAAATGTTTATTGGTAAAACTAACTGTGCAGAACATCCAGGGGCTGGTATAGCTGGGGGGTCGTGTCGGGTAACCTCATATCATATTTCGGAAGAGGGCGGTGGCCAGGTGTTGCGCGGTCCTGATGGTAAAATGTATGTTGCTGATCGTAGCGCACCATGGATTAGCGTAGTTGATCATCCTGATGCGTCTAGCGGTGCAACGTCAGCTCAAACGGCTGTCAATGTTGGCTGGCGGTATGGCGGACTACCGCTGCCTGGAGGTGCTTTAAGTTATTACGGACTACCGCAGATGGTCTCGCTATATAATCCTCGCTTTATTCAGTACTAAGTTGGCTTCCAAAGTGATATAATAATCTGTATGACAAATATTTCTACCAGTGATATTCAGCACTTGGCGAGTTTGAGTAGTCTGGCATTAGCCGATGATGAAGTTGATGAACTGCGCCAAGATTTGGAAAATATAATTGGCTACATTAAGCAGCTCGGTGAGCTTGATACGGCGGGTGTGGAGCCAACTTATCAAGTGACGGGACTAGAGAATGTCTGGCGCGAAGATGAGGTTCAGCCGGGGATTTCGGCAGAAAAGCTGCTTAAGCTAGCGCCTGAGAAACAGAATAATCAAGTGAAAGTGCCGCAGGTATTGTAATGAGTCGGATTAGTGATTTTACCGGAAAGAGCGCAGTCGAAAATGTTAAAGAAGCACTGCGGCGAGCGCGCGAAGTTGAAGATTATCATGCGCTGCTCAGTTTAACGGAAGAACGGGCGCTGGAGCGAGCAGCTAAAGTTGACGCTGGTGAAATTTCTGGGCGGCTGGCCGGCGTGCCATTTGTGGTGAAAGATAATTTCTTAGCCTTTGGGGCGCCGACAACTGCTGCCTCAAAAATGCTCGAGAATTTTGAGGCGCCGCTCCAGGCAACAGCGGTTGAAAAATTAGAGGCCGAAGGTGCAATTTGCATTGGCAAGGCGAACTTGGACGCCTTTGCTCATGGCGGTTCAACGGAAAATTCAGCCTTTGGTCCGACCAAAAACGCCGTAGATAAAACTCGAGTAGCCGGCGGCTCGTCGGGCGGCTCGGCGGTGGTGACGGCGCTTGACGTGGTGCCGTTTGCGCTGGGGACAGATACTGGCGGTTCAATTCGTCAGCCTGCCAGCTTTAACGGCGTGGTCGGTGTCAAGCCAACCTACGGCGCAGTCAGCCGTTACGGTGTGGTGGCCATGGCGTCGAGTACGGATACGATTGGTTGTTTTGCCACGAACGCTGATGACGCCAATTTGGTGATGGAAATTATGGCGGGCCGCGACGACAAGGATATGACGACGCTGCCTGACTTTTGGCGGAACCAGCCAGGCTTTAGAAAGAAAAAGATTGGTTTAGTCAAGCAATGTATGACTGACGATGTGGACGCGGCAGTTCGCCAAAAAACTCTTGATTATGCTGAAAAACTGAAGCAGCTGGGTTATGGAATTGAAGAAGTAGATCTAGATATGATGCAATATTCGCTGGCGATGTACTATATCATTGTGCCGGCAGAATTATCGTCAAATCTGGCGCGCTATGATGGCGTTCGCTATGGTCACCGGGCAGCTGAGATGAAAACATTGGCGGAATTGTACGGCCGCAGTCGTAACGAGGGTTTTATGACGGAGAATAAGCGGCGGATTATGATCGGTAGTTTCGTGTTGTCGAGCGGCTTTTTTGACGCCTATTATATGCAGGCGCAAAAAGCGCGCACATTGCTCATCAACGAGTTCAAAAAATTGTTCACTGAGTATGACGCGCTGTTAATGCCGACGGCGCCGACACCAGCGTTCAAACTTGGTGAAAATACCAATGATCCGATCAAGATGTACTTGGCGGATATCATGACCGTACCAGCCAGCCTGGCCGGACTGCCAGCAGTTTCCGTGCCAGCTGGAAATAACGACGAAGGCTTGCCGATTGGCGTACAGCTGATTGGTGATTATCAGTCAGACGGCAACTTGCTGAAGTTGGCGGCGGAAGTGGAGGCTGTCTGATGGATGGATTGTTGATTGCGCTGGTGGTAGCGGCGTTGTTGATTGGCGGCTTGTTGATTGTTTTTATCCAATTGACATCGCGCGGACACAAGCAGCTTGACAGAGAAATGTATCAAAAAGTTTGGCGGGCAATTCAGCGCGGCGCTAAGGCGGGTAACTCGGACAGCTTGCAGATGGCAATTGTCAAAGCCGACAAGCTGCTCGACAAAGCCATGCGCGACTGCGGTGTGGCGGGTGCAACAATGGGCGACAGGCTGAAAGCTCGCAAGGGTGACTGGACGGATGAAAATGGTTTGTGGGCAGCGCATAAATTGCGCAATCAAATTGCCCACGAGACTAAAGTGAAACTAACCGCGCAAAGTTTTCGGCGAGCTATGACAAGCTTTGAACAAGCACTAAAAGATTTGGGAGCGTTATGATGAGTGTATATGATGAATATGAAATGACCATTGGTATTGAGTGCCACGTCCAGCTGGCGACCAAGACCAAGCTGTTTAGCCCAGCTGATAATGACGCGCGTAATGCTGAGCCGAACGAAAAAACGCATGAGATTGACTTTGGCCTGCCGGGCATGCTGCCAGTACTCAACAAGTACGCTGTCGAACTGGCGGTGCGCGCCGGTAAAGCGTTGAATGCGCCGATTGCCCACGTCAGCCGGTTTGATCGCAAGCACTATTTCTATCCTGACCTACCAAAGGGCTATCAGACCTCGCAGATGTACCAGCCGATTATTTTGGCTGGCTATGTTGACGCGCCGCTAGAAGACGGTTCGCTCAAACGAGTGCGGATTCATCACGCGCACATGGAAGAGGATGCTGGCAAGTTGACGCATCACGACGGTTATTCGCTGGTTGACCTCAACCGCGCTGGTACGCCGCTGATCGAAATCGTTTCCGAGCCAGACATGCATTCTGCCGAGGAGGCCAAGGCATACGCTTCGGAGCTGCACAAATTGATGGTCTACGCTGGCGTTACGCACGGTGATTTGTACCACGGCAATATGCGCTTTGACGTCAATATTTCGGTGGCTAAAAAGGGTGCGACTGAGCTTGGCAAGCGCGCGGAAGTGAAGAATCTTAATTCATTCCGCAGCGTCGAGCGTGCCGCTGAATACGAATTCAAACGCCAAGTTGACCTATTGGAGCGTGGCGAACCAGTAGTGCAAGAAACCCGCGGCTGGAGCGATGACAAGCAAATTACTACCTCGCAGCGTTCGAAAGAGGATGCCCAGGATTATCGCTACATGCCTGATGCCGACATCCCGCCAGTGGTGCTGAGCGACGAGGAAATTGCTCGAATCCAAGCTGAAGTGCCGGCGTTACCGAACGAATACCGAGAACGCTGGGTAGATTTGGAGCTGGATCATTCGGTAATTGATACGGTGCTAGCTCATCAGGAAGCTGCAAAAACTCTGGACGCCATTTACTCTCTGACTGATAGCAACAAGCAATCAGTACTGGAGGATTTGAATATTGATCGCCAGACTTACAATCGGCTAGCTAAACGGATTTTTAACTTATTTGCCTCCACGCCAGACGAACAATTAGACTATCAAAAAGTCGAGTCTGGACTAGTCGGTCCGCGCCGCTTGACGCACTTGGCTCTGCTGGCTGAGAAAGGGACGATTAGTTCGAATAGTGCCAAGGAAATCTTTCTCGATTTATTCAATGAAAAGTACGCTGGCGTTATGCCGGAGGATATCGCCAAGGAAAAGAACTTGTTGCAGTTATCCGACGAATCAGCCATCGCCGCCATCGTTGACGAAGTATTGAACGACCCGGCCTCGGCGGCTTCCGTTGCCGACATTAAAGCTGGTAAAGACAAAGCCATTGGCTACTTGGTTGGTCAAGTAATGAAGCGTTCCAAAGGCCAAGCCAACCCGAGCCTGGCGCAGAAATTAATCCGCGAAAAATTATAAGTTTCGACACTTCAGAAATAGGAGAGAATAGGAGTTAAATTATGAAAAAACCAACCAAAGCTATCATTGCTGCCGCTGGTTTTGGCACCCGGTTTTTGCCGCAGACCAAAGCCATGCCTAAGGAAATGCTGCCGCTAATCGACAAGCCGATTATTCAGTATGTCGTCGAGGAATTGGTGGAGGCTGGCATCAAAGATATCATTATCATCGGTAGCGCCAATAAGCGAGCGATCGAAGACCATTTTGATACGCCAAACGAAGAGCTGCTTGCCAATCTGCGTGCTGGCGGCGCCAAAAAGCAGCCGCTCATCGATATCGTTCAGCGCCTGTCCGAGATGGCTAACTTCGTCTATATTCGTCAGAAAGGTCCGTACGGCAATGCTACGCCGCTGGCTTGCGCTTCGCATTTAATTCGCCACGATGAGCCGGTGATTTATACCTTTGCTGATGATTTTATCGCTGCCAGCCCGAGCCGTTTTCGACAAATGATTGAGGCGTCGCAGCAGCTCGACGGGGCAATCTTGTCGTGTAAGAAAATTACCGACGATTCGGAATTTGATCGTTATGGTGTTATCAATGGTCAGCAAATTAAAGACGGTGTCATTAAAATGACCAATATTGTCGAAAAGCCAGGAAAGACCAACGCACCATCTGATCTGGCGAGTGTCAGCAGCTATTTGCTGCCAGGCGAGATTTTTGGTTATTTAGAGAAAGCTAAGGAAAAATTTGATGGTCGCGGCGAGTTCACTATTCAACCAATTATGCAAGAAATGATCGACGACGGATTTGATTTTTACGGCGTAGAAATCACCAACGGCACATATTATGATACCGGCGATAAATTGGAATATTTGAAGACGGTGATTGACTTTGGTCTGCGCGATCCGAATTTTGGCGGGGACTTGCGCGCTCATCTGACAAATCGCTTGAAATAGTGTATAGTAAAAAACATGAATGGTTTGTTAATAGTATTAGTAGCGTTGATGGCGGTATTTGTCGTCATGCTGATCGTCATGACAATTTCCATTATTAAGCTGACGCGGCAGATTCGCCAAACCCAGCAAAAAGTAGAGGCGATAACTCAGCGAATTTCTGGATTTAGCGGAATTGTCAGTGCTGTTTCAATTGGCGCAGAGCTGGCGAAAAACTTGACTTCAAAGCGTGGATTTTTAGCCAAGTATTTTACTAAAAAGAGGGCGGGAAATGGCAGAAAAACCAACCAAAAAACAACAAAATAAGTTGGCGCGGAAAATTGTTCGCGATAATGAAAACGGCGCGCGGCAGGCAATTTTAGAAGATTTGTTTTTTGATTTTCATCGTTCGCGTCGTCAAGTCTATTGGATGAATTTTATTCGCGGTATCTTCTTTGGTATTGGCAGCGCGCTGGGAGCGACGCTGTTGATTACCTTGCTGGCTTGGCTATTAGGCCAGTTCGCCGACATTTTTCCGCCGCTGGCTGATTTTATCAACCACCTAATAGAGACGATGCAGCACCGTCAATAACATGCTATAATTATTAGCAATGACTGGGGGAAATAGCGGACAATCTTCGCCGGCGGCTTTGAAGCCGTCAGATTTCGTGCACCTGCATAATCATACCTTTCATTCGGTGCTAGACGGCTTGACTAAAATCAATGATTTGGTTGATAAGGTCAAGGAGTTCGGTATGGAGGCGGCGGCAGTAACCGACCATGGTACGATGAGTGGTATCCTTGATTATTATAAAACTGCCAAAAAGGCTGGCATCAAGCCGATTCTCGGTATCGAGACGTACGTGGCGGCGCGTTCGCGCTTTGACCGCGATCCGGCCAAGGATAAGCAGCGCTTCCATTTGACGGTGCTGGCGATGAACAATACAGGCTTTCATAATCTGATGAAGCTATCGACGCAGGCTAACCTGGAGGGAATGTATTACAAGCCGCGGATTGACCACGACTTGCTGGAGGAGCTGAACGAAGGGCTGATTGTGATGAGCGGCTGTGCTAGCGGTGAAATTGGCGTGGCACTCAAAGAAGATGACTATGACCGCGCCCGCGATATCGCCAAGTGGTACAAGTCGATTTTGGGCGACCGCTACTATCTGGAATTGCAAGACCACGGCCATCCAAAATCAAACACGCACTGGGACGTCCAGGCAAAAATCAACGAGGGCTTGATTAAGCTATCAAAGGAGCTGGACATCGAGATGGTGGTGACTTGCGATGGCCACTATTTGACGCATGATCACCAAGACGCGCACGAAATTTTGCTATGTGTCGGCACCGGTTCGTACTTGAGCGATGAAAAGCGGATGAGCCTGAAAGACTTTGAACTGCACTTGACCGACCCGCGCGATATCATCGCTCACTGGGGAGAGGAATATCCCGAGGTAATTCGTAACACTAAAAAGGTGGCTGACCGCTGTAATGTTGAAATTGAGTTGGGCCGCATTCTTATTCCTAAATATCCGCTTCCTGAGGGCGAAAACGAGCATTCGTATCTGCTGAGATTGACTTATCAAGGCCTATTGCAGCGTTATAATGGCGCCTCGAAAGAGGAAGCCGAGAAATTAGACCCTGACGATATCATCCCGCAATTATCTGACGAAGTTCGCCAGCGCGCCGAGATGGAGCTGGGCGTGATGGGCAATATGGGTTATGAGGGTTATTTCTTGATTGTTCAGGACTTTATCAACTGGGGTAAATCTCAAGGGATTGTTTTTGGCCCGGGCCGTGGTAGCGCCGCCGGATCAATTATTGCCTACGCACTGAACATTACTGACCTTGACCCGCTGAAGTACGGTCTGCTGTTTGAGCGTTTCCTTAATCCAGATCGTATTTCCATGCCAGATATTGACGTTGATATCCAAGATACTCGCCGCGACGAAGTGATTGAATATTGCGCTAAAAAATACGGCGAAGACCATGTTAGTAATATCGCTACCTTTGGTAAGATGTTTGGCCGCATGGCGGTGCGCGATGTCGCCAGGGTGCTGGAAGTGCCGTATGCTGAGAGCGACCGCTTGGCTAAGTTGGTGCCGCCGCCGAACCAGGGTCGGCACATTCCGCTGTCGGTTAGCGTTAAAGAGGACGCTGATTTGCGTAAGGAGTACGAGAATAACCCTACTGCTAAAGAGGTTCTAGATTACGCCATCCAGCTCGAAGGTACGATTCGCAGCCACGGCGTTCATGCCTGCGGCGTGGTGATTGCGCCGGACACGCTGGTCAATTATATTCCGCTAGAAATGGCGCAAAAAGGCGTGGTAGCGACGCAATTCCCGATGGGCGAAGTCGAGGAGCTGGGCTTGCTGAAGATGGACTTTTTGGGACTCAGCAACTTGACGATTATCAATAATACCATGCGTATTATCAAAAAAGTTTATAAAGAAGAAATCGATTTGGCGCATTTACCGCTCGATGACAAGCCAACGTACGAGCTATTCCAACGCGGCGACACCACCGGCGTGTTCCAGTTAGAATCGGCGGGCATGAAACGCTATCTTCGGGCGCTCAAACCGACGCATTTCGAGGATATCATTGCTATGGTGGCTTTGTACCGCCCGGGGCCGATGCAGTTTATCGATAGCTTTATCCGCCGCAAGCACGGCGAAGAGCCGATTACCTACTTGCACGAGGGTATGCGCAACTCGCTGGAAAATACCTACGGAATTTTGGTCTACCAAGAGCAATTTATGCAAATTTCCAAGGAATGGTGCGGTTTTACTGGCGGTCAAGCTGATACGCTGCGTAAAGCCGTCGGTAAGAAAAAAATCGACCTAATGAAAAAGGTTAAGCCGGAGTTTGTCGAGGGCGCGGTCAAAGTCGGCGGCGCTACGCGCGAAATGGCGGAAACCTTCTGGACGCAGCTGGAGGAATTCGCTAATTACTGCTTTAACAAGTCGCACGCCGCTTGCTACGGCTTGATTGCTTATTGGACAGCCTATCTGAAAGCGCATTATCCGGATGCTTTCATGGCAGCTTTGATGACTAGCGATCATGACGACACGGATCGTTTGGCAATTGAAATGACTGAGTGTAAACATATGGGCATTGACGTATTAAGCCCAGACGTTAATGAGTCGTTCATCGAGTTTGCAGTGGTGCCGAACGAGCATAAAATTCGCTTCGGTATGTCGGCGGTGAAGGGTGTCGGCGTTGGCGCAGTGGAGGAAGTGTTGCGTGCGCGCGAAGAAGGCGCGTTTTCTTCGGTGGAAGATTTTGCCAAGCGTGTCTCGACCAGTAAATTTAACCGTAAGGCTTGGGAATCGCTGATTAAATCCGGCGCCTTTGATGATATGGGCGATCGGTCGGACTTGCTATTCAATCTTGACGCGATTACCGCCTTTGCTTCCAAGCTTCAAAAAGAAGCTGCCAGCGGTCAGACGGATTTGTTTGGTATGCTTGGCGGCGAAGGATCGGGCGTGCAGTCAATGTTAAACTTGCAAAAAGCGCCAGTTCAGCATACGGACAAAGAGCGCCTGGCGTGGGAGCGGGAACTGTTGGGCTTGTATATTAGCGCCCATCCGCTTGATAAGTATGAGACGTATCTAAGCGAGCAAGCCCAGCCGTTAACGCAGTTAATTCCGGAATACGATAGCCGGACGATGACCGTCGGCGGAATTATCAATTCGGTGCGGACAATTGTCACCAAAAGCGGTTCAAAGATGGCTTTCGTGGGAATTGAGGATAAGTTTGGCGAAGGCGAAGTAATAGTTTTTCCAAATCTGTATGAAAAAGTTGGCGCTAAGATGCAGCAAGATGCAGTGATTCGGGTATCCGGCAAGAATTCGGCGCGGGATCGCGACGGTAATTTAGGCGGCGAGAGCAAGCTGATTGCCGACGATATTATTATGATTACTGATGACGACGTTGATAATTACGAGTCGACCGGCCGTAAAATGGATGCGCCAAAAATCAGCGCCGCAGTAAAGAAAGAGCGGCGGGCAGCTTATAAAAATCAGCGCCGCAGTTCTGCTGGCGGATCGGACGGATCGAAGCAGGCGAGCGCGGCAGTTCAGTCGGCTACTAAACAACCTGCAGTGTCAGTTGCTGCTGCGGAAATGCCAGTAGTAAAATTATTTGTACATGTTAAAGATCCAAATAATCACGATGCGCTGATAAAAATGAAGTCAGTGTGCGGCGATTATGCCGGTATGACGGATGTAGTTCTAGTGCTGGGCGAAGAAAAAAAGTCAGCCATGCGCCTGCCGTTCAAAGTTGAAGCAGATGATGCGCTTATTAAAAAACTAGAGCAGCTGCTGGGTAAAGAGTGTGTTAAAGTGCAGTGATAAATAGAGAGTACTGACTTACAAAGAAAATAGCCCACCGAACTGGCTCAAACCGGAATTGGGTGTATCTCAACCCAGGAAACGCGATTGCGTCTCAACCAGGTTGAGCCAATTCGGCAAGCGATTTTCGGTGGGCGCCCTTAGAGCTCGTCCTCTGGGACCCTGAAACAGACCCCACGATACTCGCAACTCATGTTCCGAGCCCAAGTGCTATTCTCATCCTCCTTCCAGACTTCACGATAGATCACTCCGTAGGCGTAACCTCTGCTCTTGAATAGTACGACGCTCTTGCGTATGAGTACCATGTTTGCGACATGTGTGATTGTATACACTGTTCCTCTCCTTCCTAAGAGAAGCTCGCTCAAGCTAAAGGGCAACTTTTGCCCTAAGACCGTAGCCTGAGCAAAAGCTGATATATATATCATACTGAAGCAGAAATGTCAACACATTTTTCAGAAAATGTGTCATAATATACATCGTCACCTCTGTTATTATTTTTTATAAAAAAATAATGCTATTTTCTGATCGTCAGTCCATACAGCGCAATTCCCGCTGCCACCGACACATTGAAAGATTCTTTTTGTCCGAACATGGGTATTTCCACGATATGCTGGCATTGTTCTAAAAGCTCAGGCGTAATTCCGTGAACTTCCTCGCCCAGCAGCAGTGCGAACTTTTCTGGCGGGCGAAAATCTGGCAGCATGGTACTGCGAGTTGACTGCTCTAAGGCTATAACTGGCAGGTTCTCATGCTGATCGTTATCTTCCAGCCAGTCAGTAATATCCTCGTAAAATACAAATGGCACTAAACTTTCGGCTCCCAGTGCGGTTTTATGAATTTGCTGGGTAATTTTCTGTCGGATATGCGGCAGGCGCGGATCATTTTGGCAGACTTCGCCTTCTATGTACGCGCAACTCGGCGCCTCACGGTTTAAGCTCAAGTCCGGGTACGGCGTATAGCCGCTGAGAATAATTTTTTTCACGCCAAACCCCTCGGCGGTACGGAAGATTGCCCCGACATTATATGTAGAGCGAATATTGTGTAGTAGTAGCGTTATCTCCGGTTTCATGCTCTCATTATAGCATTCGCCAAAACGTAAGCTTTTTGCTATAATTTTTCTCATGGACGAGGAAAAGATCCAAGCGCGCCGCCGCGACCAAGACGAGGACGCAACACGCCATCGGGCGTCGATTTTAGGTTTGCCTTATTTGGATGGCCGCGAGTTTGAGAGTACTATGCCGTTATTGCGGGATATCCTGACAATTGACGAAATGTACGAAGGCCGCATCGTACCATTGTCATTCAATGAAGAAGATCAGTCGTACCGGTTTGCAGTAACATCGCAAACGCCGCAATCTTTAATGGCGCAGATGACCAGGGAATATACCGACGAAGGCCGGCGGATTTTTTTCTCTTTAATTTCCGGCTCGGCCTTCCGGTCGATTATGCTGCGGTTTGATCCGCCGAAAAAGATAATTTACGATGATATCGAAATTGCTAAAGAAGGCGACAGTGACACGTTAGCTCAGGTGACGCAGATTTTAGCGACAGTCGGTACGAACGATGTCTTCAATTATTTGATTGACCAGGCTGATAAACTAGGCGCGTCCGATATTCATATTGAGAACCAGCGCGAATCAATTCGGGTGCGAATGCGCGTTGATGGCGCTTTGCACACGGTGGCAGAACTAAGCCGTGATCGCTACCGGGTGATTATGGCAACGCTGGCGTCTCACGCTAATATTTCCACGGCAGCCACCGAGCCTCAGTCTGGCCACATGCAGCAGGTAATTCATCGCGATGGCGCGTCTCATTTGCTAAATCTGCGCGTTGAGGCAGTGCCGACGATTTACGGAATGGATTTAGTGCTGCGTTTGTTTAACTTTGATACATCAATGCTAAATTTGGATCTTTTAAGTATTTCCAAGGAAGAACGCGAGCAGATTGATGAAATTATTTCGCATCCGCGCGGCATGCTGTTGATGGTTGGACCGACTGGCTCGGGAAAGTCGACGACGCTGTATAGTATTTTGAATGCGTTGAATACTTCAGACCGGAAGATTATTACGCTGGAAGATCCGGTGGAAAACACAATTCCGGGGATTACGCAGATTCCGATTGATACGACTGCCGGGCAGCGGTTTGCTGACGGTTTACGCAGTGTTTTGCGCCTTGACCCGGATGTGGTGATGGTTGGTGAGATTCGCGATCAGGAGACTGCGCGGACAGCTATCCAGGCATCGATTACCGGGCACTTGGTGCTTTCCAGCTTCCACGCCAACTCAACTGCGGCGGCGTTCAGCCGTATCATTGACATGATTGGGCAAAACCCTATTTTTAGTTCGGCGGTACGATTATTAATTGCTCAGCGGTTGGTGCGTAAACTTTGGGACGAGAGCAAGGAAGAGTACGAGCCGGATGAAGCTACGCGTAAATGGGTAAAAAAGGTTTTGGCAGATTTGCCGGAGAATGTTGACTGTCCGGATCTGGATACATTCAAGTTATGGAGACCAGTACCAACTCCCGACGTGCCGTTTGGCTATAAGGGGCGTATTCCGGTAATGGAGCAGCTGGTGGTAACAGAAAACATCCAAAGCTTTTTACGCGGCGACGTGGTTGATATTCATACTGAAGCTATCGAGGCGGAAGCGAAGAAGAACGGCATGGTGACACTACTGCAGGCGGGGGTATTGACAGCGCTGCGCGGTGAAACGACGCTGGAAGAAGTGAATCGGGTGATTTAACAGGTTTCTGGTGTAATGGGTTCTATCTATGGGTCGCTGGATTTTTAAGCGTGGTTAATCTATAATATAGGTCGTGGAGTTGTCGATAATATGGCAATAAAAAGACGTTGTAATTATTTTTTCGGCGCGATTGTAGCAATCGGAGTTATTATATCTGGCGGATTTTTATTTAATCGTATAGTAAAAGCTGAAAGTGCAGAGAAAGCCGGGGCTTCCACGCGTCTAGTGAGTATTCATGATAGAGATTCGGAAAAAACGATTGTTACGAATGCGCTGACAGTTCGCCAGGCTTTACAGGCGGCAGGCATTACAGTTGACGAAAAGCGAGATGTGATTGAGCCGAATATTGATATGGAACTAACTGGCACGAAATTTCAGGTAAATATTCATCGTGCTCGGATGGTGACGGTTATCGACGGCACGAAAAGCCGTCAAGTAATTACCGCCGAACAGTCACCGATCAGAATTGCTAAAAAAGCGGGTATTATACTGTATCGTGAGGATAAGATTGATTTTTCTAATCCAGAAAATTTGCTGGTTAGCGGCGCCAGCCTAGCGATGAAAATTGAACGAGCCAAGCGGCGGACGATAACCGAGGACGTGGAGATTGCTTTTCTGGTTGAGCAAACGAAAGACGATACACAGCCGATTGGCTTTAAGCAGATTAAACAGCTGGGCGAAAAAGGAATTAAAAAAGTGACGTATAAAGTTGAGACTAATAACGGGATTGAGATCAGCCGCAGAGAGGTTTCTCATGAAATTATTAAGCAGCCTAAAAAGCAGATCGAAGTAGTCGGTACTAAGCCGAAAAATCCATTGACTAAAGGCAAAGGTGCGCAAATATTTACTGATTCCAAAGGCGTGGCGCACCGCGAAACCTACTACGACCTGCCGATGAATATTGTTGCTAACGCCTGCGGCGGTGGTGGCTACACGGTGCGGGCGGACGGCGCCAAGGTGGACAAGGACGGCTATATTTTAGTGGCGGCAAATTATGGGAATTATCCGCGCTGCTCGGTGGTGGAAACTAGTATGGGCCCTGGAAAGGTGTATGACACCGGCGGTTTTGCGGCGCGGCATCCGCATGGATTTGACCTGGCGACTGATTGGACAAACGGAGATGGTCGCTAGATGGCGTCAGCGCATGGACCGAAAAAAGAGTTAGGCCAGCATTGGCTGCGCGACCCAGAAATCTTGGCGGAGATAGCTGAGGCGGCGGAGCTGAGTAAAGATGATGTGGTTTTGGAGATTGGGCCGGGACTTGGCACCTTGACCAGCCGGTTGTTGGCACGAGCTCAGCGCGTGGTGGCGGTAGAATTTGACAGGGATTTGGCGCGCAAATTGCCGGGGCAGTTTCCTGGTAAAAACCTGGAAGTGATCAATGAAGATATTTTGCAATTTGATTTGAATCAGTTGCCTGCTGGTTATAAAGTGGTCGCCAACGTGCCGTACTATATCACGAGCAAAATTGTTGAAAAGCTGATGACGGCGGAGAATAAGCCGAGCTTAGCGGTGCTGCTGGTGCAAAAAGAAGTTGCTGAGCGTATCGCGGCCGAGCCTGGTGAAATGAGCATTTTAGCGGTTAGTGTTCAGGCTTTTGCCGAAGCGGAACTCGATATTGAAGTACCGCGGCAATTCTTCACGCCGCCGCCAAAAGTTGATTCGCAAGTAGTGGTGCTAAGAATCCGTACTGAACCATTGGTCGCCGCTGAAGATCAAAAAGATTTTTTCCGTGTCGTCAAAGCTGGTTTTTCGGCCAAGCGTAAAAAACTGCGCTCCAGTTTGAGCGGCGGACTGGGCGTCAGTAAAGCTAGCGCCGAACAGTTGCTGAAAAAGGCTAACATTTCGCCTGATGTCCGTGCTGAGGATTTGGCGATTGACGATTGGCAGCGGCTGCTGGCGGTTCAGAAAAATATTAAACACAACGAGGGGAAATACAATGAGTAATCAAACTAATACTAATGCGACGCAATTTGGTACAATTGCGCAGAATATTGCGCCATACGGCGTTATGATGGCGATCTTTGCGCTGGTTTATGCCGCGTGCTTTGGGCTTGCCTGGGGCTGGGCTGGCTGGACGCTGCTCGGGATAGTATGCGTAGCGGCGTTGATTATAGTTGTGCTTAGCGTGAGGAATGTCTGTCACGCTAAACAGTTTCCCATAGTACAGACAGCTGAGGGGCAGCGAATCGTCCGGACCATGGGTATTTTGAGCGGTATTACATATAGCACGATTTGGCTGCTGGGCATCATATTGGCTGTCATTGGGCAGGCAAAATTTATCATGCCGATGGTGACACTGCTAATTGGTTTTCATTTTGTGCCGCAAGCGAAAATCATGAGTCGCAAAATTGATTATTTCGTAGCGCCAGTGCCAATTTTTGCTGCTGTAGTGGCTATCTACTTAGGATGTTTTACAAACGAACCGTGGATGGTGTTGTACGCAGTGGCTGGCGCGGGTGGTGCAACGGCGACGCTTACATATGGCTGTTATATTATATATGCATATAGACGATTGATGCGACAATATGGAATTGAGCGGTAGAGGATGATTAGGACAGACCAGCCAACCTATTTTCCGCCTGAACTGCTCATTGCGGTTTCGTCGAAAGACGACGGCACTATGCTCAATCGTATTCGCGGTCGCCACGTGGCTGAGGTATTGGAGAATCGGCATCGGTTTTGCGATCAAATTGGCGTTAAGTATGACGACGTTGTTTATCACGTGATTTCATATGATCGAGCGCAAACTTTTGATAATATTGCCGAAGTCACTGAAGCTGACACGGTTAAACACAACAACGAGGGGATTTTTGCTGACGCGCTATATACCGAAATGGCTGGTGTAGGTTTGTTCTTGCCAGTGGCGGACTGTATCGCCACCGTCATCTATGATCCAAAACGCCGGGCGCTTATGCTGGCGCATTTGGGTCGGCATTCGACGGTGGCGCAGTTGATGACAAGGGCGATCCGGTATTTCGTCGAGCGCGGTAGTCAGGCAAAAGATTTACAAATTTGGATGTCGCCAAGCATCACGCAGAAAAACTATCGTATGGATTATTTCAATCATACAAATGATACGAATTGGCACAATTTCTGCCGTCAAACGGCTGACGGAATTTACCTGGACATGCAAGGATTCAATCGTTCGTTAGCCGTCCAGGCGGGCGTTCCGGCTAATAATATTGTCATTTCGCCAATTGATACGGCGGATGATCCAAATTATTTCTCACATTCCGCTGGTGATGCAGGGGGAAGATTCGCAGTGCTAGCAGAGATAAAATCTACTAAATAAGCTCCAAAACGTCATGGCAATGTTGTGTGTTATCTTGATTATCATTAGTATATTGCTAAAAAAATAAAGTATAAGTATAATGGTACTAAATGAATAGATGTTGGAAAACAAAAAGGCTAAAATTTGGATTGGCCATCAAGGCGTTAGCTGTGACAATAGGTGCGTTGGCAGCGTTTTCTGGTCCGATATTTTATCCGCCAAAAGCTGCCGCCGACGCCATCAATGACACAGATTTTGTGTTTACCGTTGATACCCGTAAGCCAGGGTCGTCGGACACCCGATTTGTTATTCCGACGAGGGGAAACGGATATAATTATACTATTGATTGCAATAATGATGGTACGGTCGAAGCAACCGCTCAGACCGGATCTTATACTTGCAGCTACGCTACGCCTGGCGTATATACGATTCGTATCGGAGGTGTGTTTCCAGAGTTTTATCTCAATAACAGCGGCGATAAACTGAAGATGATTTCTATTGATCAGTGGGGGAAGAATAAATGGAGATCGTTGGTGGCTTCGTTTTACGGTGCTGCAAATATGGACGTAAAGGCGATTGACACTCCCGATTTGTCGCAGACTGACTCGATATACTCTGTCTTTAGAGGCAACACTTCTCTCAAGGGTGAGAATGCTAACTGGAATTGGAACACCTCGACCATTACTAATATGGGTAGTGCGTTTAGCGATACTGAAAATTTCAATCAAAACATCGGGTCGTGGGATGTGTCTAACGTTGTTTTTGCTGGCGGTTTATTTAATAATGCGACAGCATTCAATAATGGCGGCAGCGATTCAATTAAAAACTGGAACACTGGCAAAATGACTGCAATGAATGCAATGTTTCAAAACGCAGTTAAGTTTAATCAGCCGATAGGGTCGTGGGATGTTTCGAAAGCCGAGTTGATGAGTGAAATGTTTAACGGTGCTCGCGCTTTTAATCAATCTTTGGCGGGCTGGCGGCTAGATTCGTTAGTTTCGACAACTGGTTTGCCCAACAGCTATTGGTCTGGTGCTCCTAGAATGTTGGATAATAGCGGCTTGTCTATGAAAAATTATGATGCTACTTTGATATCTTGGAATATTCAATCAACTAACTCTCCGCTTATACTAGGAGCCGCCGGGTTGAAATATTGCACTGCTGATGCGGCTAGAAAAAATCTAATCAAGCCAGTCGCCGACGGCGGGCATGGCTGGACCATCAATGGCGATGCAAAGGAGTGTCCGAAGCATACCGTAGTTTTTGATACCCAGGGCGGAATGGCAATTGCCAGCCAAGAAGTTGCTTTTACTGATAAAATTACTGCGCCAGCTGTGCCAAACCGGCAGGGTTATACTTTTGCTGGGTGGTATACGGATAACACTTTTGCAAGAGCCTGGAACTTTGCTGTCGATACCATGCCAGACAGTAATTTGACTTTATATGCAAAGTGGATCGAGAATCCTAAGTCTGTTGCAACAAGCAGTGGTGCTTCGGAAAACAATTCAAGCTCATCGACCAAGCTGGCCGAGACTGGCTCGGATGTGTCAATGCTTCTTTTTGCGACTGCTGGATTTATAGTGACTGGATTTATTCTAATTAAATTAATAAAACGAATTTAATTTGTTGGCTATAACATGAGGGTAGATGGCATTTATGTTTAGTTAGAGATATGCTGATTTGGTAATTAGTTTATTGATGCTCTATTGACTTTTTTGCAACTTTCGTCTTGATGCGCGATCTGTTGTTTGCTGAACGATCCGTAAAATCTATTGTCAAAAAGCTAAAGCATAAGTACAATAATAATAATCATCATGAATAAACATTTTAGAGTAACGAAAATACAGAAATTTAAGCTGCCATTAAGGTCGCTGATTTTAGTGTCTGGTGTCTTGTCGGTGCTTGTTGCATCAACACTCTATTCGCCAAAAGCCGCAGCTGACGTTATCAACAACACGGACTTCGTATTTACTGTTGATACCAGAAAGCCGGGGTCGCCAAACACTCAGTTTGTTATTCCGACAAGCGGTTCAGGGTACAATTATACTGTTGACTGCAATAATGACGGTGTAACTGAGGTATCTGGGCAGACTGCCTCTTATACTTGTAATTACGCTACGCCGGGGGTCTACACTATACGCATTGGCGGCGCTTTCCCTTGGTTTATCATAAATGGTAGGGGTGATAGGTTAAAACTGCTTTCGATTGATCAATGGGGTACGAACAAGTGGAAGAATATGCGTTCTGCCTTTGCCGGCGCGGAGAATATGGACGTCAGGGCAACTGATACACCAGATTTAAGCCAAGCCACTGATTTATCATGGATGTTTGTTGGAAATAAATCGCTGAAAGGCGAGTCTGCTAACTGGAATTGGAATACATCAACTATTACCAAAATGCCGGGCGTCTTTCAAAATGCAAACCAGTTTAATCAAAATATTGGTTCTTGGGATGTTTCAAAGGTGACTGATACCGCTGCTATGTTTAATGGCGCCAGCGCTTTCAATAACGGAGGTAGCGATTCTATTGCGAATTGGAATACGTCGAACCTCGTGATTGCAAATGATATGTTCCGAAAGGCGGCGTCGTTCAACCAGCCGATTGGCTCGTGGGATATGAAGAAAGTGCAGTTTCTTGTTCGTTTTTTAAGCGATGCAACTTCGTTCAATCAATCGCTAGCTGCTTGGCGATTGGATTCGTTGGTTATTTTGCCGGGAAAACCGTTGTCTGGTGCGGCGGCCGCGCTTGATCATACAGCGATTTCGCGCCAGAATTACGATGCTATACTAATTGCTTGGAATGCGCAGAATCTAAAATCGCCAGTGTCGCTTGGTGCGGCTGGTTTGAAATTTTGTGCAGCTGCTTCGGCGCGAGCTAATATCTTGAAGTCTATTGCTGACGGCGGACACGGCTGGGTAATTACCAGTGATAGAAAGTTATGTACAAAACACACAGTGACGTTTGATTCGCAGTCTGGTTCTGCCGTTCCAAATAAGATGGTAGGCTATACGTATCCTTTCAGACCGCCGGTCGCCCCGACCCGCTCTGGCTACACTTTTGCCGGCTGGTATACGGACACTACGTTTGCAACAAGCTGGAACTTTACAAACGACACCATGCCAGATCACGATTTGACGCTTTATGCGAAATGGAATAAGAACCCCGATTATATCGCAGCGAGCAGCGGCTCAAATAGAAATTCGCAATTAAAATTCAAGCTGGCTGATACTGGCGCTAACATTGCAGCTATTTTCTCTGTAGCTACTGTGCTTGTAATAATTGGTTGCGCCGCGATTAAGTATAGATAGTTTTATCGGCAAAACAGACCGACTTTTGATTTTATTTATCTCGCTCTTTCTTTTACTAAAGAGGTGATATAATATATATCATGACTAAACAACACGCCTACATCACTACTGCTATTCCTTATGTCAACGGTCTGCCGCACATCGGGCACGCCATGGACTACATGCTAGCGGATGTGTGGACGCGGTATCAGCGGCAAAACGGTCGCGAGGTGCGTTTCCAGACGGGCGTGGATGAACACGGCAATAAAATTGCTGCCAAGGCTGCCAGCCAAAATCAGACGCCGCAAGCCTATGTCGACCAAATGCATGGCAATTTCCAGAACATGATTGCCGAGTTGAATATTTCAGCAACGGATTTTATCCGCACAACTGATCAGCATCACGTTAGTGCGGTGCAGTATATTTGGCAGAAGCTGGCTGCGGCTGGCTATATCTACAAAGGTGCGTACGAGGGTTGGTATTGCCAAGGTTGCGAGGCGTTCGTCACTGACAAAGAAGCGGCTGAAAATAACGGTATTTGTCCTGACCATCAAGCGCCGTACCAGCGGCTGAGCGAAGAAAATTATTATTTTAAGACCAGTGCTTTTTCGGACAACATTCGCCAGGCGATTGAATCGGGCAAAATGAAAATTGTGCCAGAATTTCGCAAAAAAGAGTTTTTGGAATTGATGAAGGATGGCCTGAAAGATGTGTCGGTTTCTCGTCCGCGTAAGAACCTCAGCTGGGGTGTGCCAGTACCAGGCGATGACACGCAGGTGATGTATGTATGGCTGGATGCGCTGAGCAATTACATCACGGTCATTGGCTATCCTGATCGAGCTGAGGAATGGCAGGCGTTTTGGCCGGCGGATGTACAGGTGATTGGTAAGGATATTCTTCGTTTTCATGCCGGGATTTGGCCGGCGATGCTGATGGCACTGGATTTGCCGCTGCCAAAGGTGCTATTAGTTCATGGCTTTATCAACGTTGGCGGCACTAAAATGAGTAAGAGTCTCGGTAATGGTGTTGGTCCAGTTGATATCATCCCGCACTATGGTGTTGAGGCTTTCCGCTATTATTTTCTGCGCCACGTGCCAACTCAGGATGACGGTGACTTTACTTGGGAGAAGTTTGAAGCGGCTTATAACGGCGAGCTGGGTAATGATCTCGGTAATTTGGTACAGCGGGTGGCAAAGATGGTGCAGAGTTATCAAGCTGGCGTTATTGGTGACGCGCCACAGTCTGAGCACGATATGGGGCCGTATCGTGCTGACATGGAGTCTTTGAATTTTAACCTAGCAATTGATGAAATTTGGCAAATTATCCGTGCACTAAATCAATATATTGAGCGTGTCCAGCCGTGGCAAGTTGCCAAAAAGCGTGCCAAGGACCCAGAGGCGGAAGCACATTTGGGCGAGATTTTGGCACACGCTTGCGGCACATTGCTGCAAGTCTCTGACATGCTACGACCATTTATACCGCAAACTGCCGAGAAAATTCACGACATGTTTGCCAGTGGTGTCGTGCCGTCAGAGCTGACACCATTATTCCCGCGCAAATATCTACATACGCCCGATCCGCGCGCGCCAAAAGTAGAAAACCAGGGCAAATAATAATGAGTCTGACGGCGGAGAATAGTATGGCGGCAGACTTACGCTTGATTGATTCGCACTGTCATCTGCATGATACCGAGTTTTTCGCGGACAATCGCGAGGAGTTATATCAGCAAACAATCGCGGCGGGTATTGGCATGATTTGTGTTGGTACTGACGAGCGCAGTAGTCGACAAGCAGTAGAGTTTGCCGCGAATCGCGACTATACTTGGGCGGCAGTTGGCGTTCATCCGCATGACAGCAAAGATGGCTGGGGTGATGTGGAGCAACTGCTTAAAGCCAAGACGGAGAATTCGCCGATTGTGGCGATTGGCGAGATTGGTCTTGATTATTATTACAATCACAGCCCGCGCGATGTGCAGATTCAGGCGCTGGAGGCGCAGCTGCAGCTGGCGGTGGATTATGATTTGCCGGTGAGCTTTCATATTCGTGATGGCGCACCTGACCAGATATCAGTGTGGGATGATTTTTGGCCAATTTTTGATAATTTCCATGGCCTGCGCGGTGTACTACACAGTTTTACTGATACGCGCCTTAATTTAGACAAGGGGTTTGCTCGCGGGTTGTATGTTGGTTTGAATGGAATTAGCACTTTTACTAAAGACCAAGCGCAGCAGGAATTGTTCGCCTCTATTCCGTTGGAGCGATTATTATTAGAAACCGACGCGCCATTCTTGACACCAAAGCCATTTCGTGGTAAGATGAATATGCCAAGATATGTAGAACTGGTAGCGAAGTATTGGGCGGATAATCGAAACATACCTTTTGACGATTTGTCTGAAGCTACGGTTCGCAACACTAAGAACCTTTTTGGCATATAAGTGGAGAGAAATATGAATAAGGGAAGAGCAACTGGGCCAGATAGCTTAAATTTGAAAACACCAGAAAGAGACGGCAAGATGTCTCAGAGCGTGAGGGTGCCGGAGCGGTCTTATAATAATAAAGCGAAAGGCGAGCTTCCTGCTAACGAGGTTGGTAATTTTTATAAAACTGGCGGTATTGAAGGCGGCGCGGCGATCAAGTCAACACTAATTTATCCTGATGACGCTGAAAAGCAAAACCATATTGATTACAGAAGAACTTTGGAGGTTGCAGAAGATTCTGGAAAAAGGGCTATACGGGAAGTTCTGTCTATAGGCAATAACATTGGCGCATTACGCGCACAGAAAGCAAGAGGCTAATAAGTGCCGAGCATTCTTAAAAAAGCTCTGAAGTTAGTTTTTGCCGATGACGGCAGTACTGGTTTGGTTGCTGCTCTGAAAAAGAAAAACCGGCCGCTAAAAAAATTTACTGAGCGCGAGTTGATTCAGTTAGAAAGCGAGATTGGCGCAACTATTTTTGGTGAGAAGCCAGCTAATGTGACGCGGCGGGAATTTTTTAATTTAGATAAAGACACGTGGATTTGGTACGAAGAAATTGTTGATAAAGATGGCAAGAAACAGGAATTGACGACACGCTACGAAGTGCAGCCAAAGGGCATTTTAAAAGTTCAGCCGAATTATCGGTATAGCTATTTGGAAGGCGATGAATTGCAGAACTTTGTACTGGCGGTTAAAGAATACTACGAACGAGTTTCCCGGGATCTGTATAAGCGCGACCCGCAGACTGGTTACCGTCTTTGATATAATAAAGAGGTGAAAAGCGATTATATTTATCTCGATCACGCTGCCGCTACACCGATGGATCCGTTGGTGGTTGAGGCGATGCAGCCGTATTTTTCTGAGAAGTTTTTCAATCCGTCCAGTCCGTATGCACCGGCGGTCACTGTCAAGCGTGATTACCGCGAGGCAAAGTCGCGTATCGCGCGAGTGCTGGGCGTGGGTGCGGATGAATTAGTGATGACGGCTGGCGCCACGGAGTCGATCAATCTGGCGTTTACCGCGGCGCGCGGCGTGAGTTTAATCTCGGCTATTGAGCATAGCTCGGTTATCAATTCTGCGAAAGTGTGCTCGGAGGTTCGGCTCATCCTGCCGATGAAAAACGGACGCATCGATCCGCAGGCTGTTAAAAAACTGTTAACGCCAGATGTTAGTTTTATGAGCATCGCGCTAGCGAATCATGAGCTTGGGTATATTCAGCCCATTGAAGAAATTGCGGAAGTTGTGAGGTGTGAGCGCGTGCGGCGCCAGGAAAATGGCGAGTCAACACCGCTCATGTTTCATACCGACGCCTCGCAGACCGCGGCGCTGATTGATGTGAAGATTAAACGGCTGGGTGTTGATTTGTTGACGCTATCGGCGGCAAAAGTTTACGGGCCGAAGCAGGTTGGTTTGCTTTGGATACGGCCGGGCGTCAAGCTACAGCCGAATATCGTTGGCGGCGGGCAGGAGGCGGGTCTGCGTAGCGGCACGGAAAATGTGGCTGGCGTGGTCGGCTTTGCGACGGCGCTGGAGTTAGCCGCCAAGCGTCGCAGCGGTGAAGTAAAACGGCTGCGGGGCCTGCGTGATACGTTAGTAAAAAGGCTATTAGGGGCTTTCCCTGACATGATTATTTCCTCTGATCAGAAAAAATCACTGGTTAATTTTCTCAATATTTCATTTCCTGGTGTTGATGCTGAGCGATTGGTGTTTTTATTGGAAACGCGCGGCGTGCTGGTGGCGACGGGTAGCGCTTGTGCGGCTAATGCCGGTACAAAATCACATGTTTTGGCGGCGATTGGACTGAGTGATGCGGCGATTGATGGTAGTCTGCGGCTGACGTTGGGGCGACTGAACGATGAGACGCAAGTTATGCGGGCGGCGGACGAGATTATTAATGCAGTGCGTACAGAACAGGAGCGAACGCGATGATTCACCGGTTGATTGGCCTGGTGTTAATTGCGGTCGCGGTTATTGTTGGCTTGAGCCATTACTTATCGCCGGATGACTTGAAAGATTGTCCGCGCCCGGGTTCGGGGCAGTGCCAAAAAGCGGGCGCGATCATTGTTATCAGCGGCGGCGACACGGAAGCGCGCACAGCCGAAGCAATCAGGTTATATCAAGCTGGCTGGGCGCCGACCATTATCTTGTCTGGTGCTGCAGCTGATAAATCCGGCCCGTCTAACGCCGCCGCCATGAGAAAACAAGCCGAAGCGGCGGGTGTGCCAGCTGCGGCCTTGGTGATGGATGAACGTTCAGAAACCACCAAGCAGAATGCCCAAGAAGTGGCAAATATCATAGCGCAGCGCGGCATCAAGCGTGTCATTCTGGTCACCAGCGGCTATCACATGCGGCGGGCGCTGGCTGAGTTTTCAGCGCAACTGCCGAATGTTGAGCTGCGGGCGCGCCCAACAACGCACGACAAACATTGGAGTGCATGGTGGTGGCTGACGCCGTGGGGCTGGTGGCTGGCGGTCGGCGAATTGCTGCGGATCGGTTTGTTTGCGCTGGGAGTGTCGCGCTGATGGCTCGGGTGTTCGTCGGTATGTCGGGTGGCGTTGATTCGTCGGTAGCGGCAGCGCTATTGGTTGAACAAGGCCATGAGGTGACTGGTGTGTATATGAAAAACTGGTCGGAAGACTTGCCGGGTATGCACTGTCCGTGGGCGGAGGATGTGGCTGATGCCAAGCGTGTGGCGGTGGGGTTGGGAATTGATTTTCAGGTGTTTGATTTCCAGAAAGAGTACAAGCAAAATGTCGTTGACTATATGATCCGCGAATATCAAGCGGGTCGGACGCCGAATCCTGATGTGATGTGTAATCAAGAGGTGAAGTTTAAGTTGTTTTTAGAGGCAGCGTTGGCGGCGGGTGCTGAGTATATTGCGACAGGGCATTATGCGCGAGTTGAACCTATAACAGGCAGTATAGCGTTGGGTAATTCTGGCGCGGTTGTCTCACGCCATGGTATTCACGCTGATCCGTCACTGTCGCCTGCGGAACTCACTGCGCTCAGACAGTCCTCGGCGATTCAGGACGAATCAACGCTCACACCTGGGCTCGTCAAAGCGCCATCATTACCCAGTACTGCACGCTTACTCCGGGCTCACGATAACAATAAAGACCAAACCTATTTTCTGTATCGCGTAACGTCCGAGGCGTTAACAAAAACCATGTTTCCGCTCGGCGATTTTACTAAGGCTGAGGTGCGCCAGATGGCCAAGGAGCGGGGTTTGTGGACCACCAGTAAAAAGGAGTCGATGGGGATCTGCTTTGTCGGGCAAGTGGGGATTCGCGAGTTTTTGTCAGAATATGTTGAGACTAGCCCGGGCGACATTATTGACCAACAAACAGGCGCGGTTGTTGGGCGGCATGACGGGGCAATATTTTATACCCTGGGGCAGCGCCATGGCCTGAATGTCGGTGGCGGCTTGCCGTACTATGTCGTCGGTAAGGATATGGCAAAAAACGAAGTTTATGTATCGCGCTCAATTGATGATGGTAATTTGTGGCGGAAAGAATTGACACTAGCTGACGTTCACTGGATTAACCAGCCGCCAAAAGGCGATACCTGTCAAGTTCGGGTGCGGCATCGGGCGCCGCTTATTAATGCGGAGATTACGCGTGTGAATTATAATGATGGCGAGAAAGTGACGGTTGTCTTGTCCGAGCCGCAGCGCGCCGTTGCGCCGGGTCAGTCAGCCGTGATATATGACGGCGAGGAATGTTTGGGTGGCGGGATTATTTGCTAAGCTAGCTGCTACTAAGAAGCATACTTGAGGGCTATTTCTTCCAGAGCTTTAAGGTATTTTAATCCCGGTTTCCTTGGCATTCCCTTGAATCCTACATCGGTCTGACGGCCATGAGCTGGATTTGGTCCATGGTAGTCAGAGCCAGCGCTCACAGCGAGCCCAAACTCTTGAGCAAGTTCTGTCATTTGATCAATTGCTGTTACCATTGCTCCGCCTCTGGATTGGTCATGATAGTAATAAAACGCTTCGAGTGCGTCGAAATTAGTATTGCTAATCACATCGCGGAGGGCTGTCATGTCCATATCTTCGTACAAACTAGCAATAGGATGGGCGAAGATTGCAACGCCATGTGCGTCGTGAATTGCTTGGATAGATTCTGTTGGTGATAATGTTTCACGTTCTAGGAAATACTTGCAGCCTTCATTCATCATAGCCTCGATAAACATACCGCGGTTAGGAATCTGGCCAAATAATTGTTTTAGACGTTCAAAGTTTTCTTCGTGTTCAACGATACTTTGAGAAATGTGAGCTTTAGTAACTGATCCTAACGAAAGTAAACTTTCTTTTGAAGCAATCGCCCAGCCGTCTTTTTCAAACATATCAACGACGCGGTTCATATACTCAATTCTAAAATTATGCTGCCTCTTTAAGACGTTATGAAGAGCGTCATTCTCATGATCAATAAAAAGTCCCAAAACATGAATACCGACAGATCGATACTTGGCCGAAATTTCAACTCCAGGGATGAGACGAATGTCACGTTTCTTAGCCTGTTCAAATGTTGATTCGTTCTCATATGCGCCTAACGTATCGTGGTCAGCGATCGACAGTACGGATACACCATTATCATGTGCTTGATCAATTAGTTCAATTGGCGTTAATACTCCGTCAGAGTGGACAGTATGGGTATGTAGGTCAATGATGTGTCTTTTCATCTCCAAGAATTAATCCTTTCCTTTAAGCATTGCGCAACACCAGGATCTTCAAGCTGTGTTTCTCTTTTTCTGCTCTGTCAGACGCGGCTCTTATCGGATTATCAGCAATTAAATCATACACTTCGCGTCGAGCAATACTAAAAGTTTAATTAGCGATTGCTTGAAGTTTCTGTGATAGATTCATGCGCTCACGAAAATCGTAGCCCTGTTCTTCAAAACGCCTCAACTGTTGGTAGTCGAATATGTTATCTAACATATAGATGACTAGTTTTGAATAATCCTCTCTAAGATCATCTTTATTAACCGAATCATCGTTAATTGTCATATTCTGTAAATCGTAGAAAAATAAGCGCATCGATCCGTCCGGTAAGGCAGCAAATGATATACTGTCTCGCGACAGGACGATTCCCGATTGTGTGAGCGTGGCGATATCGGCGCCAAAACCAGTGATATAGGAAGAAATATCTGAAAAATGTTCAATATGAGAAAGTGGACCGTGTGTATATGTCTGTGTTCCATCCTTGCTGTCAAAGACCTTAAAAGGAAGGTCAGAAAATGGCGTCATGCTTAGCGCTGGTAATTCTCGACCGTTTATAGTAGTGGTTATTATTTCGTATTCTGGAATAGTGAGAAGTCCTAATTCAGACAGTAGTTTAGCGTTTTCAGGTTCTTGTAATACGCTGTTCCATTTCTCTGCCTGTGCATCGGGATCGTCAATGCTATTCGGCACCGCTAGCGCTCTTCTTTTTCCATTAATGATTGCGTCAAACACTGTTTTTGAGCCGCCTTCGCCAAGTAGACCCGAAATAATAAAATCTGTATCATCGATTTTTCTTGGTTGGATATATTCATGTGACATACCTGCACATTATAACAGATAGACATAAAAAGTCAATAGCAATCTCAAGGTAGAATTGACGACCGCGCATAAATAGTGTACACTCTCTAGGAGTAAGACATTAATCAAAGAGTTGTAAGAAAAGGAAGAAATTACACATGTTAGCAATTCGTTTGCAACGGTTGGGTCGCAAAGGCTATCCAGTGTATCGCCTGGCGGTACAAGAGGCGCATCGTCACCCGTCGAGTGGTCGAGTGGTCGCGTACGTTGGCAGCTACAATCCACACACTAAAGAAGCAAATATTCAGGTTGAATCGGCGCAGAAATATTTAGATAACGGCGCTCAGCCAACCCCGCGCGTCGTTAAACTATTGAAAGAAGCTGGTGTTAAATTACCGAAATGGGTTAAAGAACCGGCTGCTGATAAGCATAAATCTATCCGCAACCCAGAGAAACTTCGCAAGAATCAGCCGAAGGAAGAACTGGCTGAAGAGTCTGCCGAGTAGATATTATAGAATAATTGCAAACCGCTCGTTAATCGGGCGGTTTTGTTTTATGCTATAATTACCTCTATGAACACACAAGAAATCCGCCAGAAATATCTCGAATTTTGCCAAAGGAACGGCCACGCTATTATTGAGCGGGCGCCACTGATATTGCACAATGACCCGACGACGTTATTTACCGGTTCGGGCATGCAGCCGCTCTTACCTTACTTGCTGGGACAGGATCATCCGCAGGGTACGAAATTAGCTGATAGCCAGACGTGTTTGCGGGCGCAGGATATCGAGGACGTTGGCGATAATCGCCACACGACGTTCTTTGAGATGCTGGGCAATTGGAGTATGGGCGAATATTTCAAACGCCAGCAGATTGAGTGGTTTTTTGAATTTTTGACTGAAATAGTTGGGCTAGATCCGCACAAAATCTACGTTAGCTGTTTTATTGGCGATGAGAAAAATAACATTCCGCGCGACGATGAAGCAGCGCAAATTTGGCAGGAAGTTTTTGCCAAAAAAGGCATTGAGGCTAAAATTGTCGAGCTGGATAGCGCTGAAAATGGCGACAGGCTGGGTATGCAGGGCGGTCGGATTTTCTTTTACAACGATAAAGAGAACTGGTGGAGCCGCGGCGGCGGCATTGATAGTACGCCGATTGGTGATCCGTGCGGGCCGGATAGCGAGGTGTTTTATGATTTTGGCGAGCAGCATCATGACGCCAGCTTTGGGCAGGCGCATCCAGCTAGTGATAGCGGTCGATTTATGGAAATTGGCAACCAAGTGTTTATGCAATATCGGCGGCTGGACGATGGTAGCTTTGAACCGCTGAAACGCAAGAATGTTGATTTCGGCGGCGGCTTGGAGCGGATTGCCGCTGCGGCAATTGACAGTCCTGACGTTTTTAAGATTAGCCTACTACAGCCAATTATTAAAAAGTTGGAAAGTTTAAGCGGCAAGGAATATGCTACGCATACCGCGTCAATGCGAGTGATCGCCGATCATCTCAGGGCGGCGGTATTTTTGGCGGTCGACGGCTGCGTGCCAAGCAACAAGGAGCAGGGCTACGTGATGCGCCGCTTACTGCGCCGGGCGATTCGCTATAGTTTTGACCTGGGGATTGAGCAGAATTTCCTCGAGGAAGTCGTGCCGGTGATCGCTGATTTATATGAAGCCGATTTTCCAGAGGTTAAGGAAAACCGCGAGAGTATCATCGCTGTGCTGGTCAAGGAAGAAAAAGCTTTCCGCCAGACACTACGCAAAGGTCTTAGGCAAATGCGACATTATATCGACGACGGCTTGACTGGCGGAGAACTATTTACGCTGTATGATACGTTTGGTTTTCCGGTGGAACTGAGCACTGAGGAGGCCTATAAACAAGGCATCAAGCTTTCTGATAATTGGCGCGCCGAATTTGATGCGCGAATGGCCGAGCAGCGCCAACGCTCCAAGACGGCACGCAAAGGGCAATTTAGCGGCGGCCTAGAGGGCCACGATCCAATCCATCTGAAATATCATACGGCGACGCACTTGTTGGGGGCGGCACTGCGCAAAGTCCTAAATGCTCCGGATTTGCAGCAACACGGCAGCAATATCACTGCCGAGCGTCTGCGTTTCGACTTTAATCACGATAAATTGACACCAGAGGAAAAACAGGCGGTGGAGGATCAGGTCAATGCGTGGATTGATGCTGATTTGCCGGTTAGTTACCAGATCTATCCGACTGACGAGGCGCTAAAAATGGGTGCAATCGGCGCCTTTGGCGAGCGCTACGGCGATAAAGTAAAAGTCTATTCCATCGGTGAAGGCGACAATGTCGTTAGTTTCGAAGTTTGCGGCGGCCCGCACGTTGAACACACGGGTGTCTTGGCTGAAGGCGGTAAGCGCTTCAAAATCACCAAGGAGGAGTCCAGCTCGGCGGGAATTCGCCGGATTAAAGCGGTTTTGAAATAAATAAACCATGAGGTAATTTATTAGTGAAAAAGTCAATAATTGCCTCAAAATCACAAGCGTTATATAATAAACTTGTATGGCATTGAGAGACATGTTAAAAAAAACTGACAAAGACACTCCGGAATTGTTAGTTGGTTTGGATATTGGTACAGAGGTCGTTAAGGCGCTGATTGCCGAAATAAAAGATGATAATTTGGAAATTATCGGTGTCGGGCGCAAACAGCAGGAAATGGGCGACATGCATTTAGGCGCGATTGCTGATATTGCTGGTGTGGTCGCAAATTGCGAAGCGGCGCTTACCGAGGCGGAAGATCAAGCTGGCATACAGGGTAAACGCGTGATTATTGGTATTGCTGGCGAACTAGTAAAGGGCGTTACTAATACGATTCGCTACCGTCGTCCGCAGCCGAATAAAACTTTAGACGTGGCAGAGATGGAGTTTATCATTGAGAAGGTGCAAGAGCGGGCGCAAAGCAAGGCTCAGGCGCAGATAGCACTGGAGACTGGCAACGAGGATGTTGAAGTGAAGCTAGTTAATTCGGCGCTGGTAAGTATTCATATTGATGGTTATAAAGTGTCTAATCCGATTGGTTTTCAGGGGCGGGATGTAGCAGTACAAATTTATACGGCATTTGCGCCGATGGTGCATATCGGGGCGTTAGAAAAGGTGGCTGACGAATTAGCGTTAGAATTGGTGGCGGTAGCTGCCGAGCCGTTTGCAGTGAGCCGCAGTGTTTTAGGAACAGATACTGACAGTAATTTTACGGCAATTTTAGCGGACATCGGCGGCGGCACGACCGATATTGCAGTAGTGAACGACGGCGGAGTTGAGGGTACGAAGATGTTTGGTATCGGCGGCCGGAGTTTTACGCGGACAATTGCGGCTGATTTGGATTTGAGTTTTAAGGATGCTGAGAAGTTAAAACTAAACCTTAATGATGGTAATGTTAAGCCGGCGGTGAAAAAGCGAGTTGATGAGGCGATTGATAAGACATTAGAGGTGTGGTTATCCGGCGTGGAATTGGCGTTAAGCGAGTTTGATAATGTCGATTATTTACCAAACCGTATTTTGCTGTGCGGCGGCGGTTCCAATTTGAAAAAAATTACTGAGGCGTTGGAAAAACACCAATGGCATGAGGATTTGCCGTTTACAAAAAAACCAGTCGTGCAATATATTAAGCCTAGCGACGTGACTGGCATAATTGATACCACAGGCGATATAGCCGATCATACGTTTATCACGGTTATGGGGTTACTCCGGGTGGGGTATGATACAATAATTGGAAACCAGGAAAGTAATGGTTTGGTCGAAAAAGTAAACAGGTTATTAAAGATTTGAAATGAATAAAGATGTTATCCATATTGATACAGAAGACGATATTACGTCAATAATTGGCAAGATTAAATCGTCAAAAGAGCGGATTATTGCCTTGGTGCCGCCGCGGCGAATCGGCGTTTTGCAGAGTGCGGTTAATATTCGGCTGTTGGCGCGGGCAGCTAAATCGGCGGACAAAAGAGTGGTAATAATTACCAGCGACAATGTATTGGCAGGATTGGCGGCGACAGCCGATATTCCAGTAGCAAAAACATTGCAAAGTAAGCCGGAAATTGCGGAGATTCCAGCGCTGAAAGTAGACGATAATGATGTGATTGATGGCGGACAGCTGCCAGTTGGCGATATGGCGGATTCGGCTCGTAAAAAACCAAAAGATGGCAAGGGGTCTAGCGAGGCAGATACCCCAGATGCTGCCAATAAGAATAAATCTCCCGATAATTCAGTAAAAAATAATAAGAAAAAGCCAAAGATCCCAGATTTTAATGTTTTTCGCAAGAAGTTCGCCTTGATTGGCGGCGGCGTACTGTTATTAATTATATTTTTAGTGTGGGCTACTTGGTTTGCGCCGCACGCGACAGTGATTATTACCGCCAAGACAACGGGCGTAAAAGTCAGCGAGACGGTAAAATTAACGACGGACGACACAGTCAGCGCTAAAAATGACAGCATTAAGGTTCAGAAACGAGAATTACAAAAAGAAATCAGTGTTGAGTTTGCGGCAACTGGTAAAAAGAATGTTGGAGAAAAGGCGACTGGGTCAGTTAGGTTTAGTAATTCGTCAAAAAATAGCGTGACTATAGCTGCGGGGACGATTCTTAAGAACAATGACTTGTCTTATGTTCTATCTTCGTCAGTGACAGTTCCGGCGGCGACGTTGTCATGGGATTGCTCTGGTAAAACTTGTTCCGGAACGGCTACCGCCTCGGTACGGGCAGCTGAAGGCGGTTCACAATATAATGCGGCGTCGGGCAGTATGTCGATTTCGGTTGATGGCATAAAAGCTTCGCTAATGTCGCCAACCAGCGGTGGAACCGACAAAACAGCTACCGTAGTGACGGCTTCTGACGTCGCCAGTGCGAAGTCTAAATTAAATGAGCAGAAGGATAATGGTCTAAAAAATCAGCTTGCTGGATCTTTCGGCAGCTCTGCGAAAGTTATTACCGATAGTTATTCTGAAAATCGATCAGATCCAACTCCTAGCGTGGCTGTTGATAGCGAAGCCTCGGGTAGCGTGCTGCTAAAATCGACAATTACTGCCAGTATGCTGGCAGCAGATAAATCTGATATAAAATCTTTCATTGACGCTAAAATTAGAAAAGATGATATTGGCGATAAAAAGTCGCAAAAAATTTACGACAGCGGCGTAGATAAAGCGGAATTTTCTCAATTTACTGATAGAGGGGGTATTCAGAGTCTTGTTGTGACTGCCAATGGCAAGATCGGTCCGGAAATTAACGAGGCTAAAGTTAAAGAGCAGGCAAAGGGACGGACGTACGGCGATGTGCAGTCGTCGATTGAGTCTATTGAGGGTGTTGAGGATGTTGATGTAAAATTCTCGCCGTTTTGGGTAAGATCTGTACCAAATGATATAAAAAAGATTAACGTTGAGTTTAAGCTGAAGGATGCCAAATAGGAATTTTTTGGCTCTGGATGTCGGTACGCGGCGGATCGGCGTAGCGATGGCTGATTCTCGGGTTAAAATTGCGGTGCCTTTTGGGTGGCTGGATAATGACGAGTCGACAATCCAAAAAATTGTCGAATTGGTTTTACGAAACGATATTAATACTATCGTCGTAGGTTATCCGCGCAATCAATCTGGCGAACCAACGCAGCAGACGAAGTATGTAGAGAATTTTGTCGACCAATTGGCGGAGATTGATTTGGATACGAAGGTAGTCTTCCAGGACGAGTCGCTGACAAGCGTCCAGGCGGAGCAGAGACTGGGTAATAAAATTAAAGATAAAGGCGAAATTGACGCCGAGGCGGCTAGTATAATTTTGCAAGATTATTTGGAGGAACATATATGAAAATTCGAAGAAGCCGCAGGAAATGGCTAATAGCTTTGTCAGTGCTGGTCGCTGTGGTCGGCGTGGCGTCGCTGAGTGCGGCGATGTGGTATCGACAGATGCTCATGCCAGCTGATATTAGCAATAAAGCAGCTGTGAGGATTGATATTAAGGAAGGTATGAATTCTGGCGATATAGCTGATAGCTTGGAGCAGAAAAAGCTTATCCGCAGCTCGTTGGCTTTTTCGGCGTATGTGCGTCTGCACAATGCTAGTAGCAAGTTTCAATCTGGTGTATATTCAGTAAAGCCGTCGCAAACAGTGCCGGAAATTGTAGCTCGCTTAACTAGCGGTAAATCAGATGAGATTTCGATAACGTTTTATCCAGGTGCAACGCTGCATACGAAAATCAAAAATTCAGACGGTAGAGAAGTAGAATCGGTGTTAAAAAAAGCGGAATTTTCGGATAAAAAAATAAAAGAGGCGTTTAATGCCAAATATACGAATCCAATTTTAGCTAGCCGCCCGAACGGCGCTGACCTAGAAGGCTACGTCTATGGTGAAACGTTTTATATTTCGCCCAATGAGTCGATTGAACAGGTGATTCAGCGTTCGCTTAGTCATTTTGAGGCTGTCGTGAAAAAATATAATCTAGTAGAGAAGTTTAAGGCTCGTGGTTTGACGCTGCATCAGGGGATTACATTGGCATCAATTATTCAAAAGGAGTCAATTGGCTGTGGTGCTGGGGCGGAAGTATGCGCTGATCAGCGAAAGATTGCGAGCGTATTCTATAATCGCTTGAAAGCGGATATGCCGCTAGGGTCTGATGTAACGTATCAATACGCTGCTGATAAAACTGGTGCAGTACGGACGCCGGATTTAAATTCTCCGTATAACACTCGTAAATACAAGGGTTTGCCGCCAGGACCGATTGCTGTGCCGTCTCTGAGCGCGCTAAACGCAGCAGCTGATCCGGAAAATACTCCGTATAAGTACTTTTTGAGCGGTGATGATGACGTTACGTATTTTGCGGTAACCAATGATGAGCATGAGAAGAATATCAAGCAGCATTGCCAGAAAAAGTGCCAGATTTCTTGACAAATTAGCATTTCATAAAATCTATTGACAATAATGTCAATGTCGTGTAAAATAAACAGTAGCTCGTTCGCGAGTTGAGTTGTTGGGGACTGGCACGACGAACGGCCTGCCAAGATTGTCGCTACGGATACGATAAACCAAATCATTTTAGAATATAAACTAATTATTAGGTCGACAAGGTATCCTGTTCTATTGCGAGAAGAAAGACAGTTTGGTAGCAGCACTGGCGGCAACGCTGATGCAAGGAGTACGGAGATTCGTAATCAAGTATCTACTCTTCGGAGTAAAAGAAGTAAGCTGCGTTCATTTGCGGTTTATGGCGGAATATTTATTTTAGTTATTTCGTTTTTAATATATGGATATAATAACGGCGAGTCGGCGGCGGCAGAAAGTAAAACAGTTGCCTCATCTAATACGAAATCATCAAAATCGCATAATGAAAATACCGCAGCAAGTGCAGTGTCTGTTGACCAACTAGCAGCAGCTACTGTGGTGACAAATCTTGCTGAAACGACTGAATTGCCATCAGCTGGCGATCTGCGTGAAACTACTACGTCTCTGGGGATTAAAAAGGATTTATCGCAAAATGACGCCGAGGTAATCACGAAACCGGAAATTGTCAAACCTGATACTTCAGCTGGTCGCGGAATTACGACGTATGTGACGAAGAATGGCGACACTATGAATACTGTTGCTAAGAAGTTCAAGATCTCGGCGCAAACACTGCGTTGGGCTAATAATACGGATTCCGATGCAATTGAGCCAGGCAAGACCTTGACTGTGCCGTTGGTTGACGGTGTGGTTTATACGGTTAAGAGCGGCGATACTACTCAATCGCTAGCAGAAAAGTATAAGACTAGCGCCGAGCGGATCGTGCTATATAATGATATTGAGGAAAAAACAGGGCTTAATGTTGGTACTCGCGTAGTCCTGCCTGGCGGCGAATTACCGGAAACTGAACGTCCAGGCTATGTAGCTCCGCGGCCGCGTTATGGCAATCGATATGCCTCCTCCTATGGTAGCGCCTCTGGCGGTACAGCAACTAGAAGTTCAGCTATTGCCTCTGTTGGTAACAGATATGCTGCTGGTAACTGTACTTGGTATGCGTATGAACGCCGTTTGCAGTTAGGGCGTCCAATCGGTAGTTTCTGGGGTAATGCCAATACGTGGGCAGCTAGCGCCAGGGCAGCTGGTCTTCTGGTTAATAGCACTCCAGCACCAGGCGCGATTTTCCAGACGAGAACTGGTTATTACGGTCACGTTGGTATTGTCGAACGGGTTGAGAATGGTGTAGTTTACGTCAGTGACATGAATTTTGCTGGCTATGGTATAGTTACTCATCGTGTCCTTGACAACCCAGGCGGCTACACTTATATCCACTAGGTAGACTAATTATATTAGCGTCTCCGCTATCTCTCGGGGGCGCTTTTTGGTATACTGAAATTATGTTTGTAGATACAGCGAAAGTGTTGGTACGAGCTGGCAAGGGCGGCAACGGCGCAGTCAGTTTTCGGCATGAGAAATATGTTGACAAAGGCGGTCCTGATGGCGGCGACGGCGGACGCGGCGGTGACGTCATTTTTTTGGCGACCAAAGACCTCAATACACTGCTGAATTTTCGCTACAAGCCAGAACTAAAAGCAGAAAATGGCGGTGACGGTAGTAAGCGCAATAAACGCGGCAAGAACGGTTCGCCACTGGTCGTCAAAGTACCAATGGGTACGTTGGTCAAGCGCGACGGCAAGGTGGTAGCAGACTTGACGGTAGACCAGCAACAAGCGGTCGTTGCTCGCGGTGGTGATGGTGGCTTTGGTAATGCGCACTTTACCTCCAGTACGCGCCAAGCACCGAAGATGGCTGAACTCGGTGAGACGGGTGAAGAATTTGAGGCGGAGCTGGAACTAAAATTGCTGGCCGATGTTGGTTTGGTTGGGTTTCCGAATGCTGGTAAATCGACATTCTTAAGCGTGGTTTCTAATGCCCGACCAGAGATTGCTAATTACGAGTTTACGACGTTGACGCCAAATCTGGGCGTGGCGGATGTTGATGATGGTTCGGTGTTGATTGCCGATATTCCAGGACTGATTGAAGGCGCCTCGGAAGGTAAGGGGTTGGGTGACCAGTTTCTGCGCCACGTTGAGCGGACGGCGGTGTTACTGCATATGATTGATGCGTATAGTGACGACCCGGCGGAAAAATACCAGACCATTCGCCGCGAGTTGGAAAAATATTCTGAAGAATTGGCGGCGCGTCCAGAAATTATTGCCCTGACGAAATGTGAAGGACTGGATGATGAGATTATTGCTATGCAGTCGACGGCGCTACAAAACGTAGCGAACGGCTCGCCAGTGGTGGCGATTTCCTCGCAAACGCATGCTGGCGTGACTGAGCTGCTGCGTTTGCTGCGTCGTGAAGTTACTGAATATCGGGCACGTGAGGCGGAGATGGTTGAGGAAGAGGGCGATGATCTGCCGGTAATCGCGCTGGATACACAAGCAGCGTCTGATGCCTGGACGGTGGAGCGGGTTGTTGGTGTGGAGCCTGAAAAGGTAGATGATGAAGATGCGGTCAGTTTCATTATCCGCGGTGCTAAAATTGAGAAATTTGCCCGCCGTACCAACTTTGATCAGTTCGAGTCAGTTAATCGCCTGCGCGATATCATGCGAAAGATGGGCATTACTCACGAGCTAATTCGTCAGGGCGCAGTGGGCGAAAGTTTAGTACAGATCGGCGAATCGACGCCGTTTACGCTGGTTGAACAGTGATATCATGACGTTCGCTGTTTTGTCATGATGGATGGTCAGTATATCTGATGATATAATAGTATACATAGGAGGCGTGTGTGAGCAAAAAGGAAGAAACACCAAAGATGAAAGTGCCAGGTACTCTAGAGATGGTGGCTTTAGACCTGAAAGGAGCTTATGAGACGGGACGTAGGGATAGTAGAGGCGGTGTTCTTGCTAGCAGGGCTTGTGGTGCTGTTGAAGCTCTTCTGCGCGCTGTCGCGGCTCCATTTTTTCGATGTTACGACCGTGGTCCTGGCGGTTTTGAACAGGATATGTTTATAAATACTCAAATAGATATTAGATATGCGTTAGAGGGGAAGGCTCCCTTAATGGGCGATCGTTGGCTAGGTAACTATCCGGAAGAGTATGCTACACACTTGGTTAGGGCGGTACGCGAGGGGGACGCTGAGTCATTATCAGATACAAATGTCGGTAAGGTGGCGCAGTACATTCTTTATAATCTACAGAAAAAAGAAGAACCCGGCGAAGGTGCAAATCTTTATTTTGCTAGTTGGCTGGATGCTGTACTGCATGATCACGACAGAATGAAGCGGCGCGAAGCGTCTAGAAATGTATATTTGCAAGAAATTTATAACGGGAAAGGTAGAGAGAACGATGTGCGCTTAGTGCTTGCTGGAGCTGATTTGCGCACTGGTGATCTATCTGGCTGTTTTAGGGAAGATATTAGCCAGGCGATGGCGATAGCTAGTCTTTATAAAAATTGGGAGAGGGGAAAGATTTATGTACCTCGCGAAGTACTTGAAGAGGCTGGTGTTGGTCCCGATCAGTCGGTTGACGATGTGAAGAAGTCGCGAGCTATCAGGATATGGCGGCGGTATACTGGATTGGATATAGTAAAACGCTTAAAAGAGAATGTGTATGAACTAGAGCATGGAGTAGGAAATAGACATAGAATAGATAGAAGAGCGAAAAGATGTCTTGCTCGTCGGGTTATAAATGTTATTGAAGGTGATTATTATTAATTATGGCGCAAACATTCTTTTTCTACGACCTGGAAACCAGCGGGTTGAATCCGCGGCAAGATCGGATTATGCAGTTTGCTGGGCAGCGGACGGACATGAGTCTTGAGCCGATTGACGAGTCGTACAATCTGCTGGTAACGCTGAATGATGACACCTTGCCGAGTCCTGATGCACTGATGGTGACTGGCATCACGCCGCAAAAAACGGTCGAGGAGGGCTACACCGAGGCGCAGTTTGCCCGGATGTTGAGTGAGGAGATTTTCACGCCGGACACCATTGCGGTTGGCTTTAATAACGTGCGTTTTGATGACGAATTTATCCGCCATTTGTTGTGGCGTAATTTTCATGATCCGTACGAATGGAGCTGGAAGGACGGCCGCTCGCGTTGGGATTTGCTGGATGTGGTGCGGTTGACGCGGGCGCTCAGGCCGGAAGGAATCAATTGGCCGCTTGATGACAAAGGTGAGCCAAGTAACCGCTTGGAATTAATCACCAGCGCCAACGGTATAGCACATGAAAACGCTCACGATGCTTTGGCGGACGTGACGGCGCTGATTGCCGTGACGAAATTGATTAAGCAAAAGCAGCCGCAACTGTATGATTATTTACTGAAAATGCGCGATAAAAAAGTAGTTCAGCAACTGGTCAATGTGGATGACAAAAAACCGTTTGTCTATGCCAGCGGGCGCTACGATAAAGAATTTGCCAAAACCACGGTGGCCTTTCCGCTGACGACCAGTCGAAATGGTGGTGTGATTGTCTATGACTTGCGTTATGATCCGACGCCGTTTGTTGGGCTGAGTGCGGAGGAATTGTCGGCAAAACTATTTGCGTCGTGGGAGGAGCGGCAGGCTGAGGATTTCGTCAAATTGCCCGTCAAAGAGCTGCAATACAATCGCTGTCCGGCGGTGGCGCCGCTGGGTGTGCTGGAACAGGGCGATGGCTGGCGGAAAATTTCGCTTGATCTAAAGACAGTGCAGAAACATCAAAATATTTTACTGAATCACCCGGACTTTGCCGAAAAATTACGGACTATTTTTGAAAACAAGCCAGCCTTCAAGAAATTGCCTGATCCAGAAGCGCAATTGTATGATGGCTTTTTGAACGACCGCGATCGCCTGCGAGTCGAAGCAGTGCGCAATGTTGACGAGCGTGAACTGGCCGATTTTCATCCAGAGTTTCAGGACGAGCGGTTAACACCACTGCTGCTACACTACAAAGCGCGCAATTTTCCGCGCTCGCTCAGCGAAGATGATTTGGTACAGTGGGAAGCCTGGCGGAGTCAGCACTTGCAGGCGCAACTGCCGCAATTCATGGCGTCTCTACAGCGGCTAGCGTCGACGGCAACGGACGAGCAGCAGTTTATATTGCAAGAATTGCAGTTATGGGCGGAGGCGGTATTGCCGAGCAGTGACTAACTCTTGAACTTTTTAGTTAAGTCAATCGTCTTTTGGCGGTAGCGGACGTTGTGCTGAGTTTTCAATAGCAATAAGTATATTCAGCGCTATAGCGCCATAAAATAGCAACATCAGCCAGTATGGAATTGACATATGTGTTCCAGGTATAGCACCAGCTATTATAAAATTTACAATTACATCATAAAGCCCAAATTGCAATAGCATAACAATCAGTGCACTAATAATACATATCAGTAAAATACGCAACTTGAAACTAAGACTTTTGAAAAATTCCACTATCATAATCATTTGACCATACTATAGCAAATGTACTATAGTATGTGCAACGATAAGCATAATGCACTGCAGCCTAGATTAATGTGATCACCAGATAGACTTAAATATTTGACAAGTTATAGTATGTTGTTTGTATACCTAAGTGCTTGCCTTGATTGGCCAGAAGAATATCCAAATGTCTCCACGTCAGAACTGACTGGCATACTTACACAACGGCGACGTATGGATAAAATATATGAGCGACGATTTCCAGAATCTGCTCGTGAGGATTTTAAAGATGAACGAGTGGACACACAGTTCACTGACTGGAAAAAGTTGTGAAAAACAGGTATAATGTAGCGGTTATGGTAGAGTTTATTCGCGTCAAGGGCGCCCGTGAACACAATCTGAAAAATATTGACGTGGAAATTCCGCGCGATAAACTAGTGGTGATTACTGGCCTGAGCGGCAGCGGTAAGTCGTCGCTGGCGTTTGATACGATTTATGCCGAGGGGCAGCGCCGCTACGTCGAAAGCCTGTCGAGCTATGCGCGGCAATTTTTAGGCATTATGGATAAACCGGACGTTGATAGCATCGAGGGCCTGAGTCCGGCAATTTCAATTGACCAAAAGTCAACCAGCCGTAATCCGCGTTCGACCGTGGCGACGGTGACCGAGATTTATGATTATCTGCGCCTCTTGTTTGCGCGGATTGGCACGCCGCATTGTCCAGCTCTCAAATCAGACGGCACGCGCTGCCATAAGCCAGTGTCGCGCCGCACAGCCGAGGCGATTATCCAGGAGATTGCTAAGCAATATGATGGCAAGCGATTGCTGCTACTCGCACCAATTGTCAAGAATAAGAAGGGCGAGTTTGCACACATTCCAGAGCAGTATCGACGGTTAGGTTACGCCCGGGTGCGCGTGGATGGCGTGGTGTATGCATTGGATGAGTTTCCGCAGTTACAGAAAAGCTATAAGCATAGCATTGAGTTAGTGGTTGATCGCCTGGCAATGAACAATGACCTGACTAGCCGGCTGAGCCAGAGTGTTGAGCAGGCGCTGGAGCTTGGCCAGGGTGTGGTTGAGGTTCTAGATGCTGATACTGATGAATTAAAGACATTCTCGCAACGTTATGCCTGTGTTGACCATCCGGATGAGGAGATTCCAGAACTTGAGCCGCGCCTATTTAGTTTTAATGCACCGCAAGGGGCCTGTCCGAGCTGTACTGGACTAGGTAGCCGGCTGGAGGTCGATCCTAATTTAGTACTGAATGAGAATCTGACGATTGCTGAGGGTGCAATTCGGCCATACAACCGAATCAATGTCGATAACTTTTACATGCGCAAGATTTCGGCGGTAGCCGAGGCGCATGGTTTCAGTATCCGGACGCCGGTCGGGCAGTTGTCTGAGGAGGCGCGCCACAAGGTGCTCTACGGCACGGGTGATCAGAAATATCCGGTACAGCTCGGTAATGGGCGGCATTATGATACAACCTATGAGGGGGTAATTCCGAACCTGGAACGACGCTGGAAAGAAACCGATAGTGAATTTATGCGCAAGGACATTGAGCGGTTTATGCGCCAGCGGGATTGTTATGTTTGCGGCGGTGCGCGGCTGAAGCCGGTTGTCCTGGCGGTAACGGTGCAGGGTCTGAATATTATGGATATTTGCGATCTTGGCGTCGATGACGCGCTTGATTTATTCACTCACAAGTTAACATTGAATGAGCAGCAAGCAATGATCGCGCGGCTTATTTTGAAAGAGATTACCGCCCGCCTCGGCTTTATGAGTAATGTCGGGCTGAATTATTTGGAGTTAGGGCGCGCCGCAAATACACTGAGCGGCGGCGAGGCGCAGCGAATTCGTCTGGCGACACAAATTGGTAGCGGTCTGCAGGGTGTGTTATACGTGCTGGATGAGCCGTCGATTGGCCTGCATCAACGAGATAACGATAGGCTGATTGCTACATTGAAGCGTCTGCGCGACCTCGGTAATACAGTGCTGGTAGTCGAACACGACGAGGATACCATTCGCCAGAGCGACTTTTTGATTGACATGGGTCCAGGCGCTGGTGTGTATGGCGGCGCGGTGGTGGCGCTGGGTTCTCCTGAAGAGGTAGCCAAATGTACAGATAGCGTGACCGGGCGGTATCTGTCGGGTGTAGAAAAAATTGCCGTACCAAAACATCGCCGCCAGGTTGATGCGAGCCGTCAACTAATCGTCCGCGGCGCTCGCGAGAATAATTTGAAGCATATCGACGTGGCGTTCCCCTTGGGCCTGATGACAGTGGTGTCAGGTGTCTCAGGTAGCGGTAAGTCGACGTTGGTTAATGATATTGTTGCCAAAGAATTAGCGGCACGGCTTAATCGAGCCAGTGACGTACCAGGGGTACACGATAAAATTGAGGGTATCAAGCAGCTAGATAAAGCCATCGTTATTGACCAGTCACCAATTGGCCGTACGCCGCGCTCTAATCCAGCGACCTACACTGGTATTTTTACGCCAATTCGCGAACTGTTTGCCAGTACCCCTGAGGCTAATGTCCGCGGCTATAAGGCGGGCCGGTTCAGCTTTAACGTCAAGGGCGGCCGCTGCGAAAATTGCCAAGGCGACGGTATGATCAAGATCGAAATGCATTTCTTGCCAGATGTCTACGTCCAGTGCGACGAGTGTCATGGCCAGCGCTACAACCGTGAGGCGTTAGAAATTAAGTATAAAAATAAGACGATTGCTGACGTGCTGAACATGACAGTCGAGCAGGCGGCAGACTTCTTTGATAGCGTGCCAAATATCGCTCGGAAACTACAAACGCTGGTGGAGGTTGGCCTTGGCTATATCAAGCTCGGTCAGCCAGCAACCACCTTTTCGGGCGGCGAGGCGCAGCGGATTAAACTAGCGACGGAACTTTCCAAACGCTCGACGGGCAAGACGATGTATATTTTAGACGAGCCGACAACTGGGCTACATTCTGCCGACGTTAAGCGGCTGCTGGGGATTTTGCAACAACTGGTTGATGGTGGTAACAGTATGATCATCATCGAGCACAATTTGGATGTCATCAAATCAGCCGACTGGATTATCGATATGGGGCCTGAGGGTGGTCTCGGCGGCGGTACGGTGGTGGCGAGCGGTACGCCAGAAGAAGTCGCCAAAGTATCAGCCTCGTTTACCGGCAAGTATTTGAAGAATTTACTATAAAAAGACGATTGAGCGATTTCTAAAATTAGTTTGACAGGAAAAGGTGCAGTATACGATGTCTAATTGAAACCAAGTAAATTAGTGCAACGATGTTTGGACTTTATCTCTTTCGGCGGCGGGTAGTTTTTGATAATAAAACCAAGATTTGCTTTTTTAGTGTTGCGCGGAACGAGGGCTTCTTTAGAGCGTGGATGATCATCGGTGAGACAGACAGGAATATAATAATAAGTGCGGTAACTTCAATGTTTATACCGGCCTTAGTTAGGAATTCTCCGGCGTGAAATCCTAGATAAATAAATAGCGACGACCATAAGAATCCGCCGATTAAATTAAAAATTAAAAAGGTTTTATAGTGCATTTTTCCAGCACCAGCAACGATTGGCGCAAATGTGCGGACGATTGGCGCGAACCTGGCCAGAACAATTGTTACTGAGCCGTGTTTGTCATAAAATTCTTCGGTTTGTTCCAAATATTTTTTCTTAAAAAATCGAGAATTTTCTTTCTCAAACAGTTTACGTCCAACTTTATGTCCAAAGCTGTAGCCGACACTATCTCCGAGTACTGCTGCTATAAAAACTAAGATTGCGAAAATATGAATATCAATATGCAGAATGTTCTGTTGAACCATATACCCAGACGTGAACAACAAGCTATCCCCGGGAAGGACGAACCCTATAAGCAGACCCGACTCTGCGAACACTACTAATAAAATTGCTAATATGCCGAAGCTAGTAATTAAATGAACGAAGGATTCCATAACTATGTATTATAGCATACAGTAACTGCTTATGGCTTATGTATTTTGGTATAATAGAATAGTAATATAAATTTACCTCCGAACAGGTACCCGAAAGGAGAAGTATGGGAGAAAAAATTACACTAAATATTCAGCCTCGCCAGATTCATGGTAAGAAAGTAGCCAGGCTGCGGCGCGAAGGATTGGTGCCGGGAGTGGTCTATGGTGCTGGCGTAAAAGCGTACAATATTCAAGCAGCTGCTGGTGAAGTTGCTAAAGTTGTTGCGGCAGCAGGCAAGCATACTCCAGTACAGCTGGCTGGCAAGAAGCGGCAAATTGCCATGATAAAGAGTGTTGATATTCATCCAGTAAAGCGTACTATTCGTCATGTTGCATTTCATGCAGTTCGGGCTGATAAGCCGGTGATTGCCGAGGTGCCGATTCGTTTGAGCGGCACAGGAGAATCTGAGGCGGAGCGTGCCGGCTTGGTAGTGTTGCAAGCGCTTGAGAAGATCAAGGTCAAGGCCTTGCCGATGGATTTGCCAGAAGCATTGGAAGCGCCGACGGATGGTCTTGTTAAAGAAGGCGACCACGTGACCGTGGGCGATATTGTTTTGCCGGATGGTGTTGAGCTGGTCGATAGCGACGACGGCCGCGAAGGCACGGCTGACGACTATACTACCGTAAAAGATTTGGTTGTGGCAAACGTCTATGAGCCGAGCGCTCTAGCAGCTGCCAACGATGCTGCGGCCGGTGAGGCTGAGTCCGCCGACGCTGAGCAAGTCGAAGTTACGGGAGAAACTGAAAAGACTGAAGCGTCGGAATAGTCTGGTCTTAGATTATCAAAAAACACCGTCATGATTTGACGGTGTTTTTCTATTGCTGCTATAGTCGTAAACTCTAGAAATTACTCCTCGATGAATCCGCCGGATTGCCGCGCCCACAACTTAGCGTAAACGCCGCGTTTTTTGGCAAGCAATTGATCGTGCGAACCGTCTTCGACGATACGTCCGTTTTCCAGGACGATGATACGATCGAGCTTAGCGATGGTCGATAAACGGTGGGCGATGACAATTGACGTTCGGTTTTTCATCAACGTTTCCAGCGACTTTTGGATTAGCGCTTCTGATTCTGAGTCTAATGCTGATGTCGCCTCATCAAGAACCAGAATCGGTGCGTTTTTCAAGATTGCTCTGGCAATGGCGATGCGCTGTCGCTGTCCGCCCGAAAGTTTGACGCCGCGTTCGCCGACCATGGTATCAAATCCATCTTGCAGTTTGACGATGAAGTCGTAAGCGCCAGCTTCCTTGGCAGCTTTTTCAATCTCAGCATCGGTCGCGTCGGGTCGGCTGTAGGCGATATTCTCGCGGACGGAGCGATGAAATAGCAGCGGCTCTTGCGGCACATAGGCGATTTGTTCGCGCAGGCTTGCTTGGGTAACCTCGGCAATATCTTGCGAGTCGATGGTGATCTTGCCCGAATCAATATCGGCAAATCGTAATAATAATTTGGTGAGGGTAGTTTTGCCAGACCCGCTCGATCCGACTAAACCAATTTTTTCACCTGGCCGAATATTGAGCGAGAAATTATGAAACAGAGTGTCGCCTTGACCTTCGTCGTGAGTAAAGGTTACCTGATTCATGGTAATGCCGCCACGTTTAATTTTTAGTTTTTTGTTGCTGCGATCAACTAATGTCGTTGGTGTTTTAAGGATTTCTACCATTTCGTGAGCATCGCCAATAATACGATTGTAACTGCGCATGATGCCATTCATGTTCCACAACTCGTGCGCCACGCTGCCTGTATACGTTATGATTAAGTAAACTGATGCTACTGACACTAAATTGTGCTGAGCGGCGTATACTGCAAAAGCAATTGCGCCAATTTTGATAATCGTGTTGATGGTCGAATAAACAGTACTAACTTTCAGAAAACCGCGCATCGTGCCCAAGCTAGCGCTGCGCCATGAACCTACCGTTTTTGAAAAGCGCTTTTGCTCTAGCGATTCAGCGCCAGATGATTTAACCGCCAGGATGTTTGAAACCATGTCGGCTAATTGGCCGCTAACTTTATTGCTGGCTTTAGCCTCTTTTTCGCTTAATTTAGACATTGGCCTAGAGCCAAAATAGACGGCAATACTAAAAATAATTGAAAAGATAAACAGGAATAAAGCATACTGCCAAATTAATGTCGATAAGATAATTATTGATCCAATTAAAGATATAGCTAATGGCAAAATCGACCAGAAAATTGTATCCCAAAAACGTTCGACTGCACCGTTTAGTTTATTGGTTTGGCTGACGAGCGAACCGCCAAATTTATTAGCATGGAAAAACATTGTTTGATTGGTCAATTTACTAAAGCAGCGCGAGTGTAAATCGCGTTGCAATGCAGTCTCGAACGTCCAGACGAGATACAATACTAAGCGCCAGCCAATCACCGTTGAACATAGTTCGCTAACGCCATACAGAACAATTAGCGTCCATAAATTATTAGCGGTTTGTAGCTGGTTGTGCTGGATAATATTAAGCAGCTCTGCAATAACAAGCGGGCCGACAAAAATAGAAATAACGATTGTAGTAATTGCAAAAAATATCGCTAGATTCCTGCGGCGCCTGTAGGGTACAGATACTTGCCAGAATAAGCGTAAAATTTCTTTATCGTTAATTTTATTTTTCAAGATAACTCCTTTCGTCGATAAAATATTTTTTTGCTAATTTAACCATTCGCTCGCCGATTTCACCATATTTTATTAGCGAATTGACCTGGCTTAAGTCAACCATGGTATTTTTAATAACTCCGCCGCCTGGGTCATTAACGAACTTGCCGATTTTTTCCAGTTTGGCATATACTCGAAATTGGAAAATTTGCTTACCATCAGGTTCGGTTAAGTGCTGATATCCAAGCGGTTGCCATTCAATCACGCGCATATTACATTCTTCAATCATCTCGCGAGCAATAGTCTGTTCAATTGTCTCGCCTAGCTCGGTACGCCCGCCTGGTAAATTAAATTCTTTTTCGCATGTTAGACTGGTGATGAGCGGTACTTGACCATCCAAGTTGCCTATCGCATAAACTTGCTGCCATGGTAAATCGGGGATCCTGCTTTTAGCGGTTACTGTGTACCAGTCTGCCAGTATTTTCTGTTTGTTATAAATGAATGATGATTCTATTTCTGGTTTCATGGCTTTCCTTATATTAAGTTTTTAATTGCGAATTAGTACCTCTTTGCCATTTGAATATTAACATAGGACTCACTGTAGATCCTTGTATGAGCAAGCGTATAGGGCTACTAATTATAAAGTATAATTGTAATTAATGTCAAATGCTATAATAATAAAAAACTAGGTAAGCATATCACAATTTAAAATAATAGGTTGCATTACTATTGTAAATCATTTACAATAGTAATATGAAGCAAGCGGCTAGTCGGAGAATTACAAAATACACAGGCGATGTACTGTCGATTATATGCCAGCTGCAGCACGCTACTAATGCTGAAATTGCTGGTCGGCTGAGAGAATCGTATCCGGACATTAGCGACACTACAGTTCATCGTATTACGCAGCGCTTATATAACGATGGCGCAATTGGGCTGGCGCCTTCCTCGAGCCAGGGCTGTCTGCGATATGATTTTTCACCGGAATCACACGATCATTTTATATGCAGCGAGTGCGATAGTTTACAGGATATTAAAGTTCCTGATTCAGTGCGTTGCCAGATCGAGCGCCAGCTTGATGGCTGCTGTTTCGATGGTCCTTTAGTCATTACTGGAGTATGTCAACAATGCAAAAATAGAAGGAGGAATTATGGCATTAATTAGTATTACAACTAAACAAGAGTTTGAAGAAAAAGTGCTAAAAAGCAAGCGTCCGGTCTTGGTTGATTTTTGGGCGCCATGGTGTCCGCCGTGTCGAGCGATGGCGCCGATATTGCAGCAGATCGCTGACGAGACAGACTTTGATGTTGTTAAAATTGACATTGATGCCAGTAGTGATAATAAAGAACTGGCTATGCATTACCGCGTGCAGGGCATCCCAAATATGAAGATTTTTGTTGCTGGCGAGGAAGTTGCTGAGCTGATCGGTATGAAGTCAAAACAGACGCTGATTGATGCGTTGGAAGGGGCTAGTAAAGTAGAGAATTAGCGTATTGCACATTAATATTAACGCCAAGTATAATATAGTTTATGAAGTGTACTGATAATAGCCTGGCTTATTATTGTCTATTGGCTATAATGTCAGGCAGCATACTGGCGGCTACTGCTTTTGCGCCCCATTGGATATTGCAGTTACCGGCTATATTAGCTACAGCGCCAATATTTTGGCTGCTGCGAAATGTGTCCGTAAGGTATACATATGCGGTAGGCGTGTGTTTTACGCTCGCTTGGTTGATACCGACGACATATTGGTATTATACTTTCATGCTGCCTGGCGTTGCGTTTGCGGCAAGCGTCGGATGGGCGGCATTGGTCTCTAATCTATTTTGGCTTGTTGGCTTGAGAAAAAAAATTGGAACACTGGCGGTCTGGATATTATTCACTCTTTTTTGGCTGATATTAACGTGGCTTCGGCTGCGATTGCCGATTACTGAGGATTGGTGGCTGCCGCATTTAGGCTATAGCATTTGGCACAACAGCGGTGTCGTTTGGCTTGGTAAATTCGGCGGCGAGATAGCAATGGAGCTGGCGCTATTGCTTAGCGGTATGGTTATTGCTGGTGTATTTGTTTGCTGCGGTTGGCGTAAGATGTTGGTAGCTAGTGTGTTAATTGTTGTGACGTTTGTTGGGTTGAATAATATAGTTTGGAATATGCCTGCAAAACCAATTCATCCTGTCGTCGCTATACAAAAGATGACTCGCGGCGGTATAGATATGCCAGCAACTAAGCAAGATATAGAGGACCTGATAGCTATGACAAAGCAGGCGGCAAGTAGCCGTCGCAATGTACCTACAACGATCGTATGGCCAGAGAACTCAGTTCCTAAATCTTCTTATAATCGCGTAGCAGAATTTGCGGCGCAAATGCGTAGCTTAATTATATATCATACAACAGAGTGTGTTGGTAAAAAGGTACATAAAAAAGTTGTTGCTATTGACGGTACAACAGGCAAAATTATTCTTACTAATTATAAACAACACTTAGCGCCGGATGAGAGAACTGGCTTGCCGCGAATGTCGCGGAATATAAGTGCATTTTATAACCGACATATAACCGCCTATATATGTTATGATTTGCACTATCCAGATATCGTTGAACGATTGCGTGGTAGCGATACTGCATATGTAACTCTCAATGACGCAGCGTATGGTTATTTACAGAAGCAGTTTCATGCAGCAGATATTGCTTTGCGCGCTGTTCAGGCATATGTGTCTATTGTTGTCGCTGGGACTAATGGTCCAACTATGATTGTCAATAGCAATGGGGTTATTCTCAGATCATTGCACAGTGTTAATGCTGGGTATATCCAGGGCGGCTATTAATACAAAAGGAAATGTTAATCATATATACTTGATATGAAATCACAAGGTAATAATTATCAAAAGCTTTTCGTGCGAAGATCGCTAAGATATTTACCGCACCATATCCTAATGTTAATTATTTACAAAAGTAAGTTGCTTCGTTTTGAAAAGGCTTTAGATGCTATCGCTAAAAGGAAAATAATTAATGTAAATGATTTACTTTCATTTGACAACTCTGATATAAAAGAATATCAAAAACTAACGAAAGATACTCAACTTTGGCATGGTACTGGTCGTTGGCAGTATGGTAAGGATAGTATCGTTGACGTGATGAAAAGTTTTTGCGATATTGCTGGTCTAAAGCCATCCCGAGATGTGTATGCAGTTTTTGGCGGCAGTGATCGGCATATCGTACACTCGGTTTCATTATGCCGGAGTCGAATGGTGGCGCGATCATATGCTGATATGCATGGTCTTGGCTGGAAAGAGAAAAATCGCTATGGTGACGCTCTGACTTGGACAGCATATTACTACAGTTTGTTTTATGCGCGACTATTTACGGTCAATGGGGTCAAAATGTTGCGCCGTTGGAAAACTTGGCGTGCATTATCGCATGATGAAAATGGCGATAATACTTGGGGAAAGAAAGTGAATAAGCAGGCGCGCGATGTGTGGGATATCTTCTGTCTGGGTAGCGATATTTCGGGTAATTATCCAATTTTAATTGGCATTAAGAGCCTTGATTCGCAATTAAAATTAGAAAAACCGATGCGCTACTACGAAGTGCGCGCTGATAAACGGATAGGCGTTGCAAATATTTCACACATAGAAGTTCCTCGCGATAAGCAGGACGAAATGCGAGAATTATTGCTTTCATGTGGTATCGACATACCAGTGACAAGCATTGAATTAGGCGAATATGTCAGTCTACAGAAGCGTTTTACTGAATTGCTCGGCTGGTAGAGAAAAGAAATTAGGCTAAAGCTGACGAAGTGGATGTGATAAGATTATTAATAATATATGAAGTTGCATACTAAACCGCTTTTGCATGATCAGATCGCAGCTGATCCAATGAATGCTAATTTTGCTAATAGAGGTTGGTCGCCTGTGTATTCTGCCTCAGTAAGTTCGCGAATTGTACTGGTCGGCCAGGCGCCAGGTCGAATTGCTCAGCAAACGTTAAAGCCGTGGAATGATGCTAGCGGTCGTTTGCTTCGGCAATGGCTGAACGTAACGGATGAGCAGTTTTACGATCCCGATCTCTTTGCGCTGATGCCGATAGATTTTTATTATCCAGGCAAGGGTACACATGGCGATTTGCCGCCTCGCTTGGATTTTGCCAGGAAATGGCATCCGCGTTTGCTAGCGCAGATGCCGAATGTGCGATTGACAATTTTGGTTGGTTCGTATGCGCAAAAATATTATCTTGATCGCCGCGCCAAGCATAATTTGACGGCAACTGTGGCGGACTTTAATGTGTTTTTGCCAGATTATTTTCCATTAGTTCATCCATCACCGCTCAATATCGGTTGGCGCAAACGTAACCCGTGGTTTGAGTCGGATGTTGTTCCAGTTCTACAAACGATAGTTAAGGAGGTGTTGTCATGACGGTCTATAAAGTTAAACGAATTTATGAATCGCCAGAATCAGATGATGGCTACCGCGTACTAGTTGACCGATTATGGCCGCGCGGTATCAGTAAAGAACGAGCGGCTCTAGACGAGTGGGCTAAAGAAATCGCGCCAACCAATGAACTGCGCCAATGGTTTAATCATGACCCAGAAAAATTTACAGAATTTTCAGAACGTTATACAAAAGAATTAGATGAAAATCCCACCGCTATCAAGTCGAGAAATGACTGGACTAATCATCCAGCCGTTACGCTATTGTATAGCGCTAAGGATGCGGAGTTTAACCAGGCTGTAGTGCTTAAGCAATGGTTGGAGAATGCAGATTCTAATAATGTAATCTGAGACGATGATTATCAATACGTTTTTAGAAAAACACGACTAGCTTGGTGATTGCTGACAAGAAAGTACGCAGTGAAATATCGAAACAAGAACTAAACCGCCAGTGCATTGGCGGTTTAGTATATTAAATATGAGTTTATAGTTTTATTTTTCTAACTTTTTCTTCTGCTTTGACTTTATAATCGGCGAAGCAATAGCGCAGCCAATCGCTCCAAGTATCGATACGATGGCGATTTGGCGCATGATATATTTGCCTCTGCCGAACGGACCCTCTTCCCATGCTATATGAGCTTTCAAGCTTTCTGAAGTTATCGGGCAATTTTTCTTAGTGTCTTTGAACCCGGAACTTGGCTGGCCGTTTTTGACGCAAACGTATTCTGGTTCCGGTTCGGACGGCGGTATGCAGCTGACAGCAATTAATACTGCCGCAATAGCCGCAAGCGATCCAGCGATGATTAATAGTAATTTTGGCGTTTTCATAAAACCTCCTTAATTTAACAAAGCTTACAGATATTGTAACATGAGGTTTACTTATTAATAATTTTAAGTTTACCGTATCGAGCGATTAGTAGCCAAACAGTTGCTGGACCCGCTAGTATGCCGTCGCCGATTCCTGAGGGTACCATGAAAATCATCAGGATAAGGGTGATTATACACATAATCATTGCTAGCCACCAACTCCACAATAAATTTCGCCACAGACCAGTTGCTGCAGCTATTCTCAGTAATCCAAAAATTATGCCGATGACACCAATCATTATCAAATTATCTCGCAAAAATGGCATTGCGAAAATATAGTCTTTAGTTTTGTTGATTGGTAAAAGCGCCATCAACCCGCCAACAATTTCAAGAGAGCCGTGAATAGATAATATGATAACTGCATGCTTTAAGTGTTTCATACGCTAACATAATTGTAGCATGCCGATGGATTGTGGAGAAATGTCTGCGGTAGTTTATTTATTAACTCAACCTAGTGGTGCAGACGGTAGCTGTAGGCTATAATAATTGTTATGAATAATAAGCAAACTCCTGAACTTAATAAAGTTAAACTGCTAGTGCGTGAATTACTAGGCAGCGATACCTCAGGACACGCTGACGATCATGTCGAGCGAGTTGCGCTGCTGGCAGAGCGTTTTGCTAGCGAATGTAGCGAGCCGGTGGATCTGCAAGAAGCGTTGTTGACGGCTTGGTTGCATGACGTTGATGATTACAAATTAGTCGGCAAAGCACAGGCAGAGAAATTGACGAATGCAGTAAATATTATGACAGAAGCAAAGGTGGCTGAAGATTTGCGCCGAGCGGTATTGGAAAATGTTGCGTCGATCGGCTATAGTAAACGCTTGAACGGCAGGCAACCGCAGCGGCTGGCTGGGCGGCTGGTGTCTGACGCCGACATGTGCGACGCTATTGGTGCAGTTGGGATTGAGCGGGCGCTGGTCTATGCTTGCCATCACGGCGGGCGGATTTTTGATCCCAAAGTTTGGCCGAATGTTAATCTGGCGGCGCACGAATATAATGCTGACGGTAATATGCATGATACCGACGGCTTCATCAATCACTTTTTTGAAAAGCTGCTGAAACTGAAAGACTTGATGCTGACCGAGCCGGGACGAATAGAGGCAGAAAACCGCCAGCAAATTATGGTTGATTTCTTACACCATTATTTCCGCGAGAAGAATGCGCCGGAGTGGAGCGAGTTTTTGGAAGAATATTTGGTAAAAGTAGCTAATGTAAATGATTTACAATAGGTAGAAAGGTTCGTATTATGGGTAAAACTTCAGAAAATGTCTACTCACTGCTTGTCGCGCGCGGTTTTCATGACAGAATGGAAGATTGCGAAGTCCCGTATAACGTTGTCGGCGGGCTAGGTTTGCATGCAGTTACCAACGCTGCCAAAATTGATTGGGATAATCATGTTGTTTATCTGCCTAGTGGCGTGTGCTTACCGCGTTTACGTGAAAATGGTACGGTGCGAGACCTTGATACATTAGTGCAAAGCACAGATAAGACTGTTGTGAAGGGCTGTCGACAGAAAATTGCTGACGCTATCGGTGATAAGCTGGTAGTTTCGGCATTTGGACTTAATCCATACGAAAAGAATCGTCGCGGTATATTTGATTTCGTCGGCGATCGTTATGTTGATAATGAAGGTCGTCTATATTGGCGACTAGGCGGTATCGAGACGGAAATTCCTGTAGAGAGTTTTGAGCAATGGCTTGTCAAGAGAAGTGGCGAGACGGTATGTGCTATACCTAATCCAGCTGCTCAACTAGGAGCGTACGGGTGTCGCTCAAGCACTGGCCTGCGTCCAAAAGATGAAGAAAAAGTTGCGGCGCTGACAGGTATTATTATGCCAAACGGTAAAATTTCAGATATTCCAGCGGCTTATCGTGAACAGTATCTCGCATTTTTGGAGCAATTTCAAAAAGTTGCCGCAGCTAGGAAGAAGTTAGGCTGGTTTGGGCTAAGGGCTAGATTTTTATCATTCCTTGAACATCAAGATTTGGCGATACAGCTGGCTCAAGGTAAGCTGGATGGCGTACTAAGCGGCATCGTCGGTAAGGCTTGACTGTCTGTATAAGTTATAATGATACCGTGAATAAGCATTTGCAGCAAAAACTCAAAACCCTACCGCGCACTCCTGGCGTCTATTTTCACAAGTCAGCTAGCGGCGAGATTATTTATGTGGGCAAGGCAGCGGTACTGAAAAACCGCGTGCGTCAGTATTTTCAGGATTCGCGCGGGCGAGACAATAAAACCATGGCGTTGGTGGCGGAAATTGCTGATACTGATTGGATTGAGACCGAGAGCGAAGTTGATGCGTTGTTTTTGGAAAGCGAGATGGTCAAACGTTATATGCCGCGCTATAATGTGCTGCTGCGCGATGATAAATCGCAGATGTATGTGCGAATCGACATGAAAAGCGAGTGGCCGACTGTCAGTTTTACGCGTAATCCCGCGGATGATGGGGCGGAATATGTTGGCCCGTTTTACAATGGCTTTGCCTTGAAAAAAGCACTGCGCTACTTGCGGCGGATTTTTCCCTATTTGACCAGGCAGCGCCGTCCGGGGCAGTCGAAATTGGATGAAGATTTGGGTTTGAGTCCGCGGTTGAGTGATGGACCAGCCGCCTACAAAACCACTTTACGCAAGCTCATCAGCTATATCAAGGGTAATCGTAAAGCTATCGCCGCCGAGCTGGAGCGCGACATGAAAACGGCAGCTGGGCTGCATGATTTTGAACGGGCGGCTGATCTTCGCAATAAACTGCGCGCCATGCAGGAGCTACAGCGGCGGGTTTGTTTTGGCGACAAAGAATTTTTGGATATTTCTAAAGACAAGGCGTTGGCTGATTTGGCGAAATTGTTGGGTCTAAAAGATATCCCAGTGCGTATCGAGGGCTATGACATTTCGCATATGAGCGGGCGGCAAGTCGTTTCCAGCATGGTGGTATTTACCAATGGCGCTAGCGACCGGGCAGAGTACCGCAAATTCAAAGTCAGTGAGAAAAATGATGACACCGGCAATATCTATGAAACAATTTTTCGCCGGCTCAGCGAGCGCAATCTAAAAAGTTGGGGACGACCGGATGTGCTGCTGATTGATGGCGGTAAAGGTCAGCTGGCGGCAGCTATCAAAGCTCGTGATGAGCGTGGTGTCACTGTGCCGATCATCAGCATCGCCAAGCGCGAGGAAGAGTTACTGGTGCATAAAACTGGCTCGCAAATTGATACGGCGTTCATCAAACAGATTCAGTCGCAGCCACGGGCAGATATCGCGATTCACGAAGACGGCGATGCTTATATAGTGAATTTACACCCAAACCAGCGTAACGCCAGCTCGCATTCAAAAAACTTACGAGCTAGCATTGAGCAAAATCATAAAGAGCATTCGAAGACGGACAAGAATACTCTCGCAACAACTGACATCGTCAAATTGTTCCAGCGCATCCGCGACGAGTCGCACCGCTTTGCGGTGAGCTACCACACGGCGCTGAAGCGTCAGCAGCAAACGAAAAATCAGTTGGAGGAAATTCCTGGCGTGGGGCCAAAAACACGGCGAAAATTGATAAGAAAATTTGGTAGCGTAACAGGCGTGTCCAGAGCTAGCATCCAAGAATTATCTATGGCTATCGGCGAGCAAAAAGCCAAAACAGTTGCCGCTTTTTTGAGGGATGTTCTTAAAACATAAGCGATGTGATATAGTGAAGACATGAAAAAGAATGGATTTACCATTGTTGAGTTAATGATAGTCATTGTAGTGATTGCTATTTTGGCGGGTATTGCTATATTTGGCTATGCATCTTGGCGGTCAAGTACTATTGAAACGGCGCTATCATCAGATTTAAGTTCAGCGGCCAGCGCCATGAAACAGGAATTAAATTTCAATAATACCTATCCAACAACTATACCAAAATCTTATAGAGGTAGTACTGGTATATCTGTGAAATGGGCAAGTTCTTCGAAGTTCTGCATAGAAGCCGAGAAGAGTAATATTAAAATGCGCTGGCTCAGTACGGAAGGCAAGGCCGAAAGAGCCTCTTGTCCAACAGCTCCATAGAGTAGTGGAAGTTTTTATTTTGTAGTATAATAGACCGTGATATGAAGAGGCAATCAGCAACTTTTTTACTGCGTTGGATTTTAAATTCAGTGGGTATTTGGGTGGCAATTCGACTGTTCGGTAGTGAGATCTCGGGATTAACATCAGTCTGGACTTTTGTGCTGGCAGGGTTGATTTTTTCTTTGGTAAATACTGTTTTAAAACCAGTTATTACTATTCTTGCCTTGCCAGCGATTTTGTTAACGCTAGGCTTATTTACTTTGGTTGTTAATGGTCTGATGGTCTATATTTCGTTAGCGATTGCGCCGGGACTTTCCATGACGTTTGCTAATTCAATTCTTGCTGGAATTATACTTAGTCTGGTAAACTATATAATAAGTAGCGCGCTGGTTTTACAGCGGGAAGAGGAGTAGTTATATTATTATGGCAATAGATACAATTTTACCTTATATTACGCTGGGTTCGGCGGCTTTGATGATCGCAGCAATTTTATTGCAGCAGCGCGGGGCTAGTTTGGGTGCTGGTTTCGGCGCATCTGGAGAATTATTTACGACGCGGCGCGGTTTTGATAAGAACTTATTTGATGTAACGATCATCTTTGCAGTTATTTTTGTGCTGTCTATCTTAGCAAGCATGATTTTGCCAGGACTACAAAAATAGGAGAATAGTTTTGAGTTCGGGGGGGTCTTCTTGGAATCGGTTTACTCGGCTGAAGTTTTCCAGCAAAGTTGTTAATAAACGCTTGCAAAAACTAGAGCGGGGCAGTTTGCGGCATGCTCGTAAGTTTGTGACTTCGCGATTAGATAGATTATCTAGCGTGCGGCGCAACGTGTCTGGTTGGATTATTTTAGTAATGTTGATGATTGGCGTCAGTGCAGCGCAATGGGCTGCGTCCAAAGATGCTTATATGATTACGACGTATACTTCCGGCGGCTCGTATTCTGATGGTGTTCTCGGACCGTTAGAGACCTTAAATCCGATATTTGCCAAGACAAGCGCTGAACGCTCTGCTGCAAAGCTTCTGTTTGCTGGTTTGTATAAATACGACACGACTGGAAATATAAAAAGCGACTTAGCCGAAAGCATGACAGTCAATCAGAAGGAGACTGAATATATAGTTAAGTTAAGAAAAGATTTGAGATGGTCTGACGGCAAGAATATAACAGCTGCGGATGTATTATTTACTTTGAGGTTGTTGGCGAACCCAGAGACTAGAGCGGAGATTTCTGGTTGGCAGTCAATAAAGTTTGAGAAGATTGACGAACTTACTGTTAAGTTTATTTTGCCTTCGTCGTATGCTCCATTTGTGCACGCCTTAACTTTTCCAGTATTGCCTGAGCATATTCTGAGAGATGTAAAACCTTCGGAGTTACGTGAACATCCGTTTGGTAAATCGCCAGTGACGAGCGGGCCATTTGCTTTTAGGATGCTGCAGAACGTCACATCGGATGGCAGTAAGAAAATTTTATATACTGTCGCGAACGACAATTATTATGGCGGTACACCAAAATTGGAAAGATTCCAATTGTATGTTTATCCATCACAAAACGACATTGTAAAAAGCCTACGCACGCGCGAAATAACTGGAACGCCGGAGCTTGTGTATAATAATCAATCGGATGAGATAAAAAATACATACTCTTCAGAGCCGCATACTATAAATAATGGCGTGTATGCGCTGTTTAATTCGACGAGCCAGTACTTGCAGTCAAAATCAGTACGTCAGGCGCTAGCTTTGAGTGTTAATGTGTCAGAGCTACGAAAGCTGTTGTCGTCTGAAACTGAAGAGATGAACGGTCCAGTGCTCAATAATTTTCTGGATGAAAAGGTAAAACCTAAAGGCTATAGCGTTAAAAAAGCCAAGGGGATATTGGACGCTGCGGGATGGAAGGTTGTAGGTGGTGTTAGACAAAAAGATAATCAGAAATTAACGTTGAATATTGTTGCGCCGAAAAATGAAAACTATGAAAAACTTGCGAAAAGATTGGCGGAGATATGGCAGAAGGAATTAAATATTGCTACTGATGTAAAAATTGTTGACGTTAATGATGTCTCGCAAAGCATTCTTCAGAATGTGCTGCTGCCTCGTAATTTTGACGTGTTAATTTATGAATTAGCTATGGGGGGTGATCCGGACGTGTATGCTTATTGGCACTCGTCTCAGGCTACTAGCGGCGGACTAAATTTCTCAAACTATAATAATGCAGTGGCAGACGATGCTCTGGCAAGCGGGCGCTCAAAGCTATCCAAGAGACAGCGCATGGATAGGTATGGTAAATTTACTTCAATTTGGCAGCAAGACATCCCGGCAATTGCGTTATATCAGACGAAAATTGATTATATTCATTTGAATTCGGTTAAGGCTTTGGCGGAGGATGCCAGTTTGGTTAGCGCGGTAGATAGATATACGGATGTCGCGTATTGGTCGGTAAATAAAACTCAGGTTTACAAAACACCGTAAATTAAAGTATAATGACTAGCAAGCACAGATGTATCGTTTTCTGAGATCAAAAAACAGTACTTTGTAAGTTTTGTGCTTATCGTGCGGGCGTGGCGGAATTGGTAGACGCGCTAGCTTGAGGGGCTAGTGAACGCAAGTTCGTGGAAGTTCAAGTCTTCTCGCTCGCACCAAACAGAATTATTTTGATTTTTTACCATGACAAATTCGTCAGAAAATGATAAGCCTCAAACCCGTCGGATTGTTAAAACGCTGGTTAATGTTATGGTAACAATTTGGCGGACATCACCGCGCGCTATTTTTATCCAAGCAGTTGGCGCGATACTGACGGCGTCGTTGCCGCTAGCGACGACGTATTTTGCAGCGCTGACAACGACTGCGCTAGCCGAGGCATACACTGGCGGTGATCCGCGGCAGTTGTTTGCTTATGTGGTTATTACAGTGATACTTGGTGTGATCATGAGTTTTTGGGGAATTGTGCAGGCATATTTTGAGCAATTGATGCACTACCAACTAGAATCGAGCATCAATGATCAGATGTTTACGCGGCTGCACGGACTGGATTTTTGGCGTTATGATGATCAAGCGACGATTGATATGTTTGATCGGGCGAGACGTTTTGCCAGTTCATTCTCGTATCTATTTTCGCGGCTGACTAACATTGCTACAAATATCGTCTCGTTGGTAGTTGGGTTATGGATTATTTCATCAGTTGGTTGGTGGTTGGGCTTGCTGCTTGTTGTGGCTATTATCCCCAGTGGCATTATTCAATTTCGTCTGTCTCGTTTGACGTCAAATTATTGGCGCAAAAATACTAATGTTAGACGACGTATGTGGTGGATTGAATATGCGATTAGTAAACCTGAGAATATCGCCGAAATGAGACTTTATGGCCTTATCAAGCATCTGTTAACGGAGCGGGCTGCTTTGCGTGATAAAGACCAGTTGCAGATGATTAAATATGAGCGCAGCTTTATGGCTAAGCGCTTTGGCGGCGAGGTACTGCAAGCAGTTGCGGAAGTAGCGGCGCTGGTGTGGGTGACGCTGGAGATTATCGCTCATCGTCAGCCGATCGGCCAGTTCGTGCTGGTGCAACAAATGGTGAGCCGAGTACTCGGCAGTGTTGATAGCCTGATTTCGACATACAATTCTATTGACGAGGAGGTGGCAAATATGGTCGATTATCAGCGGTTCATGGAATTGCCGTTAGCTGATACCAAGCCAAGTCTGTCGCTTAGCATGGACAAATCAATTACGGTGAGTAATGTCAAATTTCATTATCCAGGCAGCGAAACTTTAGTGCTCAAAGGTTTGTCGCTGGATATTAATCGCGGTCAGTATGTGGCGATTGTTGGTGAGAACGGCGCAGGCAAAACCACGCTGGTGAAATTATTGACGGGGCTGTATCAGCCGACCAGTGGCGAGATTTTGATTGATGGGCGAAATCTTAGCGAGGTCAATATGGCTGATTGGCATCGACAATTGGCTGTTTTGAGCCAGAGTTTTATTCGCTATGATTTTGCGACAGCTTATGAAAACGTGTGGTACGGCGATGTTTCCCGTGAGTTAGACCGAGAGAGGCTGGCGGTCGCACTTAAGCAGGCGGAAGCTGATGATTTCGTGAAGAAATTGCCAAAGGGCGGGGATAGCTATGTTGACAAATGGATGACGGATGATACTGATGACAAGGGCGTGGATCTGTCGGGCGGACAATGGCAGCGCTTGGCGTTGGCGCGTAATTTTTATCGCGATGCACCGATCGTTATTTTGGATGAACCTACCAGCGCTGTCGACGCCGCCGCCGAGGCGCGGATTTTCCGAAGACTGTTCCGCCAGAAATCAAAAACCATTGTCGCCATTAGCCATCGCCTCAGCACCGTTAAAAAAGCCGACGTGATTTATTTCATGAAGCAGGGCCGGATCGTTGAGCAAGGATCATGCGACGAACTCATTGCCAAGCGCGGCGAATTCTACGAAATGTTCAAAGAACAATTATAGTTTGGTATAATGAATGAAGCGGCGCGTTGGCGGAGCGGTTACGCAGAGGTCTGCAAAACCTTTTAGACGAGTTCGACTCTCGTACGTGCCTCCAAATGTAGTCCCTGAGTGGGGCTATTTTTCTTTAGGAGGAAGATCTAGTTTTGATGCGATAAGCATACTTTCGGCGATGATGGTGAGCGCTACGTTTGGGTCAATGATGTCTTTCGCGTGGATAATTGCCTGCTGTAAGACAAAACCATAACAGCTAGCCCACTCTTGTTGATTAGGAATAATAGCGCCAAGATGTTCTGAACAGGTTTTCCATAGCCCTACAAAGTCTTTAGGTGTTAGCACGTCTGGCTGATGGTTTTTAGGAACTCTAATGGTATAGAAATCATTGCTACCCATAACTTGAGCACTGTGACCGATACACTCTTGGATATCAAACGCCTTAAATGCTTTAGTTTTGCCGATTTGTTTCATGCCGGCACCAACAAATGACCAGGGAGAATATTTTTCTACGAATATTTTTTGTAATATACCGTCTCCCAGGTGGAATTTTTGACCATTCTTCATGCCAATCTCAAGGATAGTTTCAGGAGATTCGACACGAACCGCTACTTGTGCTGCGTAGCCAGCGAGCATACTGGAGACACAGAGAAATATTTGAATAGGGAGGCGGGGCTCTGTGTCATCTTTGTGTGGTATCATAAGAAAATTAAACATTTCTTGACCGCCAACAGTAATGCGATCTATATCATTCATAGACCCTAGTTTTTCTCGCAACGAAGTGATGAGGTGATCTTTTGATATCTCATCATCGATAGGTTGAGGCTTTTTCTTAAACAATCCAAACACGCTAGATATCCTTTCTACTTTTTTAATAGTTCTTTCAACTCCGGAAAAGTTGGTTGGAAAAAGTGATTGCGGTCTTTAAAAATATGCGCCTTGGCGGTCGGTAAATCGCGCTGAAATTTGGCAAGCTCAGTAAAGGGTACCACCGGGTCGTCTTTGCTATGAAATAGATGAATTTCTCTTGCTGATTTTTCTAAACCAGTAGCACTCGTTACTCGAAAACTGCCTAAATCCTCAATTGATTCGTTATCGTAGCACGGCGACACTAATACCAATCGTCGAACTGGCGAGCTAAGCGGTGATTCGTGTAAATATTTAGCCAAAAACATTGCACCCAGGCTATAGCCAACCAGCTGAACGTCGCTGCCGAGTAGCGGCAATAGTTTTTCGAAATATATTTTCCATTCCTCGTACTGTGCATTCTGTTTGTTTGGGAAATTTGGCAGTAATACATCGTAGCCAGTTGTGGTTTGCGCCAGCCATTCGCGCCATTTTTGCACCCAAAGCAATCGTTCGTAATGGAGAGGACTATTTTTTAGACTATCCAAGTAATTTTCATAACTGTTAAAACTTGACCCGCCGTGAACTATTACAATTTGCTTCATAAATATAGTATAATACAAGCAGCGCTGGTTAGTGAAATTCTGGCGTGTAAATAAAAATCAGCGCGAGTGGCGGAATTGGTAGACGCGAGGGACTTAAAATCCCTTGACCAAAAGTCGTGCGGGTTCGATTCCCGCCTTGCGCACCAAAAATGTACGTAGTATAATGAATATGTAAACCATAAGGAGATTTGTCAATGGGGCTAGCAATAACATTAATAGTAGTAATCGGTGTCATCATCTTGCTGGTGATAGGATTCTTTATCGGCACATATAATAGTTTAGTGACGCTGCGCAACCGCGTAGAGGAAGCGTGGAGCGATATCACTGTGCAGCTCAAACGCCGGACTGATTTGATTCCAAACTTAGTCAACTCGGTTAAGGGGTATGCTACGCATGAAAAAGAAGTATTTGAAAAGGTGACTGAGGCGCGTTCGGCTATTATGGACGCCAAGGGTGTGGCTGATACTGCTCAGGCGGAGAATATGCTGGAAGGTGCGCTAAAAAGCTTATTCGCTGTCGCTGAGGCATATCCAGAATTGAAGGCTAATGAGAACTTCTTACAACTGCAGCAAGAGCTGGTTGATACAGAGGACAAGATTCAGGCGTCGCGCCGATTCTATAATGGCGGCGTCCGCGACTTAAATACGAAGATTCAAACATTCCCGGCAAATATTGTCGCTGGCATGTTTAGTTTCCAGGCTAAGGAATTCTTTGAAGTTGCCGATCGAGCAAGCGTTGAAAATCCAGTTGAGGTAAAATTCTAAAGTAGGATAATCTTTACATCAACTAAGCCGCTCGCCTGTTTTCGGCGGGCGGTTTTTGGTATAATGAATATATGTATAGTGCAATTTCTCATAATAAGCGAAACACCGTGTTAATCATGGCAGTGTTTGTGGCGATTATCGGCGTGATCGGCGTATTTGTCGGCGCGGCAACTGATAATTATTATTTGGCGGTAATAGTTTTAGGCTGTTCAATTCTATATGCTTGGCTGCAGTATTTTATCGCTGGTAAATTAGCTATGGCGATGACCGGCGCGCAGGAAATTGAAAAAAAGGATGCGCCAGAATTATGGCGGGTAGTGGAAAATTTGGCGATTACTTCTGGCATGCCTATGCCGAAAGTATATATTATTGATGATCCAGCGCCAAATGCCTTTGCGACAGGACGCGATCCAAAACACGCTATTGTCGGTGCGACTACTGGACTGCTAGAAATTATGGATAAGCGCGAGCTGGAGGCGGTGATGGCGCATGAGATGAGTCATGTGCGTAATTACGATATTCGCGTCAGCATGATTGCTTTTGGTCTGGTGAGTGCAATTGGTTTGTTTGCAGATTTGGCATTAAGGATGATGTTTTATAGCGACGATCGCGATAGGGATGTCAATCCAATTATCTACGCTCTTGGTCTAGTGGTGGTTATTTTAGCGCCGATTTTGGCTACAATCACTCAACTGGCAGTCAGCCGGCAGCGCGAGTATTTGGCGGATGCCTCGGGAGTGTTATTAACGCGCGATACTGAAGGCTTAGCTAGTGCGCTAGAGAAGTTGCGGCAATACGGCAAACCAATGCGAAAACAAAGTTCTTCAACTGCTAATTTATTCATGAACAATCCGTTGAAGCCTGGTTTTTTCTCAAAATTATTTAGTACCCACCCACCACTAGAGGATCGGATTACTAGATTAAGGAATAACGCCACAAAGATGTAACTATGACAACAAAGAAATCTAAGAAACAAGTTAACAAAGAGACGACTAAAGCTCAGAGTAAAAAGCCAGCGCCAAAGAAAAAAAATTTCTGGTCTAGATTTAAAAGAGATTTTAGTAAACTGAGTCAACGGCGACAGAATTTTTTGGCGCGCCGCCCGCATCGCAGTTTCCGCTTGTCTAAGCGGCGTGATTATCGGCGACAATTAAAGCTTCCGGGGTACTTGTCTTTTACAAAGCAGGTTTTTACGATGTTATGGAAAAATAAGAAAACGTTTTTTGCGTTAGTCTTAGTATTTACGTCTTTGGCTTTTTTACTTTCAAACGCTATGTCGCAAAATACCTACCAGCAGCTAAAAGATGCTATGAATGAGATGAAGGATAGTGGATTTAATGGCTTTTTTACAACAATTGGAATATTTTCTGGCGTAGTGATTAATTACACAACTGGCTCGTCCGCTACTAGCCCTTCGCAGCAAGCGGCTAACGTTTTGATTGGTTTGTTCGCGTGGCTTTCGGCGGTTTGGCTAGTGCGGGCTATCTCCGCTGGACAGAAACCAAAAATGCGCGACGGTTTGTATAGCTCTGGTTCGCCAGTGATTGCTTTAATGGTGCTGATCCTTGTGTTATTAATTCAGCTTATTCCGGCTGCAGCTGCTGTTATTATTTATGGCGCCCTTTCTGCTTCGGGTATGCTAAGCCAGACAATTATTTTAATGCTGGCGGGCGGTGCGTCAATTTTAGTTATTACGCTGTCTGCTTTTTGGATATTATCAACGTTGTTCGCGATGATTATTGTTACGCTTCCTGGAATGTATCCGTTCCGAGCGCTACGGCTGGCGGGAGATATAGTGACGGGCCGTCGTGTTCGAATACTATTCCGGTTGTCTTGGGGCTTTGTAATTATCGCGTTGATGTGGGTCGTGGTCTTGATGCCAACTATTATGATAGACGGTGCGCTAAAAAGTGCTTTACCGGTCCTTGACTGGATGCCAATTGTGTCAGTTGTTGGGCTAATGCTGGTATATGTCACAATTGTGATAATTGCTGCCTATGTCTATACATTTTATAGGAAAGTTGTTGAAAGTGACAGTAAGCCAACGAAGAGTTGACGAGCTAAAAAAACTGCTCAATCAATACAGCTACGAATATTACGCGCTTGATCAGCCAAGCGTTAGCGATGCGGTGTACGACAGCTTGATGATAGAATTAAAGAGCATTGAAGTAGCGCACCCAGAGTGGATTACGCCAGATAGTCCGACGCAGCGGGTGGGTAACAAGCTGCTTGAAGGTTTTAAAAAAGTTCGTCACGAGCGGCGAATGGTTAGTCTGAATGATGTGTTTGATAAGAGCGAAATCGAAGCCTGGATTGAGCGTACTGATAAACTGATGCCGGGGCATAAACATGAATTTTTTACCGATATCAAGATGGATGGATTGGCGTGCGCGTTGATTTATATTGACGGCGTGTTGACCCAGGCAGTGACGCGCGGCGATAGCTTTATCGGCGAGGATGTGACGAACAATGTGCGGACTATAAAAAATGTACCGTTGCGGCTGCATGAGGCGCCAGGCTTTGAACAATTTTTGCGCGGACGGACGGAAATTCGTGGCGAGATTGTGATGCTGAAGCGCGACTTTGCGGAGCTTAACGAAAAGCAAAAAGCCTTGGGGCAGCCAGAATTTGCTAATCCGCGCAATTTGGCGGCAGGGACAATCCGCCAGCTCGATCCATCCTTGGTGGCGGCACGGCCGCTGCATTTTCGTGGCTATGATGTGCTGCGTGATAACGACGCTGAAGTGCCAACCAACAGCTTTGCTTACGAGGCGCTGACCGCCCTAGGAATTACTCGTAATCAGCAGGCGAGCATTTTTACTACTTTAGCGGATGTGATGAATTTCGTTAACGAATGGGATGACAAGCGGCACGATTTGCCGTTTAATACTGATGGTTTGGTAATTAAGATTAATGATCGAGCGTTGTATGAAAGTCTTGGACTAGTTGGTAAAAATCCGCGCGGCGCGGTCGCTTATAAGTATGCTGCTGAGCAGGCTACGACCATCGTCCGCGATATCGTTATTTCCATCGGTCGAACGGGTGCAGCTACGCCAGTAGCGGTGTTTGACCCGGTGGTGGTGGCTGGTACGACGGTGCAGCACGCTAGCTTGCATAACGCCGACGAAATTGCCAGGTTGGATGTGCGCCGCGGCGATACAGTGGTGATTTTTAAGGCGGGCGATATCATCCCGCAGGTGCAAGCCGCACTGAAAGAATTGCGGCCGGAAAATGCTAAACCAATTGATTATCCAGCAGAACTGGCTCGCCAATATCCAGAGCTAGAGTTTGTACGGCCAGCAGGCGAGGCGGTGTACCGGGTTAAAGGTTTGAGCGGCTCGCTGATTTTGAGGCGCGCGTTGGCACACTTTGCCTCCAAAGGCGCGCTGGATATCGACACGCTGGGCGAGAAAAATGTCGAGGCGCTGGTCGAGGCTGGGCTGGTTAATGACTTGGCGGATATTTACCGGTTGACGAAAGACGATTTGCTGCAGTTAGAGCGTTTCGCTGAGATTTCTGCACAAAAGCTCATCGATGCCATTGCTGCCAAAAAACAGCCAGCATTGGAGCGATTTTTGTTTGGCCTTGGCATTCGGCATGTTGGCGCGCAGACGGCGATTGACCTCGCAAACCACTTTGAGAGTCTTGAGGCTATGTCTCGCGCGACCATTGATAAGCTGCGCGAAGTGGATGGTGTGGGTGAAATTGTTGCCGAATCAATTGTGGCGTGGTTCGCCGATGAAGATAATATGACGTTGCTCGAAAAATTTGCTGATTTGGGCGTGACGCCGCAGTTTAGCCAAAAATCCGACCGTCTGGCTGGCCAAAGTTTTGTCATCACCGGCACTCTGCAGTCTATGGGGCGTGAAACTGCTGCGGAAAAAATCCGCGAACTCGGCGGCACCTTCCAAACTGCTGTTGCAAAAGATACAACATATTTAGTAGCCGGCGGCAAGGTCGGTGCCAGTAAATTGAAAAAAGCCGAACAATACGGTACGAAAATTATTGATGAGCAAACATTATTAGAACTTATACAGTAACGGAGGCATAATCATGACACAACAACCACATCGCGCCCTCGCCATCAAACCCGCCGACACAGTTGTGTTTACCGCCATGTCCAAGAAATATTTTTACATGAGATTTTTCGTAACGAAATTTGCACTCGAACAAGGCGCTGTGCCGATCAACCCATTTGCCAGTTTTGATTATTTTTTGCTCGACGCGGTAGAGCGTGACACGGTGCGACGCGCCAATAATACGCTGGTGGCGCGCGCTGATGAGCTGTGGGTATTTGGCGATATTGCTGATGGCGTGCGGGCGGAAGTAGTCCAAGCCTGGCAGCAACATAAAACCGTCCGATTTTTTGCGTTTCGCGATGACAAACATATTTACGAAGTCGCGGTTAATGATGTAGTGTATGAAGATGGCGTCGAGTTCCTAATTCATATAGGAGAATAAGATGAAGAATGATGCCGCCAACCTAAAAACTATCAGAGTCATTCGCCAGAATCATAGGTTTGCGGTTAGCGAAGTAGATTGGTTTGGCGAACGCGTGTTTTGTAAGCAGTCGCAGCCCGGGGTGACTGGTAAAGATGAAATATTGCGCGAAGCGAATGGTTTGCGAACTTTTGATAAATTGACTCGTAATTTTAACGATATACCATTTTCTGTACCAAAGTTGCTGTATCATGACGATGTGAAAATCTTAACGCAATTTATCGACGGATGGACGCCAGAGTTAGCCGACGTGCCTGATGACTTTTTTGTACAAAGCTTCGTGCAAATGGATCGCTATTTTCGCAGCCAGAAACGTCGTCGCTCGCGCTGGTCGCAACAAAATAAAGACGGAGAATATATTTGGCAGAAGTTAGAACGAATTATTTCCGGGTTTAATTTAGAAGTGATACCGCCGGAAATATTTCGGGCTAGTTTGGATTTCTTGCGTAATAATCATAGCTTGTGCGAAGCTCGACCAATGCATGCAGATTTTACCGAAAATAATCTGTTGTATGACGGCGATAGATATTGGCTAGTTGACTTCGAGAGTTTTCGTGATGATTGGCCGCGCTGGTACGATGTAGTTAATTTTACGTACAACCGCGAGATGGAACGCCCCGAAACTGCCAAACGTATGTGCAATATTCGGCGTTTGGTCGTTGATCGGCTGGGTGAGGAGCCGACTACTCAGCGAGAAATCGCTTGTATCAAGATCGTACGCGGTTTATCGTTAATTATTGAACACATGACTCTCGGCGGGAGCGATCACGCAGCGATAGTCCTACTCGACAATGCCTTGCGCCAGAGGATAATAAAATCATTAGCTGCTATAATAAATGGAGGAGGTTTACTAGCATGATTCGATTTTACTTACAAAAACTAGTTCGCGATAAAGTCGTGAAAAAGTGTCTGGATGACGAAGAAGTTTTACACACAGAGTACCACACATTAGACAAGCAAGAATTTCGCCGCGAGCTGCTTCGCAAGGTTCATGAGGAGGCGGATGAAATTCCACTGGACGATAATCAGAGCGACGAATCGCTTAAAGAGCTGGCTGATTTGCAGGAAGTCGTTGATACGCTGCGCCAAGATTTTGGCTTTTCTACAGAGCAAGTCCAAGAAGAAATGGCGTGTAAAAAGCAGGATAAAGGCGGCTTTGACAAACGACATTATATCAAATATCATGACTTGGCAGATGATAGTAAATGGGTGAAAATCTTCCGTGCTCAGCCAGAGAAGTATCGTGAAGAAACGGCGGACAGCAAAGAACGGAGCCGTTGCGCGAAAATCAGCAAGAGTAAGTACAAGCATAGCAAATCGGGCAAACTATACGAGGTGATCGGCCTAGCCTTAGAAACTGAGACGGAAGAGCTCCTGGTGATTTACCGGCCTCTCTATGAGAATGAATATGAATTATTCGCCCGCCCTGCCAGTATGTTTACGGAAACAGTGGTACTAGACGGGAAACCTGTGCCGCGATTTAAGAAAATAAATTCTGAAATTCAGGTGTAAGTGTGATGAATACGGTTACTTTTATCACTGGCAATCCGCACAAGGCAGATTACTTATCGCGCATGCTGGGCTTACCGCTGAAACATCGGGCGGTTGATTTAGCCGAGATTCAATCAACTAGTTTGGAAGAAGTTGTTGAGCATAAGGTGCGTCAGGCGTATGTAATCGCCAAATGTCCGGTTTTGGTTGAGGATGTGGCGCTTGAGTTTACAGCATTGGGCGGACTGCCGGGTCCGTTCATCAAGTTTTTTGTCGAGGCGCCAAACGGCTTAGAGAATCTTTGCCGGATGCTTGATGGCTTTGATGATCGATCGGCAGTGGCGGCGTGTGTATTCGGCTACTACGACGGCCAGCGGGTCAGGTTGTTTCGCGCTGAACTTCATGGCGCCATCTCTGAGTACCCCGTAGGCGATGGCGGTTTTGGCTGGGATAAAATATTTTGCCCGGATGGCTATGGCGGTAAAACTCGCGCCGAATTAATGCCGGACGAGGACGCTGAAACGTACCACTTATTTAAACCAATTGATAATGTTCGCCGATTTCTCGCTACGTTGTAATAAGAAGCCTGAAATAAGAGGTGCTATAATAAATCTTATGTCTAAACGAATTAAATTTGCTACTGGCAATTCGTACAAACTCGAAGAAGCCAAGTCGGTTCTGAAAGGCTATGGGATTGTTGTCGAGCCGCTGCAAATTGACATTGATGAAATCCAGCATCATGATCCGCTGAAAATTACCGAAGCGAAAGTTAAGTCGGCGTACGAAAAAGCAGGCCAGCCGGTTGTCGTTAACGATAGCAGCTGGGAAATTCCAGCACCTGGCGGCTTTCCGGGCGGTTATATGAAAGATGTCGCTAACTGGTTTACGGCTGAAGATTTTTTGGCTTTGATGAAAGATAAAAATGATCGGAGAATTATATTGCATGACGTTGTGGCGTATTTTGATGGCGAGCAATTAAAGATGTTTATATCTGATCAAACTGGCGTGTTTATAAACGAGCCGCGCGGCGAAGGAACGTCAATGAATCAGGTTGTATCAATGGAGGATAGCGGCGGGTTAACAATTGCTGAAGAGTTTGCACTCCGTCATGACGGCGCGGAGATTAACCCTGCTCATTTTCAACATTGGCAGAAATTCGGTGAATGGTTTACTGCTCGCGACAACGACTAGCCACCGCAATGGTGTATAATTCATCATATGGATAGACTTAAGAGGCCGAAGCTTTACTGCTTTTCGCCGCCAGTGATGCTGGCAACGCTAGCGATTGAGCTTGTTTTGGCGCTATATACGTTTTGGCGCTATAAACTAAACGCTGTGACGAGGATTGCTATGGCGCTGCTCATCTGCCTGGCGCTATTTCAGTGGGCTGAGTATAATGTTTGCGAAGGCACGATTTTTCTTGATAGCCTAGGCTGGGCGAAGCTTGGTTATGTGGCGATTACTATGCTGCCGCCTCTGGGTATTCATTTGATTTATCAACTTTCTGGCGATAAAAGGCGCTGGATTCCGGTTCTAGGTTATATTTTGGCAGCACTATTCGTTGGTTATTTTTTACTGGAAGCTGACGGCGTAAAAGCTTGCGCCTGTTTAGGCAATTACGTAATCTTTGAGAATCGCGATGAATTTTATCCGATTTATGCGGGATACTACTATGGTTTGCTGATTACTGCTATTGTATACGCTTATATCCAAAGTAAAGCTGCTGCAAAAAATATTCGCCAATCTCTGTACTCGCTAATGATTGGCTATGTCTTGTTTATGGTGCCAACGACGCTTGTTAATATCGTAGATCCGTCGACGATTTCTGGTATTCCGTCGATTATGTGCGGCTTTGCAGTACTGTTGGCGGGGATGTTAGTAGGGAAAGTTTTACCTGATTATTTTAACAAGTAATATTGCTTGTGTTTTTTTACCGGATAGTGCATAATTGATCGTGAGCTGGTACGCATAGGGGCATCTCCTATGCTTGCCAATTGAAAGACAAACACGTTTCAAACATGCCCCGGGTGGGCGCGTAGCAGCTCTTTCATGCCGCTTATGGTATGATGTAGTTATGGTTGTTATAATTTCAAAAAAGAAAGAAGAAAAGCTGGCGGAATTGGTGCGAGAATTTTTCGCGACTCATCCTGGTATAAAAATAATTGCCGTTACAGGTAGCGCCGGTAAGGCTAGCGCGAAAATTGCCATAGGTACAGTTTTGGCGCAGCAATTTAATATCAGGCTCAACGAAGAAGAGCCCAGGACTAAGGCTGACGTTCTATTACAGTTAATGGGTATAAATATGCCGGAAAAAGGGATATTTAGGTGGCTTAGGTTGCGGCGCAAGATAAAAAAATATATTAAAACAGAAAACTCGGCGGTTCAGCTAATTGTTCAGGAGTTTAATCCGCAAGAACCTGGCTATAATGAGTGGTTTAGGAGTTATATAATTCCCGATATTACTATTGTAACTTCTGTAACAAACGGACGTATGCAGGTTGAGCATTCTCTGGAAGAGGTAGCAAACGAGATGATTTCGCTGGCAAACTTTTCGCGGATGGCGATGATAAACCGCGATGATATCGATGGGCGTTTTGCGAGCTTTTTGACAAATCCTAATATTACGACATATGGCAGCGATCCGGTGGCGGAGTATAATTTTGATGATCGTAATTTTTCTTTGGAGGACGGACATCATGGCTTTATCATGTCGCCGGAAAACACTGAAGGATTGGAAGTCAACGTCAAGTTGATTGGCGAGCATAATATCCGTCCAGTAATTGTAGCAGCGGCTGTTGGTTATGCTACAGGTGAAAGCGAGGATAATATTAAAAAAGGCGTGGAAAGCTTGCGCCCGTTGCCGGGAAGAATGAATTTGCTTCGCGGCGCGGACAACACGTGGCTGCTTGACGATAGCTATAGTTCAACGCCGTTGACAGCATTGGCGGCTTTACAGTCGTTATATAAGATGGAAACGCCGCAGCGGATTGCTGTGCTGGGTAATATGAACGGGCTGCGCGGCATTTTTGAACAGGCCCATGCTGATTTGGGGTCGCATTGCAGTACGGAGCTGCTGGATTGGGTTGTTACGGTTGGTGAAAAAGCGAATATGTATTTGGCGCCAGCTGCCCGCCAGAAAGGTTGCCAAGTAAAAGAATGCCGCAATGCAATTGAGGCCGGGGCGTTTGTCCGCGATAAATTAAAGTCTGAGGGTATTGCTTTGTTTAAGGGTTCTAGCGGCGGAGTATGGCTAGAGGAGGCTATAAAAATAAATCTTCATAGTACTGAGGATGAGAAAAAGTTGGTGCGCCAAACGCCGCAGTGGATTGCCAGGAAAAATCAATTTTTCTCGCAATTTAAAGGGTAATTTGTTATAGTATAAAGTGCTTAAATAAAGAGAGGGGGTTTATGGATAATAGTAAACAGGCAAAAGCGCAGAAGTCGCCGTCTGGATCATCGTCGAAGCTGCAAAAAAAGCCAGTTGCTCCATCGGTACCTGCGGCACATCCGCCGTATGGTAGTGCGGCGCTAAAGCCGAAGAAAAAAGTTGGGCTGATTGTTGGTATTGTTTCTGGTGTACTAATTTTAATTTTAGCCATTGCTGCCGCGCTGCTGTATTTCTTATGGTGGCAAAATCCGCAGAAGATAGTAACTGATGCTGTGGTCAATACCATGACGACCAAAAAAGCGGTTGTAAACGGCAAGATGACAGTGATTGCTAATAATGACAGTAAAATTGAATTAAATATCAAATCTGCTGCCGACTCGCCGAAAACCAAAACTGATGTTGAAGCGAAAATAACTCTTAAGAACGTTTCAAAAACTGTTAATTTGAAGGCTGCTGTTGTTACTGATCAAAATGGTACGATTTACATCAAACTTGATGGTATGCGAAAACTTGTGGAAAGCGTGGTTAGCCTGGCAATAGAATCAAACGTACCTAGTTCAGCGTATGAGGCCAGCCCGTCGTTAAAGCAGCAAATAGAGGCTATTAAAAAGCAAATTATATCGCAGCTTGAGGAGAAGATGTCGAAAATTGACGGCAAATGGCTAAAGACGACGGCTGAAGATATTGCTAACAATAATACCGATATTAAATGCTCGGCGGAGATTGTTAAAAAGCTGCAAAATGACAGTAAGGCCCGAAAAGAGATTGCCGATATATATAGGCAAAACAGTTTCTTAATTATAAAAGATACAAAAATTGACGATCGTAATGGCGGTCGCGGCTTTGAGATAGATTTAAATAGCGATGAAGCTGCAGCTAAGGCCAAGGATTTTTCAAAAGCTTTGGAAAATACGTCAATTGGCAAAGATATTAAAAATTGCACTAAAGATGTCCGTCATAATAACAGATCGGTAAATAAAACAGGTAGATCTAACGGTACGTTGAAAATTTGGGCTGATGTTAATTCACATGCGCTAAAAGCAGTTGAGATTAAGGGTAAAGGCAAAGATTCATCGGCGAGTTTATCTCTCGATATTGATACGAGTAAAACCGAATCCATTAATATCCCGTCTAATGCTGCTAGTCTGAAATCAGTTGTTGAAGAACTATTCAAGGGTATGTCTAGCTCTTCAGTCTCTCAATCTGCATAGGAAATGCGCATATGTCAAGGAAACTCCGTTTTTTGAGGCGGAGTTCTTTGATATAATTACAGGTATGAAACGATATAATCCGACGGAAATTGAGAAAAAATGGCAAGATAAATGGGAGACTGACGGCACGTATGTCACTGATCTTAGCGATACAACGCGACCAAAGTACTACAGTCTCAGTATGCTCCCTGGTATCACTGGCGCCGGTATTCACATCGGCCATGGTCGGACGTTTCAGTTTGCTGATATTAAAGCGCGCCTCAAGCGCCAGCAGGGCTATAATACTTATCATCCAATTGGCTGGGATAGCTTCGGGCTGCCGGTGGAAAATTACGCCATCAAGGTTGGTAAAACGCCGCGAGTGGCGCACGATGAAGCCAAGGTTCATTTTAAGGAGCAGCTGAAACGCCTCGGCTTTAGTTATGATTGGTCAAAGGAGATTTCTACTGCCGACCCTGAGTATTACAAGTGGACCCAGTGGATTTTTACGCAGCTATACAAGCACGATTTGGCATACCAAAAAGAGCAGCCGCAATGGTGGTGTGATACTGACAATACGGTGCTAGCTAACGAGCAAGTTGAAGGCGGTAAGTGTTGGCGCTGCGGTAACCCCGTCACCAAGCGTAACCTCAAACAGTGGTTTTTCCGCATTACGGCTTATGCTGATGAGATTTTGGAGGCGACTGACTACCTAGACTGGACGGAAATGGTCAAAACTATGCAGAAAAATTGGATTGGTCGGTCAATCGGTGCGGAGGTTGAGTTTGCGGTTGAAGGCCGCGACGACGTCATAACTGTTTTCACTACGCGCCCCGACACGCTGTTTGGCGCGACGTATGTGGCGCTGGCGCCAGAGCACCCATTAGTTTCTCAGCTGGTTAATGCCGACACGCGTGCCAAAGTCGAAGCATATATTCAAGCGGCGCAGCAGAAGTCTGACGTTGAACGCCAGGAAAATAAAGATAAAACCGGCGTATTTACTGGTAGTTATGCTATCAATCCGGTCAACGGTCAGAAAGTGCCAATTTGGGTGGCGTATTACATCCTCGGTGGTTACGGCACTGGCGCGATTATGGCGGTGCCGGCGCATGATGAACGTGACTTTGCCTTTGCTGAGAAATTTGATCTGCCAGTAGTGCAGGTGATTGAAAAGCCAGAGAATTCGGCGGACGCGGGCTGCTACACGGGTGAAGGCGAATTGATTAACTCGGGCGATTTTGACGGCTTGCGCAGCGAAGAGGCTCGCGAACAGGTGGTGGCCTGGCTAGAGCAACAAGGTTTGGGCCGGAGTAAGACTACCTACAAAATGCGTGACTGGTTGATTTCTCGCCAGCGGTACTGGGGTGCGCCAATTCCGATGGTGCATGTTGACGGTTTCGGGCCAATCGCTGTGGCGGACGAGTGCTTGCCGGTGATTTTGCCAGAGGTCGAGGATTTCAAGCCGACGGGCGGCAATACTTCGGTATTGGCGCAAGTTGATGACTGGGTGCGTGTGTGGGTTGATGTTGAGACGGGCAAAACTGTGCCGATCACCGAGCTAAAGCCGGCGGGCGACAATTGGCGTGAAGGCCGACGTGAAACTGATACGCTGGACGGATACGCCTGCTCCAGTTGGTACTTCCTGCGCTATCTCGACCCGCACAATGACGCTAAAGCGTGGGATCCAGATCTTATCAAGCACTGGGCGCCAGTCGATTATTACAACGGTGCTGATCATGCGGTAGCACACCTGCTGTATAGTCGTTTTTGGATGCGCTTTTTCTATAAACTCGGTCTAGTACCGACACCAGAGCCGTTCAAGCGGATGATGTACAACGCTTACATCATGGCGCCAGATGGGCAAAAGATGAGTAAGTCCAAGGGTAACGTCATCGATCCGATGGAGATTATGGACAGTGGTTACGGTGCCGATGCGCTGCGTGTTTACGAGATGTTCATCGCGCCGTACGATATGGATGCCCCGTGGGATCCGCGCGGGGTGCCGGGGACGTATCGGTTCTTAAACCGAGTGTGGAATTTGGTGCAGGAGTTTGTTGAGGCGGCTACATTACCTCCTCTGACAGAGGCTGTGAAGTGTTCGCGAATAGCGGACGCTTCAGCCGAACGCTCGCGAGAAATCTCCAGTGGAGATTTGAGCGAAGAGTGTACTCTGGCGGAGGATGGTGATGTAGCCGCGGAGCTACTTCGTCTCACTCACCTCACTATCAAGAAAGTCACCCGCGATATCGAGGACGAAAAATTCAATACGGCAGTGGCGGCGATGATGGAGATGGTTAATGGCTTATACAAGTTCAAAGAAACTTATGGCATGCAAGCGTCAGAAACATGGCGGTTTACCCTGGAGAGTCTGCTGCAAATTTTGGCACCATTTGCGCCGCACATAACTGAAGAATTGTGGCAGGAATTGGGCCATGCTGATACCATTCACGTTAATCACTGGCCAAAGTGGGATGAAAAATATCTGGTGAGCGATGTGATAACCATCATCGTTCAGGTCAATGGTAAGCTTCGCGCCAAATTGGAGCTACCAGCCGATGCCGATAGGGGTGTTGTTGAGCAAGCAGCGCTGGCTGATGAAAATGTCATCAAATTCACAAGCAATAAACCGCCAAAAAAAGTGATTTATGTGCCGAAGAAATTAGTGAATATAGTTGTTTAGAATAGACTAGTTATTCTTTCGTGATGGCAATCCATTTATATTTCTGTATTATTGATAAATGTTATAAAAAGCCAGGCATTTTACCAAAACTCCTGTATTTTACAGTGAAAACTTGAGATTTTTTGCTAAAAACATTATAATGGTCTGTAAGTTTTAAAAATAAACCGAAAGAGGAGATAAGTATGGCACAACCAAAGAAGCAGAGCAGCCCGCGCAAGACGGGTCTTCGCCGCAGTCATCTGGTATTAAAATTGGCGCGCCGCGTCAACAGTACGTCGCCAGTCAAGGTTAAGACGACCAAACGTGAGACTGGTAAAACTAAAAAATAGTAATTACGAACAGGACGCTTAGGAATGGCATCAAACCGTCATTTGGGACGAATTGTCGCATTGCAGACACTGTACGAGTATGAGTTTCGAAAAGATGCGGGCGACAAAAATCTGAACTATAAAGATATTTTAGAACGTAATTTGGCAGAATATAAGTCGTCGATTGATGACGTGGCTTTTGTTGACGATTTAGTTAGCGGCGTGTTGTCTGATACGGCAAAGTTGGATGAAGAACTTCGCCCGTTAGCGCCAGAATGGCCGCTAGAGCAAATATTGCGGATCGACAGAACGGTACTAAGAATTGGTTTGTATGAACTGCTGTTTTGCGCAGATAGCGTACCGCCAAAAGTGGCGATTAATGAAGCAGTGGAACTAGCAAAGGCGTTCGGTTCGGATAACTCGGGGAAGTTCGTGAATGGCGTGCTCGGCACGGCACTCCGCAACCTTGTGGAGGAATCCGATAGTGAGAACAAGCAATTTTGATCATATAAAAAAATATTTTGGCGGCAGAAAAAAGCCGACAATTCAGGAGATTGTGCGCGAGCCAACTGCTGGCGGTGTGATTTTTCGGCGTAATAAAAAGGGCGAAGTCAATTTTCTGTTATACCAAGACGCTCGCGACCGCTGGACAATCCCCAAAGGGCATATTGAACCAGGTGAAACGGCTCAAGTAACAGCGCGGCGGGAGATTGGCGAAGAAACTGGATTAAAGAATATTGAGCTGCATGGCTGGCTGGGCAAGGTGAATTTTCGTTATCGTCGAATTGATAAATTAGTATTGATGACAACGCAAGTTTATCTAGTGAAAGCCTTAAATCCGTATGAAAAACTTCAGAAAGAAGAGTGGATGAACGGGTTAAAATGGTTTAGTTTTCATGAGGCGCTGGACGAAGTCGAGTACGAAGATATTGGCAAGCTAATCTTATTAGCAATGAAACGAATCAGACAGGAGAATTTGTAAATGAGTGGAATGAATACGGCGCCGTATCAGGAGTTTGCGCGTGAAAAATTAGGGTTTGAGTTTAATAATTTGAATCTGTTGATTACGGCTTTGACGCATCGCAGCTACGTTAATGAACACAGAAAATCAGTTCATGAGCATAATGAGCGGCTGGAATTTTTAGGTGATGCGGTGTTGGAGTTGGCGGTGACGGAGTATTTATTTACGCATTTTTCTGAACCGGAAGGGATTTTGACAGCCTGGCGGGCGGCGCTGGTGCGGACGGAAAGTATCGGCGATGCGGGCGATAAATTAGGTTATGGGCCACTGATTCGCATGTCAAAGGGCGAGAAAAATGGATCGGATCGGGCGCACTTGCAGATTTTAGCCAATGCCTTTGAGGCGGTGATCGGCGCGATTTATCTGGAGCGCGGCTTTGACGATGCGCGCGATTTTATTCATAAGCATATTATTATCAAGCTGGACGGAATATTGGAATCAGGCAGTTGGCGCGATCCGAAATCGTATTTGCAGGAAATTTCTCAGCGAGTTGATAATCAGACGCCAGTATATAAAGTTTTGGGCGAGGAAGGTCCAGATCATGATAAGATTTTCACGCTTGGGGTGTTTGTCGGTGAAACGATGATGGGTCGCGGTACTGGCCCTTCCAAGCAAGTGGCTCAGCAGCAAGCTGCCCGCGCTGCGATTGCTAAATATAAAGAATCTGGCAAAAAATGATAAAAGTTTGCACGGGGCAAACCGCTCGTGTATAATGAAAGTACAGTTTAATTCCAGGAGGAGGGGCAGAATGTCAACAATAGATCAGCAATTTGTGGAGTATGTCGTAAAAGCATTGGTCGGACATCCAGATGACGTTGCGGTAGAGCGAGAGATTGATGAAAAAGGCGTGCTTTTGACGCTGACGGTGAATCCGGAAGATCTGGGACGGGTGATTGGCAAGCGCGGCGGTACGGCGCAGAGTCTGCGAACATTGCTTCGGGCCTTGGGCTCAAAGAATGATGCGCGTTATAATCTGAAAATTGTTAATAATGACGGTTTTACAGGTTCGCAGCATTATCGTCATGATGATTTGTCTGATGAGGCTACAGAAAATCCAACAGATGAGTCTACAGAGAGCAAATCTTCATATGCGGAGAATGCTCGCAAGGAGCTTGCTGAGTTGGACGACCTTGATATTTAGCGTATATTGTAGGCTAAATATCGCCGTTACGTAAAATAGTAATGTTTTTAGAAAAAACTATTGTCGCTACTCATTCTGCTGTGCTATAATCATAAACAAGTTCAAGCACAGACTATGCGAGAACGAGCTCTATGCGAGCAACGGATAATCCGTTGAGAGCCTTATTTGTGCTAAAAAGCCGTCCTTTTCAGGGCGGTTTTTTGGTGCTACAATTAACAAGTGAGAAAATTCCAGGCAATTACGCTATTTCCCGAAATGTTTACTGGCGTGTTCGAAAGTTCAATGATGTGGAAAGCGCAAAAAGATGAGATTGTCCAGTTAGAGACGATTAATTTGCGCGATTTTGGACTGGGGCCGCGCCGTCAAGTAGACGATACGCCGTATGGCGGCGGCGATGGTATGCTGCTGATGATTGAGCCGTTATGGCGAGCGGTAAAATTTGCCAAGTCGCGCGATGAAAGTGCGAAAGTTATATTAACTAGTCCGCGCGGACAGCGCTGGCATCAGGCAAAGGCGCAGAGCGAGGCAAATAGCGGACACGGCCTGATTTTTATATGCGGGCGCTACGAGGGGGTCGATGAGCGAATCTTAGAGGTGGTTGACGAGCAGTGGAGTATTGGCGATTTCGTACTGACTGGCGGCGAGTTGCCAGCAATGGCGGTGATTGACTCGATAGTGCGGCTTATTCCCGGTGTGCTTGGCGGTGAAAAATCGGCGGAGATTGAGAGTTTCTCTGATGGAAAAACTCTAGAATTTCCGCAATATACACGGCCGGAAGAATACAATGGATTAAAAGTTCCTAAGGTGCTGCTAAGCGGACACCATGGTGAAATTGCGAAGTGGCGGATGGAGCAATCAGAAATTTTAACCGACAAGGCTCGGTCGGAGTAACGTATTAAATCTCATATATTCTATCAAATATGGATATATTTTAGCGAAGCGCCCCTGTAGGCAGAGGCGCTTCATGTTGTGGTGGATGTCGTAGAGCGAAAGATACGATTTATGGTGTTTGTTTTTGTAACGTTCGCTTGCTATTACTATACGGATTTTTTTATAAAAGCGCAAGGATTTTGGTAAAAAATACAACAAACTTGAGCTTTTTGAATATCCGGGCTATACTGAACGTATGGCAACGCAGCGAAGAAAGAGCAAGAAAACGACTAAAATACACCTGATCTCCTTTGACTGGATGATTAGACTCGTTTTAAGTATCTTTATCTTAATAATGCTGTTGGCGCAATTGTTCACGTTCGAAAATTTTCCCGGGTTGCTAGTTGGCACTGGGGTTGCTCCCATCGTTAGCCTGCTGGCGGGTAGTTTGCTTGTCGTAGCGGAATTGGCGGCGCTGCCGTATCTTTTGAAGATGAGCGCATCAAGTAATGTTATTCGAGTAAGTAAAGTTTGCGGTTTCATTATTTTGGCGGCTCTATCTGTTTTAGAAGTTATGGCTGCTGTAAATAATACTACATCTACGCTTTTTGGCGCGACAGCTAATTTGCCGGGAGGTTTATGGGCGCTGCTCTTTTTGTCGGCTTTGTGGGTATTGTTGCTGCGGGTGAATTTCATTGATAAAAATTCGGTAAAGCCTGGCACAAATTCTCGAAAAAATAAAAGAAAAAGACCAGCCAGTAGCTGATCATATTCTTTGTCTTCTTGGCTGCAAATCCTGAAAGAAGCTCGAACCGAGTTCGAGAACGATGTTTGAAGCGGCTCCGCCCGCTGGCGTTGCCAGCGGTGCAAACCAAACCCATTTTCTGCATTATTTTTGAGATTTCGGCGGGAGTGATTTTTAGAAAATTGTATTTGAAAAAGGGTTTGGTTTGCTAACTGTCTTGCTAAAGCAAGCCAGGCGGAGCCGCGCTCAGCAAAGCCGAGAGGGGCGCTTGAGCACCCCTAACAACTACACCTCAGGCAACTTCAACAAATTGTTCTGTTCCGTTGCATCCGCTTTTGTCTGCAAGAAGCGGGTTCCATTGCGGCTCGTATTTACATAGCAGTATGCGCGTGGTTTTACACGCTCGACATACGCCCTAACGCCGTCGTCCAGCCAGCCAACGACTTTCAGACGGGGGCTAATGCCCCTATTGTCAGTCCCATGCTGCACCCAGCGATAGTGAGATATCGCCTCAAAGGGGTTCTCGTGGTTCCCATTGTCTTTTCTAATTCCAGTGATTTCGATTTCTGTCATTGAAGTCTCCTTAAAAACATTATCTAATATTGACGTACTTTATCGGATATGCTACAATACAGTTATCCGAAAATTGGTTGCGAAGCCATTTATATCGGTTTAAAGAGTCTCGGTAGCTATAACTGTCGAGCCTCTTTTCTTTTGGTCTACATTTCCACCTCCTTTTTGGAGGGTTCTAGGTTTATCACAAATAAGTCTCGACCCTGAAGACCAAGCGACTGAGCTGAATACTTCTTGTATTCATATCTGCCAGCATTTTTAGAGGTATCAATTTCATTTGTCAGCAAGAATGATTTTATCTTACACGTTGCACCGTACTGCGGTGAGACGTTAACTTTATATAGGCCAGCTTGCTTCTCGGGAATGAACTGAATAGCGATAGCCTTGCTATTTTTGTCAAAATACATTCTAGCATGGAGGTTGTCGCCAAGATTCTTTAATTTATGTTTCTCTACAAAAAAGGTTGGAAATGACAGATAGTCATTCGCAGTAAGTGTTATCGTATCGATAACCTTACTGTTGGTATTCGGTGTTTCTTGAAAATTGTAATTTTCCATATCTTCATTATACACAACCACGCTGTAAAGTTCAATACCTATATCGTATGTATATCATTCCTATATATTTCATGTCTTTATCACCTCCAATCACTACGTTTTTTTGAGGATTGAGCGAGCAGGACTTTTGCTGTATACTATAGTTAGCGTATGAATACAGATTGTTTTGAGGGTAACGGGATAAAAGTATATAACGGTGATGCACTGCAGCTTTATGCGACCTGGGAAAGCCCGACAGTTATTATTTCAGATGGGCCTTACGGGATATCAGGCTACCCTGGCGACCCTCCGACACATGAGTACCTTGCTGAATGGTATGAGCCTCATATAAGAGAATGGTCTAAAAAGTCAACACCAGAAACTACTCTTTGGTTTTGGAATACGGAAGTTGGCTGGGCGACCGTCCACCCTATGCTTGTAAAGTATGGCTGGAAATATAGAAATTGTTACGTTTGGGATAAGGGAGTTGGACATATTGCAGGCAACGTAAATGGTAATAGTATCAGAAAATTTCCAGTCGTAACTGAGGTGTGCGTACAGTATACAAAAGAACCAATCTTCTCTATAGATGGTAAAAGTTTGTCTATGAAGGAGTGGTTGAGGTATGAGTGGACCCGAACTGGTCTGCCTTTTTCTAAGACAAATGAAGCGTGTGGCGTCAAGGACGCAGCAACGAGAAAGTACTTCACACTGTCTCATCTGTGGTATTTTCCTCCAGTAGAGGCATTCGAAAAAATACAAGAATATGCAAATAAGCAAGGTAAGGAAGTAGGAAAGCCTTATTTTAGCGTAGACGGCAAAAAACCACTATCAAAAGAAGAGTGGTCCAGGATGCGTGCTAAATTCAATTACAAACACGGGATCACTAACGTATGGCGCGAGCCGACAGTTAATGGCAAGGAGCGTTTACGCAACGGCACAAAGGCACTTCACCTAAATCAAAAGCCGCTAAAACTTATGGAGCTGGCAATTTCCGCATCGTCTGATTGTGGAGATATGGTTTGGGAGCCGTTTGGCGGACTTTGTTCTGCTATGGTGGCAGCAGGCGACCTGAATCGTCGAGGGTTGTCGGCCGAGATAAATCCCAATGTCTTCATAGAAGCCGTAAAGAGGTTGCAAGACCATCAAAATCAGCCTAAATTAGATCTTTAACTACTCCGGAGGCATCTTTCTTGTTCTCTTCCAGAAGCGTACTCCAATCATGCCTTGTCCATTCAAGGATGCTCTTTTCTTCAATCTTTGCACTTAATACGCGCTTCTTAAAGTCTTCCAGTCCCTCATGGGCAATCCTGTCAATCTTTGCGTAGTTAGTGTCAAGCCTGTAGGGATATTTACCGAACAGACTTTTCAATTTATCTTGATATTCTGGGTCTGTACTGAAAGCTCTGCCGCTTTTACCCCATTTCTTAACGTCTTTTTGAGCTTTTGTTAGTAGTTCTCTTGAGCCTTGAAACTTATAGCCATTCGTGTTTGTTTGTTGTAAATTGACAGTTCTCAATGAGGTATCCTCTGGCTCAATAACCAGGTAGTCTGGCGGATTATGATAATGAGCGTCTCTTGCGTTTGCTAGACTCTGCGCCGAACCAACCCAGACATCAATAATTTTTGGCTTTCCATAGATTAAGTGCTCGGGGAGCCATGCAACAACTGCAACATTAGTTTGTTGTTTGTCAAAATGCAAAGCACTATCCTTAAAACGTGCCGTTATCTCGGTAGCAAGAGGAAACCACGTCTTTATTTCAATGCCAGGGCTTGGCTCTAGTTTTCCTAAGAATATTGCGTCTGGAAAACCCGGATCTTGCCTAGCCCATTTTCCAAGACCATTCCAGTCAACCTTGTTTAATTGCTCGATGACGGCAAACTCGATCATATTACCGATTAAGGGGGAAGTTTTTGAAACGACTTTTGCGAGATGTAGCGCATACTCAACATTATGGGGCTTGCTAATCTCTATAACGTCAAGAGTCTTGCCTTGAAGCTTCCTAAGCTCTTTTGTTGCAACTTCTAAAATTTCTAGATAATTCATATGTCTGTCAATTCACTAATAGAGAGGTTAAGAGCTTTGGCTATCTTTTCTATATTTTCTAAAGTAATATTTTTCTCGGCACGCTCAATCATACCAACATATGTTCGGTGAACATTAGCCTTAGATGCAAGTTCTTCTTGCGATAGGCCAAGACGAACACGTTCATTGCGTACCTTATTGCCAAACCTTATTAAGACTTCTTTTTTCATGATTGCTACTTTTAGTATACCTATTGCTAACTTTAGTTCTACATACTATAGTTAGCATATGGAGTATTTTAGCTTAGCAAACCAAACCCTTTTTCAAATACAATTTTCTAAAAATCACTCCCGCCGAAATCTCAAAAATAATGCAGAAAATGGGTTTGGTTTGCACCGCTGGCAACGCCAGCGGGCGGAGCCGCTTCAAACATCGTTCTCGAACTCGGTTCGAGCTTCTTTCAGGATTTGCAGCCAAGAGGAATTTTCCGCACGTTTTGCGACAATACGCCAGCCCGCACCGAAGTTCAGGCTGGTGTTTTTGTTGGTCAGGTGGTGGTTCAGCGTTGCAAGGCAACGCTTACAAAACAAGTTTTGTTATTCCAATTTTTCCGGTGTCGCAAATGCGACACTAAACAGCCAATCGAATCCCACGCTTTATAGTGAAAGGAGCATAAGCAAATGAAAACGAAGTATTTTCTCTATGCGTGCAAGTCAAGCGAAGACGAAGAACGCCAAGTGATGAGTATAGAAGCCCAACTTGTGGAGTTGGCAGACTACGCAAAACGGGAACATATCGAGATTGTCGAAATATTTACCGAGAGCAAGAGCGCAAAGCAACCTGGACGACCGATTTTCAACGAGATGATGGCAAAAATTCGCGCCAGTAAAGTGCCGGTCGGAATTATCGCGTGGCACCCCGATAGGTTAGCGAGGAATAGTGTCGATGGCGGGCAGATTATCTACAGCATTGATACTGGAAAAGTGGTTGCTTTGCGCTTTCCGACGTTTTGGTTTGAACCAACTCCACAAGGTTTGTTTATGCTCCAGGTGGCTTTTGGACAGAGTAAGTACTACTCGGACAACTTGTCAGAGAACGTCAAGCGTGGGATTCGCCAGAAACTCAGGCGTGGCGAGTGGCCAGGCAAGGCACCGCTCGGATACATCAACAACCTCAAATCGCACGATATCGAGCCTGATCCGATCAAATCGAAGATTATTGCCAAAGCGTTTGCTGAATACGCCACCGGCAAACACTCGCTGGAGAGCCTGTGCCAACGTCTGAACTTCTGGGGCGTTGTGAATCGCTATGGAAAACCACTCAGTATTTCGACAGTACAACGAATGCTGACCTGTAAAGCATACATCGGAGTGATTGAAAGAACTGGAGAAAGCTACGCAGGCGGTTTTCCGCCAATTGTTTCCGTCGCAACTTTTGAGAAAGTACAACAAGTCCTCAAAGATAAATCCAAACCACGCTACAGGCGTCAGAAACATAACTTTCCGTTCATCGGATTATTTAGGTGCGGCGAATGTGGCTCAGCCATCACGGCACAGTACGCCAAAGGCAACGGCGGACGGTATGTATACTACCGATGTACGAAAAAGAGAGGTGTTTGTTCACAAAGTTATCTCAGGGAGGACTTGCTATTGGCGCAACTGCGCCAACTTGTCTCAAAAGTTGCGATTTACGAAGACTGGCAGATAAAAATGCTGGCACAAATTGAAAAATGGCAAAAAGAAACCAACCAGTCTTCGCAAACTTTTGCCCAAAATATATCAGGTGAACTTAGACAGATCGAAAAGAAGCTTGATGTTCTGGTTGATTCTTTGCTCGATGGAGTTATCGAGAAATCGGCCTATCTTACCAAGAAAGACGAATTGATACGTAGAAAAGTTGAGCTAGAGCAAAAGAAAGCTGATTTTGGGCAAAAAGGAAACAATTGGTTCGAGAGGCTCACAACGCTGAAAAATTGGCTGTTTCGAACGATTTTGATGAAATCAAAACGTTTGTCGGAAAAATTGGAACGAACCACCACCTGACCAACAAAAACACCAGCCTGAACTTCGGTGCGGGCTGGCGTATTGTCGCAAAACGTGCGGAAAATTCCTCTTGGCTGGGATGGAGGGATTCGAACCCCCGAATGCCGGGACCAGAACCCGGTGCCTTACCGCTTGGCGACATCCCAACGACGTTTATCATTGTACTATAGAAAAAATATCCTGGCAAGCGTTTACGTATAAGCTCTAACGCGATATACTGAAGCTATGGATTTACAATTAATAGTGAAGCTAATCGCTGACGGCTTAGTTATTCCTGTGGCGTTGATTGGGGCGTATGCTTTGCTTCAAACGATACCAAACGATGAGAAATATCAAGCATACTTGCGTGTTTTAATGGCAGGATTGACGGCATATATAGTAGCAAAACTTATCGGGGCAGTGTATCAGCCAGAACAACTCCGTCCGTTTGAGGCTTTGGGTGTGTCGGCTGGTGCGTCGTTTTTAAATAATCCGGGTTTTCCTTCTGATCATGCCTTGTTTACGATGGCGATTACTTTAGCGGTCTGGTTTGAGGCGAAAAATAAAAAACTAGCCGTAGTTTGTTTGATACTGACTCTGCTGGTGTGTGTTGGAAGAGTGATTGCTCTGGTGCATACGCCGCTAGATGTGGCGGGCGGCTTGCTAATTGCGTGTGTTGGCATTGTGTGGTATGTGCCTAACTTTAATTTGATAGCAAAACGCTTATAATTAAATATATACATTTGCAATTTTCTCAAGTTTACGTTACAATTTTTACATGAGTTCAATGCCAAAGATTTTCCAGCAAGAGCTATCAGAGTATACTTATCCATTATCAAGAGGTACTTTCCTGCGTATTTTAGCGCTGGCGGCAGCCAATGGCGTCATAATCTGGCTGTTAGCACTGGCGTTTGACAGGATGATGCTAACGCCGGTTTTCTGTTCGTCGGCAGACCAGGCTTCAATGTGCGTGAATAGTGCTGCTTGGTCGTCGTATATTGCACTGGTTTTGGTCGGTATAATGATGGTGCCGCTGCTAATTATGTTTGGAATCAAGCGTCCGCTGGTCGTTGTAATAGCGGCGACCGTTGCCTTATGGGGGGCTAATTTATGGACGAGCGGGCTATGGACAACTTCAATTCTATGGACTATTGCAGCGTCAACTTTGGTATATTTGGCGGTTATTTGGATTAATCGTATTCGCGGTAATGCGGCAGCAATTTTATTCGTTGCTATATTCGTCCTGCTGGCGCGAGTTGTCTTGTCTCTATAATCCCTGTACACTAAGAGCATGGAAATCATTATCATTATTCTCTTAGGTATTATCGTTATGGGGTTGGGTGCGATGCTATTTGTATTGCAGTCAAAGTTAAGTGAGCTAAAAAATCAGTCATCGGTCGAGCTCATCAAAACTGATGTGGTGGAGCTGGGGCGGACCATCGCCAAGCTGAATGAATCAGTCAGCGATAAACTTGAGCGTAGTAACTCCCAGGTGCAAACATCGGTACAAAAGCAGCTATCGGAAAGTGCCAAGTTGGTGGCGGACGTGACGCAGCGGCTGGCAAAGCTGGATGAGACAAATAAGCGGGTGGTCGACGTGGCGACTGACCTGAAAACTCTGCAGAACGTCCTGCAAAACCCGAAGCAGCGCGGCGTGTTCGGCGAGTTTTACCTAGAGAGCGTGCTGGATAATGTACTGCCAGCCAAGCAGTTTCAGATGCAGTACCGATTCAAGGACGGGGAGATTGTTGATGCGGTTATCTTTCTGGACAAGGGGCAGATTTTGCCAGTGGACAGTAAGTTTAGCTTGGAAAATTACAACCGGATGATTAACGCCGAGACTAAGGCTGAGCGCGAGCTGTGGCTGAATAAGGTGAAGGCTGACCTGAAGGGGCGCATTGACGAGACTAGCAAATATATTCGCCCGCGGGAGAACACTATGGATTTCGCCTTTATGTTTATCCCGTCAGAGTCGCTATATTATGATCTACTTATCAACAACGTTGGTGCGGGCGGTTCGAGCCGCGATTTGATTGAATATGCCTTTCGTGACAAGCGGGTGATCATCGTCAGTCCGACCAGCTTTTTGGCGTATTTGCAGACGGTGTTGCAGGGTCTGAGGAGTTTACAAATTGAAGAGCAGGCCAAGGACATTCAGCTGCGTGTCGGCCAGCTGGGTGTGCATATTAAAAAGTTTGATGAACTGATGGCCAAGATGGGCAAAAGTCTCAGTACCACCGTCGGGCATTATAATAATTCGTACAAAGAGCTGGGTAAGATTGATAAAGACGTGGTGCGAATCGCTGGTGGTGATCATCAAGCACAGCCAGAGCTGATCGATCGGCCGGCGCAGGAAGAATAAATATTACTTATAAGCGTAAAATAAAAATCCTCCGCTTAAAACGGAGGATTTATTAGTATAGAAGCGTCTTATTCTTCGTCTTTATTACGGTAATTTACCAGTAAGAACAAGTTGCCGCCGAGCGCTGCACCGATGAGCGTTGCAGAAATAACCTCCAAGCTGAGCCGCGAATAGCTTTTTTCATTTTCAGCTGTTAGCGGATTGCTGCTTTGGATCTGAGTATCGGTTTTCTCGGTTACTGCCAAAGCAACAGCTGGGTTCAGCGTTGCGCCGCCGATATGAACTTCCCGCGGATAATTCTTATATGCGCCTTCTTCTGTTCTCTGGGCTGAATTCGCGGTTTTTGTATGCTTAACAAATACTGCATTCTGGACATAGCTTAGCAGAGTACTTGATACGACCAAACCAATCGCCAGCGCCATACCAATCCCAACAGATCGTCCAGCTAGTTTAAGGTTAGTGCGCGATAATACCGCGGCAAGACCAAACATAAATATTGCCGTACCGATCATCTCAATGGCGAAAATACTCCATGAGAAGTTCGTGAATTGATCAAAGCGAACTGAGAATCCGCCTTCTGTCATACCGCCAATCAGCACAACAGCCGCCATTGCACCGAGGAACTGCGCTCCCCAGTAGAACGGTACTAGGACAGTTTTTAGTTTGCGCATTGACCAGAGTCCGAAAGTGACGGCTGGGTTAATGTGCGCGCCGGAAATGCCGCCAATTGCCATAACGATCAGCATTAAAGCCAATCCTACGTAAAACGGCGCTAAGATGCTGGCAGAAAATAGCGCTGCTAGCGTTAGGATAAACGTGCCAACGATTTCTGCTATTACGATGTTGATTAAGTTGTTTGGTAATTTAGAATCTAATTTGGTGCGTTCGCTCTTGGCCGCAACAGATTCGGTAACGACTCGCTTAACAGTCGTTTTGGTTTCGGTCTTAGCGGCAGCAGTCTTCTTTGCTTTGGCTTTAACCGGGGCTTTCTTTGAAGTTTTCTTCGTAGCCATACTCCCTCCTTAAAATAGTATCACGACTATTATAGCATAATTTGTTATACTATAGTCATGGGATTATTTGTGAATCAAAACGATCAGCGCAGCGAACTGCAAGAGCGCATTGCGGCGGAGCTGCGCGAGAAGGCCAAGGCGTCGGGCCTTCAGGAAAAAGCCAGCTTGGACGGCGTGGAAGATGTGAAATATTTGGAAGATACGAAGCAGACGACGACGCTGGCGCCAGCTTGGATTTTAATTATCATTATGGCAGCGGTGGTTGTCGGTATGTTTTTAATGCAGGGGCGATGACATGGAAAAGTTGGATGAAGTTCGAGCACTATTATTATCACGCGTAGCCGAAATAGCTGAACCGCGCAGCGTGTTGCGAAGTGCAGAGCTGCGAGAGCTATACGGCGTTATCGCGACGTTGCCAAGCGAAGAGCGCGGGGCGTTTGGTAAAAAGGTTAATGAGTTGAAGCAGGAATTGGAGAGGGCGATTACGGCTCGCGAGGATGAGCTGTCAAAAGTTGACTTGCCGCCAATTGACGTGACGGCGCCGATGGACATCAATGCACCGCAGCCTGATCTATTGCCCAGCGAACGCGGTACGATTCACCCGCTGAGCGCCGAGATTGACCGTATTTCTGACATTTTCAATCGCATGGGTTTCGTGACGGAAGAGTCGCGTGAGATTGATGACCAATTCCACATGTTTGAGAGCTTGAATTTCCCGAAGGGTCATCCAGCGCGCGATGATTACGATACGTTCATGACCGAGGAAACTGACGCTAATGGCGACCGCTTGATCGCGCCGGCGCACACCTCGACCATGCAAAACCGCGTGCTGAAAAAATATCACGGCAATCTGGCGAAGGGCGAGGCGATCGCCGCCATCGTGCCCGACCGGGTGTTTCGCAACGAAGATTTGGACGCACGGCACGAGCACACGTTCTATCAAGTCGAAGGCATGTATGTTGCCAAGGGGGTTAATGTCGGTAATCTGATTGCCACGCTGCAAGAATTTTTGCAGGAATATTATGGCAAGAAGCTTGACGTGCGAGTCAACCCATTTTACTTCCCGTTCACCGAACCGAGCTTTGAATTTGCGCTGAGCTGTCCATTCTGTGAGGGCAAAAATCCGGATTGTAAAGTTTGCTCAGGCGAGGGCTGGATTGAGCTATTAGGCTGCGGCATGATCCACCCGAATGTGCTGAAAGCTGCTGACATCGATCCGAATGAATACACCGGCTTTGCCTTTGGCTGCGGCATTGACCGCTTGGTAATGATGAAATACGGCATCGAAGACGTGCGGCATTTTGAGAGCGGCAAGCTGGACTTTTTGGGGCAGTTTTGAAAACAGCCCTACAACCCCATACAAATATCCCGATAAGGCCGCGTCACAACTTCTGCCGAGTCAAGGTCGAGTTTGGTTTCGATTTCACTAATCATCGCCAGCGCACTAGTCTCATCATCTGATAAAACCTCAACTTCCACGAACGTCCCAGCGTCTTTAATCTCATCAATGGCCACCGTTGCCTGCGGAAAATCAGAGGACTGAAACGAGCGCCGGTATTTGTTGACCTCGACCAGCTGCACCATGCCGAGATTTGCCAGTAGTCGCTTGGCGATTGCCGCGTCCCCGGGTTGAATCGGTAGGTTTGTCTCGGTCTTAATAATCACATCATTCTCTGTATGCGCCGCAGTCGTCGCAGGCTTATATGTCACCTCAGCAAAACCATCGCGCTGGCGAATCCGCAAGCATTCAACCGTCTGTATGAAATCGACATCAGGACGAGAATAATATGTATCAATCTCGTGGAGATTACTCTGCAGTTCAAAACCAAGTTCTCGCAACTGCTTGATTAATTCTTTTGCGTCGCCGGTTAGCTGGCGTTTGCGTTCAATTTCTAGTAGTTTTCTGGTCATTTGGTAGTCTTTCTGACATTTATCTAATATTGTATTTGTCCTAGATAACTAATTATATAGCGGCTCATTTGCAAATTCTATGTCTTGCTGCGCCAGTAACTCACATGTTTTGTTACTATTGCGCGCCTCATAATATATAATTAAACCAGCAAACCAACTCAGAAAGGAATTACTTGCGTGAATATAATCTTCATGCGGCATGGCGAGGCTGTGGATAATGTCAGGGGAGTTTTGTCTTGTAAAGAGATACGATGTTCCGTGCTGACGGAGGCGGGTTTTCGCCAAGTTGCCAAATCGGTAAGTAAGCTGCCACGGGAGATTGATAAGATATACTCATCGCCACTGATTCGTACGCTGCAAACAGCCAAGGAGATTATGAAAGTTTCAGGTGCAGAGGTAATTATTGATAATAGAATCAGAGAAATTGATTGGGGTGAATATGATGGAAAACCTAATAATCCAGAACTTGATACGGTACGCGCCAGGCAAGCGGCAGGAGATTTTTTCGTTAGGTTTGGGCAATATGGCGATAATAAATATAGCCTGGAGTTGAGATTATGCGAGTTTTTGGACGATGTCCGAAAACGTAACTTTAAAAATAATACCATCGCAATTGTATCCCATGGAACTGTCATTTCGTTTATGAAAAGGATATTGGGACTGCAGTCTTCTCATTTGAAAAAGGGTGAATTTGAGGAGTTTAGTGATATCGATTTCTCCAAACTTGATGAATATAAGGATAAATTAGCGGCGGTTAAGATGAATCAATAGCAAATAACCCTCAGACCGCTTCCTCGGTATTATCTTTATAAATCGTACAAATTTGCTAATTTGGATATTTTATGATACAGTTACATAGTAATAGTAACAAGGAGTAGCAATGATATGGTAAAGGGAAATAATTTTGAATCTGGCGGATCTAATGCTGGCGGCGACATGACGCCAGAGGAAATGCTTGCAGCTAGAGGTGTTTCTGCCGAGCCAAGCGAAGAAGGTAAAAGGTTTTATGTCGTTGATGGGAAAGACGGGGAAGAACAAAAGATTCCAATGTCAGAGGGAGTAACTGGATTAGAAGATGCTTCTGGTCGATTCCCAGAACAGGACGACCGAGTATACTCGCTTCGTAAGGTAAGATGCCAAGTGACAGGTAGAAAAGCTGTTCGGGGATTTATGTTGAGTGATGCCAAGCGGTGGTTTTTTGGCTAACAATTAGTCACGCCCAATTTTCACCAGCCGCATAATTCACCACATCCGTATAATACGGGTCGGCGCTTGGGAATTTGGGCAGGGACTTTAATTCCTCCGGTGTTATCCATCGGTAGCCTTTATGCTCCCAGCTTAAAGCGATTTTTGCGTCCGGTTCGGCGAGCTTTGCCTCAAATAATATATGCGTTGTTTGCCGGTATTGTTTGGTAAATAGCTTCTTCAATTTATTTGGATTAACAGATAGTCCCGCTTCTTCCTGTATTTCGCGCGCGACTGCTGCTTCTGGTATTTCTTCCGGCTCAACCTCTCCGCCGGGAAAATCAATATGTCCGGGAAACAACGGGTGTGTATCGCTTCTATACAGCACCAAATATAATCCTTCAGAGCTTCGCACCAGCGCCTTCGCGACTATCTTAGTCATATTATTACTATACTTTGGCGGCAGGGACTGGGCAAGGGTATGCTACAATAACCCCATGAAAGTTAGCGGTAAATCGATTCATCAAGCCATCGTTGCTCGCGAAGTTATTGATTTGTGTCTATGCTAGCGAAATTCCAAAGGTCAAAAGCGGCCGCAGATCTTCCTGGTTAGTATTTCCAAAGATGTCATGACCAGTACCTTGTTTAGGGTGTGCTTATGGTATACTAATGAGCGGGAGGATATTGGTGTAAACACAAACCAACTAAAATGATGAAGTTACAAAATCACAATCAAACTAAACGTATAAAAAATGTCTTCCTTGACTACGACAAATTAAAGCAGTTTGATGATATTATCTTGGACGCAATCAAACAAAGTAGTCGAAAGATTACCTACAGCAAGGATGTCGAATTTTCTGATAATAAGGATAAGCGTTTTGAGCTTGAGTCCATTGACGAGATTAGAGGGAGAAAAATATACGAGTTGTACTTTCAGATTAGAGAGCATGATTCTTACAATAACCTTAGTATATATTTTTATTCCTCAGATACGGTCGTTCTAAGTATGCGCCTAAAACATAGCCCGGGAGATATGGTATATGTCGAGCAGCAAATAGAGCAGTTCCTGATTAACAACTGTAAAGTCCCTTTCTGGGATTATAAAAAGCTTCTAACAAATACCTGGGATATGTCGCTAGTGATAGCACTTGCCGTATTATTTATCCCATCACAACAAAATATCCCCGGCGAAGTACATTTAGATTCGCTGGTGAGTTATATAGCAAAGGTGCTATTTTCGTATATTCCCATACAATTATTTTTATATTTATGGATATTACCTAAGATCATACCGCACTACAATAGAATTAATAAAGCGGTTGATGGTAGGACGAGCAAAGAGATGAATAAGCCATATATTGCCATATTGAGCTTTATAATAGCCCCTTTGGTTGTTGGAATTATTATAGAGATTATAGGTAAAATCATATAGTTGGAATATAATCATCCTTGCATTTCACCCCTAATCTATGCTAAAATACCAGGGTTAATATCAAATCACACGAAAGGTGAGTAATGAGTCTGAGTCGAATCGGAAAACTGCCGGTGGTTATTCCGGCCGGTGTGACAATCACGGTTGACTCTGGTGACGTGGTCGTAAAGGGCCCGAAAGGTGAATTGACACAATTCATCACGCCAGCAGTTGAGGTGAAAGTCGAAGACGGACAAGTCACGGTTCATCCGAAGGATGAGTCCAAAACTGCTCGCGCCCAGCACGGTCTGATGCGCGCGCTAATCAACAACATGGTAATCGGCGTTACCAAAGGCTACGAGAAGCGTCTCGAGGTCAATGGTGTCGGTTTCCGCGTTAACTCCAGCAACAATGAGCTGGAAATGGCGCTCGGGTTTTCACACCCAGTCAAATACAAAGCCCCAGAGGGTATCACCGTTACCAACGAAAAGATGACCATTATCGTCAGCGGTATCAATAAACAGCAAGTCGGCCAAGTCGCGGCGGAAATCCGCGCGCTAAAGAAGCCTGAACCATACAAGGGCAAGGGTATCAAGTACGCTGACGAGCAGATTTTGCGCAAAGCAGGAAAGACAGGTAAGTAATCATGGCTAAAAACAAGAAATTACTCAACCAAGCTCTTCGCAAAAACCGCGTTCGCGCGAAAGTTTCAGGCACTGCAGAGCGCCCACGCCTAACCGTCACCATCAGCAACCTGCACGTCAGTGCTCAGCTGATCGACGACGTCGCAGGCAAAACATTGGCTGCCGCAACCACCGTTGGCACCAAAGCAAAAGGTACGATGAGCGAAAAATGCGCTACCATCGGTACTGAAATTGCCAAGAAAGCAAAGAAAAGTAAAATTAGCGCAGTGGTCTTTGACCGCAATGGCCGCCAGTATGCTGGTCGCCTGAAGGCATTGGCTGATGCTGCGCGCCAAGAAGGATTGGAGTTCTAGTATGGCAGAACAAGCTGCAAATACTACCCCACGCGCAGAGGGCCGCCGGCCTCGCAGTCCGCGTGGTGGTCGCCGCGATGACCGGCGAAATGTGCGTGATGACGCACCAAAAGAGTTTGAAGAATTGGTAATCAACATTGACCGCGTGTCCCGCGTGGTAAAGGGTGGCCGCCGTTTCCGCTTTAAGGCGTTGGTGGTTGTCGGTAACCGCAAGGACAAGGTTGGTGTTGGTGTAGCCAAAGGTGCCGACGTGCAAGCGGCTGTCGCTAAGGCAACCTCAGTTGCTAAGAAGCATTTGATCACCTTGCCGCTGAGCGGCGAGACCATTCCGCACGACAGCGAAGTCAAGTTCTCAGGCGCCCGCGTGCTGATCAAGCCAGCTGCTCCTGGTACCGGTATTATCGCTGGTGGTGTTGTCCGACAGATCATCGGTGTAACTGGTGTTCGCAACCTGCTGACCAAGTCACTCGGTTCAACCAACAAGGTGAACATAGCCTACGCAACCATTGAAGCATTGAAATCATTGGTTCCGCGCGAAGAATGGCTCAATGCTCAGCCAGTCAAAAAAGCTGCTAAAAAGGAGGCTAAGTAATGAAATACAACGATCTCCAAGTTTCAGCAAACAAGAATAAAAAGCGTGTTGGTCGCGGTATCGCTGCTGGCCAGGGTAAAACTGCTGGTCGCGGTACCAAAGGTCAGAACGCCCGCACTGGTAAAAAGCTTCGCGCCATGTTCCAGGGTGGTCAGCGTCCACTGGCTCAGGCTGTGCCAAAAGCTCGCGGTTTCAAGAGTCTGCGCACACCAGCTCAGGTGGTCTACTTGGATCACTTGAACGCCTTTGACGGTAAAACCGTTGACAACGCTCTGCTGTTTACCGAAGGTTACATTGCCACACCATTTCACACGGTCAAGGTGATCGCTCGCGGTGAATTGAAGGCTAAGGTTAACTTGAAAGTACAAGCTGCTTCCGCTTCGGTCGTTACAGCGATTGAAAAAGCTGGCGGCTCATTTGAAAAAGTCGCTGTACCCTTACGCCAAAGCATGAAGGATATCGAGAAAGACGAAAAGGCTAGCCAGGAAAAATAATTTTCAGGCAAAACCTAAAGAAAGCGCCCCTTTGCGTATAAGCGGGGGCGCTTTTATAGTGTTATTTTAATTGCTAAAATTTAGCTATATAGATTATAATCAATAGCATGAATAACGACGATAAATCGCAAGCTCCGGATATGCCGCAAGCCGGCTATACTCCGCCGCCGGTTGCTCCGGGGGTGCAGTATACGGGCACACCTGATGCTAATAATTATAATCAAAGCCAAACGCCGCCGCCATATATTCCAACGGTACCACCCACTCCGCCAGTAGTGCCGCGTCCTCCTGCTAGCAAATCACCTATGATTGCTATAATCTTTGCGTTCATAGTGGGCTTTGCTTTGATTATTGGAGGCATAGTACTTAATCATTTTGATAAAGAAAGTAAAAAGTGCGAGAATGCCGCTCCGTCCGAACATTCTATTTTTAAGCGGAATTTTTGCAAAGAGTCCGATGTATACGATGAAATTAGTAAAGAAGCTGTCTTTAATATTAATATCCCAGACTTTACCTCGTGCGCGCCAAGCGAATCGCTACATCAATCAGACAAAAAATCTTGGTATGATGCGTGGGTTGAATGTCTGAATAAAACATGGAAGCCGCTATTTGACAATGCCTATCCAAATAAGGATTCGCTTGATTTCCAGGGTACTGTCGTAAAAGTTGTCGATTCTCTTGAAAATAGCGGATCAACTTGTATTAGCGACGGCAATAAAACAAGCGGGATTGAAATATCCGGTTTCTATTGCCGAAAAGAGGAAACGATATATATTGTCGCCGGTTATACAGGGGATATTGGAAGCGATTTGACGGTTTTATTCCACGAATACGCGCATCATATTGCTATGAGAATGGGTTTTCCGATCAATATTAACTTGATGATTTTTGAAATGTATAAATATTGGCCAAATCAACCGGATAGCCAAGACGCGGTTAAAGAGCGCGAAACTCGCCGTTCTGAGTTGTTTGCTGACACTATGTCGTATGCTATGCTTGCTAATACGCCGTCATTAAAGCAGTATTTGGTAAAACCAACCAAAGGTTTAGAACCGTCGACGCATGGTTCAATTCGGGCGTTACAGCTGGCTTATGAAAGAGGTGTGAAAGCCAGGACGGTGGGCGATTGCAATGCTTGGGGTTGGAGTATTGACGAAGTTGACCAGTAGATAAAATCTGGCAATATCCGGTCAAATAATGTATACTGAGATAGTTAATGAAGTTAGTGGCTAGAGGGGCTAAGAATATATGAATTGGAGAATAATTTTCCGCTCGCTAAAAAATAAAGATATGCAGAAACGATTATTAATTGTTGTCGGAATAATTGTTGTTTATCGATTACTGGCGCATATTCCGGTGCCGCTAGCCGAGCCAACCCAGCTGCGTAACGCAATTTCATCGGTACTTGGCCAGACTGATTTGGGTGGAATCCTGAACTTGCTTTCTGGCGGTGCTTTGTCAAGTTTTTCTTTAGTGCTAGTCGGTCTTAGTCCATTCATTACCGCTAGTATCATTATCCAATTGTTAACTAAAGCCATTCCAAAGCTAGAGGAGCTTCATAAAGATGGCGAGTCAGGACGTCGTAAGATCCAACAATGGACGCGTGTTATTACCGTGCCGTTAGCCATCGTTCAGTCAATTGCTTTCATATTTATTTTACGCCAGACTGTACTCCAGGGCGGCACCACAACCTTAGCCGACCCAACGATGATGGAGTGGGTCGTGTCGGTGACTGCCATGACTGCCGGCTCAGTGTTGATTATGTGGCTTGGCGAATTGATTACTGAACAGGGAATTGGCAATGGTATTTCTATCGTGATTTTCGCTGGTATCATCAGTCAATTGCCACAGATGCTAGCATCACTCATTTCTTCGCTTATGGACACCTCTTCTGGCGGCTTAAATGTTTTCAATTGGTTCACGCTGCCCGTTAATCCGACCGTATTCTGGACTATTCTCATCATGGCAATCGCTGGCCTCATCGTTCTATATTTCCTGGTGAAAATCAACGAAGCACAGCGTGTCATTACCATCAATTACGCCAAGCGTGTCCACGGCAACAGCAACTATGGTGACGTAAAAAGCATCCTGCCAGTTAAGCTGATTGCAGCGGGCGTTATCCCGGTTATTTTTGCCGTTGCATTCCTCAGCTTGCCACAGTTCGTTGGCCAAGTCATGAAAGCTTCTGGCAACGCCGATCTTTTACCAACCGCCAACAAGCTCATCACTTGGTTCCAAGCACCAAATGCTGGCTCATTTACTGGCAGCACTGCTGAGGCTTTCATCTACCCAACGCTGTATTTCCTACTAGTTATTGCCTTTACATATTTCTACACCGGTATCGTCTTTAATGCCAATGAAATTGCTGAAAACTTGCAGAAGCAGGGAGGTTTCATCGAGGGTGTTCGGCCGGGCGCTCAGACTGAAAAGTACCTTACAAAAACCGTCAATCGCTTAATTTTGTTCGGATCAATTGTTCTGGGAATTGTAGCAATTCTGCCGTTTATTGCTGAATATTTAACGTATCACCTGACAGGACTGAAGGGTTTGCGACTGTCGATTGGCGGTACCGGCGTTTTGATTGTCGTGTCGGTCGGATTGGAGACGCTGCGCCAAATCAACTCGCGGGCCTTGATGGTTACGTACGACGATTTCGATCCGGACGAGCTGGTTAATGGCCGCGGTAAAACGAAAAAACGGCGGTTGCTGCCGAAGCTGCGTAAAAAGTAAATGAATAATCCTCGCTGCTGGGCGGGGATTTTTATTATCACTTATTGCCAGTTTGTGTATTGTCAGGTAAATAGTGAAATTTTTCTCAGTAACCCCTTGCGGGAAGCAGCTTGTTGCTGTATAATTGACAACTGTAACTTATGGCGAGTCAAAAGGAAGTCATCAAAATGATTGGTAAGGTAGTGGAAGCACTGCCTAATACTCAATTTAGGGTGGAACTGGAGAATGGCCATAGTATCATCGCGCACATTTCAGGGCGAATGCGCAAGCATTATATTCGCTTGGTGCCTGGTGATAAGGTTGAAGTTGAGATGACCCCTTACGATCTTACAAAGGGACGAATCAGCTTCCGCCTACGCGACGACCGACCTCAACAGAGCCGGTAGTCAAATATTAACGTTAATCTCGGGTTTACTCGGGAAGGGAGATTTAAGCACTTTATGAAAGTTCGTGCAAGTGTTAGAAAAATCAGTCCCGATGACGTACTCGTGCGCCGCGTTGGCCGTAAAAAGGGCAAACGGATCGCCAGACTGCGCGTCATCAACAAGAAAAAACCTAAGAACAAGCAAAGGCAGGGTTAAGCATGGCTCGAATTGCTGGGGTAGTTATCCCAACAGAGAAGCAAGTGCAAATCGCGCTCACCTATATTTATGGGATTGGGCCAAAGCACGCTTCGAGCATCCTTGCGGCGGCTAAGATTGAGCCGACCACTCGGGTGAAAGATCTCACCGAGGCTGAAGAAAACAAGATTCGCGAAATTATCGACAGCGAATACACCGTTGAGGGTGATCTCCAGCGCTTGGTAACTAACAACATTAAGCGCTTGAAGGACATCAACGCCTATCGCGGTCTTCGCCACAAAGCAGGACTGCCGACACGCGGACAGCGGACTCGTACGAATGCACGAACTCGCAAGGGTCGCGCCATCGCCGTGGGCGGTACACAACCAAAAGCAGCAAGTAAGACCTAAAGAAAGGACTAAGAAATGGCAGACGCAAAATCTACCAAGAAGAAGCAGCGCCGATCAGTCCCAGCTGGTCAGCTGCATATTCAAGCAACATTTAACAACACCATTGTTACCTTTTCTGACAAGAAGGGTAATGTGTTGACCGCTTCATCAGCTGGTGCATGTGGTTTCCGCGGCAGCAAAAAAGGCACCGCCTATGCTTCACAGGTTGCTGCTGAAAAAGCTGCTGAAGCTGCGAAAACCCAGTATGGTTTGAAATCAGTTGACGTTTTCGTCAAAGGTGTCGGCTTGGGCCGTGACGCCGCTATTCGTGCGGTTGGCGCTTTCGACATCTCAGTAGAAAGCATTAAGGACGTAACTGGCGTACCTCACGGCGGTGTTCGTCCACGAAAGGCACGGAGGGCATAATTATGGCACGAGATAATTCACCGATTGTCAAGCAAAGCCGCCGCGAAGGTTATGCGCTTCATCCAAAAGCACATAAGGTTTTGGCGCGAAAATCTGGCATCCCAGGCCAGCACGCGCACGGCCGCCAAAGTAAGCCAAGCCTGTATGCTACGCAGCTGCGCGAAAAGCAAAAAGTTCGCCGCCTGTACGGTTTGGTGGAAAAGCAATTTGCACGGCTGATGAATGAAGCAACGCGCGCCCAAGAAGGTTTGGCGGGTGAGAACCTGTTGAAGCTGCTGGAGCGCCGGCTGGATAACGTGGTGTATCGCTCTGGGTTCGCCGTATCGCGCCGCGCCGCTCGCCAGCTGGTCAGCCACGGCCACTTTGAATTAAACGGCCGCCGCGTCGATATCCCATCGATTCGTGTTAAGGCCGGTGACGTCATCACCGTTCGTCCAAAGAGCACCAAATCTGAATACTTCACGCGGATTGATGATGTGATCAATAATTCAATCCAAGGCCCGCTGAGCTGGCTGAAGAGCGATAGCAAGAAGCTGAAGATTGAAGTTACTGGTTTGCCGAAGCGCGAGGAAGCAGAAGCTGACATCAACGAGCAATTAATTGTTGAGTATTACTCACGATAAAAGAAGGGTTAGGGAAGAATTATGGCAAAAGCAATTTACAATCCAGCACTCGCGAGCGTTGATGATATTTCCGCGACCAGTGCTACTTTTCTAATCGAACCGCTTCATCCGGGCTACGGCAATACGCTTGGTAATTCGCTAAGGCGCGTCTTACTTTCAAGTGTTCGGGGCGGTGCAATCGTGGCTTTCAGGGTCGAAGGCGCGACTCATGAATTCACTACCGTCGAGGGTGTCAAAGAAGACGTTGTCGATATTACGCTAAATCTGAAAAACGTTCACTTGCGCGTGTTTACCGATGAGCCAGTTGAGTTACGCTTGGAGAAATCTGGCGCCGGTGAAGTAACTGCTGCAGACATCCAGACAAACGCTGACGTTGAAATCGTTAACCCAGAGCAAGTAATTGCTACGATTGACGATCCAAACAAGCATTTGGTAATGGATTTGGTGGCAGAAGCAGGTTGCGGCTATCAGACAATTGAAGAGTCAAGCGAGAATCGTTTGCACAGCGACATGATTGCCATTGATGCAATGTATTCGCCAGTGCTGCGCGTCCGCTATAAAGTTGACTCAACTCGCGTTGGCCAAGAAACAAACTTGGACAAATTAGCGATTACCGTTGAAACCAACGGCGCAATTACCCCGCGCGAAGCATTTGAGGAAGCAGCAGCAATCCTGGTTAACCAATACACGGCTTTGGCGGGCAATACTATGGTAACTGGCGCGCCAGCACTTGGCACAACCAAGGGTGACGAAGAGTCAGAATTGGCTATGCCGATTGAAGAATTAAACCTAAGCGCCCGCACCACGAATGCGCTGATTAACAATGAAATTCGCACCATTCGCGACCTGGTGACTTTGACCGAGCAAGATTTGCGAGAATTGAAAGGCTTTGGTTCAAAGGCGCTGGATGAAGTACGCGACAAGATGGCGGAGTTGGAGTTTTAACTATGCATAGACACGTATATCAAGGGCGCAAGTTCGGCCGTGAGCGTGATCAACGGCGAGCCTTACTCAAAGGTCTGGCAACCAGCCTGGTCGAGCACGGCAAAATCGAGACCACCTTGCCGAAAGCCAAAGAGCTGAAGCGCCACATTGAAAAAATAATCACCAAGGCGAAGAAAGGTGATTTGGCAAGCCGCCGCCAGGTGATCGCAGCACTCAGCACCCGCGCTGCTGCTTACAAGCTCGTTGATGAAATTGCCCCGCAACTCGGCGGCCGCACCAGCGGACACGTTCGCGTTGAACGAACACGCCTACGTGTTGGCGACGGCGCACAAATGGCAATCATCGAGTTTGTCGACGACATCAAACCAAGACAGCAGAAGAAGGAGAGATAAGATGAAGACTTATTCACAAAAACCATCTGAAGTTTCTCGCCGCTGGGTATTGTTTGACGCGAGCGAATTGCCACTGGGACGCTTGACAACGGAAATTGCCAAACACTTGACTGGTAAATACAAGCCAACCTACACGCCGCACGTTGACGGCGGCGACTACGTCGTAGTTATCAACGCTGCAAACACCGTCGTTACTGGCTACAAGGAAACTGACAAGTACTACTACCGTCACAGCGGTTTCCCAGGCGGCATCAAAGAAACGCAGTTCAAAGAAATGCGTGAACGCCACCCAGAACGAATTATTGAAGAAGCTGTCAAAGGTATGTTGCCAAAGAACAAATTGCAAGCAGAGCGCCTCAAGCGCCTCCGCGTATTTGCCGGCAGCGAGCATGCTCACGCAGCACAAACCCCAGAGAAAGTTGAGGTAAAGTAATATGGCTACTGATACCTATTTCTACGGCTTGGGACGACGCAAAAGCGCCTCGGCAAGTGTTCGCTTGCTTCCTGGCAAGGGTACCATCACCATCAACGGCAAAGCAGCCGCTGAGTACTTGGATGGCAACAAAACCTTGCTGGCAGAAGTAACCGATCCGCTGGCTATCGTCAGCAAGCAAAAGGAATACGACGTTACCATCTTGGTTAAAGGCGGCGGCCTCGCTGGTCAAGTTGACGCCATCAAGCTTGGCATCGCTAAAGCATTGACGGCTGCTCACGCTGACCTACGCCCAGTTTTGAAGAAGGCTGAGCTGCTCAAGCGTGACCCACGCGAGAAAGAACGCAAGAAATACGGTCTGCGTTCCGCCCGCAAGCGCGAACAATTCTCCAAGCGTTAAGCTTCCGAATCAAAGCAGTCTGCTTGTAGGAAAATACCTCGTCTGTATGGGCGGGGTATTTTGGCGGCTGGTAAGCTTGGCAATATTTATCTAAATTTTAGTTTCTTCAGTCCTATTCATAAAGTTTATCCTCTATTTCTGCCCATGTTAGAATGGTTATAGCTATCGGCTAGATGTTTAGTTTAGTTGTATAGCTGGAAATACAACTAATCATTAGGGGGCGGTTATGAAGAACGGTTCATATGGACTATCAATATCTCCTCTACTCTAAAGAGTAATAAGATGGTATATTCATCCTTATATAAGACAGTCGAAAATAACGGATTATTGGCTCATATTTATGAACATTTGCTTGCTCAGCATGTTATGAAATCTCTTCAGGGTAGAGGATTTTTTATTTCAAGCGATAGTATCTTAACAGCAAAAACATATGGCGACACTTGTTTTATAGACGCAGAATTATATAACCCAGCGGCGCAAAAGGCTTATGGCGAAGCATTGCAGCTGTTTGATGAATGGGATATTCCAGGAGATGCCGCGCTGCGGGCGGCTGGCGAATGCGGGATAGAGATGAATCGGGCGGTAGTGGAGTTACAGCAAGATGAGTTATTACATAATCTAAATACGGTACAGTCTTCCGCGTGGCGCCAGCAGAGCGATCTGACGTATCGTAAAGCCGATGACAAGGGTTCTGTAAATACGCTCTTTCGTGTTCCGTATGTAAAATACGGCAGAAAATCTAAAAATATTTTTCCTGAATATGTTTTAGAATATTCGGTTGATGAAAAATATATCCAATCGCCAGTTGATCAAGCACTGGCAGCGGTTGTCATGCAGGTCGCGGCGCTTAACTTTTTAGTGATGATTCGTGAAAAACATACTGTATACGATCGCGGCGATCAATGGTCGGAAGCGTCAAAGTCGGTTGGTTATCGAATGTTCCTTGGGCTAATCAAGAAAGACGATAGTATAGTTGACCAGTTAAAGCGCGAATTCGTGGAATATGTGCAATTTTTATCAGCGTCGTCGTTTTGCGACAATTTACAGGAAGCGTTGATCAGATGTTCGCATAACTACGAGCAAGTATTGCTGGGTAGAGACACGCTGAATTCAATCCTCGGCGGCTGCGTCATTGGCGGCAAAGGATGGCTGGAAATGGCGGATAGCGCGCGAGTTCAGCAGATACTTGCGGCGATTGAGCTGGATGTATATGGTATTTAGACGGTACTGTCGCCAGTGCTTAAGAATATCGTCAGACAAAACTTCAGTCCATACTGTTGTCATTATGTAAAATCCATGTTATTATACTCTAGCGAACAAAACGAAAGGAAAGAGATATAATATGGAAGGAAATACTCCTGATAGAGGAAGTGGTGTGCCTGGCGAAGAAACAGAAGGACTAAAAAATTATTTTATGACGCCAAGTGACAAAGAATTGGTTAGAGGTGCAAGAGAAAGATTCCATCTTATGGAGGAACTTGATCGGGTCAATCGGGAAATAGAGGCTATAAAGTTTATAAGCAATCAGGTTGACGAACTAAGCGATGAGACAGAACAATTCGGCGAGTTGAGCGGCGAGACAAAGGACTTGCTCAGTGGACTGCGCGGTAACGTAAAGAAGGGGTTTGATGAGTCGAGCAATGAAGTAAGGAAACGCCTTGAGGATCTGTATCGTCAGCGAGATTTTATTATTGCGAGATTGACGGAATTGAAAGAAACAAATGAGGAGAATGCAGAATATCCAGCCAGAACTAGTCATTTCAGGACTAAACATGGAGATTCAAAAATGGGAGGATGTGCGATGCTTTTAGTCCTTGACAATATGATTACAGGTGATAATGGTTACACTAACGCGGTAAGAAGAGAGTTTGTTGGACGGGAAATTTTGGAATATAAGGATGGCGAAAAATCCAGCGAATAATCCCAGCTGGCTGGACGCGCTGGCTTCGCTGTGATACAGTACGTGGTGTAAGCCGAAAGGAGGTAAAGCATGGGGAAAGGTGAGCTTGGAGAGTATTCGGCAGCGGAGGCGGGAGGGTCTGCTGGCAGTGTGGTTGATGAGAGGTCTAGGCGTATTAAAGAGCTTGTAGATAAGCTCAACCTTGTTCGTGAGGAAAAAGAAGAACTAAGGAAGCGGCTCGGTGAGTTGGATAAGGATGAGGCTTTTATTTTGGGAGAACTTGAGGATCTTAAGACAGCTGCTCAACAGGATTTGGCGAACATACATGCTGCGATGGGTGCTACCGCGTTGCCGTCGTGGGATAGTGACGTATATTACTAAGCCGAAAGGGATATGTATGCTATGAAATGGCTTGCAGTTGTCGGTACGCGTGAAGTAAATAACACAATTCGCCGTGATATTGAGCGAGTCGTTGGTCAAAAAATTATTGAAGACAGCGGAATTGTGTCGGGCGGTGCGACGGGCGTTGATCATGAAGCGGCGCAGCTGGCATATGAGCATGGTTTGGAGGTGTCGCGATTTCGGATATTTCTGCCAGTAAAATTGGAGCTGTATTGCTAAGCATTGTATGATCGTGCGGCCGTCGGCAAATGCCGCCAGGATGATGTGATTGCGACGGTCGCTCTTTTGAGAAACATCGCCAAACATCGGCCAGGAGTGCTGTGCGATGCTACTGATTTTAATGAAGTTAATGCCGAGTCGTTTCATGCGCGTAATTGCCAAATCGTTGCTTTGGCAGATGAATTAGTGGCGTTTCGGGTTAATGGTAGCCCTGGCACGACGTTTACAATTGATCAAGCTCAAGCAAAAGGTATTCCCGTCAAGATGTTTGACTACACCGTTGGTTAGAATGGTATACTGATATATATGAAAGTCAGCCTAAACATTATCAAACAATTGATTAATTTTGAATTGCCGCCGGTGGATGAGTTGGTGGCGCGGGTCAATCAGCAGCTTGGTGGCGTCGAGGAAGTGATCGATCTCAAAGCCAAATATGGCGGCGCGCGGATCGTCCGGGTAGTTGAATGCGCCAAGCACCCTAATGCTGACCGGCTGAGCGTGACCAAGATTGATGATGGCGGTGTGGTGGCGGACGTACCGCGCGATGAGAATGGTCTGGTGCAGGTAGTCTGCGGCGCGCCGAATGTGCATGCGGATATGTGGGCTATTTGGCTGCCGCCGAAAAGCACGGTGCCGGCGAGTTTTGATGACGACGAGCCGTTTGTGTTGGACGCGCGGCCACTGCGCGGCGTGCTCAGCCAAGGTATGTTGGCGGCGGCGGATGAGCTGGCGATTGGTACGGATCACGAGGGGATTGTTGAGATTCGTGAACAGGACGTGCCGGCGGGCGTTGAACTGCAGGCGGGTGCGAGTTTCGCGGAAATGTTTGGGCTGGACGACTATGTGCTGGACATCGAAAATAAGATGTTTACGCACCGGCCGGATTGTTTCGGGCAGCTCGGCGTGGCGCGCGAAATCGCTGGGATTTTTCACCAGCAGTTTACCAGCCCCGAGTGGTACAAATCAAACCAGCAGTTCATGGGCGCTGAGGGGCTGGATTTAACGGTCATCAATGACGCGCCAGAATTAGTGCCGCGGTTCATGGCAGTGGCAATTCGTGATGTTACTGTGCAGCCAAGTCCGCTGTGGTTGCAATGCCAGTTGGTGGCGATGGGCGGCAAGCCAATTAACAACATTGTCGATGCCACGAATTACATGATGTTCATGACGGCGCAGCCAACGCATGCGTATGACTATGATAATTTACGCGGACATAAACTTGAGGCGCGGATGGCTCGTGATGGCGAGAAGGTCAGTCTGCTCAATGGCAAAGAATATGAGTTGACGAGTGATGACATCGTCATTGCTGATGGCGAGGGTGTGATTGGTTTGGCGGGAATTATGGGCGGTACCGACACCGAGGTTTCAAGTGATACTAAAAATATCGTTTTGGAATGTGCTAATTTTGACATGTATGCGCTGCGCCGCACGGCCATGCGACACGGTATTTTCACCGATGCATTGACGCGGTTTAATAAGGGCCAGTCGCCGCTCCAAAATGCTGCCGTATTGAAGCAGCTGATGAGTATGGTTGGCGGTGTGCAGGCTAGCGAAGTGTTTGACAAAATTAACAAGTTAGACGGTTTTAAAGACAAAAAAATGGTCTGCATTTTTGCTCATAAGATTAATGACGTGTTGGCTGGAAACAGTGCTGTTGCGTCACCAACTATAGACAGTCCTATGATTAAGTCTATATTAAGTAACGTAGAATTTGTAGTACACACTAAGGATGTTAAGTATCCAGATATGACAAATATATCCTCGAATGCAAATAGCACTTCGGTATCCAAAACTACAGCCTACGAAAATATCTTGTGTATATTCGTGCCATTCTGGCGTACCGACCTTGAACTGCCGGAGGACATTGTCGAAGAAGTCGGTCGGCTGTATGGCTTTGATAAACTGCCGCGTCAATTGCCAATGCGCAGCATCAAGCCAGCGCCGAGGAATCCGCGCCGCCAGCTCAAGCAGGCGATTCGCCAGAGTTTGTCGCACGCCGGCGCCAACGAAGTCTTGACCTACAGCTTCGTCCACGAACGCGTCCTGAAAAACGCCGAGCAAGACCCGAGCCGCGCCTATCGACTAAGCAACGCGCTCAGTCCCGATTTGCAGTACTACCGCACCAGCGTGCTGCCGAGTTTGCTAGACAAAGTTCATGCCAACATCAAAGCCGGCCACGACGAGTTCATGTTGTTTGAAATCGGCAAAATTCACGATAAAGAATTGCCGCTTACCGACGAGAATCTGCCAAGCGAGCAGACCTTCGTCGACGGTGTTTATGCTAGCAAAAAGCCGCGAGCCGGCGCGCCATTTTATAAAGCGAGGAAGTTAGTGAATAGGCTGTTGGCTGATATTAACGTTGAGACTGATTTTGTGAAAATAGTAGAGTCGGACGCGGACGTGCCAGCGCCGTTTGACGGCCAGCGCAGCGCCTGGATTGTCGCAAAAAACGGTGACAAGCTGGGTATTATAGGCGAATTAACCCAGACAGTGCGGCGCAATTTCAAGCTGCCAGATTACACAGCGGCGTTCTCGCTTGACGTTGAAAAATTGCAAGCCTGTCTGACTAAAAATCGCGAACATAATTACCGGCCGCTGAGCCGCTATCCGTCAACGACTCGGGATATATCGCTGAAGATGCAGTCGGCGGTTGATTATGCGTCGGTGTATGCGTGTGCTGAGGAAGTTGCGAAAAAACACCGCGAATTGCAAATTGGTATCACGCCAATTGCGATTTATCAGCCGAAGGACGATGATTCAACAAAAACCATAACCTTGAGTGTCAAATTTACTAGCGCCGAGCGAACTTTGGCGGATAAAGATACTGCGCCGATAATTGAAGAAATAGCAGCCATGGCAGCGGAAGAATTTGATGCCGCGCAGGTTTAGGCGGGCGATTGTTGTACTTGGTAAAAATTGTTATAATTGGATAGGTAAATAAAGGAGGATTATGGCAACGACTAAAAGCCAAAGGATAGGGATTTGGGTGATTGCTGGCGTGATGTTTTTAGGAACGGTCGGCGGATTTATCGCTATGATGGTGCAGCCGGGCAATGACGCCAAAGATCAGGCTGAGCTGAAAAAAGCGCAGGATACGTATACTAAGGCTGTTAATGAACGGCAAAAAAAGGTTAAAGCGCAGGCGGAAGAATTGAGCGGTAAATATTATAGCCAATTTGCAGAATATGCTTCGCGTCCGGCGGAATTTAGTAATGATGAAGCTAAAGAGTTGAAGGTTGAAAACCTCGTGGCTGGCGAAGGCGCAGAAATAAAGAAAGATACTAAATTTGCAGTTTATTATATTGGTTGGAATCCAAAAGGCGAAGTCTTTGATCAGTCGATTGATGGTGAAAAATTAAAAGAACCCTTCTTAATTGAAGGCTTAGCGAACGCGTCGGTGATCGAAGGCTGGAAGGAGGGCTTGATTGGTATGAGAATCGGCGGCGTCCGCGAGCTAGCGATTCCGTCAAGTAAGGCGTATGGCGAGAAAGGCCAGGGAGATAAAATTCCGGCAAACACGCCGTTAAAGTTTGTGGTAATGGCAATCGACAAACCGGCAGAAATTCCTGAGCCAGAAATACCGCCAGCATTGGAGAAATACTATAAGGAGCAATATGGGGTTTAAGGAGAGGGATGTAGTGATAGTTGGTGCTGGTCCAAGCGCACTCACTGCAGCAATTTACCTATCGCGCGAAGACGTGCCGACAACACTATACGAACGCGGCGTGGTCGGCGGCATGGCGGCCATCACTGATCAAATCGATAATTATCCAGGGTTTGCCGAGGGCGTGACCGGTATGAAATTGGCGTCAGAATTGCAGCAGCAGGCTGAGCGATTTGGCGCGAATATTGAGTACGGTGACGTCACGGCCCTGAAACAAGTTGACGGCGAATTGGAATTGACAGTTGATGGTCAGCCGGTGCGCGCCAAAGCAGTGCTACTGGCGACCGGCTCAAATCACCGCAAGCTGGGCGTGCCGGGCGAGGATGAATTGTATGGCCGCGGCGTTCATTATTGCGCGACGTGCGACGGCGCATTTTATCGCGACAAGAGTCTGATTGTCGTTGGCGGCGGCAACTCTGCGGTGCAGGAAGCGATATTTTTGACTCGCTACGCCAGCCACATTGACCTGTTGGTGCGCAGTAAATTACGTGCCAGTGACGTTCTGCAAAAAGAACTGCAAAAATACGTTGACGCAGGTAAAATTACCGTCCACCTTGGCGCTACTACCGATGAAATTATCGTGAAGAACGACAAATTTTACGGCGTCAAATCAACTCAGAACGGCGAGCAAAAAGAATTTACCGCAGATGGTTTATTCGTTTTTATCGGCTTGATTCCGAACACGCAGTTTTTGGCAGATTCGGACGTTGAGCTGGACTTAGGCGGACACATCGTCACAGATGAGCACTTGCATACCAACATTCCTGGCGTCTTTGCTTCGGGCGACGTACGTTCGGGCGCAACCATGCAAATCGCTTCGGCGGTTGGCGAGGGTGCGGTGGCTGCATTGCAGATTCGTGAATATTTACAAGAAAAAGCCAGAGAGGAGTAGATTATGGCAGATTTTAACCAAGTATTAACCCCGGGAAACTATCAGGACGACGAAATCACTGTTGTCGTAGAGATTCCGGCTGGGTCAAATCATAAAATTGAATGGGATCGGAAAGTCGGCGTCATGCGGCTGGACCGGGTTGATCCGGCGATTTTCGCCAAGCCGACTAATTATGGTTTCATCCCGCAGACATTGGACGAGGATGGCGATGAACTGGATGTGCTATTGGTGACGGATACGCCGCTGACGACTGGGCTGGTAGTCGAGGCGCGGATCCTTGGCGTAATGAAATTTGTTGATGATGATGAAGTCGATGATAAGATTATCGCCGTGCCAAGCGACGATCGCCACAATGGTAACGCCATTCAGTCGCTGGAGGACTTGCCAGCGCAGCTGATTAAGCAAATTGAATTCCATTTCAATCACTATAAGGATCTGAAAAAGCCAGGATCGACCATTGTCAAAGAATTTGCCGGCGTTGATGCTGCCAAGCAGGTTGTGGCGGCAGCGATTGAGCGCTGGAACGAGCAGGCGTAATACTACTATCTTGTAAAGCAAAGCGGCATCGCGTCTTGCGAATCCGGTATGCGTGTTTGTCGCAGTACGACCGTCAGTCTCTCCGACAAGTCGATAGTTCTGCGGACGGCGCCCGCCGGATGTATTCGACCTGGAGGAGACGGCTGGAAGCCAAGCCGCGGCAGCTACTCCACCATCCTCTGCCAGAGTACACTCTTCGCTCAAATCTCCACCGGAGATTTTTCGCGAGCGTTCGGCTGAAACGTCCGTTACTCACGAACGTTTCACAGTCTCTGGCGGAGAAGGTGCCGTGTCTGCCGTAGCCTCTGGGATGAGGTATGAGTGTTTTGCTTACCGTCGAAACAACGACGAAACGCCGTCGGTTAACCCGGTCAAATGTGCTAGTACGCCGCCGCTTTTTGATAACTGCATGCGTAATTTAGTTTTGGCATGCGGCGTGATAACCATACCGCGCCAGGCTGGCTTGGGCTTGGCGGATTTGCTGGTCAAGACTTCGACGACGTCGCCGTGCTGCAATTCATAGGTGAACGGCTTCATGACGCCATTGACCTTGAAGCCGCTGGCGTGCGCTGCGATGTCGGAATGAATGCGATACGCGTAATCCAGCGGGAAGGCGCCGCGCGGCAAGTCATAAATATCACCTTTGGGCGAATAGACGAAGATTCGATCCTCAAACAACTTCATGCGGAACTTCTCTGAGTCAAAAGTCTTACCCTCGCGTGCCCGGGCCGCCGTTTCCTGCAGGTCGCGAATCCACGCCAAATCCGTCGGCAGCGCAGCAATTCGCCCCTGTCGGTAGGCATCAGACATTTTTTGCTCGTTGTAATGAAAGCTGGCTGCCAGACCGCGCTCAGCGTATTCGTGCATGTCTTGGGTGCGGATCTGGAACTCAACAATTTGCCCGGTCGGCGTCTGGACTGTCGTGTGTAAGCTCTGGTAGCCGTTCGGTTTGGGGTTGGCAACATAATCTTTGATGCGCTCGTAAAACGGCTGGTACATGTCGTGCAGCACACCCAACACCAAATAGCTGGTCGCTAAATCGTCAACGATAACACGCAGGGCGATCAGGTCGTAAATCTTATCAATATCGCCAACGCGGTCGAGCTTCTTAAACAAGCTATATACGCTTTTCACCCGGCCGTCCATCTCAAACTGCAGACTCTCGTTCTGGAGGCGCGCCGTAACGTCGCGGCGGACTTTGGCGAGTTTGCGCTGGCTTTTCTTTAGGCGGCTATCCATCAGGCTCTTGGTGCGCTGAAAATCCTTGGGCATCAAAAACCGAAAACTTAGCTCTTCCAGCTGTACGCGCACCCGCCCCATATTCAGCCGATCCGCCAGCGGCGCAAACACTTCAATCGTTTCGCGGGCGATTTTCTTCTGCTTGTCGCGCGGCATATATTGAAGTGTGCGCATATTATGCAGCCGATCCGCCAGCTTGATAATAATCACTCGGATGTCCTCGCCGACCGCGATCATCAGCTTGGCGAGGTTGTCCTTGGTGTGCGGCAAATAACTATCAAGGCTGCGCATGCCGGCCCGCGCCTGTGAAACCTTGGTTACGCCGTCAACCAGAAAGGCGATATCGCGGCCAAACAAACTTTCCAATTCATCCAGCATCGCATCGGTATCCTCGACCGTATCATGCAGTACGCCAGCGATCACCGTGTCGATATCCATGCCCCATTCCACTAAAATCCCAGCTACCGCCAGCGGGTGCGTGATGTACGGTTCGCCGCTCTTGCGTTTTTGCCCGGCGTGCTTTTTAGTAGCGTAATCAATAGCACTGTCTAATACCAGTACCGGTATCTCGTCGTACTGCGGTGCTGCCAGATCCAATAATTCCTCGCGCGTCATAGTTTTATTATACAACTTTGTAGTATAATTAGAGAAAAGCTAATGCTACTTGGGAGGGATAATTACATGGCGATAACGAAAATAGCAATTAACGGTTTCGGACGGATTGGGCGCAGCGCCTTTAAAATCGCATGGGAGCGCAGCGATTTGGAGGTTGTGGCGATTAATGATTTGACGGACACGAAGACTCTGGCGTACCTATTAAAACACGATAGCAATTACGGGGAATACGGCCGCCAAGTTGATTTTACAGAAAACGAGTTGGTAGTTGACGGGAAAAGTGTTAAAGTGCTGGCGGAAAAAGATCCAACAAACTTGCCGTGGGGCGAGATGAATGTTGACGTGGTGATCGAGTCGACCGGATTGTTTACTGATAAAGATGGTGCGGGCAAGCACTTGACTGCGGGCGCCAAGCGCGTGGTTATCAGCGGGCCGACTAAATCTGATGGCGTCGATACAATTGTGCTGGGTACGAATGACAGCAAGATTAAGGACGCGACGCCGATAGTCTCTAATGCCAGCTGTACAACCAATAGCTTGGGCGCGGTGATGGCGGTTCTGGACGCAGAATTTGGTGTGGAAAAATCGATGCTGACAACGGTGCATAGCTACACTGCCAGCCAAAGACTGCAAGACGCGCCTGCCAAGGATCTTCGCGAGGGTCGCAACGCGGCCGAAAATATGGTGCCGACAACGACGGGTGCGGCAATCGCCGTAACGAAAACTTTGCCGCAACTAACTGGTAAGTTTGACGGCCTGAGTGTTCGCGTACCAACGCCAGTGGTGTCGCTAAGTGATGTGACGGCGCTATTACGGCGCGATGTGACGGTCGAGCAGGTAAATGGCGCCTTTAAGAAAGCCGCGCAAAGTAATTTTTACCAGGGGATTTTGGGTGTTTCTGAAGAACCTTTGGTTAGCCGGGATTTCATTGGCAATTCATGCTCGGGGATTGTTGACCTGCCGCTGACTAAGGTGGTTGATGGCAACTTGATAAAAGTGATGGTTTGGTATGATAATGAATGGGGCTACTCCAACCGTCTGGTTGAGTTAGTGGCCGATGTCGGACATTATTTGCAGAATCAAGTATAAGCGTTATAATGGAAATATGAAAATCTATCTCGGCTCAGACCATCGCGGTTTTTTATTGAAAGAAAAAGTGTTCGCATATTTGGCGAAGAATGGTTATGATGTCGAGGATGTTGGCGGCGTGGAATTGAATCCAGACGATGATTTTCCGCAATTTGCCCAAGCGGCGGCGTTGAAAGTTATCGGCGATGATAGTAAGGATCCGCGGGCGATTTTGATTTGCGGCGGCGGCCAAGGGATGTGCATGGCGGCTAATCGTTTTAAGGGAATCCGCGCCAGCGTGATTTGGGATGCATTTGAAGCAAAAATGACGCGTAATGATAACGACTCGAATGTATTATGCCTGCCCGCGCGAATTTTGGAAGATGACGAGGCGGCTTGGAAAGGTATCATTGAGACGTGGTTAAATACACCATATGCTAATGCTCCGCGGTTTAATCGGCGCAATGCGCAGTTGGATGAATTATTATGAGCGCTGTGATTACGCCAGCGATTTTAGCAGAAAATGCCGCTCAGTATAAAGAGCAAGTCGATAGAATCACCGGTTTCGCCGAGCGCGTGCATATTGATATTTCTGACGGTGAATTTGCGCCGACGCTAACGGTTAGTATCCCGGAATTGTGGGCGCCAGAGGGATGGATGGTCGATATTCACGCGATGGTTGATAAGCTTGACGAATACATCCCAAAGTTGATTGCTTTGCGTCCAAATATGATTATCGTGCATGCCGAGGCTAAGGGCGATGTCCAGACGACGCTAACGCAGATTCGACAAGCTGGAATTAATGCTGGGTTGGCTTTGCTTCGCTCCACAGTGCCGCGAACCGTTGAGGAAATGATAAAACTAGCTGATCATGTGATGATTTTTAGCGGCGAGCTGGGCAGATTCGGCGGTAACGCCAGCCTGATGCAGTTGGAGAAAATCCGCTTGATTAAGTCAATTAACCCAGGGGTAGAAATTGGCTGGGACGGGGGCGTGTCGATTGATAACGCGTATAGCTTGGTGCAAGGCGGCGTCAATGTGCTTAATGTCGGCGGTGTCATTCAGAAGGCATCAGATCCGCATGCTATTTTTTCCAAGCTCCAGCAGGAAATTAGCAAAACGAGTGTTTTGTAAATTATGAACGAGACATTGGCGGTTGAACAGCTGGAGGAAAAAGCGCGAGAGCTAAGGAAGCTAGTTATTCGCCAGGTAGCAGCCGCTGGCAGCGGTCATGTGGCAGGGCCGCTGGGGTTTGCTGATGTAATGGCGGTGATATATTTTTGGATTCTTAGATTGCGGCCAGAAGAGCCGGATTGGTCTGATCGCGATTTGTTCGTTATGAGTAACGGCCATTATGCGCCGCTGCTATATGCGGCAATGGCGATGCGCGGATTTTTATCGGAATCAGAGTTAATGAGTTTGCGGCAGTTTGGCTCGCGGCTACAAGGTCATCCGGAGCGGGTAAAATTATCAGGACTAGAGACGACCAGCGGGCCGCTCGGCTGCGGTCTCAGCCAGGCTGCCGGCATGGCATATCATTTGCAGTATTTGCAGAATTCGGAGCGCTTCATATATTGTAGTTTAGGTGACGGTGAACTTAATGAAGGCAATATTTGGGAGGCGGCGATGTTTGCAGCCAAGTATAAATTAGGCCGGCTAATTGCCATTGTTGATCGTAATAATATTCAAATTGGCGGCAGTACTGAGCAGGTCATGCCGCTGAATGATTTGGGTGAGAAATGGCGCAGTTTCGGCTGGCAGGTGCAGAAAATTGACGGGCATGACGTGGCGCAAATTATCGCGGCAATTGAAGCAGCACAGGCAGTACGCGAGCAGCCGAGCATTATCATCGCGCATACGATACCCGGGCGCGGCGTTGATTTTATGGAGGGTGATCATCGGTGGCATGGCAAGGCGCCAAATACTGAGCAGGCCGCCGCAGCTCTGGCGCAATTAGATCTATCAGCCGGGAAACAGTCGGAAGAAGTAACAGGTGCATGAGTGTGTTGCGAGATGATTGGCGTGCGGGAAATACCGCATCGATGCGGCTCGGTTTTGGCCATGGGCTAGTTCACACAGCAATGAACAATAGTCAAGTTGTGGCGCTAAGCGCTGACCTGGCAGGAAGTGTTGGCTTTGGCGAATTTGCCGAGCGAATCGGTGTACCGCGGTTTATTGAGGTTGGTGTGGCAGAGCAAAATCTGGTGACGGTGGCATCAGGGCTGGCAGCGATGGGTAATATCCCGTTTGCGGCTAGTTATGCGGCGTTCAGTCCGGGGCGTAATTGGGAACAAATTCGGACGACGATTTGCCTGAATAACCAGCCGGTCAAGCTGGTCGGCTCACATGCCGGGCTGAATGTTGGTGCAGACGGCGCGACGCACCAAATGCTGGAGGATATTGCGCTGATGCGGAGTTTGCCAAACATGGTGGTCTTGGCACCAGGTGATGCCTACGAGGCTGAAATGATGGCAGCAGTGATGGCGGCTGATATACGGCCAAATTACGTGCGATTGCCGCGAGCTGACATGCCGCTGTTTTTGGATGGTGAGGTGGCCATTGGCCAGGCGTCTGTACTGCGGCAGGGTACCGATGTGGCGTTACTCGGTACTGGCACGATGACCTATCAACTCCTCATGGCGGCAGAACAATTGGCGTACGCCGGCGTTCAGGCAGAAGTCGTGCATTTTAGCACTATCAAACCGCTGGACGAAGCAGCGGTCGTTGCTGCTGCCCAAAAATGCGGCCGCGTGGTGACAGCAGAAGAAGGGCAAATTGCCGGCGGATTTGGCAGCGCGGTGGCGGAAGTACTTAGCGAAAAATTGCCAGTCAAAATAAAGCGTATCGGCGTTCATGATCAGTTCGGCGAAAGCGGCTCGGTAACTGAATTGTGGAAAAAGCATGGGCTGGATGTCGAAGCGATTGTTAATAAAATAAGTGCATTTTTGAATAAATAAACTATTTCATATTCGCTTGAATGCATCTGAGCTAGAGGTCTATGCACTTGCAATAAACGAGCTGCTTCAATAATCTTTTTTTGATGCCAAGGATCAATGAATGCTTCAACTCTTGTAAGCTGCTCTGATGTAAGGTGTTCTTCGTCAACAACTCCTAGACTTTCGACTGGTGGATAATCATGATTGCTTGATATTGCTGTAGGGGTCGTTTCAAATTTCATATTTTTATTGTATCACAGTCGTGAGTATAAATGCTAACATTTTCACCGCATTTTCCCCAAAAGTCAAATCACCCACCTCTGTAAAATTCGCTAAAAATTATTTGCCGAAATCCGCCTCTTTTCATTTTCCGCCACCGCTGCTATAATAACCATAAGTAGCATAAGGGATAAAAGGGTATATGGGACTGACAATTTCTGACATTCGGCGCAATACCACGCATGCACGCCATTTGATGCAGCGGACACGGGCGCAACATTTTGCGGTCGGGGCGTTTAATATTGATAATCAAGAAACGCTGATCGCGGTGGCGCGAGCGGCGCAGAAGCTCCAATCGCCGGTGCTGGTGGAAGTATCGGATGCTGAAGTTAAAGCCATGGGGCTGGAGAACGTGCGCGATCTGGTGGATAATTATAAGGCTGAATATGGCATCGAGATGTATCTGAACTTGGACCACGGACCAACGGTGGAGGGCTGCAAGCGAGCGATTGACGCGGGTTATGAGTTTGTACATATTGATATTTCCCAGGCAAATCACGATGCCTCGGATGAGGAAATCATTGCCAAAACTCGCGAAGTTGTCGAGTATGCCAAGTTCACTGGCGCATTGGTGGAAGCCGAGCCGCATTATTTTTGGGGTTCGTCAAATGTCCACACCGAGGCGATTGACTATGAAGAAATTAAGAAAACCTTTTCCACGCCAGAAGGCGCGCGTGATTTCGTAGAGGCGACGGGAATTGACACGTTTGCGGCGGCGATTGGTAATTTGCACGGGTTGTATCCGGTGCCGAAAGTTTTGGATTTGGAATTATTAGGACGCATCCGCGAAGCGCTGCATTGCCAGATTTCGCTTCATGGCGGATCAGGCACGCCGCTGCATTATTTTAAGGATGCGGCGAAAATTGGCGTTTCTAAAATTAACATTAATTCCGACATGCGCTACGCCTTTCGTACGACGCTGGAAAAGACCTTGCGTGAAAATCCAAATGAATATGCCATCGTCAAACTGATGCCGCCGGTATATGCTGCTGTTCAGGAGGTAATTGAGGAAAAAATTCAAGCCTTCGGATCGGCGGGAAAGGCGGTGGTGTAATGGCAAGGATTATTACTGTTGGTGCTGGTGTGCAGGATGTTTTTTTAAGCCAGTCGGACGCGCTAAAACCAGTGTGCGAAAGTCCAGAGCATTGTTTTGCCCGGTTGGATTTGGGAGCGAAAGCCGATGTTAACCAGATTCATTTCGCTACGGGCGGCGGCGCTACCAATGCAGCAGTGACATTTGCGCGCCAAGGACATCAGGCATTATTCATGGGTATTATCGGTAAGGATCCGGCTGGCCAGGCGGTGCTGGATGATTTAGATAAAGAAGGCGTCGGTACGCAATTGGTAAAATATTCCTTAAAATACAGTACTGGCTATTCAGTGCTGCTGTTGGCGCCAAACGGCGAAAGGACGATTTTAACTTATCGCGGCGCATCGACGCATTATCATCCAGCGGATTTTGATATCAGCGATCAAAAAGCCGACTGGCTGTATGTTTCTACCTTGTCGGGAAACATGGACGTACTAAACAAGTTATTCCGCCAGGCCAGAGACCAGGGGATTAAGATTTGCTTTAATCCAGGTAAAAAGGAATTAGCCCAAAAAGACAAGCTAATTGGCTTACTACAGGATGTCGAGATCTTAACTGTGAACCGCGAGGAAATGCAGTTGTTGGTGTCTGGTGATGATTTGGAATCTTTGGCGCGCAATGCTCTGAATTTAGTACCGGTTGTGTTGATAACCGACGGCGTGAACGGCTCTATTGCCAGCGATGGCAGAACGATTGTTCGCGCTGGCATGTATGATGATCGGCCGTCAATTGACAGAACTGGCGCTGGCGATGCTTTTGCGTCTGGATTTTTAAGCGCTTGGGCGGAGGATAGCAATTTGAAAAAAGCAATTATTTTCGCCAGTGCCAATGCTAGCTCGGTGGTGATGAATATCGGCGCTAAAACTGGAATTTTGCAAAAAGGTACGCCGCTCCACGCTATGCCAATTCATGAAAAGGAGGTTTGAAATGCCGCGAAGTTTAAGCAGGCTTTTAGGCGATGACAGTAAGCAGCGATTAGCGCTAAACGAATTACAGCGAATGACGCGCGACGATAGCGATGTGCGGTTGATCGCGGAAATTTTAGCGCGGGCGCATTCGATCATTCGCTCGCTCGGTCTTGATCCTGGCGATACTACCGCCGAGGAAGTTTACCAGGCGCTGCAGGCAATCGCCCCGCGGGCAGAAAATTGGGCGCCGTTTAAGGCGTCCGATTGGGTACTGCTGGATATCGACGGGCAAGTTATTTCTTTTCATCCGGTCGATGTCATTGATAATTATCATCATCAATTACCGCTTGGACAACACCAAACGTCTCAAGGGAGAAGGGGTTTAGGCTTTGAAATCGCTCGCCGTTATAAAGACCATCCGAAGACTCACAATTCGACAGTCGAACGTGTCGTCTGCGAGGGCGGGATTTGTTATATTGCCTCGGCTGTTGGCGAGCCAGTCAAGTCAGCCTCGCCGTTTCAATTACCGGTAGCCAGCTCCAAACCAAAGAATTGTAAACCAGCTGGCATGGCCCTGAAATCTAAAAAATCTGGCAGTAAAAAATCTAATAAAAAGCCCAGTAAAACTTGAAAGCCTCTAAGAATTATCTAAAAATCCTGAAAGCTAAGAGTGATCGGGCGGGTTAATACGAAGTATGGTCAGCAGTACGTCTTATTCGATTGCACCAGCTCAACAATCTCATCGACGCTGTTGGTGATAGTATAAATATCCAGGTCTTTCTCAACGATAGCTCCTTCGGCCAACATATGATTGCGGAAAAAGGCGTCCAAATCGCTCCAAAACGCTGTGTCAAATAAGATCACCGGCGCACGGTTGGCTTTTTCAGTCTGGATCAGCGTCAATATCTCCGCCAGTTCATCCAATGTACCGAAGCCGCCTGGGAAATAAATATAGGCATTAGCAAACATCGTCATGACGATTTTTCGCGGCGCAAAGTGCTGAAACTCAAACACCTCGGTGGCATATTTATTAACTTCCTGCTCGTGCGGCAGCCGGATGTTGAAGGCAATCGACTCGCCGCCAGCAGCCCGCGCGCCCTCTTGGACGGCTTTGTTGGCGCCTTCATTAGCAGCGCCCATAATGCCGTGCCCGCCGCCAGAAACGATGGCGTAACCGAGCTTGGCTAGCCGTTCAGCCGTTTCTTTCGCGGCGTGGTAATAGGCGCTATTCGGGTCGGTGCGCGCTGAACCAAAGATAGTTACTGTTTTCTGATATTTCCGGAGAATTTCGTAGCCGCTCTGGATTTCATCTTCCATCTTACCGAGGCGGAACATCGCAGCCTGCAGCTGCACCTCGCGCGGAACGCAAAAATTTTTTGGGGTCATGGTTGTCCTTTTATTTTTATGATATAACTCTTCTAATTATAGCATAAGCATTACTATTTTGTCAAATAGCAATTTTATGGGCTGGCTATTTATTTCGAGCTACCTGATAACGTCGGCTACCGCTGGTACAACGCGCTCATCAAATGGCGATGGTATGATCTCATCAGCGGTCGGGTGGTCGACGAGCGCTGCTAAAGCCTCGGCTGCCGCTAATTTATGCTCGTCGGTGATTTTCTTAACGCCGTGATCCAATGCGCCGCGGAAGATTCCCGGGAAGGCCAGGGAGTTATTGATCTGATTTGGAAAGTCGCTGCGGCCAGTCGCGATGACGGCCACGCCCGCTTCCTTAGCAATGTCTGGCATGATTTCTGGTACTGGATTTGCCAAGGCAAAGACGACAGGATTTTTAGCCATTTTTGCTACCATTTCCGGAGTTAGCAGTCCTGGCTTTGATACGCCGATGAAAATGTCGGCATCGGTAATTGCGTCGTCTAGTGAGCCGCTAATATCGGTTCTCAGATATTGTTTTAATGCGGTTTTTTCGGCATTCAAATCATCGCGGGCGTCGGAAATAATGCCGCGGCTATCAACAGCGTAAATATTGTGAACACCATAAGCGTATAGTAATTTGGCGATGGCTGTGCCAGCAGCTCCCGCGCCAATCATCACCACTTTACAGTCAGGCAGATTTTTACCAACGACTTTCATAGAGTTAATCAACCCTGCTAATACCACGACTGCCGTGCCGTGCTGGTCGTCGTGAAATACGGGGATGTCTAGCTCGGCCTTGAGACGCTCTTCAATCTCAAAACACTTTGGTGCGGCGATGTCTTCTAGATTGATCGCTCCAAAGCTTGGTGCAATTGCCTTGATCGTAGCGATAATTTCTTCTGGCTCATGAACGTCCAAGACAATTGGTACGGCATCGACATTAGCAAAATGCTTGAACAGCAGTGCTTTGCCTTCCATGACTGGCATGGCGGCTTTCGGCCCCAAATCGCCCAAGCCTAAAATCGCTGAACCGTCAGAAATCACGCCGACCAAATTATTCGTCCAAGTGTATTTCGGCAAATCCGCCGGGTTCTCGGCGATGGCTTGGCTAACGGCGCCGACTCCCGGGCTGTAATAAGCGCTAAGTTTATCGCGGTCAATTTCGCCGTTATCGCGCAGCGCGGTGGTGATTTTGCCTTTATATTTTTCGTGTAGTTCTAGTGCTAATTTATTGTAGTCCATATTAATATTATACGCCATGATAGCGGTTTGTTGTTATATATCTGGAGACATGATATGATTTGGATAGTTTTATAGATAAGGAGGAGATGCAATATTATTATGAGGAGTAGTGTCGGACATGAAGGTTCTTTTGGTGGTAATAGGGAAAGAAAGAAACCTGGTTTTTTGCAGAGCGCGGCGGCGGGACTGGCGGGTCTTGCATTAGCTCTCGGCGGCTGCAGTATTGGCGAAGCTGGCGCAGGAGCTAGCTCTAGTCCGGAAGTAACTCCCACGCCAGACACTACGTCCACCACGGAAGCAGCTCCAACGCCGACCGCCGAGAGAACGCCAAAGATGGTCGCCCCGGGCAAATTGCCAACAGTTGAGCAGCTATCGGTGGATAATTTGGAGAAAGACGAATGCATAATGTATTCCGTAGGAGCATTCTGGACTGAAGACGGCACGCTTGTTTCCAGGCCGATCGTGACAGTTAATAGCAAACTCACCACGTTTGGCGAGGAAGCATGCAACGGCGGAAAAGTGGAGGTAGAAAAAGGAGATGCTGTACGCTTTTTTGTTGTTGTTTGGGAACAAGAGCCAGAGGCGACTGTTATTAAAGAGGTATTCCCTGAAGATGGCGAGAATACTTATGCTGATATGAGGTCTGGCAGAGTGCTGCTATACCAGACGATTCAGGCGGTAAGGACTGATGGGCGCGACTTTACAGATTGGAGCGGGGTTACTGTTACTTTCACTTTGCAAGACGGAAAGATAGTTCCGGTTGCTTGCGAGTATGATCAGGCGGCTAGCCAGGGAGCTGACCCGCAAACCTTTGTTAGTTCTAGCAATACTGAGCTTTGCCGGCAGTAGCAGCGTAAGGCAACTGAAGTAGTGTATAAGGTGATTTGTAAAATTTTTAGGGATTTTGCTTGCTTTTATCTTCTTATTGTGGTATAATCTGAAAGCTTATTACTATTTAATATTTTTGAGGTAAAAATATAGTAAAAATGAGTAAGTCTACATTTAGGCATGCGGGTAGTCGCACGCCGAGAGATGTAATCAGTCATTTTGGCACTCATCATGCAGGCGAATATGAAAAATATACGCCAAGGCACGCTGCCAAAAAATCAAGCCGTAAAGGCTATTTTCCTGGTGGCGATGTAATAAAAGCAGCAGCTGGTCTTGCTGTAATCGGTGCGACAGCAGCCGGTGCTGTTTCCGTCGGCGTTTCTATCGATAGGAAATATGACAGGGCAAATACGAGCATCCAGCAGCCAGAAGAAAGAAAATCTGCTGAAAGTACTGGTACGCCGCTGCAGCCAACAGGATTGGATAGTGTTGATGATCAATCTCCAGAAGCACGCAGGATAGTGATTGATGGAGCGTCTCGCGTGTCAGCTTGCGATATAAGGTCGCAGCAAGGAGAGCTTGGGGAAGATGTAATGTGCGTTAATCCTAATACTTTTGCCTATCTAGGCGCCAACCCGGCAGAAGATTTTAGCAGTAATATGCTGCCAGTTTCTGTCGATAACCGCAAGCAGTCAACATCAGCGTAAACCATTTTCGGATATTTTATGAAAAACTAGGATTTAAGTGTTAAGCCGTGTTAGCTTAGTTTTTTAGCCTCGCGGCTATTGTTTATCATCTGATATTGTGCTAAAATTAATTGCATTGTACGAGAGTTAATTATTCGGGCTTTGTTCGGTGTGGAGCCGCAGATGTACAACTGCGTGGCCAGCCAGAACGGGTTTGAAGGATAGGAAATATTATGAGTTTTGATCTAATCAATAAAGTCAATCAAGCACAGAAAAAGCAAGCAGTTGTTGATGTCCGCAGCGGCGACACAGTTCGCGTCTACCAGAAGATTAAAGAAGGCAACAAAGAGCGTATCCAGATGTTTGAAGGTGTGGTTATTCGCACTTATAATAAGCAGTCGCATACCTCGCGCATTACCGTTCGCAAAATTGCGTCAGGTGTCGGCGTGGAAAAATCATTCTTGTTGCATAGCCCGCTGATTGAAAAGGTGGAAATTGTACGCCGCGCCAAGGTTCGCCGCAAGTTCCTTAGCTTCCTACGCAAGCGGTCTGGTAAATCAGCTCGCTTGACCGCCAAGAACTTTGACCGTGCTGCTGTTAATAATGTGCACGATGCTAAAGCTGAGGCTGAGGCGGAGCGCCTGAAAGAAGAGGCTGCTAAGGAAGCTGCTGCCAAGCAGGCTGAAAAAGACGCCGCTCAGGCAGAGCTTGACGCCAAGGCTGCCGAGGTCGCAGCCCGCCATAAAGAAGCGTAATTGATTTGAGACATACAGACCGCTCTCTCTGGGGGCGGTTTTTCATGGTATAATGCCAATATGTCGATCTTTCATTATATTTCCGTTTTTGTTCCGGTGACGTTGGCATTTGCGGTGCCGTATGTGTTGCGCCGCCAGGGTTTTACCGATGAAGTAAAGTACCGCTGGCTGCTATATGTTGCGTGCGTGCTGTTTTTTATCTCGTGGTATTTGCCATCGCCGCTGATTGAGGGGCGAGATACTAGTTTTACCACACATTTCGTGGGCGGCGGACTGTTTACGGGATTGTTGTGGATATATTTAGTGCTGGCGACGCGCTGGCGGGCACACTGGCTGGTAATGGCGTTTTCGGTGTTTGTGCTGGTGTCGGCTCTGGGCTGTGTTAATGAACTAGCGGAATTATTTATGGTCAAGGTTGGTTTGGCGCACATCACGTTGGACGATACCAATTGGGATATTTTGGCAAATACGCTGGGTGCGGCGGCGGTGTGGATCGGCTGGGTGGTTATGAATTTGGCAACAAAAAAGGGTCGGCGCGTGCATGATCCTCGGCATTGATGAAGTTGGGCGCGGGCCATGGGCGGGGCCGCTGGTAGTTGGCGCGGTGGTTCTGGGCGGCGCCGAGATTGAGGGCTTGGATGATAGTAAAAAGTTGACTAAAAAACGTCGCGAGGTGCTGGACGAGGCAATTCGTGAGCAGTCAGCTGCGTGGGCGCTGGGCTGGGTGAGCGCCGGGGAACTTGACGATATTGGCATGAGTCAGGCGCTGCGACTGGCAACGCGGCGAGCGGTCAAGCAAATTCAGTCGCGATGTAAAGAGAATAATTTGGCATTTGATGAAATTATCATTGACGGAACGGTCAATTTTCTGGCGGATACGGCGCTGGAGCGATACGTGACGGTGATGGCTAAAGCTGATGGTTTGGTGCCGAGTGTGTCGGCGGCATCAATTATAGCCAAGGTGGCGCACGACCAGTTTATGGCCGAGCAAGATACAGTCTATCCAGGGTATGGCTTCGCGTCAAATGCCGGCTATGGCGTGGCGAAGCACCGGGCGGCGATTGAGCAGTTGGGCGTGACGCCGCTGCATCGGCTGAGTTTTGCACCGCTAGTGAAGTATGCGGATAGAATGAAGTCACGGGGTCTGTATCGAAAAAAGTCGAACGCTCCATTGAACGAATCGCCTGTCGGATATCCTCAGAAAATAATTCGGGACCCACGTAAAGTTGCCCAAATTTTTTCCGAGGATACCACTCCAGGCGATTCCGTAAGTACTGAAGACGTTGCTCAGATCGACGCGCCAAATACTACTTCAGGGGTGAAAAAACCAGCAACAACTCGCCAAATTGGAGATAAGGGCGAGCAAGCAGCAGCGGATCAGCTAGTGGCGGATGGTCATGAGATTGTGGCGCGGAATTGGCGGACGCGGTACTGCGAGATCGACATCGTCAGTATAAAAGATGACGTCCTGTATTTCACGGAGGTCAAATACCGGAAAAATGACGACTTCGGCGGCGGGTTGGCAGCGATCACCGCCAAAAAACAGCGTCAAATGCGCTTCGCGGCGGAATTGTTCATAGCAAAACATCCGCAATACGAAGGTCGTGATATGCGGATGTTAGCGGTGGCTGTCGATGAATGTCAGGGTATTAAGCAGTCTGTGGTCGTGGATTAAATTCTGAATTAGTTATTTTGAAACAGTTGCCTCCGTAACATCGCAGCCATTATTGAAGGCTATCACAAAAGTTTTTCGTCCTGCTTCATCATGACTATAACGTGCCCAGTCAACTATACTCTTACCGTCAAGTGAGACTGGGCAGTATGCCGCTCCTGTTACTAGATATGTTGTTGCAGGGTCTTTTTGATTATCTGAATCTGATGGGCTATTGAGTGAGCTATTGCTGGTAGGGTCAATTCCGCCCACTGACATATCTGTGTCTACAGGGCAGCCGAATTCTATTAGCGCTTTTCTGTCGTCTGGTGTATTTTGCTGTACGCTAATTATATCTGGGGCATAGTTAGCGCCATTTTGATCGCTGCAGGTTACGGCAAAACCTGCTTCTCTGGGGGTCTTAGCTTCTTCAGTACAGCCAGTTGATCCAAAAGCGCTACACACAACCAGTACTCCTGCTCCAATTTTTTTTGCACGATCGCCGAAACTTTCAAGCCATTCTCTAATAGTGCCTATTCTTTCCTTTGTTTCCATACAACCTCCTTATCTTTGTTGTAAATTAAAATATTCCACCGGTAAATCAGCGTATATATTCTTATATCATGCCATTGTTTGCGAGTCAATAATATGTGTCTATAAAACACATTTGTCTTTCATGAGCGCGTCAATAACTGCCGCCTGATCCCGCTCGATCAGTGCTACTCTGCCGGCAATCTCGCGGATACCCAGGTCGATGGTGCGGGTCAGGGCCGGTTCGGCGCGCAGCGGCTTAGTAAATTTGGTGAAGTCGTTTAGCTCATCGCGGGTCAACAGCGCGCTGGCGGCGTAGCGGATAAAATTATCGTAGCTTTTATCGCCGCCAAAGGTGTCTTTCACCCACGACCAATTTTCTTTCAGCCAGTTCCAGGCAATTTTCCGGTTTTCCCGCGTACGAATCAGATAAATAAACCAACGGCTGGCGTCTTGCGGGCGGATAATATCAGCATCCTTGATCGCCGTTAAAATTCGCTCGGCGGTTGCTGGATTCTTCGTCGAGGTCAAGCTCAGCGCGATATCAACCTGCAGGTCGGCTGATGGCGTATTCTGATATATCGTAAAAAGCTTGTCGATCATTTCTGGCGTCTCAAAATACCGAACGTTAGCGTTGATAATCAACGGACGAATTTCAGCCGGCAGATTCTCCGGTTCAGTCTCATGAAAACGCCGTTTGGCTTCTGCGAGCGCCACCGAATCTTCGCCGTACAGCATCAGTCCCAATGCCGCCGTGCGCCGTTCGCGGTCATCATCAGATTCGCCGTCGCGCTCATCCCAGCCAAGTTCCGTAAAGGTATCGCGGGCAAATTCAGCAGAAATCTGCTTTAGCCGAGCGCGTCCTGCTTCACTGCCATCGACGAATTTGCGTAATTCCACCAAATTTGTCCCAGCTTTATTAAAGACTCTTTCGTTGGTTTCGTGCTGAAAGACGCGTGCCAGCGGCAGTAGCGCTGCCGAACTTTCTCGTCCAGACCGCGCCAACAACGTCATATCTTGCAATAAGCAAATTTTATCCAACGTCGGTAATTCTGCCGCCTTTTCGATCAATCGATCTCGTGTTGCCGGGTCGTAATGCGTTACGAAATGTCCGTTCAGTCCGCAGTTCAGCCGAACATCGCCATTTGCGGTAAGGGTTTTTTCACGCTCAGTTAAAATATCGTCAAGCGGCTGATTGGCAAACAGCGGAATCGGCCATAAGGCATCGGATGGCTGATGATCGCCAATGAAAAAGCGTTCTTGGCGGAGAGTGGCGGTCGATTGCTCGGCCGAATTATCCTGTTCGACTTGTACAATCGGCAAACCTGGCTGAGAAATCCAGGCATTCATCAATTTAACAATCGGCTGGCCGCTGGCAGTTTCCAATTCTTGCCATAAATCGTTGCCAATAGTGTTTTTATATGCAAATTTTTCAAAATACGATTTTAGCCCAGAACGAAATGCTTTCTCGCCGATCAGCCGCCGCACCATCACTAATAGCCGTCCGCCTTTGGCGTAGACAATCGCCGGGTCAAACAGGGTGCTGATTTCATCTGGGTGATTAACATCAGCCTGCACTGGCTGTACGCCGTCCAGGCTATCGCGCCGCAGCGCCGCAGTGACTTCGCTCGTCGCAAAATCTTCCCACATCCGCCATTCAGGGTGAAGAGCGTCGACCGCCACATATTCCATCATGTTGGCGAAGCTTTCGTTTAGCCACAAATCGTTCCACCACTGCATAGTCACCAAATTACCAAACCATTGATGGCTGAGTTCGTGGGCGATGACGGTGGCGATGAAGCGCTTGGATGATTCTGGCGTTAATTTCGGGTCGGCCAGCAGGCAACTTTCGCGGTAGGTGATGAGTCCCCAGTTTTCCATGGCGCCCGACGAGAAATCTGGCAGCGCCACATGGTCGGACTTTGGCAGCGGATACGGCACGCCGAAATACTCGTCATAAAAATCAATTGAGCGAGTGGCGATGTCCAGCGCAAAATCCAGCGTGTCCTCGCTCTGGGCTGGCGTGGCCCAAATATTAACTTCAACGCCGGATTTAGTATGAGCGGTTTTCTTATGTAGTTCACCGACGACAAAGGCTAGTAGGTAACTGCTCATACGCGGCGTGGTGGCAAAAGTGGTTGTCAGCGCGCCGTCCTTTTCGGATGATTCAGTGACGGGCATATTACCAAGGACGGTTAGCTCCGGAGCAGTGACGAGCGTTACGTCATAGGTTGCTTTGGCAGCTGGCTCATCAACACACGGAAAGACTTCGCGGGCGTGGTGCGATTCAAATTGGGTGGCAAACAGTTGCTTTTTCACGCCATCGTGGGTGAAATAACACGGATATAATCCATGCATAGCGTCGGTGATAGTGCCAGAAAACTCAACACGAACGGTGTGCTGGCCACTGGATAATTCTGGGCGCGATAGGCGTAATTCGTCAAATTCACCATGAGAAAATTCGGCTGGCTGGTCGTCAATTGATGCTGATTGAATAGTTAAATCTTTGGCGTGTAGCGAAATTGACTCGCCAGTCGACTCGCCAGAAATAATCACTGTGCCAGAAAATGATTTTTCTTCGGCGCGTGTTAGGTCGAGGGTTAATGCGTAATGATTTGGTGTAAATGTGTCGATTAAGCGTGGAACTGTTTTCATATTGTATAGTATACCATTATCAACCAACCATTGACTCATGCGCGTAGAGTGTTATTATAATGGTATTATGAATAGAGATAATTTCCAATTACGAGAGCATGGTGGTACAATGGCTCAAGCTTTCAAGCTTCTTGAGGGGGATATGGCGCCGAAAAATCAGCCAAGCGCAGAGGCGAAAAATAGTTTTGAATTTTCTCAGGGTGGGGTTGGGCTGTATATCGCCAGAAGTCCCGAAGAGGAGCAGGACTGGGCTCGATGGATACGCCAATGGTCTGAGAGCGACGACTGCAACTTGATGGAATTTAGTGTCACTGAACTGATGAGCGCTTCTAATATCTTGCCGCCTCGTGATGGAATTGAAGAAGCGTCTATTGATCTCTTTGATAGATGTGGTGTTTTGTCGCGTAAAAATAATCCTAATATAGATATCGTTGGAGTAGCTTGCATGATGGCTGATGCACGAGTTGATTCAGAGGAAACTGATGTCTTGATTGTCGAATGTCCTGATATATATGTACCAGGGAAGTTTGAAACTATTGACCATTTTAAGATTGCATGCGAATTCGGTAATGTGTCAGCGCTTGAAATGCAAAAGCGCACGAATCAAAACCTGAAAGATGACATAGAGAGTGCAGATGTCCGTCTAAAATATTTATCTGCGCGGCTTCAGAAGTATATTCAAGAAAAGGTAAATACAATCGGAGACCATGAATCTATAATTAGCGCGCTGCGTACCGAAGGTCGACAAACCTCTCCAGAGTTAGCAGACGCACTAGAATACGAGTATTATGAACATTTACGCAAGTTTGTGGACGTAGGGTCTGTGTATAGACATATACCGCCTAATGTGAAAATTGCGTTGATAGTTGGTCCAAGCATGTTTGATAAAATGACTGGCGGCTATATGAGCGGATATTCTACAGTACAGGAAGTTCGGGATCTTGGTATCGGGACATATGACTTTAGATCAAACGATCCTATTACTGAATCAATGGAAAGGCGGAAAGATTTGCAAAACGCGATGTGGAGAGTTGATCCGGAATATGAAATGAGAAAAGCTGCTTTGATATACGCAAAGTACCAGTTGCCTCGGGCGGCATATGAGGATATTGGGCCGTCAAAAAATGACGATACCGACTCTTCAGAAGACTACGATGTTTAGTATACTGGATATATGAAACAACGATATTTTCGGCGGCAAATAATGGTATTGCTCGTCGTGGCGGTGGCTGGCGCAGCGGTGTGGGCAACGCAACTGCAACAGCCGCAAATTGCGCCGACTTCGCCGTCCCTGCAGCGGCAATTGTTTGGCGATTCAAACGCTCAAGCGGAATTAGCTAAACTGGAGGTTAAAGGCCGCGCGCCGAAAACTGGCTATTCGCGTAAACAATTTGGTGATGGCTGGGGTAAAATTGACGGCTGCTCGACACGAGAGGTAATTTTAGCGCGGGATTTGGCTGATGAAAAGCTTGACGATAAGTGCCGTGTGCAGTCAGGCAGGCTGGACGATCCGTACACTGGCAAAACGATTCAATTCCAACGCGGCAAGGAAACAAGCCAGCGGGTGCAGATTGACCACGTAGTGGCATTGAGCGACGCTTGGCAAAAGGGCGCGCAGCAGCTACCGCCTGAAGAACGGGAAAAGTTAGCGAATGATCCATTGAATTTGCTGGCGGTCGACGGTCCGGCTAATCAAGCTAAGGGTGATGGCGACGCGGCAACTTGGCTGCCTGCCAATAAACCGTTCCGCTGTCAGTACATTGAACGCCAAGTAGCGGTCAAACGCAGATATCGCCTATGGGTAACGAGCGCGGAAAAAGATGCGATGGCGCGGATACTTTCTTCATGCGGCGGTTAAGCGGCTGTTCTTTAATATAAAGTGAAGATGAAAATTTGCGGGAAAAATATTTTCAGAAAGAATGGCTAAAGTAGAAACAGAAATTATCATGCCGGAAATCGCAGTTGGCGATGACTTTGGGCAGGCTATGGAGCTGGCGGAACGGGCTGCTATCAGTAGAGATGCTCAATGGGCGCGCGAAGAAGATATTAAGGTTGAGCAAAACCGTATATTGGCGCGAGAAGGAATGAGACATGTTTATGTGCTTAACCCAGAGGGAAATTATGTTGTAAAGCGATTTAGGTCGATCGGCGAAGCGGCTATTCAGCGTGACACTATGAACACACTTTATGATGTTCTGCGGTATTCTGAATGTCCAGTGTCTGCTGTGCGAGTGCTGTCTATGGCAAGCAACGGCGTATTACCGCCAGCTGCGGTCATTGAGCGGGCGCCTGGCGGGTCTATCAACAGCCAATTTATGCCCGAGCAGGCATATCGTGATCGTTTTGTCAGTTGCCGTTCAGCAATGATGAAAGAGCTTGAGATAGTCAGGCGGTATTTAGATCAGGCGCTTGGGCGAACAGCTTCGCGTATTTTAGTTAACGATATTTGTTCGAGTAATAATGCAGGGAATAATGTTTTCACGCATACTGTTGACGGAGAAAGAAGATTTACGCTGATCGACCAGCCGTTCACGTGGCTGCCGGCGGGTTTTTATAAAGCGGCATTGTTGGGATTGCAAATGCGGTCGCGATTTCCCTTGCGCCAGGCGGGTTTTACGGACAGCAGAGTATAGATTATACTAATTTATATGGATTCCGAGCTTATCGTATTTGACTTAAATAAAACGCTTATTAAGGAGAACTCATGGCGCGATTTGAATTTGGCGATGGGTGTGACGCCCGCTGAAGATGCTGAGTTGATGGAGCAGGCGCGTCGCGGCGAGATTACTGATGCCGAAGGACAGGCGGAGCTTCTTAAGATTTATCAGCAGCGCGGCGATGTGTCGCGTCCGAATGTCGAAAAGATCCTATGGCAATATACTTACATGCCGTATGCTCGCGATGTTGTGGACGATTTGAAGAATCGCGGCTATAATTTGGCAATCATTTCTGGCGCGATGGATATTCTCGTGCAGCATGTGGCGACTGAGCTGCAAATTACTTGGTGGCGGTCTTCAAATCGGTTTATTTTTGACGAGAACGACCAGCTTATTCAGATTCAATCGCCAGAAAAAGATACCAGCGACAAATTATGCCAATTGCAGCAGTTGGTCGGCGAACTAAGCATTGCGCTGGCGGATTGTATGGTTGTCGGCGATGGCGCGAATGATGCAGCGCTTTTTCAAGCGACGGGGAATGGCGTAACGTTCACAGATTCGCCGATTGTTGATGATGCGCGTTGGGTAGTTGACGATCTTAGCGGCGTGCTGTCGATTATTGAATAAAAGGTGTGGTCGTTGGCTAAACAGTGACCTACCTTAACACTCCAACCGCACATCTGAACGCATAAAGACTTCGAGCGGCGTTAGTCCGCCGAGGCGCTTTCTAGGCCTGGTGTTTAATAGATTTTCTATGTCTAATATACGCTGCGGCGTTAGTTTTTTGAAGTCGGTACCTTTCGGCAGAAAATCTCTCACTAAGCCGTTGAAGTTTTCGTTTCTTCCGCGCTGGCTTGATTTATACGGATCGGCAAAGTAAATATCTGCTTGGATAGCTTTTTCCGCAGAACGCCAAGTGCTAAACTCAATACCATTGTCGTAAGTAATGGTTTTAGTATTGTCCTGCCCAAAGATTCTGCTTATATCTGTTGCAGTTTGGACTGTTATGCTCGCTGCGTTATAGCCAAGTATGAGGCTAATGGAGCCGAGGCCGGATTTGCGATCCGTGTGAGTTAACAAGCGATCTTTCGCATCCTTGCCAAAGATAGTATCTCCTTCTAGATCGCCGAATCTCTCTAGATTGTCTATTGCCGCTGGACGATCATGAATAGAGCGTTTACCTTGTCTGGTGTTGCTGTAAGGTAGCCGGGGTATGCTTCTGTACACTCGTCCGCGCCGCCGCAGGCGGGAGACAGCCGTTGTTCGCTGGCTGCCTTGAAGACGGTAAATGTACCGATAGATAGTCATATGAGATATTGGGCGCAAACCCATGGACGCCGACCATCCGTCGGCGTCCTTCAGGCCGGGGCGAGCAAGCAGCGCGTTAATACGCAGCGAGATCTGCTCGGGAGACCAGCGCAAAGCAAGTTTGTCCTGAATATATTTGAGTGTTGCGCCATATTCAGGGCATAGAAGTTTTCTGCTGCTTCGCGTAGCAGTGCTTTGGCGTTCCGCGGCGTATTGCTGCGCCTGGATTGCCCGATAGTTATGTATCTTACACAGTAGTACTTGGCGGCTGCTAGCATCATCTTTTGCCTGACGTATTGCACAAACGAAAGCTCTGCCGCGGTAATGCCGGCCGTCTAGCTTGGCTATATACGGCCTATTCACGCGCTTGTGCAACTTATCTCTTGTTTTGCCTGGCAGCCTCTTAATCTGTTCTCTGACGAATCCCATTACCTCCCGCGAGATAGTACTTTCGGAGCGGCCGATAGCTTTGGCGATAGTATTATATGATTCGCCGTTCCTTAATCTATTTTCAATGACAATGCGCTCGGCATAGCAAAGTTGTGTATACTTGATACGAGACACGATGTATATCTCCTCCATGCGTTTATGTTGACTACAAACCCATTAAACCACGGAAGCAGCACTGCATCGTGTCTTTTTTGCGCTTATGATGTGCAGTTGAGGTGCTAGTGGAGGTGAAAATTTGACATCTGAGGTTTATTGATATATACTCAAATTACATCCGGCCGTCGAGGTCGGAATTTTTCGTCTCTTGGGCGTTTGGTATGAAAAGTAGTATAATATATAGCGTAAAGGAGCTAATATGGAAGATTTGAACATTAAGCAGTTGACGTTGGCGGTACGGACGATTGCCGAGGAAAAGAACCTGCCAGAAGAAACAGTTTTGGAGGTGATCGAGCAGGCTATCGCGGCAGCGTGGCGGCGTGATAACGGGACCCGCGAGCAGTTGGTACGCGCCAGCTTGAATATCAACAGCGGTACGGCTGTGGTGTCGGTTGTTAAAACGGTGGTTGAAGAGGTTGAAAATGATGTCAATCAAATGAGCCTGGACGAGGCTAAGGCGGTTGACCCGGCGGCTGAACTGGGCAGTGAAGTGACGGTCGAGACCCACAACGTGACGACGTTTGGCCGCGTGGCAGCCCAGACCGCCAAGCAAGTGATTCTGCAGCGGCTGCGCGAGGCCGAGCGCGAAGTGGTGCTGGCAGAATTTGAGGATAAAATCGGCACGGTGGTGACCGGTACGATTCAGCGAGTTGAGCCGCGCGTGGTGCGAATTGAGCTGGGTAAGGCAGTCGGCATCATGCCGCAGTCTGAGCAAATCCCTGGCGAATACTACGGTGTTGGTCGCCGCGTCAAGGTATTCATCAAGGACATCGAGCGCGAAGGTCGCGGTCCGCAGTTGATCTTGAGCCGCGGCAATGAAGAATTTGTGCGCTTCTTGTTTAGCCAGGAAGTGCCAGAGATGGAAACAGGTGCCGTGGAAATCAAAGCCATTGCTCGCGAGGCTGGTCGCCGCACCAAATTGGCGGTTGCATCAGCGTTGCCAGGTGTTGACCCAGTCGGTACGTTCGTCGGCGGTCACGGTACGCGTGTTCAGGCGGTGATGAACGAAATTGGCGAGCAGGAAAAAATTGACATCATTCCGTTTGAGGAAGACGCGGCCGGTTTCATCGCTAATGCTATGAGTCCAGCAGAAGTGCTGAGCGTAACGGTCAATGAAGACGAAAAGCGAGCAACGGTCTACGTCAGCGAGGATCAGCAGTCAGTGGCCATCGGCCGGGCCGGGCAGAATGTTCGCTTGGCAAGCCGGCTGACTGGCTACGAACTGGATATTGAGGCAAAGGCGGCTGTTAAACCTGAAGCAAAACCTCGCAAAAATATTGAGGACAGCTTGATGAGCGCGGTTGAGGAGGTGGCGGAATAGGCTGCCTCGTGAGAATCGCCGAAAACGAAAGGAGGGCGATATGTCGGAAGATTTTTCTGAATTGGAATCTCGATTGACGGAAACGGCTCGCGCGAGTTTGGAGCGGGCTGGTTTGCTGGCGCATAATGATGGCAGCGCTTATGTCGGTACCGAGCATATTTTGCTCGGCGTGCTGGCGCAGAATTCGTCGTTGGGCGCGAAGATTTTAGCAGAGAGCGGCGTGACCTTGGATCGGGCGGAATTGGCGTTGAATTTAACCGCCAAGCCGCTGGTGATTACGGTGGTGCAAAAGGGCTTGAGCGCTGAAGTGGTCGAGTTAATTCGGACGTCGTGGCAATTAGCGGTAGAATTTGGCCAGGAGCGAGTTGGCACTGAACACATTATATATGGCATGCTGCAGCAGCGTGATGCGCGGGCAACCAAATTACTGCGCGATATGAATATTGATATTGAACATTTGCGCGGGAGTTTGGAAGATGTGTTTGATAAACAACAGTTTGAATCGTTGCAAAGTGATCGCGGCGCGGCGGCTAAGAAGTCGAGCGATTTGAAAATTCTGGACAAATTTGGCGTAGATTTGACGCGGCGGGCCAGCGAGGGATTTTTAGATCCAGTGATTGGCCGCGCGGCGGAGATTCAGCGGATGATTACTATACTGGGGCGCCGCAGTAAGAATAACCCGGCGCTAATCGGCGAACCGGGTGTTGGTAAAACCGCGGTAGTTGAAGGCTTGGCGCAAAAAATTGCCGATAATAAAGTGCCGGAGTTTTTGAAAGGTAAGCGGCTTTTTCAATTGGACTTGACGGCGATGATTGCCGGGACGAAATATCGCGGGCAATTTGAGGAGCGGCTGCAAAAAGTTTTGGCGGTTGCTAAGAAACACCAGGAAGTCATTTTGTTTATTGACGAGCTGCACTTGCTGGTTGGTGCTGGTTCGGCGGAAGGTTCAATGGATGCGGCTAACGTATTAAAACCAGCGTTGGCGCGCGGCGAAGTGCGGCTGATTGGCGCGACGACGTTTGATGAGTATCGCAAGCACATTGAGAAAGACGCAGCTTTGAGCCGGCGTTTTCAGGCGGTAACGGTGGCGGAACCGTCGCCGGAAGAAGCGGTAGCAATGCTGAAAGGATTGAGCGGTAACTTGGCTAAACATCACCAAGTACAGATTTCTGACGAGATACTTACTGAGGCGGTGGATTTGAGCCAGCGCTATGTGACGGAGCGGTTTTTGCCGGATAAAGCGATTGATGTGATTGACGAGGCGGCGAGCCTGCTCAAGTCGAGCTTGCCGGCGAATTTATCGCGCAAGGATAAATTGTCGCGTCGAATCAAGCAGCTGGCTGGGAAGATTGACGCCGCTGTTGAGGCTGAGGATTATCAGCAAGCCGCGGAGTTTAAGATGCAAATGCGGCAATTAGAGCAGCAAGCGGGCAAATTAACGGATGAGGCTGAGACGAGGCCTGGCTTGACGGATGAATATTTGCGCCGGGCGATTTCGGCGATGACCAATATTCCAGTTGACCGTTTGTCACTGAACCAGATGAAAGATTTGCTCCAATTAGAGAAGCGCCTGAGCCAGGGGGTGCTGGGTCAGAGCGAGGCGATCGAGCAATTGGCGCGGTCGATTCGCCGAAATAAAGCTGGGTTGAATCGCCAAAACGGGCCGTTAGGATCGTTTATTTTCCTCGGACCTACCGGTGTGGGTAAGACGGAATTGGCGCGGGTGCTAGCGTGGGAAGTTTTTGGCGGCGATAATAGTTTGATTAAGATTGACATGAGCGAGTTTTCGGAGCGGCACACGGCTAGCCGGCTGATCGGCGCGCCAGCTGGTTATGTTGGCTATGATGAGGGCGGTAAATTGACCGACAAGGTTCGCCGGCAGCCGTATAGCGTGGTGCTGTTTGATGAGATTGAAAAGGCGCATCCAGACGTACTAAACTTGCTGCTGCAGATTTTGGAAGACGGCAAGCTAAGCGATTCGCACGGGCGGACTGTCAGTTTTCGCCAGACAATCATAATTTTAACAAGCAATGTCGGCGCTGAACAAATGGTGCAAGATTCAGAGCTGGGCTTTGCGCCGTCCAGCCAGCAAAAATCGTCTAGTCAAGACCGCCACGAACGGAATTCGCGGGCTGCCTTGCGCGAACTGGAGGATTTTCTGCGGCCAGAATTGATTGGCCGATTTGACGGCGTAATTACATTTAAGCCGTTGACCCGATCGGTGGTGCGCAAGATTTTTGATAATCTAACGGCTGATTTGTTTGAGGCGGTTAAGCAGCACGGCATGACTCTTAATATTACGCCGCCAGTGAAACGCTGGCTGATAAAGCAGGGTTTTGACGAACAGCGCGGCGTGCGGGTATTGAGGCGGACAATTCAGGCGGAACTAGCAGATCCGCTTAGCGATGTTTTGTTATCAAACAAGGCAAAACCGGGCAATATACTGGAAACTAAAATTGATAACAATAAGGTGGTGATTGATGTCAAGCGTACGTAAAGTTGCCAGCGGCTTTCTGTCGCTAGCTTTGGTTGCCGGCGTAATCCTAGCGGTAGCCAATCGGCAGCAGATTATTGACGAGATTACGTTGTGGCAGTACCATCCGAGCGAGCAGATTGCCGCTATTGCTAGTCGAGCTAAAATGTCAGAGACTGGCAAGAAAATGTTTTATATTTCCAAGCCACAGCTTAAATCGGCGAACGAATTTAATGAAGACTGTCGGCGCGTAGAAAAAGGCAATGCGATTTTAGGCTGCTATAATCAGTCGTCTGGCGAAATTTATGTTTATGACGTGACTAATCCTGAACTTGACGGCGTAAAGGAGGTTACTGCGGCGCATGAAATGCTGCATGCGGCATACGCGCGGCTCAGCGCTAAGGAAAAATCGCGGTTAGAACCGTTATTAGAAAAAGCATACCAAAAGGTTAAGACGGACAAATTTACCAAGCGGATGAATTATTACGAACGCGCTCAGCCTGGTTCGCGGGCGAATGAATTACATTCGATTTTAGGGACAGAGTTTGCCGATTTGGGTAGCGAGTTGGAGCAGCATTATACGCGGTATTTCAGCGATCGGTCGGCGGTAGTGAAACTGCATGCTCAGTATAGCAATAAATTTGATAGCGTTGAGAATGAGGCAAGCAGTCTGCGCACTAATTTGGCTGCGCGTAAGCTGGATATTGAGTCAAGAGCGAATCAGTATGCGGCTGACGTCGAACAATATAATCAGCGGGTAAAAGCGTTTAACCAAAAAGCGGCCGATGGCGGTTTTGCATCGCAGGAGGATTTTAATGCCCAGCGCAGCGTTCTAAGGAGTCGGCTGACTGAGATAAATCAGCGCCGCACTGCACTAAATAATGATATTAGTCAGTATAATAAAGATGTAGCGCGTTTGCGGGAATTGGGCGTTAAAATTGATGAATTAAATAAAAGCTTGGATAGTGTAGAAGGAGGGCGTTGATGGCTCGAGCAAAATCACAGTTCATCTGCCAGCAGTGCGGCGCCAGCTATCCGAAGTGGGTCGGCAAGTGCGAAAATTGTGGCGAGTGGAATTCACTGGTTGAGCAATTACCGGTTGACATGGGCGCGTCGGCGGTAGCCCGCAGTAGCGGCAAGGGTAAGGTACTCACCACGCTCAGGCTCAGCGAGACGGCCGCCGAGGCCAAACAAGCCCGGCTGGCAACCGGCATCGCCGATCTTGACGCGGTGCTCGGTGGCGGCTTCTTGCCGGGCGGTGTGGTGCTGGTGGCGGGACAGCCGGGAATTGGAAAAAGTACCCTGCTGGCGCAAGTCGCGGCGTTTATTGCCCGACAAAACCAAGTGCTCTATGTCAGCGGCGAGGAGTCGGTGTCGCAGGTCAAATTGCGGGCTGAGCGGTTGGGTACGGTCGACTCAGAGAACTTGCAGCTGGCGTCCAGTAACAGCGCCGAGGACATCGCCGCCTCCATCCAGACTGGCCAGTATAATCTGGTGATTGTCGATTCCATCCAAACATTGTCGCTCGCAGACATTGCCTCAGCGCCAGGCTCAGTCAGCCAAATTACCAACTCATCCAACGTCATTATTCGCGCTGCCAAGGCCGCGAACACTGCGGTGATTTTGGTCGGTCACGTCACCAAAGAAGGCTCAATCGCCGGGCCGAAAGTCCTGGAGCACTTGGTTGATGTAGTGTTGAACTTTGAGGGCGATCGCTACGGCGGTTTTCGCGTGGTGCGGGCGCAGAAAAATCGCTATGGCTCGACGAATGAGGTGGCAATTTTCGAGATGCGTGAGGACGGCCTGCAGATTGTGGTCAATCCGTCGGCGAGTTTGCTAGCCGAGCGACAAAACCTCGACGGCTCCATCGTCCTCGCGACCATGGAGGGCGCGCGGCCGCTACTAGTGGAGATCCAAGCACTGGTCAATCCGACGAATTTTGGCTACCCTAAGCGCGCAGCCAGCGGTTTCGACCTCAACCGGTTGAATTTGTTGGTGGCGGTGCTGGAAAAGCGCACCAAGCTCAATCTCTCCGACAAAGACATTTATATCAATGTGGTTGGTGGCTTAAAACTCAGTGACCCAGCGGCGGACTTGGCGGTGGCCATGGCCATCGCTTCAGCGTCAGCTGGCCGCAAACTCAGCGACGAAGCCGTGGTGTTTGGCGAAGTTGGTTTGGGCGGTGAAGTGCGCTCGGCTCAAGGCTGGCATGCCCGCGTCAAAGAGGCCAAGAAGCTCGGCTTCACCTATGCCATCGCGCCAAAAACCCACAAAGACGCATTCGTGCGCGGTGTCGGCGATCTCAGACAGGCGCTGATTGACTATTTACAATAAACGTTATTATATAAAAGGAAATTAATATGGAAAAAACAATTGAACTTCTCATCATTATCATGCTGCTGGCTATCATGGCGGAGATATATCTATTAGTCAAGCCGCGGCGGCACACAGGCAGCGGCACGCAGCTGCCGATTCTGGTTGATACCTCGGTACTGATGGACGGCCGGGTGGTTGATCTAGCAAAGACCGGGTTCCTATTGGGGCAGATTATCGTGCCGCGCAGTGTGCTGATAGAATTGCAACTACTGGCTGACGGTGCTGATCACGCCAAGCGTGAGCGCGCCCGTTTCGGCATGGATGCCATGAAGGAACTAAAAGATGTGTTGGGCGGCTCGTTTACGTTACTTGATGACGCAACGCGCATTCCTGAGGGCGTTGATAACCGCCTGTTGCAACTCGCTAAGGAAATGAATGCTGCTATTTTGACGCTGGACTACAACCTGAACAAGGTGGCGCAAGTCGAAGGCATTCAGATCCTCAATATTAATGAATTAGCCAAGAGTTTGCGCATGAGCTATTTGCCTGGTGATGAATTGACGTTGGAATTGACGCAAAAAGGCCAAGATTCTCATCAAGCAGTCGGCTACTTACATGATGGCACTATGGTAGTAGTTGAGCAGGCTAAAAAATTTATCGGCCAGGAAAAAAGAGTGGAGATTATTCGCAGTCTGCAAACTGATGCTGGCAAGATGATGTTTGCCAAGCTTGTTGTCGAGCCGAAAACTGCTTCGCGCACAAAGGCAAGTAATAATTCGCATCCGGCGGTTTCTTCAGCCATGGCAATGAAGTCGCGTTCAACCGGTCGCCGTCCGCAGCAATCGCAGCCGCGCAAAACTACGAAAGCAAACTCAAGTACTGTAAAAAAACGTTCATCTGCCAAAAGTAAGACTCCAGCCCAGCATGAGGCCGATTTGGTTGATTTGGCGAATAGTCAATAAATAGCAGTAGGTATAGAGAAAACCTGGTTTGGAATTAAATCATAAACCAGGTTTTTAATTTTCAGTATTCCTGTCGCGGTTAGGACAAAAGGTAAAAAAGCGCCTAGTTTATATCTCGAATGCTTTTAATCATCGCCCGAGCTTGATCCTGACGACGACTGGAAGTTGCTGCTGGATGTGGCAGTATAATATGCCGAATCTCTAACGGTTACCGTTACGCTGTGGCTGCCAGCGCTATCAATAGTTACTGTCTCGCTTTGTGTGCCGCCGGAACTAATACTGGCGTTTTTAATCGTTTTCCCGTCAACGGCTATTTCGATCGATGCCAGGCTGTGGGTTCCGGATGATACGTTAGCGCTGATAGTATATTTGTTACCGCTATTACTTACGGAAATTGAGCTGATTTGCGGTTTAGTGTCGCTGCATTTGTGGAAATCATCTTCAGCATTGGCGTCGTATCCTGCCGGAACCGAGAATGACTCTTTTTTAGTAAGAGGGTCGGTAGTTCGAACGACGTCGATCTCCTCTTTTGCGCCGTCTGGCGTACAGTTAGTCGCTTTCTTCTTTGACACTTTATCAAATGTCATTTTTTGCGATGAGTTATTGTGTTTCTTATTCCACCATGACGGATATAATTCGCTGCCGACTTGCTGGATACCGTTTGGACGTTCATACCATTGACCAGGTTTCCATCTGCCATCTTTGGCGTAAACTTCGGTATGGGCGAATGACATAACACTCCTGACTACCGGCATGGCATAGTTTGATGCTGAAGTGCCGATGACGCTAGTGTCGGAGTTGCCGAGCCATATACCCATGACCAGCGCCGGACTGTAGTTGACAATCCACAAGTCCTTTGGTTGCGATCCTTTGTCGGATGTACCAGTTTTGGCGGATGTTCTTACGCCAGGAACGCCCATGTAACCATGCAGGCCAACTGTTCTATCTGACAGGATGTCATTAACTATGTATGCTGATTGGGCATCTACGGCTCGCTTGCTGCTATCTTTCCACTTTTTAAGAGTCTCGCCCTGATTGTTTTTTACCTCTATAATACTGGAACTATCTTTTTGTACGCCCAGGCGCGCTAATGTACCGTAGCCGTTGACTAGCTCGGTTTGCTTCGTGCCGCAGGCGCCGATCGCTGCACCTAGTCCATAACCGCCCGCGTTTTCTTCCTGGCGGCAATAGTTGGTGTCGCCCATTCGGCGGATACCTTCAACAACAGGCTGGGCTGAACCATTGCCGACAACATAAGCTGCCTTAATCGCCGGGATATTTCTGGAATACGATAAAGCTTTGCGGATAGTAATACCGCCCATAAACTTATTATCCCAGTTTCTTAATTGTGCGCCATACAATTTGTCAATATTTTCATCGCTTAAGACTGAGCCGCTGCCAAATGTTGGCTGGTTACCGCCGTGAACATCAAATAACTGCGCAAACACTAGCGACTTTATGGTTGATCCAGGCTGAATATACGACGCTGCTGCATTATCCTGGCCAAATCCGCCGTAGTTGAAATCGCGGCTGCCGACCAATGCTACAATCTGGCCAGTTTGCACATCTTCAATTGTCGCAGCGCCGTTACTGATCCTTACCGAATCCGGCCGCCCTGTTGCAAAAAAATTTTTCATGTCAGTTTCAAGCTTCTCTTGGATACGCCAATCCAGCGTTGTTTTCACTGTCAGGCCGCCGCGGCCCACAACTGCCTCGCCGAGTTCTTTACTGAGCCTATTTCTGACCATTAGTATGAAATGCGGCGCCTTAATACCTTCTAGCTGCTCGGTTTGCGGTTTGATTGTGCTGATAATGTCAATGGCTTTGGCTTCTTTGGCTTCGTTGCTTGAAATAAACCCTTGTTCGGCCATATAGTCTAGGACAGTGTGCTGGCGAGCGATAAGCGCTTTATTTCCGGCTGTGTTGTATGGATTGTAAAAAGGCGGATTTTGCGGGATACTAGCGATCAAAGCCGCCTCTGCTAGCGTCAAATCCTTAGCTTTTTTACCAAAGTATGTCTGGGCTGCCGATTCAGCGCCGTTTCTGCGTCCGCCATACGGCGACTCGTTAAGATAAAGCGACAAAATCTGATCTTTATTGTACATCCGCTCAACTTCAACAGCCAGGATGATCTCTTTAATCTTGCGAGGGATGCCGCTCAAGCCGCGTTTAGTTGCTTCTTCTGGCGGGAAAAATACCTGCTTAACTAGCTGCTGCGTCAATGTCGAGCCGCCTTGCACCTGCCGGCCGGATGCTGTGCTGAACGTGGCGCGCATCAATCCAGAGATGCTGATACCGTGGTGTTTGTAAAAATCTCTATCCTCAATCGCTACCGTTGCTTTTTTAAGATAATCGCTAATCTGATTTGATTCAACTACCAGATGATAATTACCGGTTCCTTTATCTTCCCATAACAACACGTTATTACGGTCGTAATATTTAGTGACTGTAGTTTGGACGCGCTTGGCAAGTTCGCCCGGCCGAATTCTGTCCAAGTCCTTGCGGAAGTAGGCGAACAAGCCGCCAATTAGCAAGAGTGCTGCCAGTACGCTAACGCCGAGGATTTTCAACGCCATCAACGCGCCGCGCTTAGAAAACCAATACTTAGCGACCCGTTTCGGATGAAGCCGGTAGAAAAATCTCTTGACGGGGTGTTTTGGCAGCGTCGCTAAATACTCAGCGCGCTCGCGGGATTTTTTATCTTTTTTTGTCCGGCGTTTTTGCGCCAAATTAGCGTATACATTCATCCGTTTTGCCGGAGATTTCTTATTGTCCGAGCCGTGTCCAGCGGCGCTAGTAGTCGTTTTCCTCTTCACAATCCTATTATATCACGCCTATGTTTCGCTTCAATCATAAAATTGCTATACTAATTATTAGAAAAGGAGTGATATGAAGTTATCAGAGGAATTACAGTGGCGCGGATTTGTCAATCAAATGACATTTGACGATATTAGCAAAGTTGATACGCCGCGCAAATTCTATTTTGGCGTTGACCCAAGCGCTGATAGTATGCAGATTGGTAATTTAGCAGCAGCAATGATGGTGCGGCTATTTATGGAATATGGCCATGAAGCTTATCTGCTGGTAGGCGGGGCGACTGGCATGATCGGCGATCCGGACGGCAGGAAAGACGAGCGTGAAATTCGCAATGCTGATACGGTGGCGCATAATGTGGAATGTATTTCGGCGCAGTACAGGCGCGTTTTTGAGGGGCGTGATTTTCATCTGGTTAATAATGCTGATTGGTTCCGTAATATAAACTACATCGATTTCTTATATAAAGTTGGTAAATATATGTCAATGACGCAGCTGCTTGATCGCGAGTTTGTCCAAGCGCGCATCGGCGAGGGTGGCAGTGGTATTAGCTATGCTGAATTTAGCTACTCGTTAATGCAGGGTTATGACTTCTTACACTTATTCCGAGAGTACGGTGTTACGCTGCAGGTATGCGGTGCTGATCAGTGGGGAAACTCGACGACTGGCGTTAGTCTTATCCGTAAATTAGAGGGCAGCGAAGCTCACGTTTACTCAGTGCCGTTGGTTATCAACAAAGCAACTGGCCGTAAGTTTGGCAAGTCTGAGGGCGGTGCAATTTGGCTTGATGAAAATAAAACCAGCGTTTACAAATTCTATCAATTCTGGCTGAACGTTGATGATGATGGCGTGATCGACTATATGAAGATGTACACTACGCTAGACCGCGAATCGATTGAAGCTATTGCCGAAAACCATGCGGTTAATCCAGGTGCGCGCTCGGCGCAGAAAGTTCTGGCTCGCGAAGTCACCGACATCGTCCATGGCGTCAATAGGCGCGAATCAGTGGAGCGGGTGACGGAGGTATTGTTTGGCGGCGGCGATTTCCGGCAATTGTCAGACGACGATTTGGATGCTTTAGCTAAAGAGATTCCGCGCGTTGATGTTGGCGTCGGCGTGATTGAAGCACTGGTGGTCTCCGGCGCGGTCAGCTCCAACGGCGAAGCAAAGCGCTTGTTAAAATCTGGCGCCATCAGCCTCAACGGCGAAAAAATAACTGAAGACCAAGCCGTGAACACCACATCGCTGTTGAAAAAAGGTAAAAATACATTTGTATTAATTATGGAGGGAGACGAAGAGTGAAAAAAATTATCGGGTTTGACCTGGACGACACACTAGCCATTACCAAGTCACCAATTAGTGATCGCATGGCTGGTATTCTCAGCCAGTTGCTTGAAAATTATGATGTGTGCGTCATTACGGGCGGCACATTCCAGCAGATTAAAAAGCAGGTGATTGATCGGCTTAATGTTCAGCCTGAATTGCTCCAAAGATTCCATGCAATGCCGACTTGCGGTACGAGGTATTATCGATTTGATGCTGCTGATAATGAATGGAAGATTCAATATGCGAACGATCTGTCTGATGAACAAAAAACTCAGATAACTACGGTGCTGGAGGAAGTTGCCAGGGAGATGGGTATTTGGTGTGATAATCCTGCGGGTGAAATTATTGAGGATCGCCACAGCCAGATTACCATGTCGGCATTGGGGCAGCAGGCGACTCCAGAGGATAAGTATGCCTGGGCGGAAAAGTACAAGGATGTCCGTCCGGTATATCGCGATAAAGTGGCAGAGAAGTTGCCTGGTCTTGAGGTGAGGATTGGCGGTACGACCAGCACTGATATTACACTGCCAGGAATTGATAAAGCCTATGGTATTGGTAAGCTGCTTGAGTTGAACGATTGGTCAAAGGAAGAGGCGCTATTCTTTGGCGACAAATTGCAAGAAGGCGGTAATGATTTTCCAGTCAAGCAAATGGGCGTCGATTCTATCGAGGTGCGAGGCTGGGAAGATACTTCCTATGCGCTGGAAGGTGTTAACGCTGTTTCGTAAAAACTAGCTTCCAACTATCAATATTACTCCGCAATAACCAGGAATTGTCATTTGCCGGTCTTTTCCTAGGAGTAGGTATTGCGGATGAGTAGAGGCGAGGATTCTGCCGTTTTCTGGGATGGAAAAACTTTGCGGTGCGTCAGCGAAATTGATAAAAATATAAGCGCGCTCTCTGCCTAGCTCGCGTTTAATGCCCAGAGTAAACCCGTTACCAGTATCAGTACTGCTTACGATATTTAGTGTACCGTTTTTAATAATTGGGAATTCCTGGCGTAATCTTATTAAAGCTCTGTGTAAATTTAGCATTGACGCGGGCGAGCTTTTTTCGCTGTTAACGTTAACAAATGCGCGGTTTTTATTCACTGGTAGCCACGGTTTTACTTCTGAGAATCCAGCGAATCGCGTATCGTCCCATTGCATCGGCGTGCGCTCCAGATCGCGGCTGTCGATGGTTGAATGAGCGGAGCTAAAATTATCCTGAATGTCATCAGCAGTCAATTCGCCATTGGTCATGCCAATCTCATCGCCATAGTACATCACGCTGACGCCCGGCGTAAGTAAGTTGAGAAAATGCAGTGCCCGCGCTCGCTCTGTCCCGAGCCGCGAGGCAATGCGCGGCTGATCGTGATTACCGAGGCAGAAAAACGGCTTAGCCGAGCCCGCCGCCTGCAGATAATTCTCGATTTTCTGCCCAGTATGTTCCGCGTGCCACTCGTCTTGGCGATATTCCATAAAGAATGCCGACGCCTTCGGATGAGCCGTCAGAACCTTGTGGTACTGCTGATAAATATCGCCCAACTTCTCGTCCGGATAAAATTCAAACACCATCTGCTTATCGTCATATTCATCGCAAACTGATGCCAGCTCACGCAAATATTCTTGAAAATGCGGTCCCATTTTACAGTGGTCGTGAATGAATGCGCCGTAGGCTTCAGGATCATCGTGAAAATCAGGATTTGGCGAATCATTGCCAAACTCCGGGTCTTTAGAAATGCCCCAAATCGCGTCAACTCGCATGCCGTCCACGCCCATATCAAACCAAAATCGCACCACGTTTTTCATTTCATCGCGAACTGCAGGATTATCCCAATTCAAATCCGGCTGTGTTTTCAGGAACGAATGGAGATAGAATTGACCGGTCTGCTCGTTAAGCTCCCATGAACTGCCGCCCGATAAACTTCGCCAATTGTTTGGCTCATTGCCGTCCCGTCCGTCACGCCAGACGTAATAATCACGCCTAGGGTTATCGCGCGATGACCGTGCCTCCTGAAACCATGGATGCTGGTCGGATGTATGGCAGGGAACGAGGTCGATCATAACTTTGATGCCCAGGGTGTGGGCTTTTTCTAATAGTGCCCGAAAATCGTCCAGTCCGCCAAATGTCGGATCAATTGCTCGATAATCGGAGACATCATAGCCAAAATCAGTCATCGGCGATAGGAAAAACGGCGAAATCCAAATCGCGTCAACGCCCAGCCACGCCAAATAGTCCAGCTTTTCGGTAATGCCATTCAAATCGCCAATTCCATCGCCATTGGTATCCCGGAAGCTGCGCGGATAAATCTGATACAGAGAAGCGACATCTTGCCAAGTTTTCATGGTTTAAGTATAAGCGAGATGAGAGTAAAATTCCAGGTTTTTAGATAGCGATGCAAAAATTATTGACATTCCTACTTTACTTTGGTAAACTAGAAATATGAATGGCAAGAACGATATTTGGAAAGATAAACAGGCACGTCAGCTGGCGGATGTTCTTGCTAGTATAAATGACTCTAATGAAATGCGGGCGTTTCTTCGCGATGTCATGACTCAGAAGGAGATTGTCGAAGTTGGCGCGCGCCTACAAGCTGCCAAAATGTTGTCAAAAGGCGAAAAATACGTCGACATCATCGCGGCAACGAAGCTTAGCAGTCGTACAGTTGCTCGGATTAGCGATTGGATGCAAAACGGCACTGGCGGTTATAAAAACGTCTTTAAGCATCATTCGCACGTTTGGCCAGCTCGCGCTGAGTAGTTTGCGAATAAATCCAAACAAATGCCGGCGCGACGCTGGCATTTTGATTTTTTGACAGTTAATCTAGTTAATTTTGGAGATGTTTATGAGCGAAATAAGAACAGCCAGGTTCGCTGCGCCAGACGAGGCGAGGGAGAAGTATGACGCGATTATTCCCGCGTATCAAGCAGCTTTTGCAGCAGAACCTTGGTATGAAGTAAGTAAATGTAGTGGCTGCTTGTCAGGCTATTCTCGTCAAAATCCTGGTGATATATGTCAAGCTTGCGGCAGCACGACTGGAGACGAAGCATATACAGAGCAGGAATTGACCGAGAGATTTGACACTATCGGCGAGACGCGCCGAGCGTGTTGGTATATTGAGGAGACACCAGCGGGATTAGCGTTGGCGGCGGTTGCTTGGACGGCTGATCCGATACAGATTGCGGCGGAAAAATATCCTGGGTCGTTAGAAATGGCAGCGTGGCTTAAGCGGAAGTACGCGCCAACCGCTGCTCCTAACCCAGAGATATTATGGCTGGACGAAGTTTTTGCTGATCGCCAGATCTCGAGACGCAACAATCTAGCGAATTTTCGTCCAATGGTATACGGATTTTCTAACCGTCTAGATCAGACGAAGGTGGCTTATCGGACTATTGCGCCAGCGATGACGCGCGCAGCCATGAGAGACTTTGGCGATGATGCGACCATTGATAAAGCCAAATCTGATATTCCTGATTGGCGAAATTTTGTATCAATTGATTTATCTCGGTAAAAAATAATATATAAGGAGGATAAGAATATGAAAATATTAGTAATTGGCGGCATGCACGGGAATGAAATGCTGGGCATTGATCTGGTCAAGAGTTTGCAGGAAAATCCGCTGGAAAATATTGACAGCGTACTGGCGAATAAGGAAGCCATAAAAAGAAATAAGCGTTTCGTCAAGCAAGATTTGAACCGGTCATTTCCTGGCGTGAAATCAAGCGGCATATACGAGCAGCAGCGCCCGATTGAGCTACTGGAAATATGCAAGGAATATGATATTGTTCTTGACTTTCACAATACGTTTTGTCCGGATAATGATTGTACGTTTATCGGGGAGGGTGCAGATAAAGAGCTGCTGGCTGCGTCATGGCTGCTGGGTTTGCCGCGGGTGATTGTGGCTGATTATGATTGTATAAATAAGTATGC